>NZ_CBDAMB010000015.1:0-115130 GCF_965197125.1 Pseudomonas spartinae
CCGGAAGTGCCCATACAATCAGAATCACCGATTGCGCCTGATTGAGCCTCCCACGGCCTCCTGGGACTAAGAAAATCACTCAGCAGTTGATCGCCATCGCTTGCTGCGTTTTTACACGGTCTGGGCCAAAAGCAGACCATGGGCATGCCTCTGATCCGCCAGTAATGTGCGCACAGTTCATGTCGCTTTTCGTGCTCGCCTTCTGTCGCGTTTCTGGCGCGAGACTCAAGCCGAACAAGGAGTTATGCTTGGATAAGGGGCGTTATCAGACACAATCAACGGAAAAAACAACGCCACTTGTATCGTCTACTTATATTTAGGCATAAGAATCCGGGCGTGGCGTAGATGGTAAAAAAGAAAAAACTAAGCAATCCATTTTCCACCGGCGGTGGCGGCGTTCATTTTGAAGCGCATGTCCAGGCGTCATTTGTCGCGCTGATGCTTACCGGAGGACACGCCCCCTGTCTTCCCTGCTGGCCTATTGCGGAAGTCAAACTTCAGGGCAAGATCGACGGCTTTGATACAGACGACCTCGTTGTTGTCGTGGAAAATGTAAACAGCAAGGAGCGGCGGAAACTTCTCGGGCAGGTCAAACATTCCATTGCCATCACGCAGGGCAGCGCCCTGTTTGGAGAGGTGATGCAGGCCGCCTGGAATGATTTCAAAAACCCCAAGGTGTTCACTAGGGATAAGGATGTTATTGCGCTGATCACAGGACCGCTCAGCGCGACCGATGCACACAATGTGCAATGGTTGCTAAACCAGGCGAGGCACACAAAAAACGTTGATGAGTTTTTCAGAAACGTCCAGCAGGCGAATTTCAGCCCACCCAAGAGCACCGAGAAAATGGAGGTCATTCAACACCACCTGAAGGCTGCAAACGGCGGCAACGATGTTTCAAGTGATGAACTCTATGACTTCCTGAACCACTTCCATCTGCTCGGTTACGATCTTGGTAACGAGTTTGGTGTTGTTCTGTCTCTACTGCACTCCCACATTTCCCAATTCCAGCAGCAGTATCCGCAATGGGTCTGGTCACGGGTTGTCGATATTGTACAAACATGGAATCAGGATGCCGGCACGATCACACCCGGCAAGCTACCGGACGACCTTCTGGATGCCTTTAAACAAAAGGCCGTGGCGGAGATGCCCGAGGAGCTCAAGGCGGCACAGGAGAAACCTAAAACCAATTGGACCCAGCACCCGGACGCCACCTATCTGGCTTTGGCGATTTTGCTCGGCTCTTGGCAAGACAAAAGTCAATGCGACCTTGAGGCGATAACCCAACTGCTCGGCATCAGTTATGACGAATGGCTAAAGAAGGCTCGGGAAATATTGCACTGCCCTGACAGCCCGTTATCTCTCAAAAACGGCATCTGGAAAGTTGTTAATCGAGCCGAGCTTTGGAGCATGCTGGGATCGCGCATCCTTGATCAGAACCTCGATACTTTTAGGTCGCTTGCTGTTTCAGTACTTAAGGAGCCAGACCCCGCTTTTGAACTGCCCGCCGAAGAGCGATACGCGGCAAGCATTCACGGCAAGGTACTGAAATGCTCACATGTATTGCGAAAAGGCATTTCCGAGGGCTTGGCCATTCTAGGCAGCCAACCGGAGGCGTGCGCTAACTGCTCGCAAGGGAAAGTTGAAGCAACCTGTGTATTGGTGATACGTGAACTTCTGGCTGATGCCAACTGGGTTTTGTGGGGTAGTCTGAACGGTCTACTGCCCACTTTAGCCGAAGCCGCCCCGGGTGAATTTCTTGATGCGGTCGAGAAGGCGATGCGTCTGACGCCCTGTCCTTTTGATGAGCTTTTCTCCCAAGAAGGCAACGGCATCACCGGCGGCAATTATCTAACCGGCCTGCTCTGGGCGTTGGAAGGGCTGGCCTGGAATGAACAATATCTGGTTCGAGTCTGTGTTGCGCTTGCTGAACTTGCCAGCCATGATCCCGGCGGCCAGTGGGCCAATCGACCATCCAATTCGCTTGCAACCATTTTGCTGCCTTGGCTGCCGCAAACGCTGGCATCTGTTGACAAACGCAAGGTGGCGGTGCGAACGATCCTTAATGAATGGCCGGATATTGCCTGGAATCTGATCATTCAGCTTCTTCCCGGCCAGCATCAGACCTCTTCCGGGTCGCACAAACCAAGCTGGCGCAAGACCATTCCCGATGATTGGGAAAAAGGCGTGACGCATCAGGAATACTGGCAGCAGGCATCTTTTTACGCGGAACTTGCGGTGGCTGCCGCTAGTCATGATACCGCGCGGCTTTCCGCATTGATTGATCATTTTGATAACCTGCCTGAACCCGCATTTGATCAACTTCTTCAAGCTCTTGCCTCCCAATCCATTTCAGAGCTCCCCGAAGAGCAACGACTTTCGATTTGGGACCATCTCACGAAATTCACAAAGAAACACCGGCGGTTCTCCGATGCGAAATGGGCATTGCCCGACGAACTGATTACCCGCATTGAACACGTTGCCGGGCAACTCGCCCCCGCCAACCCTTTCAATTTATATCAGCACCTTTTTACAGACGATGACTTTGATCTCTACGTAGAGAATGGCGATTGGGAGGCGCAGCGTAAGAAACTAGACGCCCGACGCGAAACGGCCATTTCGGAAATCTTTCAGCAAGATGGTGCCGAGGGTGTTATTAGATTTGCCGAATCCGTTTCTTCACCCGGCCGGGTAGGGCACGCGCTTGGCGTTATTGCCGATAACGTTTTTGAACGTGCTCTTTTGCCGCATTTCCTGAATTCAGCGGACAACAAGCGCAAGGCCTTGGTGAGCGGTTTTATCTGGAGGCGTTACCATCTCAAAGGCTGGGAGTGGTGCGACGACCTCGATAGATCTGATTGGACACCCGAGCAAGCAGGACAATTTCTGGCTTGTTTGCCTTTTACCAAGGAGACATGGGATCGCGCTTCAGAATGGCTTCAGGCCCACGAGAGTGAATATTGGACCCGCACCGGCGCCAATGCCTATGAGGCCGATGGTGATTTTACTATTTCGATTGAGAAACTGATTGAGCATGGCAGACCACATGCGGCAATCAACTGTCTGGACAGGATGCGCTATGCCAAACAGCCAATCGATAGTAACCAATGTGTCCGAGCGTTGCTCGCAGCGCTTTCCTCTAGTGAGCCAAGTTACGCCATCGACGGGTACCACATCGTTGAACTGATCAAGTTTCTTCAGGCCGAACCTGAGGTGAATCAAGACGATCTCTTTCGGGTTGAGTGGGCATATGTTCCATTGCTAGACAGTCATAGAGGTGCCGCGCCCCAACTCCTTGAAAGCAGACTGGCAAATGATCCAGAGTTCTTTTGCGAAGTTATTCGACTGATCTACCGTTCCAAGAAAGAAGATCAGCCGTCGAGAGAACCCTCCGAGGAATCAAAGGCACTTGCAACAAATGCCTGGCGGCTACTGCATGAATGGAAGACACCGCCGGGAGCACAACAAGATGGAACATTCAGCGAAGAGCGCTTTGCTGAATGGCTCCAAAGGGTAAAGGAAGCCTGTACGGAATCCGGCCATCTGGAAGTTGCATTCATCAATATTGGCGAAGTACTGATTCATACCCCACCCGATCCAGGAGGCTTATGGATACATCGCGCTGTCGCTGCCGCATTGAATGACCGTGAAGCTGATGACATGCGCGACGGTTACAGGACAGGTACATACAACGCACGCGGCGTCTATTGGGTAGACCCAACCGGAAAGCCGGAGAGAGAACTGGCTGAACAGTTCCGGAGTAAAGCCGAGGACATAGAGAACGCCGGGTTTCAGCGATTTGCCGTTACCTTGAGAGGTTTGGCGGACAGCTACGACCGTGAAGCTGAACGAATAATTAATGATCACAAAGACCCGGAAGATTAGTAATCTCAACGCCTAACAACCGCATCAACGTGGACGGGAAATTTCGCTGTACTTCATTGCCAGCCAGTTATGCGGAATGTTAGCCAATACCTGCAATCAATTACGATCCAACCAGCAACGTCCGCTCTTGGCCGAAAGCAGCCTTATCAGCACAGATCTATCTGCCGTTTTCCTTCTCCTAATACTTGGCTGATATTCGCTGACAGTGTCTTTTCGCCCGGTATCGTCTGCCGCAAGACGTCAATTGTATGCGTCTATGAAGTGACACTACCCGCGCCCACGCTTCAACCCAAGCCCCCCGCAATAAACCAACAACACCCCCGCCAGCCAGCGCCATCACCCATGGCGCGCCGAGGTGGGCGGCGAGTAGGCCGACCAGCAGGCCGCCGAGGGCATCGAAGCCGAAGCGGGTGGAGGTGTAGAGGGAGACGATGCGCCCGCGCAGGGCTTCCGGGGCTTCGCTTTGCAGCACGATATTGGTGCCGACGTTGCTCACGGTGATGCCGAAGCCGATCACCGCCATGGCGGCGAGTGATAGCGGCAGCAAGTCGCTGCCGGCGAAGACCAGCAGGGCCAGGGCGGTGACGGCGCTGGCGGCGAGGATGGTGCGCGGCAGCGAGTTCACGGACAGGCGCGAGGCCAGCAGCAGCGTCGACAGCAGCGAGCCGAGCCCCGCTGCGCCCCAGAGCCAGCCGAGGGTGATGGCATCACCAGCGAAGATATCCTTGGCGAATACCGGCAGCAGCACCACGTAGCTCGAGGCCGTGAAGTTGATCACCAGTACGCTGAGCATCACCGCCCGGATGCGTGGGTTGTGCCGGGCGTAGCGCAGGCCTTCGCCGAGCAGGTCGCGGTAGGAGCCAGCGGCGCGTTCGGTGGGGCGCAGGTGGATCAGCAACAGGCCGATCACCAGCGCCAGGTAGGACAGGCCATTGAGGAAAAAGCACAGCGTCTCGCTGGATACGCCCAGCAGCAGCCCCGCCAGGGGCGGGCCGACGAAGCGTGACGAGGTGAACAGCATGGCGTTGAGGGCCAGGGCGTTGGGCAGGTCGGCGCGGTCGTCGACGAACTGGCTGAGCAGCGATTGGCGCAAGGGCGTGTCGAAGGCGTTGAGCACGCCCATCAGTGCGGCTATGGCAACGATCAGCGTCGGGTTGATTCAGCCGAGCCAGGTCAGCAGAGCCTGCACCAGCGCCTGCTCGCCGAGCAGGGCTTCGACGAGGATGAGCAGGCGGCGTTTGTCGTGGCGGTCGATCCAGGCGCCGGCCAGGGGGCCTACGAACAGTTGCGGCAGCAGGGCGACGCAGGTGGTCAGGCCGAGCAGGGCGGCTGAGCCGCTCAGGCGGTAGATCAGCCAGGCCAGTGCCACCTGCTGGATCCAGGTGCCCAGCGTGGAGATGGCATGGCCTGCGAAGTACAGGCGGAAGTTGCGGTGACGCAGGGCGCGCAGCAGGTGAGGGCGTGCATAGAAGGGCAAGGCGGGCATCGGGCGCGTCCTGAGAGGGGGTGAAAGGGGAAACTCATTAATGGATTAACTTTTTGCGTCTTGCCGCTCAAATTCCTATGAAAAGTACAATCGAGTCCTCGTAAGGTGCATTTTTAGCCCGCTGGCCAGTACCCATAATGAGCGCGTCCCTCGGCCGGAATCGCACTTGATGCGCAGGCTGACGGGCTGCACGAGCAGCTTGTCAGTGTCGCCAACGAGTCGCCTGCCGCGATCTACAGCTAACAATAATCAGGGCTCGTACTCAGATGAAAAAGCCAAATCCGCTCCTCGAAGACCTCAAAGCCATCCTCCCGGCTATCGCTGCCAATGCTTCGCGTGCCGAGCAGGAGCGCAAGGTGCCCGAGGAGAACATCGCCTTGCTCAAGAGCATCGGCATGCACCGTGCCTTCCAGCCCAAGGTCTATGGTGGTCTGGAAATCTCCCTGCCGGAGTTCACCGATTGCGTCGCCGCGCTGGCTGGTGCTTGTGCGAGCACCGCCTGGGCCTTCAGCCTGCTGTGCACCCATAGCCACCAGTTGGCGCTGTTCTCCAAGCAGTTGCAGGACGAGGTCTGGAGCGAGAACCCCGATGCCACCGCGAGCAGCAGCATCGCGCCGTTCGGCAAGGTGGAGGAGGTGGAAGGCGGCGTCATCTTCAACGGTGAGATGGGCTGGAGCAGCGGCAGCGATCACGCTGAATGGGCCATCGTCGGCTGCCGTCGGCAGAACGGCGAGGGCGGCCAGGACTATTGCTTCGCCGTGCTGCCGCGCAGCGACTACGAGATTCGCGACGACTGGTTCGCCGCTGGCATGAAGGGAAGCGGCACCAAGACCCTGCTGATCAAGGATGCCTTCGTGCCCAGCCATCGCATCCAGAAGGCCAAGGACATGATGGAGGGCAAGTCCGCCGGGTTCGGTCTGTACCCCGACAGCAAGATTTTCTACGCGCCTTATCGCCCGTACTTCGCCAGCGGTTTTGCCGCCATCGGCCTGGGTGTGGCCGAGCGCATGCTCGAAGCCTACAAGGAGAAGACCAAGAACCGCGTGCGCGCCTACACTGGCGTCAATGTCGGCACTGCCACACCGGCGCTGATGCGCCTGGCCGAATCCACCCATCAGGTCGGCGCCGCGCGGGCCTTCCTGGAAAAGACCTGGGCCGAGCACGCCGAGCATGCCGAGCGTCACCAGTACCCAGGTCGTGAAACCCTGGCGTTCTGGCGCACCAACCAGGCCTATGCGGTGAAGATGTGCATCCAGGCCGTGGATCGTCTGTTCGAGGCCGCTGGTGGTACGTCCTGGTTCGAGAGCAACGAGATGCAGCGCCTGTTCCGTGATTCGCACATGACCGGCGCCCATGCCTACACCGACTACGACGTCTGCGCGCAGATCCTCGGCCGTGAGCTGATGGGCCTGGAGCCGGATCCGAGCATGGTCTGAGTCTGGTTACCTTGCGTTGGGGCCGCTAGCGGCCCCGCTACTCGAACAATAAGCCGCATCGCAGCGGCCAGGGAGATCCCCATGAGCACTTCCATCGACGCGCGCGCCTTTCGCCGTGCGCTGGGTAATTTCGCCACTGGCGTCACCGTCATCACCGCTGCCACGCCCGATGGCGAGAAGGTCGGCGTGACCGCCAACAGTTTCAACTCGGTGTCGCTGGATCCGGCCCTGGTGCTGTGGAGCATCGACAAGCGCTCCGGCAGCTACGAAGTGTTCCAGCGCGCCACGCATTACGCGGTGAACGTGCTGGCCGCCGACCAGATCGATATTTCCAATCAGTTCGCCCGGCCGCGTGACGACAAGTTCGAGGGCATCGTGCACGAGGCCGGGGAGGGCGGTGCGCCGCTGCTGGCCGATTGCGCGGCACGCTTTCAGTGCGAGATGCACCAGCAGGTCGACGGTGGTGACCACTGGATCCTGATTGGCAAGGTGGTGGCCTTTGATGACCTGGGCCGCTCGCCGCTGCTCTATCACCAGGGCGCCTATTCGATGGTGCTGCCGCACACGCGCATGACCCAGAAAAGCGAAGGCCAGCAGCCCAGCAGCGCGTTTCAGGGGCGCCTGAGTAACAACCTCTACTACCTGATGACTCAGGCCGTGCGCAGTTACCAGAGCAATTACCAGCCGCGCCAGCTTTCCACCGGGCTGCGTACCAGCGAGGCGCGCATGCTGATGGTGCTGGAGAACGATGCGGGGCTGAGCATGTGCGACCTGCTGCGCGAAGTCGCCATGCCGGTGCGCGAGATCGAGCAGGCGGTGGCGATCCTCAAGCGCAAGGGCATGGTGGCTGATACCGACGAGCGCTACGTGCTGACCGCCGCGGGCGTGGAGCAGGCCGAAGCGCTCTGGCGCATCGCCAGTGAGCAGCAGGACAAGGTGTTCAGCGCCTTCAGCGCCGAGCAGATCGAAACCTTCAAGAGCATGCTCAAGGCGGTCATCGCCCAGGGCTGAAGCCCAGTGTGGCGTTACGCTGACCGGCCCCTGGCATAGCGCCAGCGGCCGGTTTTTTATGCGTGCTCAATGGCTGCGTCCGGCGAAATGTTCGGCCCTGACACACCTGGGCAAGGCGGCGGCAGCCTGGTGCAAGAATTACCCCCCGGCGCAGTAGCACAGTGATAGTCGACGCGGCGCTCGACCGACGTCATATCCATGGGCACCACTGGGCCGCAAGGCCCGAGCGGGAGAATAATCGAATGAACAAGACCAACGCCCCTGACATTGCCTCGATGAAGGCGGGGAGTGCGACCTTCAAGCAGCACAAGAAACTGGGCTTCATCACCATGATGGCGATTTGCGTCGGCCTGGTGATCGTGCAGGGCTCGATGATCACCGCCACGCAGGGCATCGGCATAGGTGGCATGGGCTTCATAGCCGCGCTCGTCGTCGCCTTCGTCCTGGCGCAGTTCAACGCCATGAGCTTTGCCGAGCTGTCTTTGATGTTTCCCCAGGAAGGGACGCTGGCGACCTACACGCAGAAGGCCATCGGCCACTTCCCGGCCATCGTTGCGGTTTTCGCCGGCTACGTGGTGGTTGCCATGCTGGCCCTGCCGGTGGAGATGTTCCTGGTCGATGCGATCATCGGTGAGTTGCTACCTGGCATGTTCCCACCGCTGGTGCTGCCGTTTCTGGTGCTCGGCGTGCTGGTGGTGACTAATATCCTCGGCGCGGATGTGTTCGCCAAGGTGCAGAACCTGCTGTCGTTCATCCTGGTCACGGCGTTGATTCTGATCGGTCTCTGCGCGGTCAGTGGCGCTGTCGAACCGCATGTCGAACTGAGTGGCACGCCGGTGAGCCTGAGCCTGGAGCCGATATTAAATGGCAGCTTCATCGGTCTGATCGCCATGGCCATGTGGCTGATGGTAGGGGTGGAGTTCATCTGCCCGATGATCAATGAAGTGGACAACCCACAGCGCAATATCCCGCGCGCGATGATGTTGTCGCTGTGCGCCATGCTGGGGATCTTTCTGCTGTTCGTCTGGGGCGCGACCTACTACCTGAATGTGGAAACCCTCACCGGCTCGCCGCTGCCTTATCTGGATTACGCTCATGCGGTGTTCGGCAAGGCCGGTCTCATCATCGCAGCGGTGATGGCGGTGACCGCTACCTGCAGCACGGTCAACACTGTATTGGCGGCCGTGCCGCGCATGTTGCAGGGCATGGCCGAGAACGGGCAGGCCTTTCCGCAGATGAAGATCATCAGCCGGCGCTTCGGCACGCCTTGGGTGGGCATTGTGTTCATGGCGGTAATCATCGCTATCCCGTTGCTGCTGATGGACATCGACTCGCTGATCCCGTTGGTGATCGCGGCCTCGACCAGTTGGCTGCTGGCCTACGTGGTGGCGCATATCGATGTGCTTGTACTGCGTCGCCGCCTGCCGCACCAGCCACGTCCCTTCAAGACGCCGTTCTACCCGCTGCCGCAGATCATCGGCATCGGCGCCATGCTCTATGTCGCGATGAACAACTCCCCGTCACCGGAAATGACCGTGCTGGTCTACAAGATTCTCGGCGCCATCCTGCTGCTGGTCAGCATCATCGCGCTGCTCTGGGTCAAGCTCTATATGAAACGCCCGTTGTTCGCACCTGACCTCGACTAGACGCACTACACCATGCCTCAGCTGAGGCGTGGCTGAAGGCGCGCCCGCACACGCAAGGTCAGCGTCAGTTGCCCTTGCGTAGTGCGTTGTCACTGAGTATCGACAATATCAGGGGAGTCGGATGATGAGAGGCTTGCTGCTAGCCGTGCTCATGCTGTCGAGTGTCAGCGGGCATGCCCAGACGCTACGGATCTACAACTGGAAGGACTACATCGACCCGCAGGTGCTCGCCCGTTTCGAGCACGACAGCGGAATTGCTGTCGACTACCAGACCTTCACGACGGCCCAGGAGTTGGACCAGGCGCTCCGTCAGGGTTCGTCTTTTGACCTGGTGGTGCCCTCGCATTTCCAGTTGCAGCGGCTTATCGAGGAGGGCCGCCTGCAGAAACTGGCACTGGACAGGTTGCCTCACTACGACAACCTCGATCCGAAATTGACGGCTGCCCTGGCGAGCTTTGCCGGTGCGCCGCGCTATGTTGTGCCGTACCTGTGGAGCACCGTTGGCCTGGTGATCGACCGTGATCAGGTCGAGCGTACATTGGGCCGGCAGGCACCACCGAGCTGGCGCCTGTTGTTCGATGAGCCCTATGTTCAGGCACTCAAAGCATGTGGCATCGGTTGGCTGGATGCGCCGGAAGAAACCTTCTCGCTGTGGATGAACGCCAAGGGACGGCGTCTTTCCGATGCTACGCCCAGGCGCTTGCAGGCAGTCGGTGCGTCTCTGGCAGTCAGCGCTGGCGCCGTGCGTACACTGGACAACGAGGGCTATATAGAGGCGCTGGCTGCCGGGCGCCTTTGCGCGACCATGGCCTGGAGTGGGCATGCGCTGCAGGCGGCTGCGACGCGGCCATCGTTGGAGTTCCTGGTACCGCAGGAGGGCGCGCTGCTGACTGTCGACAGCTGGACCATCCCCGCCGATGCGAAGGCGCCAGAGCTGGCCTATCGCTTCATCGACTACATGCTGACGGCCGAAAACGCCCGCCTGAATACCCAGGCCACCCATTTCTACGCGCCCTTGCGCGCTGATCTGCCGGAAATGATCGAGTTAGCCCGGCAGGCGCCGAGTCTCGTGCCGGCAGTCGGCGAGCGTCGCCGCTTGTACTTTCTCGAGCCGCTCAAGCCCGAGCAGAAGCAGGTCATCGACCAGCAGTGGCAACTGATCAAGCAGCGTGCGGCGCCCAGGCCGCCGCCCATCTGACGGGAGTAGCCGTTATGTTCTTTCGTGATCGAGGACGTGATATCGCCGAGGCGCTGGAGCAGCAGCTCGAGGCCTTGGGCCGGGGCGCGGAGCTTGCGTCGGCTCGTTGTGCAATATTGGCCGAGCAGCCCCGTTTGAACGATGCGCTGGCGCGAGTCGCTGCCCACCTGAGCCAGCTTCAGGAGCAGCAAGCGCGTTTGCAGACGCAGTTCGATGCGCAAGCCGAGGCGCAGCAACAGGCCACTGTTCGCGAGCGCCAGTTGCAGGAGCAGGTGCAGCGCCAGACGCTGGAGCTGGAGGCACTGCATGACCGGTGCCATGAGCAACACGAGGTGCTGCAGCACTGCCAGCAGGAAGCCCGGGTATGGGAGCTAGCGCAGTCGACGCTGACCGAAGGCTATTGGGACTTTATCGTGGTCAACGGGCGCATCGACGATCCGGCCAGCAGCATGCGCATCTCCAACCAGTTTCGCTCACTGACTGGATATAGCCGCGACGAGTTGCCCGATGGCCTGGAAAGTCAGGCCAGCCTCATTCATCCGGACCATCTCGGGGCCATCGCCGGTCTGTTCGAGCGAGAGATCGTCGATCCAGCCGGCAGTGGCGAGTACGTGATCGAATACCTGATGCGCCACAAGACGCGGGGCTACATCTGGTTTCGGGAGCGCGGGCGTTCGGTGCGCGATGAGCAGGGGCGGCTTTACCGGGTGATCGGGGCGGTGCGCGACATCTCCGATGAGCGCAACGCCCAGGCGGCGCATGAACGCATGCTGCAACACAACCAGGACACCTACGGGCAGATTGCTCAGGTGGTCAGCGTGATCAAGGGCATCGCCGAGCAGACCAACCTGCTTGCGCTGAACGCCGCCATCGAGGCGGCTCGCGCAGGCGAGGTAGGGCGTGGATTTTCGGTGGTCGCTGACGAGGTGAAAAAGCTGGCGCAGAACACGCGTCAGGCCACCCAGGAAATTCAGGCAATGCTGGCGCGTACCCAGTCCTCTGCGCCGCAACCCGACTGAACTCGCGTCCGCCGCTACGCTCTGCGTAGCGGCGCAAGCCCGATCCTGATTTGCGAGGCGTCTCTGCCTGCCAGGCGTACCCGACGAAAACAGCACGACCGGCCCGTTCGGGTTGTCAGCTGCAGGTTTCATGGGAAGTGGCAGTGCCGTGATGTTTGGTTATCCATGCACAAAGGCGCCCGAGTGGGCGCCTTTGCTATTGCGGCGGTGTGTTCAGGCCGTTTTCACCGGACTGCAGACGTCAGGCCGCTTGGCGCCTGCTGCTCGCGCGAGGCTGTAGCGAGCCGCTCCGGCTTCAGCAGGAAGTGCGCCAGGGCGGGAAGGAGGATCAGGGCACCGAGCATGTTCCAGAGAAACATGAAGGCCAGCAGCAGGCCCATGTCGGCCTGGAACTTGATCGGGCTCAGCACCCAGGTGATCACGCCGATCGCCAGGGTCACCCCCGTCAGCATCACCACCTTGCCTGTGAACAGCAGGGCGCGGTAGTAGGCTTGCGACAGGCTCTTGCCCGCGCGCAACTGGGCCAAGGTCACCGAGAGGATGTACAGCGCATAGTCGATGCCGATGCCTACGCCGAGGGCGATCACCGGCAGGGTCGCCACTTTCACACCCATGCCCAGCAGTACCATCAGCGCTTCGGCCAGTACCGAGGTGAGCATCAGCGGCAGCACGGCCACCAGCACCGCACGCCAGGAACGGAAGGTGATCAGGCTGAGCAGCGCCACGGCGGCATACACCAGCACCAGCATCTGCCACCAGGCTTGCTTGACCACGATATTGGTCGCCGCCTCGATGCCGGCGTTGCCGGCGGCCAGCAGGAATTTCGCGTCCGGGGTGTCGTTGACCCGGGCGAATGCGGTGACGTGGTCGACCACGGCGGTCAGGGTGTCGGCCTTGTGGTCGCGCAAGTAGATGTACAGCGTCAGCAGGCTGCAGCCATCGTTGTACAGGCCACGAGGGGCGCTGGCGGCGACCGAGTTGAGCATGCCCTGGTTGGGCATGAACTCGTACCACTTGGGATTGGCCTCGCTCAGCCCGACCATCATGCGGCGGTTGAGCAGGGCCAGCGATTGGGTCGACTCCACACCAGGGAGCTGGCGCAGTTGCCATTCCAGGGCATCGACCCGGTTGAGGATGTCGTATTGCGCGCATTGGCCGTCCGGGCTGCTGACCAGTACCGCCAACACGTCGCTGGAGGCGCCATAGTTGGCGTTCATAAAGGCCACGTCGCGGTTGTAGCGGCTGTCGGGGCGCAGCTCCGGCGCACCCGGATCCAGGTCGCCGATCTTCAGGTGGGTGCTGACGATGAAACCGCCTACGCCGATCACCAGCGCGCCGGCTACTGCCACGCTGGCCATGGGGCGACGGGTGAAGCCATCGAGCAACGACCACAGGCGGTGCTTGCGCTGGCCACGGGCGTCGGCCTGCTCGGCCCGCAGGCTGCGCTGGGCGGCCCGCGTGCTGACGCCGGTGTAGGAGAGCATGATCGGCAGCAGGATGAGGTTGGTGAAGATCAGCACCGCGACACCGATGGAGGCGGCGATGGCCAGTTCACGGATGACCTGGATATCGATCACTAGCAGCACCGCGAAGCCCACTGCATCGGCCAGCAGGGCGGTCATGCCGGCCAGGAACAGGCGGCGAAAGGTGAAGCGCGCCGCCAGCAGCTTGGGGATACCACGGCCGATGTCCTGCATGATGCCGTTCATCTTCTGTGCGCCGTGGCTCATGCCGATGGCGAAAACCAGGAACGGCACCAGAATCGAATAGGGATCGAGCGAGTAGCCCAGCGTTGGCAACAGCCCCAGTTGCCATACCACTGCCACCAGGGAGGCAGTGACCACCAAGAGGGTGGAGCGTATGCAGCGGGTGTACCAGAACAGGGTGAGCGTGGCGATCAGCACGGCGATGGCGAAGAACACCAGTACTGCTCGCACCCCGTCGATCAGGTCGCCGACTATCTTGGCGAAGCCGGTGATATGGATGTCCAGGCCTTCGGCCTGGTATTGCTGGCGCAGTTGTTCGAGCTGCCCGGCGAAGGTCGCGTAGTTCAGCGCCTGGCCGTTGCTGTCCTTGGTCAGCAGTGGCACGTAGATCACCGTGGAGCGCGCATTGCTCGCCACCAACTGGCCGATCTCGCCGGAGCGGGCGATATTGGCGCGCAACTGTTCCAGGCTGGCCGGGCTGCCATCGTAGCCGTTGGGGATCACCGAACCGCCCTCAAGGCCATCTTCGGTCACACCCGTCCAGCGTGTCGAAGGCGTCCACAGGGATTTCATGTTGACGCGGTCGACCCCCGGCAGCAGGAATACGGCGTCCGACAGACGACGCAGGGCGTCGAGATAGTTCGGGTCGTAGATGTCGCCAGCCGGGTTCTGCACCGCGATTCGCAGCGAGTTGCCGAGGCCGGTCAGCTGGTTCTGATAGCGCTGAAAGACCTGGATATAAGGGTGCTGGGTGGGAATGGTCTTCTCGAAGCTGGCGTTGAATTCGAGCTTGGTGGTTTGCCAGGCCAGCAGCAGGGTGGTGATGGCGCACAGGGCCACCACCAGCAGGCGGTGGTTGAAGAGCAAGCGCTCGAGCAGCGAGCCCGAGCGCGGATCGAAGTCAGCGGAAGCTTCCGCCAGGTCTGTTGGCGCGTTGTTCACTTCACGTCTCCAGCTTTCAGCACACTGACACCTTCTGCGCTCACGAGGACGATATCGGCATGTGCAGTGGGCAGTAGGTTATTGAGGGGCGGCAGCAGCTGTCGGTTGCTCGGCAGCAGGCGCCCGTCTTGCTCGCGCAGGATCATGCCGGCCTGGTTGACGAATATCGGCTTGCCATTGGCCTGTAGCGCCGAGGCGGTGATCGAGGCCTCCACGGGGGAGACGAGCGGGCCCCAGCTCACACCACCGTCATCGCTGCGCAGCGCATTGCCACGCAAGCCGGCGAGCACGATCGAACCATCGGCTGGCAGTTCGAGGGTGAAGAAACTGCCGGAGTAGGGCGTTTCGACTGGGGTGAAACTGGCGCCGCCATCCTCGGAGAGCAGCACCAGGCCCTGTTCCCCAGCGATCACCACACGCTGGCCACGGCTGCGGATGGCATTGAGGTGCAAACCGCCCGGGTTGACGCTGCGCTGCAGCCAGGGCTGCCAGCTCTTGCCGCCATCGCGGCTGCGCAGGGCCAGGCCGTAGGCCCCGACGACATAAGCCTCCTGCGGGCCCTTCAGCCACAGGTCAAGGAAGGGTTTGTCCGGGCCGTCCTCGACCAGGCGCTTGGCTTCGGCTATCGCACGCGGGTTACCTTGCGCCTGCGCCGCTGCCAGTAGCGTTTGGGCGGCGCGGCGGCCATCGAGGCTGGCAGTCCAGCTAGTCCCTCCATCCTGGCTGACCAGTACGCTGCCGCCGTGCCCGACAGCGTAGCCGTGCTCGGCATTGGCGAAGCGCACAGCCGTCAGGGTGACGCTGACCGGGGAGGCGGCCTGTCGCCAGGTCGCCCCCTGGTCGTCGGACAGCAGGATAAGCCCGCGTTCGCCAACGGCTACCAGGCGCTGGCCGGCCTGGGCGAGGCCCAGCAGATAGCCCTGCGCCGGGTTGACCGTGGCCAATGCCGGGCGCTCCAGCGCAGCGCCGACCGGTTCGGCCTGCGCCGCGCTGGTCAGGCACAGGCAGGCTGCCAGCAGTGCCCACGGCCAACGTCCTGCAGTGCCGCGCGATAAATGACTATGGGTGTTCATGAGCGCGCTCCGTAATGCTGTCGCGGATGGCGGGTAACAGGTCAGCGAATGCCGTCATTGGCCAGGGCGTCGGGGGTGAACTCGACATCCGGCAGGCGTTCGAGCAGCTCGTAATGCACCGGCTTCTCGTTGAACAGGCCGGCGACCATGGCCGCGCCGGAGAGCAGGTCATTGAAGCCGAAGGCGAACATGAAGTTGCCGGGTAGCTCTGGCATCACCATGACCTGGCCCCAGGTGGTCTTCCACAGTTGGCCGTTGGCATCCCAGCGATCACCCATCACGCAGGTCCAGGTGTCTTCGTCGCAGTAGTAGCGACTGCGTGCGGCCTGGTGGCGCTGGCCATTGCGCAGAGTGGCTTCGACGACCCACACGCGATGCAATTCCCAGCGAACGTGATCGGGGTTGAGGTGGTGGGCGCTCAGTACCTCTTTGTCCGAGGTCGGCTGCAGCAGTTTGTTGGCGTTGTAAGGGATGTACTTTTCCTGCTTGCCGATGATCTTCCAGTCGAAGCGATCCAGGCGACCAGAGAAGACTTCCAGTTCATCGAAGCTCATCAGACCAGCCATGGTCGGGCTTGGTGTGTCGCAGCAGGTATTGGGTAGTTTGCGCACGCGGCGTTGCCCCACCAGGTAAACCCAGGCCTGATCCTTGGCGGCGTCGAGGTTCTGCCGCCCGACGATGCCTTCGCCCGCACGGATGGCCGGGGCGGAGAGGTTGACCCGAATGTTGAAGTACAGGTTGGACTTGGCGTAATCCTCCAGACTGCTGTCCTTGAAGTAATAGGGCACCTGTTGCACGGAGCTGGCGTCGCTGGCCAGGACGGCGCGGCCATCGGAGGTCAATTGGTAGGCCGTGGCGTAAAAGCGTGCGGTCGGTGCACGCCAGCGCAGCAGGTGGTTCCAGATCACTTCGGCGCCGCTGCTAGGAATCGGGAAGGGAATCCCGCCGAACGCGCCGACCACCACGTCGTTGTCGATTTTCGCCCGGCTCGCGTTGGCCTGGGTGTTGTCGTACACCCATTGCGGCGCCGCGGCGGTGCGGTGCGTTTGATACACATCCAGGCGATAGCTGTCGGGGTACTTGGCCAGCATCGCGCGGGTGCCATCGGTCAGCTTGTCGGCGTATTGCGCGGCGTTGCCCGCGTTGATGCTGAACAGCGGCTTCTCGTCCTTGAACGGATCAGAACGGCGGCCTCCGGGTTTGTCGCCAGGGATGGGCGTGGTCAGCCCGCCTTTCCAGGCGGGAATGCTGCCGTCGGCGTTGCCGGCGCGTTCTGCACCGAGTGGCGTGAGTTCGCCTGTCAGCTTGGCGGCTTCTTCGGCCGTCACCGCAGCCATGCTCTGCTGGGCGCAAAGCAATGCCAGGCCCAGTATGGGAAGGGAGAAACGGGTCATGTGAGGTTCCTCTGCTTAGAAGGTGCGCTGGATCGACAGGGCGATGAAGTCGCGATCCTTCAGCGATTGCTTGAAAGAGATGTGGTTGTCTTCGTCTACCGAGGTGCCAGCCGGCCCGAAGTAGTGGGTGTAGGTGAGGCCAGCTCGCCATTCGTTGAGGTACAGCGCGGTCAGGCCGATACTGAAGTCGCCCACCTTGTCGCCATTGAAGGCCCCGACCACTGCGGAGTTGCCGATGCCGAATCCGAGCCCGACCGGCACCGACAGGTCGACACCGGGAAACACCTGGCGATAGCGGGGCTCGTAGACAAAGCGCACGTTGGCGGCGTCGCGATCGGCCAGGGGGTTGAGCGCCTGGCGGTTCTTGGTCACGTCGAGTACACGGTTCCAGGCCACCTCACCGAGGAAGTCCGCTTCGTTGGCGATGAAAGACGGGCCTAGCGTCGCCAGCCAGGACACCTGCGCATGCAGGGTGTTGCCGACGGCGTAGCGGGCATCGCCATCGTTGTCGCCGCTGCCGTCGAGGATGGTCACGCCATCGCTGCTCAGCGGCATGTTGCGGCGGGTGGAGATTTCCGCAGCGACGTTGTAGTCGCCGAAGGTGTGGCTGACGCTGGCACCGAAGGCGCGGATGTTTTCCGGATAGACCCACTGGTAAGTGCCCAGGCGTCCGCTGGCGAAGTCGGGGGCGCCTGCACCGGGGCGAATGTAGATCTGCGGTGTCTTGTCGTGGTAGCGAACGGCATAAAGACCGAAGTCTGTCTCACCGGCGCGAAAGCGGATCTGCACGCCGCCCTGGCCGGAGTCCTTGGCCTTCATGTCCTGCTGGCGGAAGAATGCCAGGGGTTCACCACCGGGGATGACCGGGTTGGGCCCGGCGATCAGGCGCTCAGCGCCCTCGCCGATAGTGTCGAGCACCGAGAAGTAGCTGCCTGAGGCCGGCAGACGGGTCTGCTCCCAGCGCCATTGGTAGAACGCGCCGATGGAGACGTCGGGCGTCAGTTGCAGTTGACCGGAAAACTGCTCGGTGGGGCGGATCAGCTCCTTGAACTGGGTGTTGGGCACCGAGGCCGCCTTGACCGCGTCCACGGGCGCCATGGTGCCGGCAATGCCGTTTGCGCCGAAGAACAGGCTTTCCCCCCACACCAGTGCATGCCGACCGGCGCGCACCGTACCTTTGGCGTCGCCCAAATTGAAGCGGGCGAAGAGGAATGCATCGAGCAGTTCACCCTTGCGCCCATGCAGCTTTTCGGTAGCACGGGTGAACTCGTCGTGGTCGACCGAAAAGGCATTGGCGGTGGCCGCCGAGTTGTTGTCGTTACCCTCGTTGTAGACGCTGTCGTACCACGCTGCCCCCGATACCCGGGCGCCAACGTTCTTGTACATGACGTCGAATTCCGAGAGCAGGTCGAAGCGGTTGGAGATCAGGCCACGGCTGAAGTTGCGGTCGCCGTCGTCGTGGTTGGGAAGGGCGGTGAGCTGATCGGACGCGCCCTTGAGGCGGCTGGCCGTACTGTATTTGAACGTGTTGTCCCAGCGCAGCCTGAGATCGGGATCTCCGCTGTCGATCTGGAATGCCTGAACTGCAGGGGACATCGAGGCCATGATCGACATGGCCAGGGGATACAAGGCAAATTTCTTGTCCATCTCCCAGTTACCTCCGTTGCGAGACTTTTTTATTGTCAACAGGGTGTGTTTGGCCGCCTGGATAGGCGGAGACCGGGACGTGGCAGTTCGTCCGTTACGTTCAGGTTACGGAGGGGGCATTGGGCGTGTTAGCCAAAAATGGCAAAGATGCAGGCGCGAGGGTAGAAAAGCTGATACGCCCCCAGTCGCGGCTGTCATCAGTCGCGTCTGAGGGTTGGGTTAGCAGGAGGGGCGTAGGAAGTGCTGCGCCGATGGGGTCAGCGATGCAGGGTTTGCGAGGGACGTTCACCGAACATCGTCCGGTATTCGCTGGAAAAGCGACTGAGATGCCAGAAGCCCCAGCGGCTGGCGACCTCCTGCACTGACACCAGGTCGGCGCCCTGGCGCAGCTCCCGGCGCGCCGCGTTCAGGCGCAGCGTTCGCAGGTAGGCCACCGGATTGGTGCCAAGGGTTTCCTGAAAACAGTACTGCAGCTTGCGGCGACTGGCGCCCAGCGTGCGGCACAGATCGAGAATGGTCAGTGGCTCGTCCAGATGCGCCAGGGCGTATTCGCAGGCGCGGTCGACCGTGCGCTTGCGGTTCGAGGGGGTGATCTCGACGGGCTGGCTGGAGGGCAGCAGCTCGAACAGTTGCAGCATGATCGCGTCGCGGAACTGGTGACGTAGCCGCTCGTCATTCAGGTCGGCCGTGGAGCTGGCGCAGCCGTATTCGAGATTTTCCAGAATAGTGCGCAGGTTGCGTGGCAGATCCAGATCTTTGACCAGGTAGGTCTTGGGTAGGTGACGGCTTTCGAAGGCGATGCCCTGCAGGGTCAGCTCCCGTTCGAGTATTTCCATGTCCACGGCCACCACGAGCAGATCCATTTCGTCGGGCGTGCGCAACTGCGGCAGGTCATCGGCATGGGCGACCAGGGCCTTGCCTCCGGAAACGAGATTGCCATCGCAGTAAAGGTCACCGCTGAAGCTGAGCGGAATGCTGAAGTTGATGGTGCCGGGTTTGGCCGAGCCGCGCTTGATCAGAGACTGGTTGGTTCTGTCACGGATGACCTGCATCCAGTCCAGGCTGAACTCCGTCAGTTCGCCGTGAAAGCGGCCAGCGGACATCTGGTCGTAGGTCAGCTGCCAGTCGCTGACCTGCTCGGCATGCTCGTCGATATCCTGCGAGCTGACGTGCCGCGAAAAGGGAGAGGTGCTGATCAGTCGGGGAGTGGTGGATGAAGCGAATGTGTCATACATGCTCATTTAGTCCGCTCGAACGCCGTCGGTGCGGTGCTTACCGATGAGCCATTCTCCAGAGCGGAGGGCATGCGCATCATGCGCTTTGCCGTCTGCGGCGATCCATGTCCAGATGGAGTCTGGGTAGTCACCAGTGAGGCACCAAAGGATTCCCACTTGGGAAACACCTGAGCTGCAGTTAAGGAAAGGTTCTTTGTTGTTCTTGTTGAAATTTTCTTTAAGTAAGCAGCCTTTTCAGTTCGGCTCGTGGCACGACTGGGGCAGACCACCTCTCGAACGGATAGGGACGAAGGGTGATGGCTTGATGCATATGACGATAGAAGTTAAGACGTATAACTGTCTTGATCAAGCGTGCCTCCTTATTGATCGCTGCTGCCAGGGTGTCAGCGGATGAACGGTAGAGGAAGCAATTTCAGGCTGCGGTGTCACCTGAGCCCATAGGCTCTGGCAGGAATGGTCAAGTGTCAGGGCAGGGTGAATCAAGACGTGCTTGGCCTGATGAGTTCCTAATGTGATCCAGCAGAACGCAACGTGCACGGCGCCGGGCACGTTTAGCAGTCGTTCCTTCTCGAATACTTAGGTTGCTTCCCATGATCAATATCGAAACGCCTACCTACTACACGGCCACCAAGAAGTATGACCTCAGCTTTCCGTCCCTCGAGGCGGATATCGACGCAGACGTGGTCGTGATCGGTGGCGGCTTTTCCGGCATAAACACAGCTCTGGAGCTGGCCGAGAAGGGCATCACCAACATCGTCGTGCTGGAGGGGCGCTACCTCGGCTTCGGTGGTACTGGGCGCAACGGCGGGCAGATCATGGCGGGTATCGGCCATGACCTGGAGAAGATCCGCAAGGATGTGGGGGAGGACGGCCTGCGCGCGATTCTGGAGATCAGCGACCAGGGCGCGCAGATCATCAAGAGCCGCATCGAGAAGTACGCCATCGATGCCGACTTCTGCCATGGCTATGGCTACATGGGTTTCAATGCCCGCCAGGAAAAGACTCTGGCTGCCTGGGAGAAGGAGTTCAAGGCGCTGAGTCCGCAGCAGGAGATCCGTCTGCTGGTGGGCAGCGAGCTCAAGCAGATGATCGGTTCCGATGCCTATTCCAGTGGCTTGCTGCACATGGGCGCCGGCCATGTGCATTCGCTCAACCTTCTGCTGGGCGAGGCCAAGGCGCTGGCCAGTCACGGCGTGAAGATTTTCGAGTACAGCCCGGCGCTGGAAGTGACCTATGGCGAGCGCGTCACGGTGCGTACCGCCAAGGGCTCGGTCAAGGCCGGTAAGCTGCTCTGGGCCTGCGACAGCTTCCTCAACAAGATGGAGCCGGAGCTGCACAGGAGCACCATCAACACCTATGCCTTCCAGATGGTCACCGAGCCGCTGTCGGATGAGCTGATCGAGCGTATCAGCCCGATTCGCGGTGCCTACAGCGATATTCGCCCGGTCATCGACTACTACCGGGTCACCCGTGAGAACCGCCTGCTATTCGGTTCGGCCACGCCCTTCGTCGAGCACATTCCAAGCGACCTCAAGGCCTGGAACCGTAACCTGATGCTGAAGATTTTCCCTTACCTCAAGGACGTGAAGATCGACCTGGCCTGGGGTGGCCCTATGGCCTGCAGCCCCAATCTGTTCCCCCAGATCGGCACCTTGCCGCAGCACCCCAATGTGTTCTTCGTGCAGGGTTACTCGGGCTTCGGCGTTACCCCCAGTCACATCATTTGCAAGGTGCTGGCCGAGGGTATGAGCGAAGGCTCGGCGCGCTATGACCTGATCAGCTCGGTGCGTCGCATCCAGGTGATCGGTAAAGACCAGATTCGTCCGTTGCTGCTCACTGCCGGCAAATCCTGGCACCAGCTATCGGGGTACTGGAACGGGCGGCGCTGATCCATCCATTGACGATCATTAACAGAGGAAATATCCAATGACTCCCATCAAACAAGGCACCACCCTCAACGAGCTGGATACCTGGGGCACCATTGCCGACCTGGGCTCGGAGATTCTCGAAGGCGAGGGCAAGGCTTTCGGCAAGATGACCTTCGGCGCCCCAACCGATGCGCTCAGCGCCGGTTACTTCGCTGTGACCAAGAGCAAGTTCCGCATGGTGTATCCGTTCAACGAACAGGCCACCGTGGTGTTCGGCGAGGTCATTCTGACTGATGAGGCCACCGGCCAGAGCACCCGCTACAAGGCTGGCGACAGCTGGTTCGTGACCAAGGGCACTAGCGTGCTGTGGGACGTGCTCAGCGAAAGCTTCACCAAACATTACATGGCCGTGGTGTAACCCTAACCACTGGCTGCACAACCTGGCGGCCGATTCGGTCGCCAGGGTCTAACTGAGTCACGTGATCATGTATGACGCAGAGGTGGGTAAGCGTTGCCTGAACAGCTTCCTGGCGTTGCTACCCGTCTCCGCCGGTGTCTTCTATCGCATTGCCGACCAGCTCGAACCGCACGATTTCCTCCTGCAGCAGATGCGCTTGGACATGCATGAGCGCTATCTGTCCGACTATCGTCAGGTCGATCCGCTACAGCCACGCAACTGCCAGCGCACCGGCAGCAGTGTTGTGCCCTTGCAACTGGGCATGAGTGCGCAGGACGCCGCCGCCAATCGGCGCTACAGGGATTTCCTCGAGCGCTTCGGCGTCATCGATGTCGTCGAGGTACTGGCTTTCGAGCATGGGCGTCCCGTGGCGGGTATCTCGCTGCTGCGTGGTTCGCAGCTTGGCGCCTTCGCCATGCACGAACTGCAGCAACTACAGGCTCTGCAGGGACTGTTCGAGATTGCCGTGGCACCGCCAACGTCCGTCGCTTCGCGCATGCAACTGACTGCACGGGAGTGGCAAGTAGCTGAGCTGTTGCGAGCTGGCTACAGCAACAAGGACATCGCTCGACGACTCAACGTTGGCCTGCCCACCGTCAAGACCCATCTGATCAATCTATTTCGCAAGTTGGGTGTAAGCAATCGTACCGAACTGGTGGCGACGCTTTTCCTGTAAGACTTGCACGGGGTTCGCCTGACGCCCCTTCGCCTTCCATCCCACAAAACGGCCTTCGCAGCCGAACACCGCATCTGTCTTGTGCTAGCCATTTCTGGCAGGTCGGAGCCTGCTCCGAGCGGCCGGAAATGGTCGTCGTGATTCTGCCGAATTTGGATAACGGTGGTTTCAGACCGCGCCCTAGGATGCCTGCGTACCGCCGGCGCACGGTCGATGGCCTTGCATCTCGGAGCCTTTGGCAAACGCCGTAGGCAGGATCCCGAGGGGTGTCCTTGCGACGCTCGCCATGGATTCCTCTTCACTTCTTCGAGGTCTTCAGTATGTCCCTGGAACATTCCCTTGCAGGCGCGGCAGCGCCCAACGCCCGGCAGGCCAGCGGCCGGCGTGAAGGCGTGGTGCTGATGCTTGGCAGCAGCCTGACCATCATGGGTGCGGTGATGGTCGCACCCATGCTGCCGAAGCTGGCCGCCGAGTTTGGCCCGACTTCGCCACATGCCGAGCTGCTGGTGCCCCTGGCCGTGACCGGCCCGGCCCTGGCCATCGCCCTTTGCGCGCCTTTGGCCGGCTGGCTGGCCGACCGGGTTGGGCGCAAGGCGCTGCTGGTGATCGCTACCCAGTTGTACGCGTTGCTGGGAATGATCCCGGCGCTGCTCAACGATCTGACAGCCATCGTTGCTGTGCGCCTGCTCTTCGGTTGCACCGAAGCGGCGATCATGACCTGCTGCGCCACCCTGATCGCCGACTACTGGCGAGGGGAGGCGCGCATGCGCTACGTCAACCTGCAGGTGGTCACCATCGGCCTGGTGGGCGCACTGTTCTTCGTTGTCGGCGGTGCGTTGGGCGAACAGTCATGGCGCCTGCCGTTCTATCTCTATCTGCTGCCGCTGTTGTTGGTGCCGGCGATGATCCGGGTGCTCTGGGAACCCGTTCGTGAGCGGGTGGAGACGGCTTCCGACGAGGACGATGAGCAGGTCTCGATTCCGGCACTGGTCAGTGGCTATCTGCTGATTCTGGGCGGAATGATCCTTAGCCTGATCGTGCCGGTGCAGACACCCGTTCTGCTGGTGGGGATGGGCGTCACCTCCAGCACCCTGATTGGCCTGTCTGCAGGATTGGGGCTGCTGGCCACTCTCGGTGGCTCACTGATCTGGCCGCTGCTGCGTCGAGGTCTGGGTATCGCGGGTTGCAACGTTGCACTGCTGACCCTGCTGGCGCTGGGCCTGTGGTTGCTGACCCGTGCGCACAGCTACAACGAGGTCTTGCTGGCCGTGAGCGTGCATGGCCTTGGCGCTGGCCTGCTGGTGCCAAATGCCATGGCACCTGTGATGAACGCACTGAACGTCAGTACCCGGGGGCGTGGTCTCGGCCTGTTCACGGCCTGCCTCTATATCGGCCAGTTCGTCAGCCCATTGGTGGTCGCGCTGGTTGGTGCATTCACCGGCGACTTGCGCGCCTCGATTCACTGGCTGGCAGTGGCCAGCCTTGTGGCTGCGTCACTGTGGCTGGTTACCGGGCTGATCCAGCGTAAGCGTTCGGCTGAACCACTTTCTACCCACTCCTGATTCCAAGGAAACTCACTATGCACAGCATTCACTCGCTGCTGGACAGTCACGATGGCTACGGGCTCGCCGAACTGGTACGCACGGGGGAGGTACTACCCGGCGAACTGCTGGAGGCGGTCATCGAACGCATCGAACAGGTCGAACCGCAGCTCAATGCAGTTTGCGAAAAACTCTATGACAGGGCCCGCCTCGATGCGCAGTCGGCCAGTACCCGTCAGGGTGCTTTCGCCGGTGTGCCGACTCTGATCAAGGATCTGTTCTCACCGCTGCGTGGTGCGCTGATGACCAACGGTTCCCAGGCCTGCGGCGAGGTGCGTGCCGATTTTGAAGCCGAGGTAGTGACGCGACTGCGGCAGGCCGGTTGCGTGTTCGCCGGCAGCAGCACGGCGCCCGAATTCGGTACGTCCTACACCACGGAGTCCACGCGCTTCGGAGCCACTCGTAATCCCTGGGACACAGAGCGCAGTGCTGGTGGCTCCAGCGGTGGAGCGGCAGCACTGGTGGCCGCGCGGGTGGTTCCTTTCGCCCACGGCAACGATGGCGGTGGATCGCTGCGGGTTCCCGCATCCTGCTGCGGCGTGTTCGGTTTCAAGCCGAGCCGTGGGCTCATGCCGTCCGGGCCGCTGGTCGGCGAAGGTTGGGCCGGCATGGGTACACCGCACGCGATCACCCTGTCCGTGCGTGACAGCGCTGCATTGCTCGATGTGACGGCTGGTATGGATCTGGGCGCGCCTTACGCGGCTCCGTTGCACAGCACCTCCTATCTCGCTGCTGCGCAGGGGCCATCGCGCCCGCTGCGTATCGCGCTGGTCGAGCATCTCGACCCCTGGCCAAGCTCTGCCGAAAGCCTGGCTGCCGTGCGGCATGCGGCGCGCCTGTGCGAGAGCCTTGGCCACTCGGTCGAGGTGACTCGGTTGCCGGTCGAGCTGCCGGTCTTCCTGGATCGCGTCTTCGACATCATCGGTGCGAGCACCCGTGGTTACATCGACATGCTGGGGCAGATGCGTGGTCAGCCGGTGGCGCTGGAGGAGTTGGAGCCGCGTACCCGCATCATCCTGCGCGAGCGTGGTGATATCGCTGGCGCACGTTATGCGGCGGCAGTCGACTGGATCCATACGCTGGGGCGTGTCTTTGCCGGGTTCCTGCAGCAGTTCGATGTGATTCTCACGCCGACCCTGACCCGTGAGCCGCCACGCATCGGTGATCTGGATGCCTTCGATGAACGGCTCAGCCTTGACGAGGTGATGGAGCAGTTCCACAGCTATTCGCCGTTTACCGCGCTGTTCAACGCCACCGGCCAACCGGCGATGTCGGTGCCGCTGTACTGGACGGCCGCAGGCCTGCCCATCGGTGCGCATTTTGCCGGTCGCTTCGGTGACGAGGCCACCTTGCTGGCTCTGGCTGCTCAGCTGGAGCAGGCGCAGCCTTGGGCGTCTCGCGTGCCTGCGGTAAACGCCCGTCAGAGCAAGGCTGCGAACTGATTGAGGGGCAGGACAAAAGCCCGCCCCTCAACCATCCGGTTGATAGGCGGGCTTCAACCGATCACGCACCATGCAGGCTCTACCCACCACTTCGAGATGTCCGCATGAGCACGAATTCCGACTGGATCACCGTAGGAGCCCTGGCCGATGGCTTTGCCCAGGAATCCTTCATCCTGCCGAACCTGGCCGACCTCGCTGGGCGAAGCCTGACGCTGCACTTTGCCAATGGCTGGCAAATCGCTCACCGCTTCGAGTCCGAGTGCCTGAGCTGGCAGGCCGCCGACGGTCATTCGCAGGGCAGTGCAACCTACCGCGCCACTTCGGTACGCCCCGGTATCTACCTGGTGGATTTCCTCAAGCACGAGCAAGGTCAGGACTGGTCGATCAGCCTGGTGCTGGATATTGGCAGCGCCTCCTTCACGGCGGTAATCGGCCGTCTGCCGGATGCTGAAACCACCCACGAAGGCCTCTATCACCGGGCTCTGGCCGGCAAACTGTTGACCGGCGTAGAGGTCGAGTTCTTCCACGGCAGCCTGGACAAACCTTGGCAGGAGGGCGCTTGCCCGCACGCGCCGACCCGCGAGCTGGTGGGGCTGCGCAATCTCTATCGCTACAGCCCGACCGAGGTTTACGAGCATATCTACCTCAACGAAAACTTCTACACCTGGCAGTGCCTGAAAGGTGTGGAAGCGGGGCTGTGCGACACCGATCGTTGTCACTACTACAAGATCGCCGATGAGCTGTACATGTTTGTCTGGCGCGAGAAGATCGTGCCGACCCTAGGCCTAGTGATGATCGACATGGCCAATCACCGTAGCGATGGCAAGATCTTCGGCTATGCCGGTGGCGGCTTCGATGAGCTGTCCAACTTCCCAGTGGCTTCCTATTGCAGCGTGATCAACCGCACCGAGTACCCCAATGAGTAAGGCGAAGACTATCGCCATCACGGGGGCAGGCACCGGCATCGGTGAAGCCTGTGCCCGGCGGCTGGCGGGCGAAGGTCATAATCTGGTGCTGGTCGGCCGTCGCCGCCAGCCTCTGGAACGTGTGGCGGCGCAAACTGGTGGCCTGGTGCTGGTTGGAGATGCTGCCAGCGCCGAGGCGTGGAGTGGTTTCGTCGAGCAGATCCGCAGCCGCTTCGGAGGCCTCGATGCGCTGCTGGCCTGTGCTGGTGGCCATGGTCTCGGCACGGCCACGCAAACGTCCGATGAGGGCTGGCAGGCCGCCATGCGCAGCAATCTCGACAGCGCCTTTCACAGCGCCCGAGCCTGCCTGCCGTTGCTGATCGAGCGGCGCGGCAGCATCGTCCTACTCGGTTCCATCGCCTCGCTGGCTGCCGGCCCGCAGGTGTGTGGCTACACCACTGCCAAGCATGCGCTGCTCGGCCTCAATCGCTCCCTGGCGCGTGATTACGGCCCACTGGGCGTGCGGGTCAACTGCGTGTGCCCCGGCTGGGTGCGCACGCCGATGGCCGACGAGGAGATGCAACCGCTGATGCAGCACTTCGGCGAAGACCTTGATTCCGCCTACGCCCGTGTTACCGCCGACGTGCCTCTGCGGCGTCCGGCCAGTGCCGAGGAAATCGCCAGCGTATGCCGTTTCCTGATCAGTGACGAGGCGTCGATCATCACCGGAGCCAGCATCGTCGCCGACGGCGGTTCCAGCATCGTCGACGTGCCGACCCTGGTGTTCGACCGTTTAGGAGGTGCCTGATGAACGCACGATTTGATTTCGCCGGGCAGACCGTATTGGTCACTGGTGGCGCCCAGGGCATCGGTCGCAGCATTGTCGAGGGCTTTGCCGCTAGCGGGGCGTGCGTGCTGATCGCCGACCTGCAGGTGCAGCCAGCCCAGGCACTGGCGCGCGAGCTGCAGAGCCAGGGGCACGATGTGCAGGCGCTGGCGATCGACCTGGCCGACGAAGCGGCCATCGCCGCGCTGCTTGGCGGGCTGGAGCGCCTGGACGTCCTGGTGCACAACGCCGGCTACTTTCCGCTGACGCCTTTCGCAGAAATCACTCCGACGATCCTGCAGCGCACCCTGGCGGTGAATCTCAGCGCGCTGTTCTGGCTCACCCAGGGTGCGTTGCCGTTGTTCGAGCGCCTCGGCAGGGGCTGCGTGCTGGTCACTTCGTCGGTGACCGGGCCACGGGTCGCCTATCCGGGGCTGAGTCACTATGCGGCGTCCAAGGCAGGGGTCAACGGTTTCATCCGCAGTGCGGCGCTGGAGCTGGCCAGGCGTGGGGTGCGGGTCAATGGTGTTGAACCGGGAATGATCCGTACTCCGGCGATGGGTAATCTGGGTGATGGTGCCCACAGTGCCGATATCGCCCGCGGGGTACCGTTGGGTCGCCTGGGCGAACCGGCTGATATTGCCGGTGCCATGCTGTTTCTCGCCTCCGAAGGTGCCGGCTATATTACCGGGCAGACCATTGTGGTGGATGGCGGTGCGACCCTTCCGGAAACCCAGGCAGCGCTTGACTGAGACTATGTCGGTGGCGACCTTCGGTCGTCGCAGCCGGTACCTGCCTGGGCTGGCCTTCCGCTACTGATCGATGGCCAGGGCGCGGTAGTCCTTGGGCGATTGCTCGAACTGTTTCTTGAACGCACGGCTGAAGTGCGCCGAGTCGGTGAAACCCCACTTGTAGGCAATGGCAGTAATCGATTCGCGACGTAGATTGGGGTTGGCTAGATCACTGGCGCTGCGCTGCAGGCGAGTTCGCTGGATGTAGCGGCATACGCTGTCGTTCTGTTCCTCGAAGAGTCGATAGAGCTGGCGCACGGATATCTGCAGGCGGCTGGCCAAGGCTACCGGCGTCAGGTTGGGGTGGCTCAGCGATTCGTCGATCAGCTGTCGTGCCTGCCGTCGCAGGCTGTTGCCAGCAATCGAGTCTGTGATTTCGGCCTGCTGTTCGCGCTGAGTCAGGGCAGGGCCGAGCAGACTGGTAAACGCACTCAGTATGGCTTCACCTTCGCAAGCATCGGCCTGGATGCCGGCTTCGCTGAGATATAGCTGGTCCACCAGCAGACGCAGCATGCGGCCGCTGGTGCAGCGAGGTGAAACCTTGCCGAAAAGCGAGCGATCATTACGGAGTGTGCGCAGGACATCTTCCCGCGGCAAATGCAGGGAAGCATGTTCGATCAATCCCTGTGGGGTGATTTCGCACGAGCCTACCGAGTCCATGAGCACTAGGTCGCCCGGTGCCAACTGCACGGTCCGGCCGTTCTGGGATATCTGTGAGCAGCCACTGCGCTGGCTTACCAGGAAGCAGTAACGGTCGTCATCGCGACCTGTCTTGGCCTTACGCGAGATCTGGCCGGCATTGGTCTTCAGGTGAGCCAGCGTCAGACCTGCGTGTTCCTTGGCATAGACGTCACCGATGAACAGGGTGCTGTTGAACGCCAGGCGGGTCTCGTAGTTGCCGCAAACGGATTGGATGGAGCGCTGCCAGTTTTCGAATGAGCTGTGCATTGCCTGCTGAGCGTGCATGGCGACCCCTTTATGCTTGTTAACATGTTACCGAATGACGCATTCGAATTTTTATTAACATGTTAAGCATGAACCGTGCCGTGTTCTTGCAAGTCATTCCTTGTTGCCGCAAAGCGCCATTGCGCAGGGCTGGAATCTGATACTCAAGCGGCCATTCGCCGACTCTCGGTGCGCTCTTTGTTACTGCTGCACACAACAGGTGCACTGTTGGCTGTGGCGCGTCGGGTCAAGTCCGCTGGCAAGTGTGGCCAAGCATTGCCGGCGTTTGCGCTCCCTAATAGCTCACACCGTTATGGAAGCTCTTCTGGTGCGCCGAGGACGTCTGCCAGGCCTGGCGTTCCGGCAATCTGGTACCCGCGCTGGTTGAGGTCGACCTGAGCGTTTATTTCAGGCGTCCGCTGGGCGGCGTCGATGATGGCTTCACTATCAAGGATTGTGGCCGCATTTCCGCCAAGGTTTCGGTCGGCGGTGAGTGGAGCCGAGACGCTGCTTCTGCTCGTCATGCCCTCGGTCTGACAGCGCTGGCAAGCAAGACCTGCCGCCTGCCCTTGGCTGCAGAGGGGTCGGTGGTTTCAATTTTTAATAATATCTTATCTATCAGGTTTCTCGCGGAAGAGCTGAGAGTGAGCCAATGATGAGAGATGTGAATTTTTTATATTCATGATTTTTAAAGAGTTATATGGTTTTCGAGAGGGGTTTTACGTAGGCATCAAAATGAGAAGGTTGACAGGGTTGGTTAAAAAGTTAATTTATTAATAAATAAGCATCCAGTGCGCGACAACTCCTCGCGCCGCCGACAACAACAAGATGGGAGCTCCACTCCTTATGAAGACCTACGCCCTGGCTGCACTCTGCGTGGCACTGAGCCTGCCTGTTCTGGCCCAGGCCGAAACGGTCACGCTGAAGGTCGCGCATTTCCTGCCGGCCAACTCCAACGCCCACGCCAACGTCATCAAGCCCTGGTGCGAACAGCTCAGCGCCGAGTCGGCCGGGCGCATCACCTGCCAGATCTATCCTTCCATGCAGTTGGGCGGCACGCCCGCCACGCTCGCCGACATGGCGCGCAACGGCGTGGCCGATATCGTCTGGACGGCGCCGGGCTATTCGGCTGGCAAATTCCCACGGGTGGAGGCGCTGGAGCTGCCGTTCGTCCTGCCCTATGGCGGACAGCGGGGCAATGCCATCATCTGGGACTACTTCGAGCAGTATGCCCAGGACGATTTCAAGGGATTCAAGGTGCTGGCGCTGTTCGGTGATGGCGGCATGGACGTGCATACGCGTGACAAGCCGATCAGGTCGCTCGAGGATTTCAAAGGGCTCAAGCTCAGAGCCTCCAGTCGCACTGCCGCCAAGACCCTGGAAAGCCTGGGAGCAAGCCCTGTGAGCATGCCGCCGGCGCAGATGACCGAGGCGATTGCCAAGGGAGTGGTCGACGGTGCCCTGGCGACCTGGGAGGTGGTGGCGCCAACCAAGCTCGACGAAGTGACGAACTACCACAGCCTGCTTGGCGAAGGGCAGCCGGCAATCGGTTACACGGTGCTGGGCATGTTGATGAACAAGCGCAAGTACGACAGCCTGCCCGCGGACCTAAAGGAAATCGTCGAGCGCAACAGCGGCAAGGTCCTGTCGGAGCGTTTCGGCAAAGCCTGGGACGAGGAGATCGCCAAGACTCAGAAGGCTGCGAAGGAGGGCAGTATCGTGGCCCTCGATGCAGGCACCTATGAGGCGATGCAGCGCGCTGCGGCACCGGTGGCCGAGCAGTGGATCGAAGAAGCGAACGGTCGTGGTCTGGATGCACAGGCGCTGGTAACCGGCTTGCGTCGTCTGGCTGCACAAGAGCGTTGATAGGATGAACGAGCCGCTGTCGTTCGACCCCGTGCCTATGCAGGCGCAAGGACCAACTCGCCGCGTGCTGAACGGGCTCACCCAGGGCTTTGCCCTGTCAGGCGGCTTGCTGTTGCTGGCGCTGATCGGCATGTCGCTGATTTCCATCGTCGGCCGCAAGCTGTTCGCTGCGCCGATTCGCGGCGACATGGAGCTCATGCAAGTCGGCGCCGCGGTGGCCATTGCTGCATTCCTGCCGATGTGCGAGCTGCGCGGCAATCACCTCAAGGCCGATGCCTTCACCCTGGCGGCTCCCGAGGCGGTAAAACGTTGCCTCGATGCTCTGGCTCATCTGCTCTGTGTTGGGGTTGCCGTCATCCTGGCCTGGCGCACCAGCTTGCAGATGCTAGATAGCCGCGAGTACGGCGATGTCACCACCTTGCTGTCCATTCCGTTATGGATTCCGTTGCTGCTGATCGTTCCGAGCCTGGTGCTTTTGGCGCTGTGCGCATTGCAGCGGGTTGCCGACATCGTCTTGCCTGGAGCCAAAGCATGAGTGGTCTGAGTCTCGGCCTATGTGCCTTGGGGGTTACCCTCACGCTACTGGTGTTGCGGGTGCATATCGGTATCACCATGCTGGTCGGCGGTGCGCTGTGTTACTGGGCGGTCAATGCCGGTGATCTGAACGCCTTGCTGTTCACCCTCAACAACCTGGTCTACTCAAGGCTTTCCAACTACGACCTGGCGGTGATTCCGCTGTTCGTGCTGATGGGCCAGTTCGCCACCCATGGTGGCCTGTCGCGTACGATCTTCCAGTGTGCTGCCGCTTTTGTCGGTCACCTGCGCGGCGGCCTCGGCATTTCCGCCATCGGTGCTTGCGCCGGTTTCGGGGCCATCTGCGGATCCTCCCTGGCCACCTCGGCCACCATGAGTCAGGTGGCCCTGCCGGAGCTGCGTCGCCATCACTATTCGGGGCGTCTGGCCACGGCTACCGTCGCGGCCGGTGGGACTCTGGGCATTCTGATTCCGCCTTCGGTGCCGTTGATCATCTACGCCGTGTTGACCCAGGAATCCATCGCCAAGTTGTTCGTCGCTGCGGTAATTCCCGGTTTGCTGGCAATGCTCGGCTACATGCTGGTACTGCGTCTGCTGGTTAGCCGCGATGGGGCTGCAGACGAGGGTGTAGCCAAGGCCAGTGCAAGCGAGCGGGTGAGGGCGCTGATCAAGGTTACACCGGTGCTGGTGGTGTTTCTGGTGGTGATCGTCGGTATCTACGGCGGTTGGGCCAATCCTACCGAGGCGGCCTCGATCGGGGCGGCTGCCTGCGGCATTCTTGCGGTGCTGCAAGGCGGCATGCGCTGGCTGGGTGTGCGTGCCAGTCTGCTGGGCACCGCCGAGACCACAGCGATGATCTTCTTCGTACTGCTTGGCGCCGATCTGCTGAACTCTGGCCTGGCCTTGACCCAGATGCCCACCGAGCTTGCCAGCTGGGTGATGAATGCCGGCTTCGAGCCGATGCTGGTGCTGCTGGCGATTCTGCTGCTGTATCTGGTGCTGGGTTGCGTGATGGATTCGCTGGCGATGATTCTGCTGACTATCCCCATCTTCTACCCGCTGATACTCGGTCTGGATTTCTATGGCCTGGATGCGACGGCGAAATCCATCTGGTTCGGCATCCTGGCGTTGATGGTGGTGGAGATCGGTCTGATTACGCCGCCACTGGGGATGAACCTGTTCATTGTTCAAAAGGCGGCAGGGGATGTGTCCTTTGCCGAGACTGCACGAGGCGTGTTGCCTTTCCTCGTCTCCGATCTGTTGCGCATCGCTCTGTTGCTGCTCTTCCCGGGGATGTGTCTCTGGCTGCTCGGTCTGTAACCCTGCGCAGACGACCAGCGCGCGGGTTGGCCGTCTCAATCACGAGTGATCATGCATGTCCGCAGTCGCCAATCCGCAGCGTCTGATCGTTCTTCTCGCTGCTCTGACGGCCTTTGGCCCGCTCTCCATCGATCTGTATCTGCCCAGCTTGCCCCTGATCGCGGCGGATCTGCGAGCCGCAGAGGCCAGCGTACAACTTACTATCAGCGTATTTCTCGCGGGGCTGTGCTTGGGCATGCTGCTCTATGGGCCGCTTTCGGATCGCTTTGGCAGGCGTCCGCTGTTGCTCTTCGGTATTAGCCTCTATGTGGCAGCCAGCCTGGGTTGTGCGCTGGCAAGCAGTGCCGAGTCTCTGCTGCTGTGGCGCTTCCTGCAAGCACTGGGCGGCGCGGCAGCCTCTGTGCTGGCCAGGGCGGTCGTGCGTGATCTGTTTCCCCTGAATGCAGCGGCCAGGGTATTCTCGCTCATGCACTTGGTGACCATGCTCGCCACGCTATTGGCGCCGTTGGTAGGCAGCTACCTGATGCTGCTGGCGGGGTGGCGTTCGTTGTTCCTGCTGTTATTGGCGATCGCCGGGCTCTGCCTAACTCTGGTGGTTTCCTACTTGCCGGAAAGTCATCCGCCAGAGCGGCGAGGAGCTTCGCTGGGCCAGGTCTTTCGCGCTTACGGGCACATGCTCCGTGCACCTGTGGCGTTGGGGCTCATCCTGTGTATGGGCCTGTCTTTCGCCGGCATGTTCGCCTTCATCACTGCGTCACCCTTTGTTTATATCCAGTATTTCGGTGTTTCACCGCAGCACTATGGTGGTTTGTTCGCACTCAACATCGCCGGGGTGATCGTCGCCACCCTGCTCAATGCACGGCTGGTTCCTCGATTTGGGACGAGGCAGATGCTCAAGGCGGGAGTAGCCGTCGCGGCTTTATCCGGGATCGCCCTTGCTCTTGTGGGAACTTCGAGCCTGGGCTGCCTGCCTGCCGTGGTGATCTGCGTCCTGCTCTATGTCAGCGTGACCGGTCTGATTGGCGCCAACTGCCTGGCCAGCCTGCTGGCATACTTTCCCCATCAAGCTGGAGCCGCCGCCGGTCTGGCGGTATCGCTGCAATTTGGCCTCGGTATGCTGTCCAGCGCGTTGGCTGGCGTGTTTCACGACGGCACGGCTGCTCCCATGAGCATACTCATCGGCATTTCAGGGATCGGGTGTTCGGTGGCTTACAAGGTTGCGAGGAGATATGGCTTACAACATTAAATAGGGGACGCTAGACCGCTAGGTGGTAAAAAAGTGGTACGAACCGCTGGATTATTCTGCCCAAGGCCTCTAAATCAGTGGCCTGGGTGATTTAGGTCGTCCGATCCATCATCGGGGCGACGGAGAAGCGGCGGGAAAGGGGCGCGGGTGTGGGCGACTTCGAAGACATACGCAGATTGCTTGTTCAGGGATGAAGGAGTGGCCAGGGTAAATGGCCGAGCCCGCTCGCTGGCAGCGGGCCGGCGATTCTAGCAAGTCGAGGCGATCTTCTCTCGAAAAACGGACGGCCGAGCGGATGAATGCCTGCTGCAGCGGTGAGCTATTCGGGTCGGCAGCGCTTCAGCGAGCCCGGTGAGGGCGCCACAGCCAATGTCCTTGGCGCATGCGTCACAGAGGCTGCGGGTCTTTGGTGCGCTGCCGTATCGCCTTACACCTTGAACTGATCCATCAGTTTCATCTGGTGGTTGGCCAGATTGTTGAGCTGACTGCTGATTTTCGCCGACTCGGTCGCCTGTTCGGTCAGGGTTTCGGTGACGCTGCGGATGGCCGCGACGTTGCGATTGACCTCTTCGGCCACGGCGCTCTGCTCTTCGGCGGCGCTGGCGATCTGCAGGTTCATGTCGCTGATCACCGACACCGCTTCGCTGATCCGGCCCAGGGCCTGGGCGGCGCGCTGGATTTGCTCGACGTTGGTTTGCGCATGCTGCTGGCTGGCGTGCATGGTGGTGACCACACCACGGGTCGCGCCCTGGATGCGTTCGATGACCTGACGGATTTCCTCGACCGAATTCTGGGTGCGTTTGGCCAGGTTGCGCACTTCGTCAGCTACCACCGCGAAGCCGCGCCCGCTGTCGCCGGCCCGGGCGGCCTCGATGGCGGCATTGAGCGCCAGCAGGTTGGTCTGCTCGGCAATGCTGCGGATCACCTCCAGCACCGAACCGATCTGTTCGCTGTTGACGGCCAGGGCCTCGACCTCGCTCACCGCCTTGCTCACTTCATCGGCCAGCAGGCGGATGTCCTGGCTGCTGCGTTCGATGAGACTCCTGCTCTGCTGGGCTGATTCGTCGGCGCCCCGGGCGGCTTCGGCGGCGTTGGAGGCGCTGCTGGCGACCTCCTGGGCAGTGGCACTCATCTCGTTGGAGGCGGTGGCCACCTGATCGACTTCGCGGAACTGGATCTGCATGCCGTCGCTGGTCTGGCTGGCGATGTGCGAGGACTGGTCGGCCGTGCTGCGCGCCTCGGTGATGCTCTGCTTGATCTGTGCGATGGTCGGCTGCAGTTTGTCGAGGAAGCGGTTGAACCAGCTCGCTAGCTCGCCCAGTTCGTCGCGTTTGTTGTAGCGCAGGCGCTGGGTCAGGTCGCCTTCACCGCTGGCGATGTCTTTGAGCATGTGGGCCACTTCGTTGATCGGGCGGGTGACGCCGGATGCGGTCAGCCAGATGAGCACCAAGCCCACCAGGCAGGCCACCAGTGCTACTGCCAGGGCTTTGACGGTGCCGCTGGTCTGGGCCTGGTCGAGCAGGTTCTGCAGCTTCACCGCGTCGGCCAGCAGCACCTTCTCTGGCAGGCCTATCGATACGCCCCAGGGCTTGGCATTGGCGATGGGACTGACAGGGTAGACGGCATAGATGAAATCGCCCTGGCTGAGGATGCTGTGGGTGCCGTTACCCACTGCCGCGAGGATCTTGCGGCCTTCGTCACCCTGGGTTTCGCTGATGTTCTTGCCGATCTGGCTGTCGTCGGTGCTGTAGGCGGCGAGGGTGCCGCTGGGGGAGACGATCAGCACACGACCGGCGTTGTCGAACAGGCCGCGCTGGGCTTCGCCTGCTGCCGCTTGCAGGGCGGCGAGCTCGAGGTCGACGCCCATGGTGGCGATCACCTTGTCGCCGTCCATCAGCGGAATCGACAGCGTGGTCATCAGTACGTGCTGGCCTTCCAGGGTGTCGGCATAGGGCTCGAGCAGGCAGGCGCTCTTGCGCTCACGAGGGCAGGTGTACCAGCTGTTGTAGGGCGTGCCACTGATGCTCAGCTCGGTTTTATTGAGGTCGCCCTCGGTGATCATGATGTTCATGGGCTGTGGCGTGCTGCGCGTCCAGGCACTGGAGAAACGGCCGGTTTCGTTGGAACCATGGGCGCTGTCGTCGACGAACTCGGCATCGCGGCCATCCAGCACGTTGGGTTCGAATACCAGCCAGATGCCCAGTACCTTGGTATTGCGCTCGAAGGCGGTCTTGATGCTCTGGTTGATCGCTTCACGCAGTGGGGCGGTGGGCATTGCGGTTTTGTCAGCCAGGACCCGCAGGTCGTTCACCTGGTCGGCGAGGCTGGTGACCAGCAGCAGGCTGTCGCCGAAGGTGCGCTGCAGGCTAACCGCCTGCTCGGATGCGCGGGCTTCCAGCAGTTGCTCGACGCCATCGGTCAGCATTTGGCGGCTGGACGCGCCAGTAAGCTGGTTGTTCTGGCTGCTCTGGTAGAGGTTCATACCCACGATCAAGGCCGTTACGCCGAGCAGGGAAAGACCCGAAAGTAGGACGATTTTCAGCCGAATGGACATGGCATTGAACATGGCGACGTCTCTTGAGGTGAGCAGCACTTCAATGAAGGCAGCGGATGCTGAAAGGATTTGGATGGGTCTTTTTGTTGTATCGGCCCGCCACGTGCTTTCGTGAGCGAGGGCGGCGCATCCTGCCTGCAGGGCCATCTTTGCACGTCCTGACATAGACACTAGTCGAGTGCCGCCATAGCGCCAGCGCAGAGCAGCCTGGGCTGTGAATCGAATCGCTCGGCGGTGGTCAACGCGTTGAATTGGCCGCGCCGGGTAACCGCTGAAAACAGAGCAGGGCATTTCGCCACCAAGTGGCTAGCGTCTTGCTACGAAAGAAGGATGGCGGCCGACGGGCTATGATCGGGAACCTGTATGGGAGTTTCTCGAGCCATCTCAATGCCTGCTTACGCTCCAACTCCGCACCGTCGGCTGCTGGCCAGTGGCGCTGTCCTGCATGTCGTCCAGCAACCCTGGGCACGACAGGCGGGCGCTTGCTTGCGGGTCGCGGCCGGCAGTCATGACGAGCCGCCGGCCTATCCGGGCCTGGCGCACTTTCTCGAGCATCTGCTGTTTCTCGGTAGCCGCGATTACCCCACTGACGAGGGTTTGATGGCCTTCGTCCAGCGCCATGGCGGGCTGGTCAATGCCTCTACTCAGGCGGGGCATACCGATTTCGTCTTTGAGCTGCCGGCCGAACATCTGTCGGCAGCGCTGACGCGTCTGCTGGACATGCTCAGCCGCCCGCTGCTGGAGATCGACGCGCAGGTGCGCGAGCGCGAGGTGCTGCACGCCGAATACCAGGCGCGCAGCCAGGATGCCGACAGCCGGATCGATCATGCCCTGGGCCAGGCGCTCGCCGCTGGGCATCGCTGCAGTGAGTTCTTGGCTGGCGACCGCAGCACGCTGGTCGTGGAATCTGCGGCGTTTCAGCGGGCATTGCACAATTATCACCAGCGCCACTATCAGGCTCGGCACATGTGCCTGACCCTGGTGGGGCCGCAACCTGCAGAGCAGTTGCTGGATATCGCCGAAGCGCTGCTTGCGGCTTTGCCTGCGGGCGATGGCCAGGCTGATTCAACGCCACCGCAGGACCTGTTGCCGCTACGGGCGCCGCAGTTGTATCTGCAGCACAACCGCCCTGGGGTGTACCTGGGTGTGGCCGTGCAACTGGATACTCGCGACCTGAATGCTCCCTTGGAGCTGTTGCTGGACGCCCTGCTGGATCCTGCGCCTGGAGGTTTGCTGGCCGGTTTGCGTGAGCTTGAGCTGTGCCGGCAGTTGCAGGCGCGGGTGCTGTATCGGCACAAGGGGCAATGCCTGCTGCGCCTGGACTTTCCTGGCACCACGGCAGAGCAGGGCGCGGCGTTGCGCGCGGCCGTGCAGCATTGGTCCGCGTGCCTGCACGGCCATGCGGATTGGTCGCAGCGCCTGCAGCACCATCAGCGGGCGGCAATACTCAGGCAGCTCGGGCTCAGCCCGTTGGCGGCGGCCAGGGAGCTGCAATCGCCTGCTCAGAACGACGGCCACACCTTGCGCGACCTCGATGCGCTGCTGGCTTGTCTGGCTCGCGGTGAGGGGCTGATCGAGTTGCAGTGCGGCGAACAGGCGCGGCCCCTGTGGCCGGCAATCGGGCTGGATCTGCCATTGCAGGCCATGCCGATGCAAGTGTCAGCGCCAATCTCGAAGCGCCAGTGGCGGCTGTCCAGCGCTGAGCCATTGTTGGCCGGCGCTGCCGTGGCATCGGCCGCTCTGCCATTGGCTGCGCTGCGACACCATCCGGGGCAAGCCGAAGGAGGGCCAGCCGCCCTTTACTGGCGTGGCCCCCGGTCAGGTGCGGGCGATGCGGCCGCCATCGAAGCGGCTTTGCTGGCACGCAGTGCCGATCTGCGCTGGCGCGGTGAGCGGCTTGGCATCGCCTGCCAGCTGAACGTGCAAGCTTTCGGCTGGACGCTCTCGTTACGCGGGCCAGCGCCGCTGTTGCCGGCCTTTAGCGGCTTGCTGGTGCCTTTGTTGTTGGCGGCTGTCGCTGAACCGGCCGAGCCCGCTTCCCAGGGCATGCTGCTGCGGGCGTTGCTGCAGCGTCTGCCGCAGCTCTGCGAGCTGCCCGCAGCGTCGCGGCTGGAAGGGCTGAGCGTTGGCCTGGGGGCGAGCGAACAGGCGCAACTGGCCGAGCTGTGCACGGCGGTCGAGCCACTTGCAGAGCTGCCGCCAACACCATGTATCGACACCGGCATCGACTGGGATCAGGTTGCGCAGCCAGGCGCGGATGCGGCCTTGCTGCTGTTCTGTCCGCTACCGGCTGTCGACGCCCATACCGATGCCGCCTGGCAGTTGCTCGGGCAGATCGTGCAGGGGCGCTTCTACCAGCGCCTGCGGGGTGAGCTACAACTCGGCTACGCCTTGTTCGCCGGATTTCGCCAGGTGCAGGGCAGCAGAGGCCTGCTGTTCGCCCTGCAGTCGCCGGTGTGCGATGCGGCCGCTATCTTCGCTCATATACGTGCCTTTCTGGACGAGCAACGTCAGCAGCTCGAAGCGCTGGACGACTCGGCCGTGTCGCGTTACCGCGATGCCCTGCTGCCGCTACTGAACCCGGCCCAGGCCAATTGGCCGCGGGCCGAGCAGCTATGGCAGCTGCATCTGGCAGGCTTGCCCGAGGCGCACCTGCAACAGGTGCAGCAGGCGGTGGCGGCCTTGACCGTGAGCGATCTGCTGCGGGCGCATGCGCAATTGCTGCTCGCCCGTGACTGGCGCGTATTGGCCAGCGCAGCGCCGTCGGCCGCCTAGGCCGCCCAGTTTCCCACACCCCGATTCATCTCCATGAACCCGGCCCGGAACGGCCTGGCGTTCTGCCCTGTACGTCTGCCTGCATCTGTTGTTCAGCACTTCTGCGCGACGCGTAATTACGCCTCTACGCCCTAGGGCTGGCCCGGTACTAATACCTTTCTCCCACTACCGGTAGCAGGCCGGTCGCGAGCCCGCAGAAGTGGGCCGGTAGCGCCTGGCCAAAGCAGCAGCGAATCGCTGCCAAGGCAGCGTATGGCCCGGCTGACACGCTTTCGATAATCGCCTCCGACACGACTGCCCTGGCGGTCGCCACTCAAGCGGAGAGCGTTATGCACAACAACAAGATCGCCATCACTCGATTTCTGCCCCTGACCCTGGCTACAGCCGTCGCTCTGGCGACCGCGCAGCAGGCCGCCGCCGAGATCGTCCTGTACGACAAGGACGACACCACTTTCTCCACCGACGGCTACATCAACGCCTTCTACGTCAACAGCGACGTGGACCGTGATGGCGAGCAGTTCGACCGCCGCCAGTCGCGGGTGAAGATGGGCTTTCTGCCCAACTGGATCGGCTTCAACTTCGGCAAGCAGATCGACGATCTCAAGCTGACCGGTCGCTCCTCGTTCTGGGTCACCATCAACGACAGCGAAACCAACGGCACCGACACCGCCATCGACGTGCGTCAGTTCTACGGCACCGTTTCCAGCCCGGAATGGGGCGAGGTGCTGGTGGGCAAGGACTTCGGCCTGTTCTCGCGCTCCAACATCTTCCTCGACGAGTTGCTGGCCGGTTACGGCAACGTGTCCGACACCCTGGGCCTGGTGGACGGCACCGGCGTGTCCTTCGGCAACATCGGTACCGGCTACCCGTACCCGTTCCCGACCTCGCAGATCACCTACCGCAACAACAACCTGGCCGAGGGCCTGCGCGTCGCGGTCGGCATCATGGACCCGGTCGACACCAACGACGACAGCGCCACCGGCAAGGCCTATCAGGAAAACCCGCGCTTCGAATCGGAAGTCAGCTACCAGTTCGAGGTGGGCGGCTCGACCATCTACACCTGGGTCAACGGTGCCTACCAGACCTCGGAAAACACCGACGATACGGTCGACAAGGTCACCTCCAAGGGCCTCGGTTATGGCGTGCAGGCCAAGTTCGGCGGCCTGTCGCTGACCGGCTCGGGCTTCCAGGCCAAGGGCATCAACCCGTTCTTCACCAACAACCTGGGCGAGCCGACCCTGCGTGACATCGACAGCGACGGCTACCTGCTGCAGGGCTCCTACTCCTGGGGCAAGAACCGCGTGGCGCTGTCCTACGGCAAGACCGAGGACGATGGCAACGGTCTGGGCGTGGCGGCGGATTACGAGACCCGTGGCATCGCCTACTTCCGCACCATCAACGACAACCTCAAGCTGGTCGCCGAATACAACCAGTACCAGATCGATGCCGCCGCCGGCAGCGGTCTGAACGAGGACACCGACACCTTCGCCGTGGGTGCCGTACTCAACTGGTAAGCCACGCGGCTTGTCGACGACGGGAGGCCCAAGGGTCTCCCGTTCTTTTTAGGGACTGAAAGGAAGAATCCAATGATCGGACTCTGGAGCGAATCGGCTCAAACCTACCTGCTGGTACTGGCGATCAGCACCACGCTAGTCTTCGCGCTGCCGATTTTCCTCGTACCGCTGACCTGGGCACGCCTGATGCGCTGGCGCATTCCGCAGGACATCGATCTGGCGGTGTATTTCGGGCGCTGCCTGGGCGCCTTCATCCTGATCGTCGAGGCGCTGATGCTGCGGGCGGCGCTGACCGGCGAAGCGTTGCATACCACCTTCGAGGTGCTGGCCGCCGTGGCCCTGCTGATGGTGGTGGTGCACGTGCATGGGGCGATCAGGCGCATCCAGCCGTGGACGGAAACCCTGGAGATCGGCTTCTACGCCGGGATGTTGGGGCTGACCCTGATGTTCTGGCCGGCTTTGTAAGAACGCTGGTGCGCACGGCACACCCTACACAAGCTTGGCGGTGTCCCGGCCAGGGTGCGCCATGCGCACCAGTGATCCCGGCATGTGATAACGAACGGAGTAGCCCGGATGAAATCCGGGAACGTAACCCCCGATTGCCCTTGCCGCCCGGCGTACTGCTTCGCAAGTACGCCCTACGGATCGACTACCCAGTACTCAAGTAGCATGGGTCGGGCAGCGCCGGCTTCGTAGAATTTCCCCATGACCAGCAGGTGTATTGGGGCGTGATATGGCCTTGCAACAGTCGGAAGGCGTGCTCAGCGCCGTATCCAGCACGAAGGACGTGGAACTGGCCGCCCAGGAACTGGCACGCCAGCTGATTCATCCCTATCTCGGTTTCGTGCTGTTCTTCTGCTCGGCCGAGTATGACCTCGACGGCCTCGGCCAGGCGCTGGAGGCCCACTTCGGCGGGGTGAGCCTGGTCGGCTGTACCAGCGCCGGTGAAATCACGCCGCAGGGCTATGACCGTGGTTGCGTGGTGGCGCTGGGCTTCGACCTGCGCTGCTTCTCCATCGCCAGCGTGCTGATCGACGAGATGGAGCGCTTCAATCTGCTCGACGCGCAGCACCTGGTCGATGGCCTAGTCAAGGACTGCCGCAGCAACGAGCTGGCCTCGATCAAGGGCCACAGCTTCGCCTTGACCCTGCTCGATGGCCTGTCCAGCCGCGAAGAACTGGTGCTCGGCGCACTCAGTGCGGCGCTGGGCAGCATCCCGCACTTCGGCGGCTCGGCCGGCGACGACAACCACCTGACCCACACCCACGTCTACCACGGCGGGCGCTTTCACAGCGGCGCGGCCGTGGTGGTGCTGTTCAACACCTGGCTGGAGTTCGAGGTGTTCAGCACCCACCACATTCAGCCGCGTGCGCAAAAGCTGGTGGTGACCCGTGCCGATAGCGCCACGCGCCGGGTGTACGAGCTCAATGCCGCGCCGGCTGCGCAGGAATATGCCGAACTGATCGGTGTGCCGGTCGAGGCTCTGGATCTGCGGGCGTTCGCTGCCTATCCGCTGGCGGTGCGGATCAGCGATCACTACTACGTGCGCTCGATCCAGCAGGTGCACGACGACCTCAGCCTGACCTTCTACTGCGCGGTGGAGAACGGCATCGTCCTCACCGCGATGCAGCCTGGCCCCCTGTTGCCCAATCTGCAGCAGCTGTTCGCCGGTCTGGAGCAGCGTCTCGGGCCGCTGCTGCTGACCATCGGCTGCGACTGCTTCCTGCGTCGCCTGGAGATCGAGAACGATGGCGGCGTCGAGTCGGTCGCCACACTGCTGCGCGAGCAGCGGGTGATCGGCTTCAACACCTACGGAGAGCAGTTCAATGGCATGCACATCAACCAGACCTTCACCGGTGTCGCCATTGGCCGACCTGTTGGGCGTGGCGAACGCTGACTTGCAGGCCCGCTTCACGGCGCTGGAGCAGGAGAACGCCAAGCTCAAGCGCATCAACGCCGCGCTGATCGAGCGGGTCGAGTCGATCCACTCCCGGGGCGATGATGCCTACGCGGCCTTCCAGCATTCGGTGGTGCTCTCCGAGCAGGTGCGTGAACGCACCGACGCGCTGAACCAGGCGATGGCCGAGCTGAAATCCAGCAACCAGCTGCTCAGCGATGCGCGGTTGCGTGCCGAGACCGCGCACCAGCATCTGATCGATGCCATCGAGAGCATCTCCGACGCCTTCGTGCTGTTCGACGATCGCCAGCGCATCGTGTTGTTCAACAGCCGTTTCAAGGCCCTGTGGGCACGCAGCCGCGCGCGCATCGGCACCGGTACGCGGCTGGAGGAAATTCGCCGTCTGAGCCGCAGCACCGGCCTGGTGGTGGAGGCGCAACTGGGCAAGGAGGGCGAGCCGAGCCTGTTCCGCCTGCAGGACGGGCGCTGGGTGCAGGTCAGCGAGCGGCCGACCCGCGAGGGCGGGTTGGTAATCCTCTACACCGACATCACCGAGGTGAAGCAGAGCGAGGCGCTGCGCCGTGAGCAGGCCCTGGCGCAGAAGTCGCGCCTGCTGCAGCGTGCGGTCGACAACCTGTCGCAGGGCATGGCCATGGTCAATGCCGAGGGTGCGCTGGAGCTGTGGAACCACCGCTTTCTCGAACTCTGCGGCCTGGCGCCGATCAACGCCCATCGCCCGTTCGCCGAGGTGATGGCGGAAAGCGAACTGGAGCCGCTGACCCCGGACAGCCGCGATGTCGGTGGCAAACCACTGCGCCAGGTGGAAGTGCGCCTGTTCGACGGGCGTATGCTCGAGGTGCGCACCCATCCGCTGCCGACGGGCGGCTTCGTCAACACCTTTACCGACATTACCGAGCGCCATCGCCAGGCCCAGGCGCTGAGCGACAGCGAGCGCTGGATCCGCCTGATCACCGACCACGTGCCGGCGCTGATCGCCTACCTGTCGGCCGATCTGGTCTATGAATTCACCAACAAGGTCTACGAGGAATGGTACTGCTGGCCGCGAGGCGCCATGCTCGGCCAGAGCCTGCGCGAAGTGCACAGCGAAGAGCATTGCCAGCGCCTGGAGCCCTACGTCGAACTGGCGCTGTCCGGCGAGAGCGTGACCTTCGAATTCGCCGAAACCAACCACAACGGCCAGGAGCGCTACATGCTGCGTTCCTACGTGCCCAATCGCCAGGCCAGCGGCGAGGTGGTCGGCATCTTCGTGCTGATCCGCGACATCACCGAGCGCCGTCGTACCGCCGAGGCGCTGCACCAGGCTTACCAGCATCTGGAGCAGCGTGTGCGTGAACGCACCACCGAGCTGACCACGGTGAACGACCAACTGCGCCGCGAGATCGACGAGCGTACGCAGATGGAGGCGCGCCTGCGTGAAGCCAAGGGCGAGGCCGAGCAGGCCAACCTGTCCAAGACCAAATTCCTCGCCGCGGTCAGCCATGACCTGCTGCAGCCGCTCAATGCCGCCCGGCTGTTCACCAGCGCCTTGCTGGAGAAACGCGACCTTTCCGGCTGTGCGCCGCTGGTGCGCAACGTCAGCAACTCACTGGAGGACGTGGAAAGCCTGCTGGGTACGCTGGTGGACATTTCCAAGCTCGATGCCGGGGTGATCAAGCCGGATATTGCGCCGTTCGCCGTCAGCGAGCTGCTGGAGAACCTGGCTGCCGAGTATCACCAGATCGCCCGCAGCGAAGGCCTTCGCCTGGATTATCTGCCCAGCTCGGCCCTGGTGCGCAGCGACGTGCAGCTGCTGGCACGGATTCTGCGCAATTTCCTCAGCAACGCCATTCGCTACACCGCCAGCGGGCGCATCCTGCTGGGCTGTCGGCGGCGTGGCAACAGCCTGTCCATCGAGGTGTGGGACACCGGCATCGGCATCGCCGAGGACAAGCTGGTGGAGGTATTTCAGGAGTTCAAGCGCGGCGACAACGTGCAGCGCAAGCAGGATCGCGGCCTGGGCCTGGGCCTGGCGATCGTCGACAAGATCGCACGCATGCTCGGCCACCGTATCCGCGTGGCGTCGCAGCAGGGCAGGGGCTCGATGTTCGCCGTCGAGGTACCGCTGACCCGTCGAGCGCCGCGCGTGCGTGCCGTGCAGGAGTGCCCGGATCAGTTGCTCGAGCGCCTCAGCGGTGCGCGGGTGTGGGTGCTGGATAACGATGCGGCGATCTGCGCCGGCATGCGCACGCTGCTCGAAGGCTGGGGCTGCCGGGTGGTCACCGCACTTTCCGAGGAAGACCTGGCGCGCCAGGTGGACAACTACCACGCCGAGGCCGACCTGCTGATCGCCGACTACCACCTCGACGACGGGCGCAATGGCCTCGACGCCGTGGCGCAGATCAACGCCCGGCGCAGCGCGCCGCTACCGGCGCTGATGATCACCGCCAACTACAGCAACGAGCTCAAGCAGCAGATGCGCGAGCTGGGCCACAGCTTGCTGCACAAACCTGTAAGGCCGATGAAGCTGAAGACGGCGATGAGTCATTTGATGGAGCGTGGGGCGGGGGCTTGAAGCCCGGTGCGCACGGCGCACCCTACGATGTACCCGCGTGATACCTACTGCGCAGGCGACCTCGATCCCGTAGGGTGCGCTGCGTGCACCGAAGCTGGCCCGTAGCCCGGATGCAATCCGGGAAGGATCATAGCGTTCTGCCCCGGATTGCATCCGGGCTACGATACGGGCACATCATCAATCATCTGCGATCAGGCGTTTGCCCAGGCTGACCGAGGCGTCGACCTTGTAGCCAAGCCGCTCGTAGAAGGCCAGCGCGGCCGCGTTGCTGTCGCGCACCTGCAGGCTGAGTTTGGGGCAGCCCATGGCCAGCAACTGTTCTTCGATGTATGCCATCAGCTGACGGGCCAGGCCCTGCTGGCGTTGCTGCGGGCACACCGCCAGGTAGTTGACCCAGCCGCGATGCCCCTCGTAGCCGGCCATGGCCGAGGCCACCAGCTTGCCGTCGATCTCACCCACCAGAAACAGCTCGGGCTGCACCTGCAACTTGCGCTGGATGTCCTTGTATGGATCGTTCCAGGGGCGGGTCAGGTCGCAGCGTTGCCAGAGGTCGACGATGGCAGCTTGGTCGGAGAGCTGGAAGGGGCGGATGTGCATGATGGGCTCCAATCGGTGAGCCCACCGTTTTAGCACGCGCCGATGACAGACGTTAGAGGCACTAGCGCCGCAGGTAGGAGGCGAAATCAATATCGCCGGCCGAGAGAATCGCCTGCACCCGGTTATGCACGCCGAGTTTGCGCAGAATGGCCGACACGTGCGCTTTGACCGTGGTTTCGGCGATATCCAGGCTGTAGGCGATCTGCTTGTTCGACTCGCCCTTGGTCATGCGTTCGAGCACCAGCAGTTGCTTGCGCGTCAGCGCCTGCAGCAGCTCCGGGGCGAAGCTGTGGTTGTCGTGGTGCTGGCGTGAGTTGCCGCTCTTCTGCGAACGGATGATGTCCGGCGGCAGGTAGACGTTGCCGTCGAGAATCTGCGCGATGGCGTCGGTCATCTGCGCCCGTGGCGACGACTTGGTGATGAAACCCACCGCGCCATAGGTGATGGCCTGCAGCACGATCTGCTTGTCCTGCTCGGCCGAGACGATCACCACCGGAATGGTCGGCGCCTCGTTGCGCAGGTTCATCAGCCCGCCCAGGCCGTGCATGCCGGGCATGTTCAGGTCGAGCAGGATCAGGTCCAGGTCGTCATGGCTCTGGGTCAGTTCCAGGGCGCTGTCCAGGTCGGCGGTTTCCATGATCTCGCTGCCGGGAAAACCGTCGGCGATGACGTTGTGGATGGCTTCACGAAACAGCGGATGGTCGTCGGCAATCAGAATCTTGTACATGGCCTTGCACCTCGTTGTTGTGATTATGGTGTGGCGGTGGGCATGAGGAAAGCAGCAGGCAGTTCGGCAGGTTGGGCGGGTACCAGCGGCAGGCCAGCCTGTTCCCAGGCATCGACGCCGTCGCGGTACCAGTAGAGCTGACGATAGCCCATGGCATGGGCGCGGCGTGCGGCGTTCCAGCTCAGCCAGCAGTCGGAGCGGCAGTAGAACACGAAGGGTTGGCGCACGTCGCCACCGCTCTGCTGGTGCAGGTAATGGGTGAAATAGCGCTGCCATTGCGGGGCCAGGTTGCCGTCACCGGCATTGGCCAGCCACAGGCTGCCGGGCAGGTTGGCGTGGGGGGCGTCCTCGACGAAACGGTCCTGTACGAAGGGGCGGCGGTAAACGTCGATCAGGCGGGTATCCGGGCGCTCGGCAAGGAGTTTCTGCAGGGCGGGGGTATCGACGATCTGTACGCCTTCCAGGCTGGCTGGCGTGGGGCTGCGGTACTGGCTGCTGCGATAGCCGTCGGCATCGAACAGGTCATCGGCACGCACGATGCAGACCAGCAGCAGGGAGGCGAGCATCAGGCCCGCTTGCACGGGCAGACGGTACTTCATGGCGAGGTCTCTACTTATTGTTGTGCCGGTATTACAGGCCATGGTCGCAGACTTGGGAATTCTACGATGGAGAGGAAAACCAGTACCAAAGTAGTAGAAAGCTCAGCCCGCCTTGCGCAGCGCCGCGTGTTGCGGGTTGAACGTGACCACGGCCAGCAGCGTCAGCAGGATGGTCAGGCCGGCGCAGATCAGCAGCGCCTCGAGGTGCAGGCGCAGGTACAGGGCGTTGCGCACCAGCTCCACGGCGTGGGTGAAGGGATTGGCCGCGCACAGCCAGTACAGCCATTCGCTGGACTCGCGCATCTTCCACAGCGGGTACAGCGCCGACGACAGGAAGAACATCGGGAAGATGACGAAATTCATCACCCCGGCGAAGTTCTCCAGTTGGCGAATGCCGTTGGACAAAAGCAGCCCCAGGGCGCTGAGCAGTAGCGCCACCAGCAGCAGTGCCGGCAGTGCGGCGAGCAGGCCCCAGGCCGGCGGTTGCACGCCATAGATCCAGGCGATGGCGAGGAAGGCATAGACCTGCAGCAGCGAGATCAGCGCCGTGGCCAACAGCTTGGCCACCAGCAGGAAGGCGCGCGGCAGCGGGCTGGTGAGCAGCACACGCATGCTGCCCATCTCGCGGTCGTAGACCATCGACAGCGAGCCCTGCATGCCGTTGAACAGCAGGATCATGCAGGCCAAGCCCGGCACGATGTAGGTGTCGTAGGTGATGTAGGTGTCGTACGGCTCGATGATGGCGATGCCCAGCGCGGCGCGAAAACCGGCGGCGAACACCAGGAGCCACAGCAGCGGCCGCACCAGAGCACTGAGAAAGCGTGAGCGCTGCAGCACGAAGCGCAGCCATTCACGCAGGACGATGCCGCGCAGGCATTCCCAGTAGGCGGTCATGGGTGTGGCTCCGTTGTGGAATCTGTGGGAGGCGCCGGGCGGCGTTCCGCTTTAGCCGCGAGCGCTTCGATATCGTGGATATCGCGGCTGAAGCCGCTCCTACGGGCCTGGGGATCCAGGTTCGGCCGTAGCGCCTCGCGCACATGGCCACGGCCCAGCGCCTCGTCACCGGTCAGGCGGGCGAAGCTGATGGCCAGGTCGTCGCCGAGCTGGCCAGCCTTGCCCCAGGCCACGCGCTCGCCGCGATGGAGGATCAGCAGCTCGTCGCTGGACTCGATCTCGTCGAGCAGGTGGGTCGTCCACAGTACGCACAGGCCCTGTTCGCGGCACAGGTTGCGCACGTGTCGGCCCAGCGCCAGGCGGCTGGCCGGATCGAGCCCGGCACTGGCCTCGTCGAGCAGCAGCAGGCGCGGTTGATGGAGCAGGGCGCGGGCGATCTCCACGCGGCGGCGGTGGCCGCCGTTGAGCGTGCGCACCCTGTCGTGGCGACGCTCGGCCAGATCCTGGCGCAGCAGCTCCTCGTCGATGCGCGCCTGCGCCTGGCGGCGCGGCATGCCGTGCAGCGCGGCGTGGTAGGCGAGGTTCTGCTGCACCGACAGGTCGAGATCCAGCGTGCTCTGCTGGAACACCACACCGAGCTGGCGCAGCGCCTGGCGCGGCTGCTCGCGCAGGCTGTGGCCGAAGATGCGGATGTCGCCCTGCTGCAGATCATACAGGCGGGTGAGCAGGGCGATCAGGGTGGACTTGCCGGCGCCGTTGGGGCCGAGCAGGGCGCCAAAGCGCCCCGGTGCCAGCTCGAAGGCCAGGTCATTCAAGGCCTGGCGGGCGCCGTAGGCGAAACCGACGCCGCTCACCTCCAGGGCGTTCATGGCGTCACCACCACGCCCCAGGGGTAGCGGCCGACCTTGATCGACTTGGTCACCTTGAGGCTATCGACGTCGATCACTGACACGTCGCCACTGACGCCGTTGGTGGTCAGCAGGCGCTTCTGATCCGGGGTGAACGCCAGGTGCCAGACGCGCCGGCCCACCAGCAGGTAGTCGAGAATCTCGTAGGTCCTGGCGTCCACCACGGCCACATGGTTGGCCGGGCCGAGGGCGATGAAAGCGTACTTGCCGTCGTCGCTCAGCCTGACGCCCACTGGCTGCACCTTGTCCGGGTGTACGCCCTTGATGGCGAACTTGAGCACCTTGAGCACCTGGCGCGAGTCCACGTCCAGCACCGTTACCGTGCCGCCGATCTCGGCCGAGGCCCACAGCCGCTTGCCGTCCTTGTCGAATTCGACGTGGCGCGGGCGCTGGTCGACCAGGGTGTTGTCGACCAGCTGCTGGGTGCTGGTGTCGATCCAGTGCAGCATGTTGGTGGTCTCGCTGGTGTTGACCGCCCACTTGCCGTCCGGGCTCACCGCCATGCCTTCGGGCTCCACGCCCACGTCGATCTGCGCCAATACCTCGTCGCTCTGGGTGTCGACCACCGTGACCAGCGCATCGTCCTCGTTGGAGATGTACAGCCAGCGGTCATTGGGGTGCAGGGCGAACTGCTCGGGGTCGGCGCCGGAGGGCAGCTCCTTGATGATCTTGCGCGTGGCCAGGTCCATTACCTGCACGCGATCCGAGTCGCTGGCGCAGATGTACAAGAGCTTGTTGTCGGAGGACAGCAGCAGCCCGCGTGGGCGCATGCCGACGTCCAGGGTGGCGGTGACTTCCAGGCTGTCGAGGTCGATGACGCTGATGCTGTCATCCTTCTCGTTGGTCACGTAGGCAGTGGCGGCCAGGGCCGAGTGGCAGGCCAGGCCGAAGGCGACGGCGCAGGCGAGACGGGTCAGGCGCATGGAGGATTCCTCTTGTTGTTATCGGGGCGACGGCCTTGGCCTGTGCGCTTGCTCCCCTCTCCCATTTATGGGAGAGGGGTCGGGGGAGAGGGCTGAAAACCCCCTCTCCCTAACCCTCTCCCCCGGAGGGGCGAGGGGACAGAATTTCTTTGCCTGCGGCCATCACCTTCCGCAGGACAATCGTGCTGAATGTTGGGCCGCTAAGGCATACCCACCAGATCACAGCTCACTTCCGGCTGGTCGTAACCGAGGCTGTCCATCTCGTTGCTGGGGTGGAGGAAACCGTCCTGCGGCGAGGTGCTGACCAGCGCGCGCGGGTGCACCAGCTCGATGGGCTGGCGCAATTCGCCGTTCCACGGGCGGAAGCTCAGCTTGCGGCCCTTGAAGCCATCCAGCGGCAGGTCGGCGGACAGCGCCAGAGCACGAATGGCCTGCGGTTCGGCGCTGCGCAGCTTGGTCACGGCGGCGGCGATGCTGCGCACGGCCATCCACGCGGCGAAGTCGCGGTCGTTCATCCAGCGCCCGGCCAACTCCTCGAAGCGCTTCTGCAACTGCGCGGCGCCGAAGGTTTCCACCGTCTTGTGCCAGGCAGTCGGGGTCAGGCCCTGGGTGCCCGCCACCGGGCGCGGCAGCCAGGTGTTGTAGGGCAGGTATTCGCCAAAGTCGCCACGCTCATCGGCCACCAGCACCACGTCGTACTCGCTGGCCTGGGTGAACAGCGGCATCTCCGCCTGGGCGCTGCGCCGTTGGTCGTTGTCGAAGCTCCAGGGCTTCTCGGCGACGATCTTGTGGCCGAAGCGTTTGGCGGCGCGCTTGAGGGCGTCGGCGTAGGCGATGTCGTCTTCGGTGCTACCGGTCACCAGCAGCCAGCGCGTCCATTTGCGCACGGCGAGAAACTGCGCCAGCGCGTCTGCCAGCATGGCGCGGCTGGGCAGGGTATGCAGCACGTTGCCCAGGCATTGTGCGCGGCGCAGGCCATCGTCGGCGCTGCCGGCATTGAGCAGCAGGCTGTCTGGCAGGCGCGCGCTGAGCAGGCGCAGGGTGGCGGCCGGGGCGTTGACCACGAACAGGCGAATGCCGGCCTGGTGCTGCTGCTCGGCGGCGGCGAGCAGCGCCTCAGCCTGATCGCTCTCGGCGCTTTGCAGTGCGAACTGCTGCTTGAGGAAACGTCCGGTGCTGTTGCTGTCGATGATCGCCAGCTCGGCGCCACGGCGGCCGGCGTCGCTGGGCTCGGGGATGACGTTGGACAGCAGCGGCCCGCGCGGCGGCAGATGCGCCAGATAGCCGATGCGCACCTGCAGCTCGTCCGCACTGGCGCCTGCCACCACGCCGAGCGCGGCGGCGATGCAGAACAACAGGCGACAACTGATCCGGCGCATGGGGCGACTCCAGCAGAGGGTGTCGCCAGCATAGGAAGCGCCATCGGCTTGGGAAATATGCCCAAGGTAGCGCCGGACACGTACGAAGGTCGTAGTTCGCCTGGTCGCAAAGGCTGGGGTTATGCCGCGCCGCGCCAGGAAATCTGCCCAAAGTACCAACCCGTCAGTACCAAGGTAGTAACCCGGTGCCGGGCTTTACTTCCTAGCATGGCAGGCAATCTCCAATAACAAGAACCGGTGAACGCCATGCGTATTTTCAAAGCCCTGCTGTTGCCGCTATTGCTGATCATCAGCCTGCTCGGCGTCGATCAGTTGCACGCCGCCGGCGACATGACCCGCCGCCCGGTGGCACTGCCTGATCTGGTGCTGGGCAGTGACGACAGTGACTACTTCATATCGCACAACGAATACCAGCTGGAAACCGGCCAGGCCTACCAGCTCAAGATCATTTCCAACGGCCAGAAGGAGTACGCCTTCCAGGCGCCGGAGTTCGCCACTTCCATCTACTTGCGCAAGGTCGAGGCCGGTGGCGTGGAGGTCAAGGCCGTCACCCTCACCGAGCTGGAGTTCGAGGATGCCGGCGAGGCGGAAATCTTCTTCCTGCCGGTCAAGCCGGGCAAGTTCCGCTTCTACGCCAAGGGCCTGGAAGGCAAGGGCATGCTCGGTCATTTCGTGGTCAAGTAGATGACCGCTCTGCGCCGCATCAACCTGGTGGTCAGTCTGCTGTTCGTGCTGGTGACCCTGGCCGGGTTGGCGCTGCTGTTGCGTCAGGCCAGCCACGACGTGCAGCGCGAGCTGCAGGCCGCCGAGGCGGTGGTCGAGTACCTTGGCGAGGTGGCGCGCAGCAATCCTGGCAGCCTGCGCCCGGAGCTGACCGAGAACCTGCGACATATCCGTGTGAGCTGGCTGCGCCCCGGCGAGCTGCCCAAAGCGCAGAGCGCGAGCGCTATTGAGCATTGGATCGCCGAGCGCCTGCTGGGCTCTTCGTCGCTGGTGAGTGATGCCTGGCCGCTCGACGACGGTCGCGTGCTGCGCATCGCCCTCGATCCCTATGACGAGATCGAGGAAATCCAGGACTCACTGTTGCAACTGCTGCTGCTCAGCGCCTTCGCCCTGATCCTCAGTCTGCTGACCATCCGCTTCGCCGTGCACCGTGCGCGCCGTGTGCTGGACGAATTGCTCGCCGGCCTGCGCAAGGTCGGTGCCGGCCACTTCGATACTCGTCTGCGTGACCACGGCCTGAGTGAAGCCAGGCATCTGGCAGCGCACTTCAACGACATGGCCACCACCTTGCAGCAGGTGCAGGCGGACAACGCCGAGCTGACCCAATCCCTGCTGGAGCTGCAGGAGCGTGAGCGCACGCGCCTTGGCCAGACCCTGCATGACGACCTCGGCCAGTACCTCAGCGGCATCCGCGCCCAGGCCTGCCTGCTCAAGGTGATCGCTGATAGGCCGCAACAGGTGCAAGACACCGCGCGCCTGCTCGACGACAACTGCGAGCGCCTGCAGCAGGGCTTTCGCAGCCTGATCCGTGATCTCTACCCGGTGGTGCTGGAGCGTCTGGAACTCGGCCCGGCGCTGCAGCAACTGGCCGCCGACTGGCAGCAGGCACAAGGTATTCGCTGCCACCTGCAATTGGGCGAACAACTGCCGAGCCTGCCGCTGGCGAGCAAGGCCCATCTCTATCGCCTGGTGCAGGAGGCATTGACCAACGTCGCCCGCCATGCCGATGCCAGTGAAGTGCGCATTCGCCTGCAACGCCGTGGCCAGGGCCTGCGCTTGCTGGTGCGCGACAATGGCCAGGGCACAGCACTGCCGCTGCGCCCCGGAATCGGCCTGCGCTCGATGCGCGAACGCAGCCGCAGCCTCGGTGGTGAACTGCGCCTGCACAGCCGCCCGCAAGCGGGCTGGGCGTTGTGCCTGAATATTCCCTTGGAGGGCGCCTCTAAAAACGTAAGCGAGGCAGCCAGCGCAATACCGATGGCGGCCCCGCAGAAACAGGTGAAAAAGCGCAGTGTGTTGTAAATGAGCATTTTGATGGGGGCGCCTAGCTCGGACTCGCGCACGAGCCTGTTTTTAACGCAGTGATGGCAACGCAGGTAGTTTTTAGAGATGCCCGGGAGGCAACGCGATGAAGGTTCTACTGGTAGACGACCACGCCGTGGTGCGTCAGGGCTACGCCAGCCTGCTGCGCGCCCTGTTGCCGGACGTGCAATTGCGTGAGGCCTGCGATGGCGAACAGGCCCTGCAGCGGGTGCAGGAAGAGATTCCCAATCTGGTGATCATGGATATCGGCCTGCCCGGCATCAGCGGCCTGGAAACCACCCGCCGCCTGCGCCAGCGCCTGCCACAACTGCGCATCCTGTTCTTCAGCATGCACGACGAACTGCCCCTGGTGCGTCAGGCGCTGGACGCTGGCGCCATCGGCTACCTGACCAAGAACTCGTCGCCGGAAGTGCTGGTGGAAGCGGTCAAACGCACCGCCTCCGGCCACTCCTATATCGAGCAGCAACTGGCCACCCAGCTTGCTTGCAATCCCACCAGCGCAGACGGCCTCGACCCACGCCTGCGCGAGCTGACCCAGCGCGAATTCGAAATCTTCGTCATGCTCGCCCGCGGCCTGCCGCCGAGGCAGATCGCCGAGAAGCTGTGCATCAGCGCCAAGACCCTGTCCAACTACCAGACCCTGGTAAAGAACAAATTGCAGATCGCCTCGCAGGCGGAGCTGGTGCATCTGGCGATTGATAGTGGGGTGGTCAGGGTGGGGTTGGAAAGCGCCTGAGCAGGGCGATGCCTGTTGATACCGTGCATGACCGCGGGAAGGCCAATCCTATTCCGGCTACCTTTATTTGCGCTCACACCCAGGGACTTGCGCTGGCGCAGCGGTATTTGCATCCCGCCTTTTCGACCTGATTCTTTGTGGCGCCGCAATGCGTGAGCGAAAAACGTAGGTCAATCGAATACATTTGTCTGCTTGAGCTGGATTGCAAATTATTGATTTTGTTGTAATTGTTTGTTTTTCATAGTGGCAGTTGTGCAGAGTTATTTCGCTCTCCGTGCTATTGGATTAGCATGGGCGGCGATCTAATCAGTGTTAGGCTTAGTAATAAATGAATCCAGAGCCAGAAATACAAGAGCTTTCAGAATTCCTGAATGAATTCAATAAAGAAACCGACCGAGGTGCTGCTCTGAATGCAGCTTCAGTTTTGGATGAGTGGCTGCTAAATATACTTAAGGGGTTTCTTGCGGATAATAAATCATCCAAAGATTTATTGGATGGATTCAATGCGCCGCTTGGTACTTTTTCAGCGCGTGCAGCCGCCGCACACTCTCTGGGCTTAATTCAAGACAATGAATTTCAAGAGATAACAATAATTCGGAAAATTCGAAATGAGTTTGGTCACGCTTGGCGCGGTATCTCGTTCGATACTCAAAAAATATCAGACCTAACTAGTAATCTATCTTGGCTTGGGCCAAAAGACTTGGAGTCCACCTCAGGCCCGAGGATTCGCTTCAATTTTGCAGTTGCAATCTTGCTTTCCGATCTTCTGTGGCGTTCAAGGCTCGTAAAGAAAAATAAAATCGTAGCAAAAGCATGGCCAAACAAATCGAGGGCATAATGCCTAATAAGGCGCTGAAATCGCTCATTTCATTCGCTGGGACTTAATCATTATGTCTAGCTCAATTTAAGGTGTCAGTATGCCCACTATCCGTCTTGAAGAACGAAGCGATGATGGTGCGATTTTGGATACCTTAAGTGGTGATATTTCCGAACTTGACTGGAAGATACTTGCCAAATTCGTATCTCACCTTGACCGTGCTATGGAGTGCAGCCTTATTCTGCGAGGAATTCCTAGAATAACCGGCATAAAATGGGACGTGGGTGAAATGAAGTTCAATGCCGGAAGCTATTCCAACGCCGAGCTGTATGAGTTGTTACATGTGCTGCGGCCATTGATCCTCCATAATGAACCTGCTTCTTTCGGGGCGGTTCGTGCCATCTTGGGTAGATGCTTCAAAAATAAACGTCTATCGGCTCGCTTGAAGGAATTTCAGCATATATTTGACCATGGACAGTTAGCGGCTTATATGCAGGTATCAATCGGAGAGCAGCCATTATTTGACAGCTCTTTACTTCGGACATGGTTGAACGGCACTCAGTACCATACGGAGGAAGAGAAAGCCGCTGCATGGAGAGAAATAGAGGCTGACTTGACCACCGAAAACGCACGAGCAATTATCATTAATCAATTAAGCGATAGAGTGTTTGCGCTTGTGCTCCTAGGGCAAATAGCAAGAACTATCACTAGCGAAAGCGTGTGAACAGACTTAGCAACTGCTTCAAGCCGTTCGCTGCGCTCATTGGGACTGCCCCATAACCAAACGTTAGCCGGACCAGATTGATCGTTCCCACGCTCTGCGTGGTAATGCAGCCCTCGACGCTCCGCGTCCGCATTAGATCGTGGCGCATATGCATCCGCTGGCGACGCAGAGCGTCGCGGGCTAGCTCCCACGCGGAGCGTGGGAGCCATATTTCGCTTCCCCCAGTCTCACTCGCTACCTTCGCGCACCACCCGCCAAATCGTATTGGCCAGATCATCCGCCACGATCAGTGCGCCGCGCGGGTCGACTGTTACGCCCACCGGGCGGCCGCGGGTCTTGCCGTCTTCATCGCGAAAGCCGGTGACGAAGTCGATGGGGTCGCCTGAAGGGCGGCCGTTTTCGAAGGGCACGAAAATCACCTTGTAGCCCACCGGGTTCTTGCGATTCCAGCTGCCGTGCTCGCCGACGAATACGCCGTCGGCATATTGCTCACCCATTACGTCGCTGGAGAAGTCCAGGCCCAACGCGGCGACGTGGGCGCCGAGGGCGTAGTCCGGGGCGATGGCGCTGGCGACCTTGTCCGGATCCTGCGGTTTAACTCGGCTGTCGACGTGTTGGCCGAAGTAGCTGTAGGGCCAGCCGTAGAAGCCGCCTTCCTTGACCGAGGTGAGGTAGTCGGGCACCAGATTTTCGCCCAGTTCGTCACGCTCGTTGACCACGGTCCACAAGGTGCCGGTGCCCGGCTGGATGGCCAGTGCAGTGGGGTTGCGCAGGCCGGTGGCGTAGGGTTTGTGGGCGCCGGTCGCGGCGTCGATCTGCCAGACCATCGCGCGGTCGACTTCGGCGTCCATGCCGCGCTCGGTGATGTTGCTGTTGGAGCCGATGCCGACGTACAGGTAGCGGCCGTCGTCACTGACGGTCAGCGCCTTGGTCCAATGGTGATTGATTGCTGAGGGCAGGTCGGTGACCTTGCTCGGCGGGCCGCTGGCCTCGGTCTGGCCCTCTTGGTAGTCGAAGCGCACCAGCTCGTCCTGGTTGGCCACGTACAGGTTGCCTTCGTGCAGGGCCAGGCCGTAGGGGGCGTTGAGGTCTTCGGCGAACACCGTCTGCAGCTCGTAGCTGCCGTCGCCATCGGCGTCGCGCAGCAGGGTCAGGCGGTTGCCGCTTTCCACCGAGGTGTTGCCGCGTGCCTTGATCACGCCGGCGATCACGTCCTTGGGTTTGAGCTTGGCCGCGTTACCGCCACGGCCTTCGGCGACGAGGATGTCGCCGTTGGGCAGCACCAGGGTTTGTCGGGGAATCTTCAGGTCGGTGGCGATGGCGCTGATGCTGAAGCCTTCGGGCACGCTGGGCTGCTGGTCGCCCCAGGGCGTTGGCTTGGCGATGGTCATGCTTGGCAGGATGCCGCGTTCGGGTTTGGGCAGATCCGGCTGGGCGCCGTAGAACTGCTGGTTGCTGCCGGGCTCTTCGCCGCAGGCGCTCAGCAGCAGGGCCAGGGGCAGGGCGGTCAGTACTAGGGGCGTTTTCATCGGGCACCTCCTGTGCGTGGCTGGGCCATTCCGACCCAGGTGGCGGCGACGGCCAGCAGGGTGACGATCACCGACAGGGCCAGGCCCATGGGCATGGCGGCCCAGGCGTCCTTGGCGTGTTCCAGCGCATTGATGAAGCCCAGTACCCAGGTGACCAGAAGCAGGAGGAAATAGGTGAGTGGGCGTGAACTGGAGCGTTCACGCAGCAGGCCGACCAGGGCGAACAGCAAGGCCAGGCCGGTGAACACCAGCGCGCCGGCGATCAGCCAGGAGGCGAAGTTGCTCCACTGGATCTGGTAGCTGCGGTAGTAGGCGATGTCGGCCAGCAGCGCGCCGAGAAACAGCGGCACCTGGCCGCACAGCAGGGTGGTGTGCAGGGGGCTGAGCATGGTGGGGCAGGCATGTGGCGTTGCGGTGGTGGTCACGGCAGATCCCTCTTGGACAATGACTGATGGCGGCCTGGATGTTGCCGCCTCGATCAGGCTGTTCCTAAGAAGGGATTGCTCTGTATGGGCATGGTTCAGGTTGTTTTACTTCAGGGCGAAAGGGCGAGGCGTTTGGCCTGGTGCTCGCAAGGGGTGTAGGAGCGGCTTTAGCCGCGATATTCACGAGCGCATCGCGGCTGAAGCCGCTCCTACCGGGATCGGGCTCAGTCCCAGCCCTTGGGGCATTGCACGCAGCCGGGCATGTTGGCGTCCTGAAAGTTGCCGAAGCGGGTGCGCGCGCCAGTGAGGTTGGCGTTCTCCAGGTTGGAGCCGCCGAGCTTCACTTCTTGCAGGTTGGCATCTTCCAGGTGCGCGCCCTTGAGATCGGCCTTGCTCAGCCAGGTCATCTCCAGATTGGCCGCCTGCAGTTGGACGTTGTGCAGCTTGGCCCCGGAGAGACGGGCGAACTCCAGGTTGGCGGCGCGCATGTCGGCGCCTTCGAATTGCGCTGCCTGGGCAAACAGGCCCCAGCCGCCGATGGCTACCAGGCTGGCGCCGGAGAGGTCGGCCAGACGCAGGTTGCTTTGCTGCAGGCTGGCGCGGTTGAGATTGGCGCCACGCAGCTTGGCCTTTTCCAGATTGGCCAGGTCGAGGTTGGTATGGCGCAGGTCGGCGCCGGAGAGATCGGCCCCGGACAGGTTCATGCGACGCATGTCGAGGTTGCGCAGGTCAGCGCCGCGCAGGTTGGCGTTGGGGCATTGGCTGTCGGGTTCGATGCGGCAGCCGTTGATCTGCGGCACGCCGTCGTTGTCGGTTTCGGCGCCGATGGCGTGGCTGCCGAGTACCAGCAGTACGACTGGAATGAGTAGAGGCAGGTAGTTCATGGCGAGTCCTCGGGGTGATGGCCTGATTAGCTTCGCGGCTGAAACGGAATGCCGCCCAGCCGCTCCTACAGGCAAAGGCGCATGGCGCACCCAGGTGCGCCATGCGTTCAGCCTCTAGCGTTTGGCGGTTGCCTTGTCCCAGCTCGGCAGCTTGAACACCCAGAAGGAACCGCCCTGGGCGACCGGCTTGGTCAGCTCGGCCATGTCGCCACCCCACAGCGGTACGGCGCCGCCGTAGCCGGCAGTCACGCCGATGTACTGCTCACCGTCCTGTTCCCAGGTGATGGGCGGGGAGATGATTCCGGTGCCGACCTGGAATTTCCACAGCTCCTTGCCGTTCTTGGCGTCGAAGGCCTTGAAGTAGCCGTCGCCGGTACCGGTGAACACCAGGTTGCCCTTGGTGGCGAGCACGCCGGCCCACAGCGGCAGGCGCTCCTTGTGTTCCCAGGCGACCTTGCCGGTGGTCGGGTTCATCGCGCGCAGGATGCCGACGTGGTCATCGAACAGGCGCTTGATACGAAAGCCCATGCCCAGGTAGGCGGAGCCCTTCTTGTAGTGCGCCTCCTCGGCCCAGTAGTCCTCCTTCCAGTGGTTGGCCGGCACGTAGAACAGACCGGTGTCCTGGCTGTAGGCCATGGGGTTCCAGTTCTTGCCGCCGAGGAAGGGCGGGGAGACCTCGACCGCCTCACCCTTGCTTTCGCCGGGCTTGGGTTTCGGCGGGCGCTGGCCTTCGTTCTCGACCGGGCGACCGGTCTTCAGGTCGATATGGCTGGCCCAGGTGATCTTGTCGACGAAGGGGAAGGCGTTCTTCAGCTTGCCGTTGGCGCGGTCGACTACGTAGAAGAAGCCGTTGCGGTCGGCGTGAGCGGTGGCCTTGGTGACCTTGCCGTCCTTGTCCTTGTAGTCGAACAGCACCAGCTCGTTGTTGCCGGAGAAGTCCCAGGCATCGTTCGGGGTGTGCTGGTAGAACCACTTCACTTCGCCGGTGGTCGGGTCGACGCCGACCTGGCCGGAGGTGTACAGGCTGTCGTAGTCGTGCGGGTTACCGCCGTCGCTGGTACGTGCCCAGCCGTTCCACGGGGCCGGGTTACCGGCACCGATGATGATGGTGTTGGTCTCGGCATCGAAGCTGGCGCTCTGCCACGGGGCGCCGCCACCCTGGCTCCAGGCTTCCTTCTTGCCGGTCGGGTGATTGGGGTCATCCGGCCAGCTCGGCGCCTTGATGTCGCCGGTAGGGGTGCTGTCCTTGCCGTTGAGGCGGCCCATGTGGCCTTCGACGAAGGGGCGCATCCACACTTCTTCGCCGGTGTCCGGGTCGCGGGCGAACAGGCGGCCGACCACGCCGAACTCATCGCCGGAGCTACCGTGAATCAGCAGTACCTTGCCGCTCTTGCCGTCCTTCACGATGGTCGGTGCGCCGGTCATGGTGTAGCCACCGGAGTGATCACCGAACTTCTTGTTCCACACCACCTTGCCGGTGTCCTTGTTCAGCGCGACGACGCGGGCGTCGAGGGTGCCGAAGTAGATCTTGTCGCCGTAGATGGCGGCGCCACGGTTGACCACGTCGCAGCACGGGCGGATGTCGTCGGGCAGGCGGTGGCTGTAGGTCCACAGGCGTTTGCCGGTCTTGGCGTCGAGGGCGAAGACGCGCGAGTAGGAGCCGGTGACGTAGACCACACCGTCGTGGATGATGGCTTGCGACTCCTGGCCGCGCTGCTTCTCGTCACCGAAGGAGTAGCTCCAGGCCGGGGTCAGCTTGAACACGTTGTCGGCGTTGACCTGAGCCAGTGGGCTCCAGCGCTGGGCGTTGGTGCCCATGCCGTACTGCAGCACGTTGTTGGTGGTGGTGTGGTCGTTGGCAATGTCGTCCCAGGTGACCGGCTTGGCGATCGCGCCCTGGCTCAGCGCCAGGCCGCCGGCCAGCATCAGGGCAAGCGCCAGGGGGCGTGGGGTGCTGGGTAGGTTTCTTGTTGTCATCGTTGTGCTTCCCATTGGAGGTGGTAGGTCGCCGCAGCTCACCGCAAGAAAGCGATCCGCGTGGTCATCGCCGACGCTTCTGGAGAGGGTCTGCAGGGGCAAGCTGATGGTGGAACCGTGCTTCCTTGGCGCCTACGGAAAAACTCCCGCCCTTACCGGGAGGATTTCCCGGTTGGCACATGACTTGGCCTTGCTGCCAAGGCATCGGTAATACCCCCTCCCAAGCCCTACTACCAAGGGACTAGAGCGCGACCACCAAAGCAGCATTCGGTGCGCTGCGCGGCCTTTCTAAGATGGTCGCCACGAGCTCTGAACGGGCTGTCTTGCGTGCATTAGATGAGGTCCTGGCCATGAACAAGAAGATCCAATCCACTCTGGCGCTGGTGCTGCTCACCGCGTCGACCACCCTCTGGGCGCACGGCGACGTGGTGCCGCAGGCGGTCAACACCGATGGCCTGGAGCCGCTGGGTGAGCAATGGCTGGACGAGAACCCCTACCGCGACAACCCGCGCGCCATCGAGATCGGCTCCTCCGCGTACAACCAGAACTGCGCGGCCTGCCATGGATTGGAAGCCAAGTCCGGCGGTATCGCGCCAGACCTGCGCCTGCTGGAGCTGGGTGCCAGCGGTGATGAATGGTTCAAGGAGCGGGTTATTCACGGTGCAGTGCGCGATGGTCGCGTGTACATGCCGAAGATGGCCGACTACCTGAGCCAGGAAGCCCTGTGGGCGGTGCGCAGCTACCTGGAGAGCGTGCACGTCGAGGAGTAGCGCTTGATGATCACTCTGCTGCGCTCGTGCTTCACGACCTTCGCGGTCATGCGTCGGCTGATCCTGCTGAGCACTCTGCTGTTGTGCCTGGGCGCAGCCCAGGCACAGGTGCGTGACTACGACCGCATCGTGGAAGAGGGCGTATTGCGCGTGGCGCTGTACCAGGACTTCCCGCCGTACAGCTACGAGCAGGATGGCCAGCCGCGTGGCGTCGACTACGAACTGGCCAAGGCGCTGGCCGAGGGCTTGGGTCTGACGCTGCAGGTGATCTGGGCGCCGCCCGGCGAGAAGCTCGACGATGATCTGCGCGACTACATCTGGCGTGGCCGGGTCACCGCCCAGGGCGAGCTGGCCGACCTGATGCTGCGCGTGCCCTACGACCGTGACTACGCGCAGATGCGCAACGAACTGGGCGAGTTGGTCAACGAGCGCGTGGTGATGTTCGGCCCCTATCAGCGCGAGCGCTGGCAACTGGCGTTCGACCGCCGTCGCCTGGCCGAGGTGCCAAGCATCAATGCACTGCAGACGCATCCGATTGGCGTCGAGGTGGACAGCGTGCCTTCGTTCTACCTCAGTTCCGCGCGTGAGGGCTTGCTGCGCTCGCAGGCACGCCACTACCCGTCGCCGACCCTGGCTTTCGCCGCGATGCGTGCCGGTGAGGTGGATGCGGTGATGGCCCTGCGCGGCGAAGTGGACTGGCTGCTGCACGAGGCGCACGACCCGAAGCTGGCGCTGGCCGAGAACGCCTACCCGGACATGGGCCGGCAGATCTGGGAGATCGGCATGGCGGTGCACGAGAGCAATCGGCAACTGGCCTATGCCCTGGAAGAACAGCTGGAAAACATGATTCTCGATGGCTCGCTCGAGCGCCTGTACGCGCGCTACGGGCTGCGCTATGAGAAGCCTGAACAATACCAATAGCGGTTTGGGCCGCAGCGGAGGTGAACGATGGATTGGCGCAGCCTGATGTTGCTGGCCATGTTTGCCTGGGCCTGGGAGGCGCGGGCCGCCGTGCCCGATCCGGTCACCTCGGTGATGTGGGATTACTACCACCAGCGCCTGCTGAACGGTGAGGCCTTCGTCTTCGATGACAGGATTCGCCTCGAGGTGCCGCCCTTCGCCGAGGATGCCCGCCAGGTGCCGATCCAGATCGACGCCAGTGCCTACCGCGGCAAGGTCAAACGCATTCTGGCCTGGGCCGAACTCAACCCCATCCCGCGCATTCTCGATTTCACCCCCGGCGCGGAGCTTGAGCCGAGTCTGGCCATCCGTATCCGCGTCGAGCAGGCCACGCCGATTCGCGCGGCGGTGCTCACCGACGATGGTGTCTGGCATATCGGCTCGGCGCGCATCGAGGCCGCGGGCGGCGGTTGCACCGCACCCAGTGTGGTGCGTGCCGAAGGCGGTTGGGAGGAACGCCTGGGCCAGGTGCTGGGCAAGCGCTTCGTGCGCGGTGAGGACAGCCGCCTGCGCCTGCAGGTCTCGCACCCGATGGACAACGGCCTGGTCGACGGTATCCCCGAGTTCTACATCGAAGAAGCCGAGCTGCGTGATGCCGATGGCCAGGTGCTGGGGCGCATCGAGCTGTTCCCGGCCGTCAGCGAAAATCCGACGCTGACCTTCGACCTGCGCGGCGACCAGCACGCCGAACTGTGGCTGCGCGACAACAACGGCAACGAATTCCAGGCCGCGTTCTGAACGCTGCGACCGGTCGGGTGCGCCGTGCGCACCAACCCCATCTAGGAGGCTTCCATGCGCTGGATGCTATTGATGACGTGCCTGCTCGCCAGCCTGGCCCAGGCGCTCGACTACCACTTGCAACCCCGGCAGATCGCCGATGGCGTCTGGCTGCTGGAGGGCAGTACCGATAATTTCGCTGCGGACAACGGCGGCAATATCGTCAATATCGGTTTCATCGAAACCGCTGACGGCGTGGTGGTGATCGATACCGGCCCGTCGCGCCGCTACGGTGAGGCGTTGCGTCAGATCATCGAGAAAACCACCGGCAAACCGGTGGTGCGCGTGTTGCTGACCCACCATCACCCCGATCATGTGCTGGGCAACCAGGCCTTCACCGGGGTGCCCATCGCGGCGTTAGCCGAGACCACCCGGTTGTTGGCCGAGCAGGGCGATGCCATGGCGGAGAACATGTATCGCCTGGTCGGCGACTGGATGCGCGGCACCGAGGTGGTCTTGCCCAACGAAGAAGTGCAGGAGGGCGAGCTGGAGATCGGCGGGCGACGCTTGCAGCTGCTGGCCTTGCGCGGGCATACCGGCGCCGACCTGGCGATTCTCGATGAGCGTACCGGCGTGTTGTTCGCTGGCGATATCCTGTTCTACCAGCGTGCGCTGACCACGCCGAACAGCCCGGGGCTGGATGTCTGGCTGGCCGATCTGGATCGGCTCGAAGCGCTGCCCTGGAAGCAGATCGTACCCGGCCATGGCCCAGTGACCACCGATGCGGCGCCGTTCGTGCAGATGCGTGATTACCTGAGCTGGCTCGACGGCCTGCTGCGCCAGGGTGCGGAGCAGGGCGCGGAGATGAACGAGCTGATCCGTGCGGCCATCCCCGAGCGTTTCGCCCAGGTCAACCTGTCGCGCTATGAGCTGATCCGCAGCGTCAGCCACCTCTACCCGCGCTACGAGCGCAATGCCATGGCGCGCGTGGATCGTCAGGATTAGCAACCAGAGGTGTCGCTCAGGCCACAGGTCTCGCTTATGGGAGGGGCTTTAGCCGCGACCTGCGCACAAGAGCGCCGCCGCTAAAGCGCCTCCCACGGTCAGCGATCAGAGCTCTTCGTCGTCACGAATCATTACGTAATGACGGCCGTGCTCGGTCTCTTCGTGGTCGTAGACGTAATACATCACCACCTCATCCAGGCTGGACTGCACGGCTACGTAGTCACCGCTCTCGGGCATGAAGAACGCCTTGGTGGCCGGCTTGGCCAGGCACTCGATATGGGCGGTGACGAAGTGGGTGGGGTCTTCCTCGCCGTAGTAGTCCTCGCGCTGGTGTGCATCCCAGTCCTGCGGTGGCTCGAAGGCGCCAGTGATCAGGACCTTGCCATCGCCCAGGTCCTGCTCTTCGGCATCCGGATCCTGCTCGTCGGGACGATAGACCGTGCAGTCCAGCGCATCGGGATGATCGAGAATTTCCTGGCGTGGGTGGGGCACGGGCGTCTCCGGTCGATAGGTGCGGGGCGGCCAAGTGTCGGGCAAAGCGGTGACCACTGCAATCGCGTCGATGCAGGTATTGCTACCAAGGAACGAGGAAAATCGGCTGGGGGTGCAATTGTTGGCAGGCCTGTGCGAGCCAAGAATTTGCGGCAGACCGGGAAAATTTCCCGGCAATAACAATGAACCCGCAGAGGTAGCCGCAATGAAACACGCCGGTCTTCGCCAGCCCTTCCTCCTCACCGCACTCTGTGCCGCCATGCTGTTGCCGTCCGCCGCCGCGCTGGCGGTCACCGACGCCGAGATTCTCAAGGACGCCACCACCACCGACCAGATCGTCACCAACGGTCTCGGTCTGCAGGGCCAACGCTATAGCCCGCTGAGCATCCTCAACGACCAGAACGTCAAGGAACTGCGCCCGGTCTGGACCATGTCCTTCGGCGGCGAGAAGCAGCGCGGCCAGCAGGCGCAGCCGATGATCAAGGACGGCGTGATGTATGTCACCGCTTCCTACTCGCGGGTGTTCGCCGTCGATGCACGCACCGGCCGTGAGCTGTGGCAGTACGAAGCGCGCCTGCCGGACGATATCCGCCCGTGCTGCGACGTGATCAACCGTGGCGTCGCCCTGTATGACGACCTGGTGATCTTCGGCACCCTCGACGCCAAGCTGGTGGCGCTGAACAAGGACACTGGCAAGGTGGTCTGGCGCAAGAACGTGGCCGATCACAAGGCCGGCTACTCGATCACCGCAGCGCCGCTGGTGGTCAATGGCAAGCTGATCACCGGCGTGTCCGGTGGCGAGTTCGGTGTGGTCGGCAAGATCGAGGCCTACGACCCGAAGAACGGCGATCTGCTGTGGAGCCGCCCGACCGTCGAAGGTCACATGGGCTACGTCTACAAAGATGGCAAGGCCATCGAGAACGGCATCAGTGGTGGCGAGGCCGGCAAGACCTGGCCGGGCGACCTGTGGAAGACCGGCGGCGCCGCGCCATGGCTGGGCGGCTATTACGATGCCGACACCAACCTGCTGTTCTTCGGCACCGGCAACCCGGCGCCGTGGAACTCGCACCTGCGCCCGGGCGACAACCTCTATTCCTCCTCGCGCCTGGCACTGAACCCGGACGACGGCAGCATCCAGTGGCACTTCCAGACCACGCCGCACGACGGCTGGGACTTCGACGGCGTCAACGAGCTGATCTCCTTCGATTACCAGGAAGGCGGCAAAACCATCAAGGCCGCGGCCAGCGCCGACCGTAACGGTTTCTTCTACGTGCTCGACCGTACCAACGGCAAGTTCATCCGTGGCTTCCCCTTCGTCGACAAGATCACCTGGGCCAAGGGGCTGGACAAGAATGGTCGGCCGATCTACGACGACAGCAACCGTCCTGGCTCGCCGAGCGCCAAGGAGAAGGGCAAGAGCGTATTCTCCGCCCCGGCCTTCCTCGGTGCGAAGAACTGGATGCCCATGGCCTACAGCCAGGACACCGGCCTGTTCTACGTGCCTTCCAACGAGTGGGGCATGGACATCTGGAATGAAGACATCGCCTACAAGAAGGGCGCGGCCTATCTGGGTGCCGGCTTCACCATCAAGCCGCTCAACGAGGAATACATCGGCGTGCTGCGCGCCATCGACCCGAAAACCGGCAAGGAAGTCTGGCGCCAGACCAACTACGCGCCGCTGTGGGGCGGTGTGCTGACCACCAAGGGCAACCTGGTGTTCACCGGTAATCCGGAAGGTTACCTGCAAGCGTTCAATGCCAAGACTGGCGAGAAAGTCTGGGAATTCCAGACCGGCTCGGGCGTGATCGGCTCGCCGGTGACCTGGGAGATGGACGGCGAGCAATATGTCTCGGTGCTGTCCGGCTGGGGTGGTGCGGTACCGCTGTGGGGCGGCGAGGTGGCCAAGCGCATCAAACACCTGAACCAGGGTGGCATGCTGTGGACCTTCAAGCTGCCGAAGGAGCTGGTGGCCAAGCACTGATTGGTTGAAGCGTCAGACGATGGCCGGACTTTGTCCGGCCATCGTCGTTTCTGGCGTCTGCCGCGCGGCTTGCCGCTGCTGCGAAATGCCGCGGGTGAATTTATCCGCTGGGAACGCAAGACGCGGCGAACGGGTCTAGCCTTTAGCTTCCATAGCCTTGTGCCTCGCTGCCAAAGGCCCGTGGCAGACCGTCCGTGCTGCTCTACTACCAAATGACGAGACGATCTGTGCCATGGGCGCATACCGAGGTTTTCGGGGGCTTCCTAAGATCGAACCATGACTCGCTTCCCGATTGGCAGCGAGCTCCGACAACAAGAGAGGTCAGCATCATGATTTACGCGAAACCGGGTTCCGCAGGCGCCGTCGTCACCCTCAAGCCGCGCTACGGCAACTACATCGGTGGCGAGTTCGTCGCCCCGCTCAGTGGTCAGTACTTCAGCAACACCAGCCCGGTCGATGGCTCGGTGATCGCCGAATTCCCCCGCTCCAACGCCGCCGACATCGACAAGGCGCTGGACGCCGCGCATGCCGCCGCCGATGCCTGGGGCCGCACCAGTGTGCAGGAGCGCTCGCATATCCTGCTGAAGATCGCTGACCGCATCGAAGCCAACCTCGAGCTGCTGGCTGTGGCCGAGACCTGGGACAACGGCAAGGCCGTGCGCGAAACCCTCAACGCCGACGTACCGCTGGCCGCTGATCACTTCCGTTACTTCGCCGGCTGCATCCGCGCCCAGGAAGGCAGCACCGCCGAAATCAACGACGGCACCGTGGCCTATCACTTCCACGAACCGCTGGGCGTGGTCGGGCAGATCATCCCGTGGAACTTCCCGCTGCTGATGGCCGCCTGGAAACTCGCGCCGGCCCTGGCGGCCGGCAACGCCATCGTGCTCAAACCGGCCGAGCAGACGCCGCTGTCGATCACCCTGCTGGCGGAAATCGTCGGCGACCTGCTGCCGCCGGGCGTGCTCAACATCGTCCAGGGCTTCGGCCGCGAAGCCGGTGAAGCGCTGGCCACCAGCAAGCGCATCGCCAAGATCGCCTTCACCGGCTCCACCCCGGTCGGCTCGCACATCCTCAAGTGCGCCGCCGAGAACATCATCCCGAGCACCGTCGAGCTGGGCGGCAAATCGCCGAACATCTTCTTCGCCGACATCATGAACGCCGAGCCGGCCTTCATCGAGAAGGCCGCCGAAGGTCTGGTGCTGGGCTTCTTCAACCAGGGCGAGGTGTGCACCTGCCCGTCGCGCGCGCTGGTGCAGGAGTCGATCTACGACGCCTTCATGGTCGAGGTGATGAAGAAGGTCAAGCAGATCAAGCGTGGCGACCCGCTGGACACCGAGACCATGGTCGGCGCCCAGGCCTCGCAGCAGCAGTTCGACAAGATCCTCAGCTACCTGGAGATCGCCCAGCAGGAAGGCGCCCAGGTGCTGACTGGCGGCGCGGCGGAAAAACTCGAAGGCGACCTGGCCAGCGGTTACTACATCCAGCCGACCCTGCTCAAGGGCAGCAACAAGATGCGCGTGTTCCAGGAAGAGATCTTCGGCCCGGTGATCGGCGTGACTACCTTCAAGGACGAAGCCGAAGCCCTGGCGATTGCCAACGACACCGAGTTCGGCCTCGGCGCCGGCGTGTGGAGCCGCGACATGAACGTGGCCTACCGCATGGGCCGTGCGATCAAGGCCGGTCGCGTGTGGACCAACTGCTACCACCTGTACCCGGCGCACGCTGCCTTCGGCGGCTACAAGAAGTCCGGGGTCGGGCGTGAAACCCACAAGATGATGCTCGATCACTACCAGCAGACCAAGAACCTGCTGGTCAGCTACGACATCAATCCGCTGGGCTTCTTCTAAGTCGCAGACCCAAGAGGCCACACGTTCGCTCCAGCGTGTGGCCTGTAACCTTGGCGATGCTCCAGATCGGCAGCAGGCCCTTATCGCAACGCGGCTTCGGCCGCGTTTTTTATTGGCGATGAGGTTTGGCTCTGCCTCTGCTTGAGCGTGATCGCGGATAAGTCCGCTCCTGCAGAAACGGCGCGCCTGACCGGTAGGAGCGGATTTATCCGCGATATTGACCGACATCGCGCTCACCCTGATCGCGAATGCGCCATCCATACTCCGCCAAGCGCTTTGTATTGGCACATGTTTCAGGTCGGGCGATCGCTGGAACCTTCATGGCGCGATCCATTCCTACTAAATGGACGCACCTACCAATGCCAGTGCTGACTCATCCCAAAGTACCATTTGGCCTCTTGCCTGGCGGGGGCTTAATGGGGTTGCCGGAATGCCCCGGCTTCATAACAAGAGGACCGCACCATGTGGACTAAACCCGCCTACACCGATCTGCGCATTGGCTTCGAAGTGACGATGTACTTCGCCAACCGTTGATCGCTCCTGGCCCCGGTTCGTCCGGGGCATCCCTGCTGGTGACTTCCATGCATATCCAGATTCTCGGCTCCGCCGCTGGCGGCGGCTTCCCGCAATGGAACTGCAACTGCCACAACTGCCGTGGCGTGCGGGCCGGCACCCTGCGCGCGCAGCCGCGCACGCAATCGTCCATCGCCATTTCCGATGACGGCGAGCAGTGGATTCTGTGCAACGCCTCGCCGGACATCCGCGCGCAGATCGAAGCCTTCCCGGCGCTGCAGCCGGCGCGCAAGCTGCGCGACACGGCAATCGCCGGTATCGTTTTGCTCGACAGCCAGATCGACCACTGCACGGGCCTCTTGACCCTGCGCGAGGGCTGCCCGCACCAGGTCTGGTGTACCGAGATGGTGCATCAGGATCTGACCACGGGCTTTCCGCTGTTCAACATGCTCAGCCACTGGAACGGTGGCCTGCAGCACCGGTTGATCGAGCTGGATGCCGAGCCTTTCAACATTCCCGCCTGCCCGGCGCTGAACATCACCGCCATCGCCCTGCGCAGCAGCGCGCCGCCGTATTCGCCGCACCGGGGCAACCCGCATCCGGGCGATAACATCGGCCTGTTCATCGAGGACAGCCGCAGCGGGCGCAGCTTGTTCTACGCCCCTGGCCTGGGCCAGGTGGACGAACATCTGCTGAGCTGGATGCGCCGCGCCGATTGCCTGTTGGTCGATGGCACGCTGTGGCGCGACGACGAGATGCGCGTGTGCGAAGTGGGCGACAAGCTCGGCAGCGAAATGGGCCACCTGTGCCAGAGCGGCCCGGGCGGGATGATCGAGGTGCTCGATGGCCTGCCGGCCGCACGCAAGATCCTCATCCATATCAACAACACCAACCCGATTCTCGATCTGGACTCGCCCGAGCGCGCCGAGCTGGACGCGCAAGGTATCGAGGTCGCATTCGACGGCATGAGCATCCACCTGTAACGGGCTACAAGAAAAATCCGGAGAGCCGATGAGCCAACCTGCCATGAGCCCTGCCGAATTCGAGCAGGCACTGCGCGCCAAGGGCGCGCTGTACCACATCCATCACCCGTTTCATCGCGCCATGTACGAAGGGCGCGCCACCCGCGAGCAGATTCAGGGCTGGGTGGCCAACCGCTTCTACTACCAGGTCAATATCCCGCTGAAGGATGCGGCGATCCTCGCCAATTGCCCGGATCGCGAGACGCGCCGCGAGTGGATCCAGCGCATCCTCGACCACGACGGTGCGCCGGGTGAGGAGGGCGGTATCGAAGCCTGGCTGCGTCTCGCCGAGTCGGTCGGTCTAGACCGCGAGCAGGTGCTGTCGCAGGAGCTGGTGCTGCCTGGTGTGCGTTTCGCCGTCGATGCCTACGTCAACTTCGCGCGTCGCGCCAGTTGGCAGGAAGCGGCCAGCAGCTCGCTCACCGAATTGTTCGCCCCGCAGATCCACCAGTCGCGCCTGGATGCCTGGCCGCAGCACTACCCGTGGATCGACGCCACCGGCTACGACTACTTCCGCAAACGACTGAGCGAAGCACGGCGTGATGTCGAGCATGGCCTGCGCATCACCCTCGAACACTACCGCACCCGCGAATCACAGGAGCGCATGCTGAATATCCTGCAGTTCAAGCTGGATGTGCTGTGGAGCATGCTCGACGCCATGAGCATGGCTTACGAGCTGCAGCGTCCGCCGTATCACACGGTGACCGAAGCGCGCGCCTGGCATCGGGGGATCGCGCTATGAGTTTCGTGCGTACTAGCCAGGAGTCAGAAGCATGACCATCTCAATCCTGCCCAACGTGCCTGCCATCCGCCGTGGCTTTCGCCTGCAATTCGAGCCGGCGCAGGGCTGCCACGTACTGCTCTATCCGGAAGGCATGATCAAGCTCAACGACAGTGCCAGCGAGATTCTCCAGCAGGTCGACGGCAAGCGCTCGGTGGCCGAGATCATCGGTAACCTGCACCAGCGTTTCCCCGATGTGCCGGGCATCGACGAAGACATCCTCGCCTTCATGGAGGTGGCCCATGCTCAGTTCTGGATCGAGCTTCGCTAAGGCAGGTCATGAGCCAGGGCCGCCGTTGTGGCTGCTGGCGGAGCTGACCTATCGCTGCCCGCTGCAGTGCCCGTACTGCTCCAACCCGCTGGATTTCGCCAAGCAGGGCGCCGAGCTGTCGACTGCCGAATGGATCGAGGTGTTTCGCCAGGCCCGTGAGCTGGGCGCGGCGCAGCTGGGCTTTTCCGGCGGCGAGCCGCTGGTGCGCCAGGATCTGGCCGAGCTGATCAAAGCCGCGCGTGGCCTGGGCTACTACACCAACCTGATCACCTCCGGTATCGGCCTGACCGAAGCACGTATCGCCGAGTTCGCCGACGCTGGCTTGGATCATATCCAGATCAGCTTCCAGGCCGCCGACGAGGAGGTCAACAACCTGCTGGCCGGCTCGAAAAAGGCCTTCGCGCAGAAGCTGGCGATGGCCCGTGCGGTCAAGGCGCATGGCTATCCGATGGTGCTCAACTTCGTTACCCATCGGCACAACATCGACAATATCGAGCGCATCATCGAACTATGCCTGGAGCTGGAGGCGGATTTCGTCGAACTCGCTACCTGCCAGTTCTACGGCTGGGCCGAGCTCAACCGTGCTGGCCTGCTGCCGACCCGCGCACAGCTCGATCGCGCCGAGCGCATCACCAACCAGTGGCGCGACAAGCTGGCGGCCGAGAATCATCCGTGCAAGCTGATCTTCGTCACCCCGGATTACTACGAGGAGCGCCCCAAGGCCTGCATGAACGGCTGGGGCAACCTGTTTCTCGACATCACCCCGGACGGCACGGCGCTGCCTTGCCACAGTGCGCGGCAATTGCCGGTGCAGTTCCCCAACGTGCGCGAACACAGCATCGAGCATATCTGGCGGCATTCCTTCGGTTTCAATCGCTTTCGCGGTGACGACTGGATGCCCGAGCCATGCCGCAGCTGCGATGAGAAACACAAGGATTTCGGCGGCTGTCGCTGCCAGGCCTTCATGCTCACTGGTGATGCCAGCAACGCCGACCCGGTGTGCAGCAAGTCGGCGCACCATGACGTGATCCTCGCCGCGCGCCAGCAAGCCGACGAGGCGCCACTCGGGCTGGAGGCGTTGCAGTACCGCAACGACAAGGCCTCGCGGATCATATGCAAGGTGTGACCGATCCCGATTCGATCTGGAGCGCCGAGCAGGCCGCTGCAGCCAGCGCCGACTTCGCCGAGCTGCATGCGGCTCACGGCGGCGTGCTGTGGGTGGCGTTCGACCCGCAGATGGCGCGTTGCGGCTTGTTCTTCTGGCGTGACGAGCAGCTACGTGAACTGACCCCGCCAGGGTTCTCCGTGCGCAGTCGCGTCTACGAGTACGGTGGCGGCGCCTGCTGCGCCACCGAGCACGGCGTGGCCTTCGTCAATGAGCGTGATCAGCAAATCTACCACCTGCCGATGCCGGAGATGGTAGGAGCGGCTTCAGCCGCGATTTCTCCTGATCCGCAAAGATTCGCGGCTCAAGCGCAATACCGCACAGCCGCTCCTACGAACAATGAGCCGCAGGCGCTGACGGCTGGCGTCAACTGCCGTTATGGCGACCTGTGTTTCGTGCCCGCCTGGCAGGCGTTGCTGGCGGTTGAGGAGAGCCATGAGGCGGGCGCGGTGGTGCATCGCCTGGTGCGCATCGGCCTGACCGGCAAGCGCGAGGTATTGGTCGAAGGCGCTGATTTCTACGCTGCGCCGGTGGCTGACCCCACTGGCCAGCGTCTGGCCTGGATCGAATGGGATCGCCCGCATCAGCCCTGGGTTGCCACGCGCCTGTGTCGGCGCGAGTCCGGCGAGCGCACCCGGGTGTTGTCAGGTGAGGCGGGGGATCGATCCCTGCAGCAACCACGTTTCGATGCATTGGGCCGGCTATGGGTGTTGAGCGACCGCAGCGGATGGTGGCAGCCCGAGTGCGTCGATGACGACGCAAGGCGCGATGCCGCGCCCTGCGATCACGCGCCGGCGCCCTGGCAGCTGGGCGGTCGCAGCTACTTGCCGCTTGCGCATGATGAGCTGCTGCTGACGCGTTTCGAGCAAGGCACGGGCGTCTTGGTAGGCGCGCGCGGGGCCGACCAGGTTGTGAGCACCAACGATCTTGCTGGCAACGCAGTCGGTACGCCCGTCGCACCTTACGTAGAGCGGCGGCTGGCCGAAGGGTTTACCCGCTTCCGCTCCCTGGCTGCCGACAACGAGCATTTCTACTGCATTGCCGGCGCCCCGGATCGCCTGCCGGCGGTGCTTGCCATTCTCCGCAGCGATGGAACCGTGCGGATACTGGCCGGTGGCGAGCAGCCGTTACCCGAAGAGCAGCTCTCACGCCCTCGGCCATTCAGCTGTGCGGTGGCGGAGGGCGAGCGTAGCCATGGGTTTTTCTACTCCTGCGTTGCAAACGTGGAGCGTCCACCGCTGGTGATCTTCCTGCACGGTGGCCCGACCTCGGCCTGCTACCCGGTATTTGATCCGCGCATCGCCTTCTGGACGCTGCGCGGCTTCGCCGTGCTCGATCTCAACTACCGCGGCAGCAGCGGTTATGGTCGCGACTATCGCCTGCGTCTGGCTGGCCAGTGGGGCGAACTGGAGGTGCAGGACATGCGCGCCGCCATCGACGCCCTGGTCCACGACGGCCGTATCGACCCTCGGCGCGTGTTCGTGCGCGGCGGCAGCGCTGGCGGCTTCAGCGCCTTGCGGGCACTGGTCGAGCTGCCGCAGTTGCGCGGCGGCGCCAGCCTCTATGGCGTCAGCGACCCACTGGCGCTACGCCGGCTGACGCACAAGTTCGAGGCCGATTACCTGGACTGGCTGATTGGCGACCCGCAGCAGGATGCTGAGCGCTATCGACGCCGTACCCCTGTATTACAGGCCGATCGGATCAAGGTGCCGGTGATTTTCTTTCAGGGTGGGCTGGATGCCGTGGTGGTGCCAAGCCAGACCGAAAGCATGGTCGAGGCGTTACGCCAAGGTGGTTTGCCGGTCGAATATCACCTGTTCGCCGACGAACGCCACGGTTTTCGCCAGGCCGCCAATCTGGCCGAGGCGCTGCGCGCCGAGCATGCCTTTTTTCACCGCCTTAGCTGATCGCAGGTCGCATTGCATAAACCCAGCAATGCAGTAGGCTGATCGCCACTCCATAACAAGAAATATCAGGCCGTTGTATGAGCCACGATTTGAATCAACTACGCAAGTTCGTTTCCCCCGAGATCATCTTTGGTGCCGGCTCTCGGCATAACGTCGGCAATTACGCCAAGACCTTCGGCGCGCGCAAGGTGTTGATCGTTTCCGATCCCGGCGTGGTCGCCGCTGGTTGGGCTGGTGACGTTGAGGCCAGCCTGCAGGCTCAGGGCATCGCTTACTGCCTGTACACCAGCGTCTCGCCCAACCCGCGCGTGGAAGAGGTGATGGAGGGCGCCGAGCTGTATCGCAGCGAGGGCTGCAACGTCATCGTCGCTGTCGGTGGCGGCAGCCCGATGGACTGCGCCAAGGGCATCGGCATCGTCGTCGCCCACGGCCGCAACATTCTCGAATTCGAGGGCGTGGACACCATTCGTGTGCCCAGCCCGCCGCTGATCCTGATCCCGACCACCGCCGGCACCTCCGCCGATGTGTCGCAGTTCGTGATCATCTCCAACCAGCAGGAGCGGATGAAGTTCTCCATCGTCAGCAAGGCGGTGGTGCCGGACGTGTCGCTGATCGACCCGGAAACCACGCTGAGCATGGACCCGTTCCTGTCCGCCTGTACCGGCATTGACGCCATGGTGCATGCCATCGAGGCCTTCGTTTCCACCGGCCATGGCCCGCTCACCGACCCCCATGCGCTGGAAGCCATGCGCCTGATCAACGGCAATCTGGTGCAGATGATCGCCAACCCGGGCGATATCGCTTTGCGCGAGAAAATCATGCTCGGCAGCATGCAGGCCGGTCTGGCCTTCTCCAACGCGATCCTCGGCGCGGTGCATGCCATGAGCCACAGCCTGGGCGGTTTTCTCGACCTGCCGCACGGCCTGTGCAACGCTGTGCTGGTCGAGCACGTGGTGGCATTCAACTACAGCGCGGCGCCGGAGCGCTTCAAGGTCATCGCCGAAACCCTGGGTATCGATTGCCGTGGCCTCAACCACGCGCAGATCCGCCAGCGTCTGGTCGAGCACCTGATCGCCTTCAAGCACGCCATGGGTTTCCGCGAGACGCTCGGCCTGCATGGCGTGAGCACCTCGGACATTCCGTTTTTGTCCAGCCATGCGATGGATGACCCGTGCATCCTGACCAATCCGCGCGAGTCGACTCAGCGAGATGTCGAGGTGGTCTATGGCGAGGCGCTCTGACGAAGCGCTGGCAGGGCTGCTGGGGCTGGGCAGCCAGTCGGCGCGCAAGAGTCATTACCCCGAGCTGCTGGCGCGTCTGGAAGAGCTGGAAACCGAGCGCAACCGCTACAAATGGCTGTTCGAGCACGCCGTGCACGGCATCATCCAGGCCAGTCTGCAGGACGGCGTGCTGGCGGCCAATCCGGCGATGGCGCGTATGCTCGGTTATGACGATCCGCAGCAGGTGCTGTGGTCGCTCAGCGATCTGGCCCGGCATCTGTTCGTCGGCGGTTTCGATGAGCTGGAGGTGATTCGAAACCGCCTGAGCCAGGGCCAGGCCCTGCTCGGTTATGAAACGCGTCTGCGGCGGCGCGATGGCAGCACCATCGACGTGCTGATGAACCTGTTGCTCAAGCCCGAAGGCGAGGGCGTCTTCGAGGGCTTCGTCGCCGATATCACCGAGCGCAAGCAGGCGCAGCAACGTCTGCAACAACTCAACGACGAGCTGGAGCGCCGCGTCGCCGCGCGCACCTATGAGCTGCTCGAATCGAACCGCAACCTGCAGCGCCAGATCGAGGAGCGCGAGCGCATCGAACTGGCGCTGCGTGAGGCGCGCGACGCCGCCGAGGCGGCCAACCGCAGCAAGGACAAGTACCTGGCTGCGGCCAGTCACGACCTGCTGCAGCCACTCAACGCGGCGCGATTGCTGATCTCCACCCTGCGTGAGCGTGAACTGCCGAGCGCCGAGCACAATCTGGTCGAGCGCAGCCATCTGGCGCTGGAAGGCGCCGAAGATCTGCTCGCCGATCTGCTGGATATCTCCAAGCTGGATCAGGCGGCGATCAAGCCGGATGTCGACGTCTATCGTCTCGAAGAGCTGCTGGCGCCGCTGGCCTCTGAGTTCGACAGCGTCGCCAGCGCCAATGACCTGCGTCTGCGCGTACGCATCGCCGACTATGCGGTGCTCACCGATTTCCGCCTGCTGACGCGCATCCTGCGTAATTTCCTCAGCAATGCCTGCCGTTACACCGAGCGCGGCGGCGTATTGCTCGGCGCACGCCGCCGTGGAGATTTTGTCGAACTGCAGGTGTGGGACAGCGGCCGCGGCATCGCGGTGGATCAGCTGGACAAGATTTTCCTCGAGTTCAATCAGCTGGAGGTCGGCCGCGCCGCTGAGCGCAAGGGGGTCGGCCTGGGCCTGGCCATCGTCGAGCGCATCGCGCGCATGCTGGGTTATCCGGTACAGGTCCGTTCGCAGCCTGGGCGAGGCTCGGTGTTCAGCATCCGCGTACCACTGGCGCAGGCCATGCCGCAGCGTCAGGCGCCGTCCGTGGCGCAACCGATTCTCGGCAATCCCTTGCCGGGGCGGCGTCTGCTGGTGATCGACAACGAGGTGGACATCCTCCATAGCATGGACGCGCTGCTCGGCCAGTGGGGCTGCGAGGTGGTCACGGCGGTCGATTTTCCTGAGGCGCTGCAGCGACTGCAGGGCAGGGCGCCGGAGGTGATCCTGGCGGATTATCACCTCGATCACGGCGTGCTCGGTTGCCAGGTGATCCAGCAGCTACGTGACGAATTCTCCCGGCCGATTCCGGCACTGATCATCAGCGCCGACCGCAGTGATGCCTGTCGCCGTGAGCTGCAGAGCCTGGGCGCGCCGCTGCTGAACAAGCCGGTCAAGCCCGGCAAGCTGCGTGCGGTGCTCAGCCAGCTGCTGATGGACGCGTGAACGGCAGCCGGCTGGCGGAGTGAACCTGAGCGATTTTGGGGCTGTCTATTGGCTACCTCGTCCCTCAGGAGATAACCACAATGACAATTTCCATGAATCCCGTTATGCGCCGCCTGGCAGCCATGACCGCGCTGTTTCATCTGCTGCTGGTGGTGCAGATTCCTGCTGCGAACGCGGCAATGGTCGGCACTCACGAGGTAATCGCCGAGCAGCAGCACAAGGTGGATCAGGAGCAGTTGATGGCCATGCTCGATGACGAGCAGGTGAAGGAGAAACTGGTGTCGATGGGCGTCGACCGTGATCAGGTCGAGTCGCGCATCGCCAGCCTGACCCCGGCCGAACTGGCGCAGTTCAACCAGCAGCTGGATCAGGCGCCGGCCGGTGCGGGTGTGGTCGGCATCATCGTGTTGTTTCTGGTGATCTTCATCATCACTGATATGCTGTGCGCCACCAACATCTTCAGTTTCGTTAAATGCATAAATCGCTGATTCGCCTCTGCTGCATTGCATCGATCGTTCTACTCACAGCCTGCGCTCGCTCCCCGGTGTTATCACCGGTGGGCGAGCGTCTGCCTGAGCGGGTAGAGCTCACCGACGTTCCCTTCTTCCCCCAGAATGCCTACCAGTGCGGGCCGGCCGCCTTGGCCACCATGCTCAACCAGCGTGGCGTGCTGACCACGCCCGGTGCGCTCAAGGACAAGGTGTACATCCCCAGTCGTGAGGGCAGCCTGCAGGTGGAGATGGTCGCCGCCGCGCGCAACCACGAAATGCTCGTGTATCCGCTGCAGCCGCGCCTGGAGGCAGTGCTTGCCGAGGTGGCAGCCGGCAACCCGGTGCTGGTGCTGCAGAACCTGGCCTTCGACTGGTACCCGCAATGGCACTTCGCGGTGGTGGTGGGTTACGACCGTCGTGAGCGCACGCTGGTCCTGCGTTCGGCCACCACACGCAGGCTCGAAGACAGCTTCAACAGCTTCGACAGAACCTGGGCGCGCGGTGGTCGCTGGGCGGTAGTGACCCTGCCGCCGGAGCGCCTGCCGGCACAGGCCGACATGCAGGTATGGATGAAGGCCGCCAACGACCTCGAACAAACCGGCAATGCCCAGCCGGCGCGGCGTGCCTATCGTCGTGCTGCCGAGGCCTGGCCGGAGCAGTCGCTGCCCTGGTTCGCCCTGAGCAACAGCCGCTACGCCGATGGCGATCGCAAGGGCGCCGAGCAGGCGTTGCGCGAGAGTCTGAAGCGCGAGCCAGGTTTCGCTGCGGGTTGGTTCAACCTGTCGCAGGTGCTGGGCGAGCAGGGTTGCGCCCGTGAGGCGCAGCAGGCCCAGGCTTGCGCACAGCGTCTGGCACCAGATGATGCGCGCTTTGCCGTGCCCCCCAATGCCGCTGGCGTTGCCGGGCAGTGTCAGGCCTTGCCGCTTTGTCCGTGATGCATATGAAAACGGCGCCCGAGGGCGCCGTTTTCATTGGAGTGAAGGGGGGTTATACGCCGAGCTTGTCGCGCAGCGTGTAGTACCAGGCGCCGATGGCGCTGAACGGTACCTGGAACAGGCGACCGCCTGGGAAGGGGTAGTGCGGCAAGCCGGCGAAGGCATCGAAGCGCTCGGCCTGGCCACGTAGCGCCTCGGCCAGGACCTTGCCCGCCAGGTGCGTATAGGTCACGCCATGGCCGCTGCAGCCTTGCGAGTAGTAGATGTTGTCGCCGATACGGCCGACCTGCGGCAGGCGCGAAAGCGTCAGCAGGAAGTTACCGGTCCAGGCGAAGTCGATCTTCACGTCTTTCAGCTGCGGAAAGGTCTTGAGCATCTTCGGCCGAATGATCGCCTCGATATTGGCCGGGTCGCGCGCACCGTATACCACGCCACCACCGTAGATCAGGCGCTTGTCGCCGGTGAGACGGTAGTAGTCGAGCAGGTAATTGCAGTCTTCCACGCAGTAGTCCTGCGGCAACAGGCTGGCAGCCAGTTCATCGCTCAAGGGCTCGGTGGTGATGACCTGCGTACCGCACGGCATTGACTTGGCCGCCAGCTCCGGCACCAGGTTGCCCAGGTAGGCGTTACCCGCGACCACCACGAACTTGGCCTTGATGCGACCTTCCGGGGTGTGCACCACCGGGTTGGCGCCGCGCTCGATGCGGGTGGCAGGGGACTGCTCATAGATCACGCCGCCGAGTGATTCCACCGCAGCGGCTTCGCCCAGCGCCAGGTTCAGCGGATGGATATGGCCGCCACTCATGTCCAGCATGCCGCCGATATAGTTCTCGCTGGCAACGACTTCACGGATACGTTTGGCGTCCATCAACTCCAGCTGGGTGTGGCCGTAGCGCTCCCACAGTTTCTTCTGCGCTTCCAGGTGGCCCATCTGCTTGGTGGTCAGCGCAGCGAAGACGCCACCATCCTTCAGATCGCACTGGATGTCGTACTTGGCGATGCGCTCACGAATGATGCGGCCGCCCTCGAATGCCATCTGCCCGAGCAGTTGCGCCTGCTTGGGGCCGACAGTGCGCTCGATCACGTCGATGTCGCGGCTGTAGCTGTTGACGATCTGCCCGCCGTTGCGGCCGGAAGCACCGAAGCCGACCTTGGCCGCTTCGACGATGCTTACCTTGAAGCCGTTCTCCAGGAGAAACAGTGCAGTGGACAGACCGGTGTAGCCTGCACCGATGATGCAGACATCGGTTTCCACCTCGCCTTGCAGGGCTGGGCGTTGCGGGACTGGGGTGGCTGAGGCGGCGTAATAGGATTGGGGATATGCCGTGTGCGCCATATTGAACCTCTGTTCTTTATTTTTTACGAATGATCCGATGCTACCTGAGTTGAAAATAGCCGGCTAGTGGCCGTGCAAAATATTCAACGACCCGGTTTCGAAAAAAATTGGCCTATTTCAGTGAGTTAGCGAAAAAACTTGTTGACGGGCAAAAAGATCTGCGTAGAATGCGCACCCATCGAAGGCACATAGCTCAGTTGGTTAGAGCACCACCTTGACATGGTGGGGGTCGTTGGTTCGAGTCCAATTGTGCCTACCAAATCGATAAAAAGGGGTCGCTAAGCGACCCCTTTTTTATTTCCCGAATTGCTCGGGAGAAGGCGGCAGGTTTTTCCGTTTTTGTTTCAGCTGGCGGCTTGTCAGGGCTCAGGCTTTCTGAAAGCATCCGCACTCTTTACTTCCAGTGACTCTGGTTCGTTCTGGTTGGCCTTCGGGCTCCTGCCATCGTTAGGCAGGCATACCGCCGAATCGCTTCCTGGCTCATCCCAACCCACGTGACCTTTGGTAGGGGTCACCACTAGGAGAGGAGGCGCCATGCCCATCATTACTCTTCCCGACGGCAGTCAACGTTCGTTCGATCATCCGGTATCCGTGCTGGAGGTCGCTCAATCCATTGGTGCGGGTCTGGCCAAGGCCACCCTGGCTGGCAAGGTCAATGGCAGGCAGGTCGACGCCTGCGACGTCATCGATACCGATGCCACCCTGCAGATCATCACGCCGAAGGACGAAGAGGGGCTGGAGATCATCCGCCACTCCTGTGCTCACCTGGTTGGGCATGCGGTCAAGCAGCTGTATCCGAATGCCAAGATGGTGATCGGCCCGGTCATCGATGAAGGCTTCTATTACGACATCGCCATCGATCGCCCCTTCACGCCGGAAGACATGGCGGCCATCGAGAAACGCATGGCCGAGCTGATCGACAAGGACTACGACGTCATCAAGAAGATGACGCCGCGCGCCGACGTCATCGAGCTGTTCAAGTCCCGTGGCGAAGAGTACAAGCTGCGCCTGATCGACGACATGCCGGACGAGCAGGCCATGGGCCTGTATTTCCATGAAGAATACGTCGACATGTGCCGTGGCCCGCACGTGCCGAATACCCGCTTCCTCAAGGCGTTCAAGCTGACCCGCATCTCCGGTGCCTACTGGCGTGGCGACTCGAAGAACGAGCAGCTGCAGCGTATCTATGGCACTGCCTGGGCGGACAAGAAGCAGCTGGCCGCCTACATTCAGCGCATCGAAGAGGCCGAGAAGCGCGATCACCGTCGTATCGGCAAGCAGCTCGACCTGTTCCATCTGCAGGAAGAAGCGCCGGGCATGGTCTTCTGGCACCCCAACGGCTGGACCGTTTACCAGGTGCTGGAGCAGTACATGCGCCAGGTGCAGCGTGAGAATGGCTACGTGGAAGTGCGCACGCCGCAGGTGGTCGATCGCATCCTGTGGGAGCGTTCGGGGCACTGGTCCAACTACGCCGAGAACATGTTCACCACGGCTTCGGAAAACCGCGACTATGCGGTCAAGCCGATGAACTGCCCGTGCCATGTGCAGATCTTCAATCAGGGCCTGAAGTCCTACCGCGACCTGCCGCTGCGTCTGGCTGAGTTCGGTGCCTGTCACCGCAACGAGCCGTCTGGTGCGCTGCACGGCATCATGCGTGTGCGTGGCTTCGTGCAGGATGATGCGCACATCTTCTGCACCGAAGATCAGGTCAAGAAAGAAGCGGCCGATTTCATCAAGCTGACCCTGCAGGTCTATTCGGACTTCGGTTTCAGCGATATCGCCATGAAGCTCTCGACTCGTCCTGCCAAGCGTGTGGGCTCCGATGAGCTGTGGGATCGCGCCGAGGGTGCGCTGGCCGAGGCGCTCAATGAGTCCGGCCTGGCTTGGGAATATCAGCCGGGCGAGGGTGCGTTCTACGGTCCGAAGATCGAATTCACGCTGCGCGACTGCCTGGGTCGTAACTGGCAGTGTGGTACGCTGCAGTACGATCCGAACCTGCCCGAGCGTCTGGATGCGAGCTATATCGCCGAAGACAACAATCGTAAGCGTCCGGTCATGTTGCACCGTGCGATCCTCGGTTCCTTCGAGCGTTTCATCGGCATGCTGATCGAGCACTATGCAGGTTCCTTCCCGGCCTGGCTTGCACCCACTCAGGCGGTGATCATGAATATCACCGATAAACAGGCCGATTTTGCCCGCGAAGCCGAGAAAACTCTCAATCAAAGCGGTTTTCGTGCCAAGGTTGACTTGAGAAACGAAAAGATCGGCTTTAAAATCCGCGAGCATACCTTGCTCAAGGTTCCCTATCTCTTGGTTATTGGAGATCGGGAAGTCGAGACACGATCCGTTGCTGTGCGCACCCGCGAAGGCGTTGACCTGGGGTCAATGCCTATCGAGCAATTCGCGGCGCAGTTGCAGCAAGCGGTTTCCCGGCGTGGTCGCCAAGATTTGGAGTAATAACTATTAAGCGTGAAATGAGACAGGACAAGCGGGCCGCCCCTAAGGCGCCGATCAACGAAAATATCACCGCTCGTGAAGTGCGCCTTATTGGTGCTGACGGCGAGCAGGTCGGTATTGTTTCGATCGATGAGGCATTGCGCGTGGCTGAAGAAGCCAAGCTGGATCTGGTAGAGATCTCTGCTGACGCGCTGCCGCCAGTTTGCCGCATCATGGACTACGGCAAGCACCTGTTCGAGAAGAAGAAGCAGGCTGCTATCGCCAAGAAGAACCAGCACCAGCAACAGATTAAAGAAATCAAGTTTCGTCCAGGGACGGAAGAAGGGGATTATCAGGTAAAACTACGCAACCTGATACGTTTCCTTGAAGATGGGGACAAGGCCAAGGTATCGCTTCGATTCCGCGGCCGTGAGATGGCTCACCAGGAGCTGGGTATGGAGCTGCTCAAGCGGGTCGAACAAGACCTGATTGAGCTCGGCACCGTAGAACAGCACCCTAAGCTGGAAGGACGCCAGCTGATGATGGTCATCGCTCCCAAGAAGCGTAAATAATCTACCGGGCACTGGCAGGCCTGATGGTTATCAGTTGTTAATGAATGCGGAGTACAAAACATGCCAAAAATGAAAACCAAGAGCGGTGCTGCGAAGCGCTTCCTGAAGACTGCTACAGGCTTCAAGCACAAGCACGCTTTCAAGAGCCACATCCTGACCAAGATGTCCACGAAACGTAAGCGCCAGCTGCGTGGCAGCTCGCTGATCGGTCCGTCGGACAAAGCTAAAGTCGAGCGCATGCTGCGCGTTCGTTAATCGGTCAAGATACTTAGAGGTAATTACTCATGGCTCGTGTTAAGCGTGGCGTTATCGCTCGTGCTCGTCACAAAAAGATTCTGAAACTGGCTAAAGGCTACTACGGCGCTCGTTCGCGTGTGTTCCGTGTTGCCAAGCAGGCTGTCATCAAGGCTGGTCAATATGCCTACCGTGACCGTCGTCAGAAAAAACGTCAGTTCCGCGCACTGTGGATCGCTCGTATCAACGCTGGTGCTCGCGTCAACGGTCTGTCCTACAGCCGTCTGATCGCTGGCCTGAAAAAAGCGTCGATCGAAATCGACCGTAAGGTTCTGGCTGATCTGGCAGTGAACGAAAAAGCGGCGTTTGCTGCGATTGTCGAGAAGGCCAAGGCCGTTCTGGCTTAAGTCCCCCGACAATCACCGGGCTCGCCCGGTGGCAACGTCAAAGATAGGGGAAGAGCCTTAACAGCTCTTCCCCTATTTCGTATCTGGAGTCTGTAAATGGAAAATCTGGATGCATTGGTCTCCCAAGCGCTTGAGGCCGTGCAACAAAGCGAAGATGTCAATGCCCTGGAACAGCTCCGGGTTCAGTACCTTGGCAAGAAAGGCGAGCTGACAGCCCTGATGCAGACCCTGGGCAAGCTGTCGGCTGAAGAGCGCCCGCAGGCCGGCGCCCTGATCAATACTGCCAAGAACCAGGTGCAAGACGCTCTGAATGCCCGCAAATCTGTGCTTGAGCAGGCTCTGCTCGCCGAGAGGCTGGCCTCCGAGCGTATCGATGTGACCCTGCCTGGCCGTGGCCAGGCCTCCGGTGGTCTGCACCCGGTCACCCGCACGCTGGAGCGTGTCGAGCAGTTCTTCACCCATATCGGTTTCAGCGTTGCCGAAGGCCCGGAAGTCGAAGACGACTACCATAACTTCGAAGCGCTCAACATCCCCGGCCACCACCCGGCGCGGGCGATGCATGACACCTTCTATTTCAATGCGAACATGCTGCTGCGCACTCACACCTCGCCGGTGCAGGTGCGCACCATGGAATCGCAGCAGCCGCCGATCCGCATCGTCTGCCCCGGCCGCGTCTATCGTTGCGACTCCGATATCACCCACTCGCCGATGTTCCATCAGGTCGAAGGCCTGCTGGTCGACGAGGACATCAGCTTTGCCGACCTCAAGGGCACCATCGAGGAGTTTCTTCGAGTGTTCTTCGAGAAGCCGCTGGGCGTGCGTTTCCGTCCATCGTTCTTCCCCTTCACCGAGCCTTCGGCTGAAGTCGACATGCAGTGCGTGATGTGCTCCGGTAAAGGCTGCCGTGTGTGCAAACAGACCGGCTGGCTGGAGGTGATGGGGTGCGGCATGGTTCATCCCAACGTGCTGCGCATGAGTGGCATCGACCCGGAGAAGTACTCTGGCTTCGCTTTCGGTATGGGCGTCGAGCGCCTGGCCATGCTGCGTTACGGCGTCAATGATTTGCGCCTGTTCTTCGATAACGACCTGCGGTTCCTGGCGCAATTTCGCTAGCCACCGTCCCCTCGTGATCGAATTCGTTTAAGGAGAACAGACAACATGAAATTCAGTGAACAGTGGCTGCGCAGCTGGGTGAACCCCGACGTATCCCGCGAAGAACTGGTAGCGCGCCTGTCCATGGTCGGCCTAGAGGTCGATGCGGTGCAGCCGGTGGCCGGTGCCTTCAGTGGTGTGGTGGTGGGTGAGATCCTCAGTGCCGAACAGCACCCGGATGCCGACAAGCTGCGCGTGTGCCAGGTGAGCAATGGCGCCGAGACCTTTCAGGTCGTCTGCGGTGCGCCCAATGCCCGTGCCGGCATCAAGATTCCGTTCGCCATGATCGGTGCCGAGCTGCCGGGCGACTTCAAGATCAAGAAGGCCAAGCTGCGTGGCGTGGAGTCGCAGGGCATGCTGTGCTCGGCTTCCGAGCTGCAGGTCAGCGAAGACAATAGCGGCTTGATGGAGCTGGCGGCTGATGCGCCTGTCGGGCAGGACATCCGGGCTTACCTGAGTCTCGACGATGCCAGCATCGAGATCGGCCTGACCCCAAATCGTGGCGACTGCCTGTCGCTCGCCGGCCTCGCTCGCGAAGTCGGAGCCATGTACGGCGCTGCAGTTTCGCCGGTGGCTGTCGAAGTCGTAGCGCCCACCCACGATGAAGTGCGTCCGGTCGAGGTGCTGGCGAGCAATGCCTGCCCGCGCTATCTGGGGCGCGTGGTACGCAACGTCGACCTGTCCAGGCCGACCCCGCTGTGGATGGTCGAACGCCTGCGTCGGTCCGATATCCGCAGTATCGATGCGGCAGTGGATATCACCAATTACGTGATGCTCGAGCTGGGTCAGCCGATGCATGCTTTCGATCTCGCCGAGCTAAACGGCGGCATTCGCGTACGCATGGCGGAAGAGGGCGAGAAGCTGGTGCTGCTCGATGGCCAGGAAGTCAGCCTGCGCGCTGACACCCTGGTGATCGCCGACCATGGTCGTGCTCTGGCCATTGCTGGCGTAATGGGTGGTGAACACAGCGGTGTGAGCGACAAGACGCGTGACCTGTTCCTGGAAAGCGCTTTCTTCGACACCATCGCCGTAGCCGGCAAGGCCCGTTCCTATGGTCTGCATACCGACTCTTCGCACCGCTTCGAGCGTGGTGTCGATTCGCAGTTGGCGCGCAAGGCGATGGAGCGCGCCACTGCGCTGCTGCTGGAGATCGTCGGCGGTGAAGCTGGGCCGATCATCGAGGTCGCCAGCGAGGCCGATCTGCCCAAGGTGGCGCCCATCACGCTGCGTGCCGAGCGCATCAGTCAGATGCTGGGTATGGACATGGACGGTGCCGAAGTCGAACGTCTGCTCGCCGCACTGGGGCTGGGCGTCAGCGCTCAGGGCTCCGGTCAATGGCAGGTCAGCGTGCCGAGCCACCGCTTCGATATCAGTCTGGAAGTGGACCTGATCGAAGAGTTGGGCCGCCTGTATGGCTACAATCGCCTGCCGGTGCGTTACCCGCAGGCTCGCTTGGCGCCACAGGCCAAGGCCGAAGCGCGTGCCGAACTGCCGGCTCTGCGTCGCCTGCTGGTCGCCCGTGGCTACCAGGAAGCGATCACCTACAGCTTCATCGATCCTAAGCTGTTCGAGCTGTTCACCCCTGGCGTCGAGCCGCTGCAGTTGGCTAACCCGATCTCTGCCGATATGGCTGCCATGCGTTCGTCGCTATGGCCGGGCCTGGTCAAGGCGTTGCAGCACAACCTCAATCGTCAGCAGTCGCGCGTGCGCCTGTTCGAAAGCGGTTTGCGCTTCGTCGGCCAGTTGGACGGTCTGCAGCAGGAGGCCATGCTTGCGGGTGTGATCACTGGCAGCCGTCTGCCGGAAGGCTGGGCCAACGGCCGTGAGAGCGTCGATTTCTATGACCTGAAGGCTGATGTCGAGGCGTTGCTGGGTTATGCCGGTGCGGCCGATGCATTCAGCTTCGTGCCGGGCGAGCATCCTGCTCTGCATCCAGGCCAGACCGCTCGTATCGAGAGGGAAGGGCGTCTGGTCGGCTTCATCGGAGCCTTGCATCCGGAGCTGATCAAGACCCTGGGCCTGGATCAGCCGGTGTTCCTCTTCGAGCTGGTGCTGGCCGAAGTCGCTGCTGGTCGTATGCCTGCGTTCAGCGAATTGTCTCGCTTCCCTGAAGTGCGTCGTGACCTGGCGCTGCTGGTCGATCGCGAGCAGCCGGCCGAAGCCGTGTTGTCGGCAATCCGAGAAACTGCGGGCGAATGGCTGACAGACCTCAAGCTATTTGACGTCTATCACGGTAAAGGTATTGATCCGCATAGAAAAAGCCTTGCTGTTGGCTTGACCTGGCAACATCCATCGCGCACTCTTAATGACGATGAGGTGAGTACTACTACGCAAAACATCCTCACCTGCCTCGAACAAAGGTTCAACGCCACGTTAAGGAAGTAGCGTATGGGGGCTCTGACGAAAGCTGAAATGGCGGAACGTCTGTATGAAGAGCTCGGCCTGAACAAGCGGGAAGCCAAGGAACTGGTGGAACTGTTTTTTGAAGAGATCCGCCAGGCTCTTGAGCTTAACGAACAGGTCAAGCTGTCCGGGTTCGGCAACTTCGACTTGCGCGACAAGCGCCAGCGACCGGGCCGTAATCCGAAAACAGGGGAAGAGATTCCGATCACGGCTCGCCGTGTGGTCACTTTTCGTCCAGGGCAAAAATTGAAAGCCAGGGTCGAGGCCTATGCTGGAACCAAGTCATAACGACGAATTACCGGCAATTCCCGGCAAACGTTACTTCACCATCGGTGAGGTCAGCGAGCTCTGTGCGGTCAAACCTCACGTTTTGCGCTACTGGGAGCAGGAATTCCCACAGTTGAATCCGGTAAAGCGGCGGGGCAACCGCCGCTACTATCAGCGCCAGGACGTGCTGATGATTCGGCAGATTCGAGCATTGCTGTACGATCAAGGTTTCACCATTGGTGGGGCGCGTCAGCGTCTCTCAGGTGATGAGGCCAAAGACGATACCACTCAGTATCGTCAGCTGATCAAGCAGATGATCGCTGAGCTTGAGGACGTTTTGCACGTCCTGAAGAAGTAAGGCCAAGAAAAAGTTGCCTTATTTCAAAAGCTTAATGTATAGTTCCTCCCGCTTTCGGTCACCCGGAAGCATCGTCGGGGCGTAGCGCAGCCCGGTAGCGCACTTGCATGGGGTGCAAGGGGTCGTGTGTTCGAATCACACCGTCCCGACCAAAAAACCCTAGAAAATCCAAGCACTTGCGGGGGCTTGGATTTTTTTATGCCTGTCTGTTTTTGGTGGTGTTCGAAAATTGATCAGGTTGGTTGCCAATTGGTTGCCAATTGAGATTGGCTTGCGCACACTCATGGCTGACTAGCAGCAGCTCGGCCGTGAAGGATCTTCGGGATGGATGAGCGCAACAACCTAGACCATGGCGCCCGACAGAGCATACCCCTCTGTCCGGTTAGCTTGCGTGCGCTTTCCGTGCCGCGCCCCTCTGGTGCCATCTCCAGTCGTACAGCTCCAAGGCTTCACCCGCAGCCCCGCGATGCATCCCCGATGCTCAGTCCGAGCAATTCTGCCCGGGTGCTGTGTGGCGGCCCCCTACGATTCGATCTGTGGTGGCCATCCCCGGCCTCCATCATCAGATCGCTGCTTCTTCTATATAAGCTGACTGACACTGACGAATGTATTGCTGGCCCCTGCCTGTGCTTTGGCGGGGCCTGCGTTGAGTATTGAATGGAGATCGAGTGCCGATGCTTGGGTTAACGTTGCGTGAGGAGTTCCGGGGCAAGCGCCTCAAAGGCACTGCCATCGAGCTTGCCAACGAGAGTAACACTGGTGCGACACAGGTTGCGGCTCAGGAATTCCTGAGCATCACCTACCCTACCCAGGATCTCCTCAAGGGTATCGAGGCTGTTGGGCCTGACCAGGGGCGCCCCGTTGTAGTGATTGGCGAGCGAGGGCTTGGTAAATCGCACTTGATGGCGGCCCTGTACCACGCGGTCAACGACCCCGTATCGACCGCTGCCTGGCTCAACTCATGGGCAACCACCCTGGTTTTGCCGGAGATTGCCAAGATTCGCCTGCGTGATGGCATGCTGGTGATCGGTGAAAGCCTGCACCGCCAACGCTACAAATTCCTCTGGGATGTGCTGCTGGAGCGTCACCCCCATGGCACATACATCCGCGGCAAATGGGAGGGCATGGGCCACGCGAAGACCGATGTTCCCTCCCATGACCTAATCCTGGAGTTGCTCCAGAAGCAGCCAACCATGCTGCTGCTGGACGAGTTCCAGACCTGGTTCGATGGGCTTAAGGACACCAAACAGGCCCCAGCGGTCGCTTGGGCCTTCAATTTCATCCAGATCCTTTCCGAGATCGCCAAGGAGCATCCGGAGCTCTTGGTTCTGGTGATCTCCGTGCGCAATGGCGGTACTGACGCCTATCAGCAGGTTCACCGCGTCAACCCGGTGACCATCGATTTCAAGGCAGGGGGCAGCCCCGAGCGTATCCAACAGGATCGCCGGCGTATGCTGCTACACCGCCTGTTCGACAACCGGCTGCAGGTGTCTGCCGCCAATATCGAAAATCTCTTGGCAAATCACGTCAGCGAATACTTCCGACTACTGGATGTTCCAGCCGCGGAACAGGAGCGAAAGCGCCGCGACTTCACTGAGGCCTGGCCCTACGCCCCGCACCTGCTGCAGCTCCTGGAGGACCAGGTGCTGATCGCCACGGATGCCCAGGAAACCCGTGACATGATCCGCATCCTGGCCAACCTGTTCAAAAGTCGGGGAGAGACCAGCCCGATCCTGACTGCCGCCGACTTCATTCTTGATGACGACAGCGCTGGCATCGGCGCGCTCTTGGATTCGGTGTCCAACCAGCAGCATCGCACCCTGCGCGAAAAGGCGCTGCGCAACATCACCTCGGTTACCGAGGCTGTGCCGGGGTACCGCTACGATGTGCCGCACCTGCGGGAGATTGTCAGTGCACTCTGGTTACGCTCGATTGCTGTCGGGAACCAGGCAGGGGCCGAACCAGCAACCCTGCAGGTCGATATCACCCGCGCATCGGCGGTTGATGACAACGCCTTCCAGGTCGAGCTCGCCACCATTGTCGAGAACAGCTTCAACATCCACCAGGATGGCAATCGACTGGTTTTCCGTGAAGAGGAAAACCCCCAAGCCAAGCTGATGGCCTGTGCTCGCAACGACAAGCTGTTTGCTGATGGTACAGATCTCGCTCAACTGGCCAAGGAGATCCGCTACGTCATCGGTGGCACCGAGGAGGTGGCGAAAAACTTCCGCGTGATTGCGTTGCCCAGCACTTGGCTTTCTGACCCTTGGTCCACCCTTGAGGAAAGCGAGCAGCCTGAGCGTTGGGATGATCGCCTGCCCATTCTGGTGCTGCCGGAGGAGCCTGATCGTCTTGATGAGCGTCTCGGTCGCTGGCTCAAGGATCACTTGCAAAAAAATCGCAATACGGTGCGCTTTCTGCTTCCCCGAGGAGGCTCGAAGAATGCGTTCCAGGACCGCGACCTGCTGATCCTGGCCCGCGCATCCATGAAAGCCCAGGAGTGGGGCAACCAGAGCCCTGAATACCGGAAGCTACAGACCAAGTATCAGAATGAGCTGCGTGACATTCTGAAGAAGCGCTTTGATCGCTTCGCTGTACTGATGCGCTGGAGCAACCAGGACCCCAGCCAATGTGCATTTGCTATAGAGACGCTGAAGAAACAGGGGGGGCAGATCCCCGAGGCTATCGAGGAAGCACTGGTCAATGACCTGTTCGTACCGGAAGACCTTGAAGAGCTGGTCATGGAAGTCGCTTCCAACAGCGAGCCTATCAGCAAGCTGCTGCGCGAACTGAAGGAGCCCCGCCCCGGTGGGCTGGACTGCATCCCATGGCTGGGAGAAACCGCCATGAAGGAGCGCATCATCCGCCTTTGCGCACGAGGCAAGATCGCCATCAATCTGAGGGGGATGGAATACCTGCAGGCACAGCCAGGTGAAGATGAAGAAAGCGCCTGGAGGCGCCTGCGCCCCAAGCTTTCCTTCACGGGGCGACAGCTGGACGAGGTATTCCTGCTACAGCCTTCTGCCGTACCTGCTACAAGCGGCACGGTCACTCCGATTGTCCCTCCGACACAGCCTGGCGGGCTCTTCGGTGACAGTAATGGCAATCCCGGCCAGGGAAGTGGCATGCCCCCATTCCCTATCTCGGAGCCGGGAGGTGGCACCCCACCTGCTCCTGGAGGGATTTTTGCCAATCCATCTGACAGCACCAACAGCAAATCGAAAACCGTACTGCAGAACCCTGCCACCTCGCCGCTGAATCTGATTGGCAAGCTGGAGGGCTGGGGTATTGGTCCTGCCACACCTGTCGAGTCCGTGACGCTCAAGCTCTCGGCAGCCACTGGCGCTCAATTGAAAGAGCTACTGAAGAAGCTCCCGGATGGCATGACCTTCGAGCTATCCCTTGAGAAGGAAGATAACTGATGGCACTGGATGCTGAACTGTTGCAGAAGATCACCAGCGGTACGTCCGCAGAGGCCTGGGAGCTTATTGTCGGCCGCGTCATGGAGATCACCAGCAAGCCGTTGGCCACGGGTAATGCAGCTGGCGAGGTGACCCGGCGTGACCGTGAAGTGGGTTGGCTGGATCATTTTCTTGCGACCAGCAGCTGGGATCTCTGGCATGCCTTTGCAGATCCTGAAGTGAGCGGCATTCAGCGTACCTCGGACCGGCTGGCAAGTTGGTGGGAGCAGCCGTACAGCGCCAAGGCAGTGTTGATTCTGGATGGTCTGTCGCTGCGCGAGCTGCCTTGGCTGCTCCAGGGGGCTAAGGAGCGTGGTTTTACCCTGCATGAAGTCTCAGCTACAGCCTCGGAACTGCCGGGTGAAACCAACGAATTTGCCAAAGCCCTGGGCTTTGGCAGCCGTAGCCAACTACAGAACAATGGCGGTGGATTGACTCACAGGCTGGCTCCCTGCCAGACCGAGAGCATCGACTTGCCCTGGCAGGACTGCGCCGGTCTGGTTAACAGCGCCCCGAACTGGGTGTTCTGGCACCACTGGCCTGACAGCAAGGTGCATGATGGCTCCGGCGCTGGCCAGGGGCTAGAGGTGCTGACTCGCGATGCCGCTGAGCAGCTCACTAGCGATGACTTCTGGGCCTTGGTGGAAAAACTGGCGAATGGCCGCCGACTGGTTATCACCTCTGACCATGGCTATGCCGCTACAGGCTATTTCTCCGATGCCGAGGGGGATGTAGCTGCCTACCTCAAGAAAACCTTTGCCGGCGGCCGTAGCACTGCAGGCACTGCCGATGCTGGCCATTTCTCTCCCCCGGTTTCTCTCCAGATCGAAAACCAGCATGGACCACACCTGATGGCGCTTGGCCGTTTGAAGTGGAAGAACCAGGGTGGATACCCGACGCTGACTCACGGTGGCTTGTCGCTGCTGGAAGTTTTGTCGCCGTTCGTCGAGCTCACCAAGTAAGGATTGCGCCAAATGGCAACCAAAAAAGAACTCCTGGCCCTCGAAGTCGCCAAGGCTGTCAGTGCCGGCAAGGCCGTTGCGCTGGAAACCGTGGATTTCAACGACCCGAATCGCCCCAAGACCTGCCTGGAGGTCGATTTCCCGATCCTACCGGTCAACCAGGTAGCGATCATCGAGGGTAATGCGGGCAAGCCTATTTACCAGATGTCGAAATGGTGGGCACGTCGGCGCTCCAGCGTTTTCCGCTCCATGCTGATTGCCGCGGCCACCAAGGCTCCTGAGGACAAGTCGCACGCGGCCAAGCTGGTATGGGACAACTACTACGCCAACCACCAGAAGAAGGGTGCTTTCAAGGATCTGAAGGTGGCGGACATCTTCATGGGGGGTGGCACCACGCTGGTGGAGGGCTCACGCCTTGGCATGCAGATGATCGGCAATGACCTGAATCCGGTTGCCTGGTTCGTAGTAAAGCAGGAGCTTGCCAACGTCGATCTGGACCAGGTCAGGCACCTGCTTGCCGACATCGAGGCCGAAGTCAAGCCGCAGATCATGCCGTACTACTACTGTGATGGCCCGAATGGTGAGAAAGGCGCCTGGACGCATCTGCCGACCCAGAAGGTGATGCCCGCCGGCTTCGACCCGCTGAGCATTCCGCGTGAGGAGCGCAAGGACTATCGCTACGAAGGCCCGGAGATCATCTACACCTTCTGGGCCAAGCACGGCCCTTGCCAGGTGACCGGCTGCGGCCATCGAACACCGATCATGACCAGTCCGGTGATGGCGGTGAAAACTCTGTCCGTCAAGCACTGGGAGCATGCCTGCAGCAACTGTGGCGGTGAATTCCATATTGAGGAACACTCTGCGCGGATGGCACCCGACGTGCCGTTGTATGTGGCACCGTCGGAGCATCCGTTCGCCATCCTTGATGTCGAGAAGGGTGTGAGCTGTCCGCATTGTGGCAGCAGTATCAAGGCCCAACTACGCATCAAGGATGGTCTGGCGCTGGAAGGCACTCGTGGGCAAATCAAGCTTGGCAAGGGCAAAAATAAGAAGGTCGAGCTGAGTCTGCTGGTGCATCCGCAATGGCTAGCAGGCTCGCCAAAGCTGGATGTGAACGGCCAGCCCTTCGGTGGTTCGGCGCAGGATGACGTGGGTGCGACCACGCGCTGGGATAATGAGCGAGCATCCAAAATTCGTCTGCTAGAGGTGCGAGGTGCACTGCCGGACCAAGTGACTTGCCCAGAAACGAAGATCACCTTTGCGCCGGAAAACGGCACAGTGCCGAAGCGCTCCAACTTTGCCTGCGCGGCCTGCGGCACAGTGCAAGACGTCATGAGCTCTATCAAGGCCACCAAGAAAAGCGGCCAAATGGCAGCATATGCCGTTCAAGGCTACGCGCCCAAGCGGGATGAAGCAGGCAAACCCTACAGCGGGCGCTTCTTCGCACCTTATGAAATAGCACATGCCCATCAACATGACGCTGCGTTCGCGGAATGGGAAGCGCGCAAGGATGCTGACCTGAAGGACTACTGGCCGCGCTCTGAAGTGCCCTATGGGTTCATGACAGCTATTGCCAACAGTGATATCCGTGAAAACTACGGCTTCACGCACTGGTGGACGATGTTCAACCCGCGCCAACTGCTGGTGCACGCTCAACTGCTCAAAGCCATTGTCGAAGTCGGGGACTACGACTGGCGGGTGCGGGAGTTTGTGCTGGGGGCCTTCCAGCAATATTTACGCAATCAAAATCTTTTTTGTTTTTGGGATAGCGGTTACGACAAGCTCGTGCCGCACATGAGCAACAACAACTATCACCCGAAGAACAATGTCGTTGAAAACAGTGTTTTTCCAGCGCTGGGTCGTGGCAATTGGGCGTCGTGTATCGAAGGGATCAATGAGGGCCGAGAATGGGCGGCTGAACCGTGGGATTCGGTGAGCATCGAAGCGCTGAAGCGCCGCGACTCTGCGCTTGCTGGTCAGCTAAGTGGGAAGAGCGAAAAAGTGTTCCCCGGCGACCCGGTACTAGATGTGGTCGTGCATCAGGGCTCGTCCACCGATCTGACTCAGCTAGAAAGTGCCAGCCTTGATCTGGTCATCACCGATCCGCCTTTCGGCGGCCTGTTGCACTACTCGGAGCTGGCCGACTTTTTCTACGTCTGGCTCCGCCTGGTGCTTAAGGGCAAGTACCCAGAGATTTTCAGTGCAGAGTACACACCCAAGTCGCTGGAGGCCGTGGCCAACAAAGCACGGGAGCCAGAAGACCCGGATGGCTTCTACCAGCGCTTGCTCACGCAATGCTGGCGCGAGGCGCATCGCCTCCTGAAGCCCAGCGGCATCCTGGCCTTCACCTTCCATCACAGCGAGGATGAGCCGTGGGTGGCAGTGCTGGAGTCGCTATTCGATGCGGGCTTCTACCTCGAGGCTACCTACCCGATTCGCTCCGACGAGACCAAAGGCGAAGGAGAATTCGGCTCGAAGACCATCGAGTACGACATCATCCACGTTTGCCGCAAGCGCACTGAAGAGCCCAAGCCGGTGAGCTGGGGCCGGATGCGCCGTGAGGTCTTGACTGAGGTTCGCCAACTGCAAGGCATGCTGGAGAACCACTCCAAACAGGGCTTGCCATCGGCTGACCTGCAGGTGATTCGCCGTGGCAAGGCCCTGGAGTACTTCTCTCGCCACTACGGCAAGGTCTATGTCGATGAAGGACGGGTGATCAACGTGCGGGATGCCCTGGTGGGTATCAATCAGCTGATCGATGAGGACGCCAACCGTACCCAGGAGCCGCCGCCGGTCAATGCGGAACCCGTCACTCGTCAATTCCTGCGTATCTACGACGGTCAGACCGAGGTCGCCCGCGACCAGATGCAAAAGCACCTGCGTGGCTCCGGCATGGCCCCTGACGAGTTTGTAGAGCGCGGCTGGTGTGAGGAAAAGAAAAAGGTTTTCTACATGGTGGAGCCGCTGGCGTTCGCGCAAAGCTGGCAGGGAAAGCATCGCCGCAAGCTGACTTCGGACCTTGACCAGGCGCTGGTTCTGATGGGGGCATGCTTCGACAACAGCGGGATCAATGCCGCCGATACCTTGAAGAATGAAAACTTCAAACCCCACGCCGCGCTCAAGGGACTGCTGGATTGGTTGTCCAAGCGTGCGGCGACCGAACCGATGCGCCATGCCGCGTCGCGGGCGCTTACCATCTACAACGGCTGGGCATCCAGTCACAAGGAAGCCGTGCAGCAAATGGCGCTTTTCCAGGAGGATTAAGGCATGAAGCAGTTGCTCGACAGCGTTTGGATGCGCAGGGGAACCAGCTGGATTTGGGATGCGGAAGCATTGGCGCAGGTTTGTACTGCCAGTGAGGTCTGGAGCCTGAGGCAATTCATGCAGGCTGCCAGAAATTGGCCGGATGACCTGCCGAGCAACGACAACAATACCCTTGTGGTAGCCGGACTGGAGGGCAGCCTGGATGTACTCCCTCCTGACGAGGCCGAGGACTGGCTGGCAGCAGAAGTCAAGGGAGCCTTGCTTTCCTTCCAGAGCTATTACGAGGGGCAGGCAGCACTGGTGTTCTGGATGCCCTCCGGCGCTGGTCGGCTCACGACAAACCCGGCCAACGATGCGGTGGCCTGGCGTTGTGCGCATCCTCACTCTCAGGCCAGCCTGGATTTTGGCCGCGTACTCTGGGGAGAAGCCACCGATTACCCGCAGGAGATCCTCTTGCGTCAGGGGGCCAAAGCATCCGGCCTCTTCCATCTGCGGATTACCTGAGTCGTGACGATGAGCGCTGAGCTTCATTTCTCTCCCGGTGAGCAGATCACGCATTCCGAGTTTGGGCAGGGGGTTGTTACCGAGCCGCCTCGGGATGGATACCTGGGGGCGCTGTTTGTCGGCGTTGGTTTACGACGTGTCCCTGTTCACCTGGTCAGGCGTGAGCTGTCGCGCACCCAGCGCATTCTGCAGGCGGTTGCAGGTGGCAGCGAGCGTGCTCGCAAGGCCTGGCTGGCCTATGAGGCACACGCATTGCCAGCGATGGAGAGTGCTTCTGCACTGACCTCGGCCCGCATCGATCTTCTGCCCCACCAGGTAGTGCTGACCCACCGTATTGCCACCGCCTCGCCCAGGCGCTATCTGATTGCTGATGAGGTGGGGCTAGGCAAGACCATCGAAACGGCGCTGATCCTGCGCGAGCTGGCTAGCCGCGGGGAGCTGAACCGTGCCTTGATGGTGGTTCCTGCGGGCCTGGTGAACAATTGGCATCGCGAGCTGAACGACGTGTTCAATCTCGACTTCGAGGTATTCGGCTCGGAGGGCGACATCACCGACCGCAAGACCAATGCCTTCGCCAAGCACGACCGCTTGATCGCCAGCATCGATACCCTCAAGCGACCTGCACGCATCAAGCGCCTGTTGGAAGCCCCACGCTGGGATCTGGTGGTGTTCGACGAAGCGCACCACCTGACAGCTCATCGCAGTAGCGGAAACAAGGTCAAGAAAACCGAAAACTACAAGCTGGCCGAGGCACTGAAGAACCATGCTCGTGACTTGCTGCTGCTTTCTGCCACCCCTCACCAGGGCAATCACTTCCAATTCTGGATGCTGGTGCAGTTGCTCAACCCGACCCTGTTCAAAGGGCCGGAGGAGATGGTTGATCACCGATATCGGCTGAATACGGTGATGTTCCGCCGCACCAAGGCGGATGCCTGTCAACCGGATGGCACACCGCTGTTTGCTCGTCGCTGGGTGCATACAGAGTCGTTCGTGATGAACGAGGCAGAAAAGCGCTTCTATGAGCGCTTGCGTGAGTATCTGGAGGAAGGCTTTGACCTGGCCAATCGTCAGGGTAACCAGGGCCGGGCCTTGGGGTTCCTGATGGCCATCTTCCAGAAAATCGCGGCCTCAAGCTTTGCGGCTGTACGGCGTACCCTCAAGCGCCGCCTGTTGATGTTGACCCTGCATGAAGCGCTGCTGCGTGACAAGGATCTGGACATCGAGGGGCGTGAGCGGCTTTACGACGAAGCGCGTGAAATGATCCATGAGCAGTTCAATCTGTCACGCGACATCATCGGCCGCAGCGAGGTCGATCGTGTGATGGCAGATCTGCGCCATCGCCTGATCAAGAAGCTGGATGATGATGTCCTGGAAATGGCTTCCGATCCCTACGATAGCGAATATTCATCGACGCATTCGGAAGAGGCAGCTTCTGCCGTCGTTGAGCTTCACCTACCAGAGGAGCGCCTGCGAATTGGTGACCTGCTGGCCTCCTTCCCCCAGCAGCGGGAGACCAAGGCGCAAAAGCTGCTCGATGGCTTGGGTTACCTCTGGCGACAGAATCCTGAAGAAAAGGTAGTGATTTTCGCGACCTACCTGGGAACGGTAGAAATGATCTCCCAAGAAATCGAGGCGACCTACCCAGGCCAGGGTGTTGTCGTGCTTAGGGGCGGTGATCATGGGGCAAAAGTGGCTGCGGAGCGCCGCTTCCGTCAGAAGGATGGTCCGCGAGTGCTGGTGTGTACTGCAGCAGGACGCGAAGGGATCAACCTGCAATTCGCTCGTATCCTGTTCAATTTCGACCTGCCCTGGAACCCGATGGACGTAGAGCAACGTATCGGCCGCATCCACCGCTATGGGCAGAACCATACGGCACAGGTCTATAACCTGGTGCTCTCGGATACCATCGAGGGGCGGATTTTCCTGCTTCTGGATGAGAAACTCACCGAAATCGCTCGAACTGTCGGCAAGGTCGATGATCAAGGCAACGTAGCCGAAGATTTGCGCGCCCAGATCCTTGGTCAGCTCTCCGAACGGCTCAACTACGACCGTCTGTACCAGGAAGCGCTTTCCGACCCAACCCTGCGTCGTACTCAGGTGGAGCTCGAAGCGGCGCTCTCCAATTCCAGCGAGGCTCGCAAGGTTGTCTTCGATCTCTTTCAGGATCTGGAGGGCTTCAGCCTCGATGATTACCAGCCTTTCTCCGACGTGTCCTCCAGCATGGATCGTTTGGTGCGCTTCATGTCGTCGGCCCTGGCAGACCGCCAGCAGCGCTTGGTGAAGGTTGATGAAAATACCTGCGATCTCGTTGCCCAAGATGGCTCGCGCAAACTCCGTTTTACGCTGGATCGCGATATTGCCACCAGCAGTGACGATGTCGACTTGATGGGCCTTGACCACCCATTGGTACAGCAGGAGCTGGGACGTTGGCGCAGCCTGCCTCCGGAAGAGATCGGCATTGCCGTACAGGGAGACCAGGGTGAGCCTGTGCTGATGTCACTCTGGATGGTTGAAACCTCAACCAGCGCTGGTGAGCGTCGCGTGGTCTTGCAGCCAATAGCCGTGAAGGCAGATGGAACACGAGTCCCGACGGTCGAACGACAATGTGAGAAATACCTGCTGGCCGCCCCGGCCGCCCCCTGCTTCTCTCCCGAGCAGCGGCAGGAGCTGTTTTCACAGCTGGTAGAGCCTACTTTACAGCGCGAACTGAGACATAAAGGGGCGGCCAATGGCGATGGGAGCTATTCGGCTGAGCTGATCGGATATATCGAGATGGCTGGGTAGCTTTCTGACTACAGCCAGTGCCCCGGCACTTCGATCCCGTAGTTTTTCGCCACTGTCTGCAGCGTGGCGATGATCTCAGCATGCCTTGCCTGATCGACGGGCTGCCAGCTCGCATGGCGCTCCAGCAGGCCCTTTAGCTCGCCGAGGTTATACATGCCCAGGCGGTGGAAATTGCCCCAGCTGGGGATGCCAAACAGGTTGTAGATGACCACGGTAGCGTCGCGCTCGCTGGCCAGGCGCTTGTCGCCGGTCAGCTTCTCAGCAGCCTCTTCGGCTTCGTCGCGGTCGTCGTAGGTGTTGAGGAGTTTCATTCTCTATCGCTTGACTCTGGAGTACGTAACATACAAGCAGAGATTTTCACCTGCTTTGTGGCTTGTGTGGAGGGGTATCATGAAAATATTACGGTTAAGCGCGGTTATTGAGTCGACCGGGCTCGCTAGATCCACAATTTACAAATTTGTTGGAACGGGCGACTTTCCGAAGCCTGTACCATTGGTAGGGCGGAGCGTTGGTTGGCTTGAGAGTGAGATCCAGGAGTGGATTAAGGGCAGGCTTGTAGCGCGAGATATTAACCCTCGCCGATAACGTGATGCCGGCGAGTTTGATTACAATTCGCCGTTATCTTTCAACTTGTCGGCGATCCTGAAATAGATTGTCTTACCTTCGAGCTGAGCCCCGTCTGTTTATATCCTTGAGCTGCGCTCGAAACAGAAGTTTTGCTCCGCCTAGATGAGCTGCGGTGGGGCAGTTATGGAGATTAGAAATGGAAGTACGTTACTGGGAAGGAGGCCTGCTGCGGCATGAGGTCGAAGCTATCGAGAGCATGCGTAAGGCCTTCAAGGATGTGTCTCAACCTGAAAAATCAGATGCAGCCTCGCCAACGGCTGGTAAGTCTCTAGCTCAGCAGCTCAGTAATCTGTCTCTGAAAGGCAAGGGGGCAGATCAACCTTCTGGTATGTGGCCTTGGAAGGGGTATGCAGGGTTCCGTTTTGCAGACTCGCGCGGTAAAGAAGGCGAGTTCGATCTTGTCATTGTAACCCATAAGAACGTCATCATAGTCGAGCTGAAGCATTGGAATGGTGTTATCACCAGTCATGGTGGCAAGTGGTACCAGAATGGTGATGAGCGTGATCGCTCACCAATATCGGTTACTCAGAATAAAGTCTTTCTACTAAAGAAAAAGCTCAATGCAGTTAGGCAGCAATTCCCGAAGGGCATTGTGCCAAATATCAAATTTTGCGTGGTCTTGAGCGGTAAGTGTACGTTTGATCAGCTACCCGACAATGAGCGCGAGCATGTAATGCATCTCGATGACTTCTTGAAGCTGGCCAACGAGCGTCAATTTAATAATAGGTTTCGCCCGCATCCCGAGGCGGCAGGTCTGAATCAGTATTTTGATGTGTTTGATCAGCTGCTCAATCAGGGAAGTGTCAAACCGAAGGAACTCATGGTTGATGGGTTCCGAGCGCAGGGGGAGCCGATTTTCAAGCATCCCGGCGAGGTTTATGTTGAGTATGAGGCTGCAAACGAGAATAACAAGGCCGATCGTGCTCTTTTACGTTTGTGGGACTTCAATAAGCTCGATGATGTAGATGCCAAAACCCCAGAGGGGCGCTTCAAGATTCTTTCCAGGGAGCGGGATGTTCTGGTTTATCTGGGACAGCGGGATCATGAGTTGGCAAAACGTTGTCTGCGTCCTATCAGAAACCCCTCCGTGCAGTCCGTTACTCAAGAATTTTCTGAGCTGTGCGAGCTTCCGGCAAGTCACTACCGGCTCAACGAATTCATCAATCGATATGCGCAGAACTATGAGGAGAGTGAGCGGGTAAAGTTGGCCAAGATCTTGGTCGCGCAGTTCGCTACCATGCACGGATTTAAGGTCGCTCACCGTGATTTGGGCGACCATAGCGTATGGTTCTCGCCATCCAGCGCCATTGCTTTGTCCAACTTCATTGCAGCCTATCATCAGCCAGCAGGTACGGTTGGCCCACGTCGTGATCAACTGAGTATTGGCTCTATTGCTCTTCCAGAAGATCGTACTGATGAAGGGCACGGCGGTACGCCTTTCCACCGCGACGTTTTCGCGCTTGGACTCCTTTGCTGGCACTTGGCTCAAGCCAAGTCTTTACCTCTCAAGCTGAATGCCGATTACATCGATAGCGTTCGGGATGACATCTTGGATTCGGATACATGGTACTCAGGCGTTCTCGCCAAGGCGGTGGAGCACAATCCAAGCTCTCGCTACGCCAACGCCGGTGAGTTGCTGGACGAGTTGAACCAGGTAACGCCAGAAGATACAGCGCAGTTTGCTTTCGATCAGTCACAACTTGAACGTTTTTCCGCTTCAAGCGCTAGAATTTACAAAATTTACCCGGTGGATGAGGAAATCATTGATACCCCTGAGAAAGAGGTCTATCGGTCGGGTGATTGCATTGTAAAACTATGGCCTACGATCCATGCAGATGCTCCGCAGGCAGGGCAAGGTCCGTTGTTGCTCAGCTTTTTTGAAAAAATAGAATTGCTGAATAAAAGTGGCTATGAATTTTTGCCTAGGATTGATCAGTTTGGGTATGACAAGAGCGGTACTCCTTTTTTAGTTCAACAATTTATCGATGGCCAACACTGGAGCGAATTATCACAGCTGAGCTCGCGACGAGCCGAAGAGCTGATTCGTAATTTTATTTCTGCAGTTGAGTGTCTGCATGAGCAGCAGTTGACTCACGGAGATCTCCATCCTGGAAATATCAAAGTCGTAGTGCCAGTTGATGACGGGCAGTCCGTACAGCTTTACCTGCTAGATCTTCCGGATCTTACAGTTTCAGGAAGCGAACCTTTCAATAATCGATATAGCCCTCTAGCCGAAAGCTGCACACCTTTCGAGCGTGATAACTTTGCTGTCATGCGTATGGCTGTAGAGTTGCTCGGAATGGACTGGGATCAGCCAGATGAACATGATCTGCCTGAGCTGCGTAAGGCAATTAATGAGGAATTACAGAGCGATTCAGGCTTCGTTGCGCTAGACCGATTTAGTGATGCTCTTAATCGTGAATTTCGTCCGAAGCAAGCTAGAACAGTTATTACAGTCACCGTGCGCGGAAATGACTCTCTAGATTTCGCAATTTATCCTGACAATGGACGCCTTTTTGTCAGCATCAAGCCAGATGTAAAGGATGCCCATCAGGCTGTCGTTACGTTCAGCGGTGTGGGCGGAAGCTTTTCAGCTGCATATGAGAAGTCCTCGAAAGCCTTTGTGAGGGGATTCAAGCCTAGTCAGCAGGAGGCTGTTCCGCACTGGGTTGAGCGTAATGCAGATTTTGAAATTGATGTCGAAATTAATGTTGTTGTTGCAAATATTAGTAACCTCAAAGAGCTGTCAGACTTTATGGGGAATAATCTGGCGTTCGACGAGCTTGTTGCCAGTATTATGGATGCTGCCTGTGCTTCCTCAGTAAACCAGGAGGCCGGAGGTGCGCATAACTCCACCGATTTGGCTGCTGACAATGATATCAATGAAGAGCATGTCCCGGAGATAAAAACGAGGTCTATTCAGACAAGTAAAGTCTGGAAGGCTATTATGGATACAGAAGTCGAGGGGCTGCCAACGCTAGAGGTGTCGGGTGAGCCTGTCTTTAATAAAGAAAAAACTGGGCTCATGATTCCATATACAGCCAGTGGTGAGGTTTTAGAGTCGTTCGAGACTGATGATAAAATTAATCTCATCAAGAAGGATGGTGAAAAGCAAATCAATCTTGGTGAGATAGATCTTCGTAAGAGTACAAAGTCTGCTCTGTGTTTGGTGTACTCAGGAAAAACCAGAGCTGTTATTAAAGCTGATGATGTGCTCTATCTTCAAAGCAATAAGAACAGGTCCTCGTTGACCCGTCGAAAGCGCGCGATAGAGCGTATATTAGGTCGTCAATCAGTTGTAACAGGGCTGGTTGACTATTTTGACGAAGGCTGCAGTATAGTTCCTGAGCGATTTTCTGTGCCGCCAACTGAGGAAGGTTTCGCAGTCTACCAGCGAGAAACTTCAAGCGGGCAGACTATTGGCCTCAACGATGCACAGAAGGATGCTTTTTCAAAGTTGATAACAAATGGGCCAGTGGGTTTTTTGCAGGGGCCACCCGGTACCGGTAAGACTGAGTTTATTGCCGCATTCTGCCACTACCTGATAAGTGAAGAGGGTGCTAGGAATATCCTTCTTGTTAGCCAGTCGCATGAGGCTGTAAATACTGCGGCAGAGCGCATTCGTGCCCACTGCCGCAGATTGAATACCGATCTCGATGTTGTGCGTTTCAGCAACCGCGAACAGGTAGTCTCAGATGAGTTGCAGGATGTCTATTCCAAGTCGATTGTCACCCAGCAACAATCGAGCTTTAGCGCTGAACTAAAAAGGCGTTTGTCTCTGATGGCTCCCTCGCTTGGGGTTGGCGCCGGGTTTATCGCGAGCCTGGTTGAGCTTGAGTCGAGGATTCATGGACTGGTCAAAAGCATTGAGCGCCTGGATAAGGATCTGCAAGATGCTGGTGAGGGCACTCTCGAGTCTAAGCAATTGACCGCAAGCCTGAGTCGAATGCAAGAGGATCTGCTTGAGGCGCTTGCCAATGACTATGGTATCTCTGCAGCCCCAGAGTCTACTGCTCGGAATATGCTTGAGCAGGCCTATGCCAGTGTTACCGCCAGCCACGGTGTCAGGCCGCATGAATTTAAGCGTTGCATGGATCTGATCAAGCTGTCTGAGGAGTTGCTGCAACGTATTGCCACTGATGGCGCTAATTACGATGAGTTTCTGATGCGCGCCAGAACACTGGTCTGCGGTACCTGTGTAGGCGTCGGTCTACCGCATTTGAAACTTGCTGAAAACCGGTTTGACTGGGTCATTATCGATGAGGCTGCACGTTCTTCACCTAGCGAGCTGGCGATTGCCATGCAGGTGGGAAGCCGAATTCTGTTGGTAGGGGATCATCGGCAGCTTCCTCCAACCTATGCAGACGAGCATCTCAAGGCCATCGCCCGTGATTTGGGACTGCATAGTCAGTCAGACGAGTTTCGGCGGATCATGCGGAGCGATTTCGAGCGCGCTTTTGAGTCTGCTTATGGCCGAGGTGTCAGTGCCACACTTAAGGTTCAGTACCGTATGCAACCACCGATCGGAGATCTGGTTTCGGAGGTTTTCTACGGTGGTGAACTAATGACTGGTGCGCGGCCTGTGCCGGAATGCTTTTCGAATGCTCCAGATGTTATCGGTTCAATTGTAACTTGGTTGGATACGGGCGTTCTCGGGAAACAAGCTAATCACTCGGAGCAGCAAGGTAGTACCAGCTTGGTAAACCATGCTGAGGCAAACTCCATTATTAAGATGCTCAAAGATATTGAAAGTGACATGGAATTCAGCTCGGCATTAGTTGAGGAAATGACGGAAACCATGGAGCCTCCTATTGGGATCATCTGCATGTACTCTGAGCAGAAGAAGTTGGTTCGTAAAAAGTTTGCCGAGAAAACATGGTCGGAAGATTTCAAGAAATTGGTCAAGATTGACACTGTTGATAGTTACCAAGGAAAAGAAAACCGCATTGTCATTGTTTCTCTGACGCGATCCTCTGCAGACCTTTCTCCAGGCTTCTTGCGGTTGCCGAATCGAATAAATGTGGCAATGTCCCGAGCCATGGATCGTTTGGTTATTGTCGGTGACATGAGTATGTGGGCAGGGCGGAACGCGGATCTGCCGTTGGGTAAAGTTGCCACTTATATTCAAGAGCGTCAGGATGGTGAGCGCTACAGGATTACGTCGGTAGTAAATGCAAAAGGAGCTGCATGATGGCTGGTGAAGCTTTGGTTTTGTTTGAAGTTGATATCTGTGTGCCAGCGCAGCAGTTCAGAATTGAGTATTCTCTGATTGAGAAGGGGGGGCTTCCATTCGTTTCTGAGTTCTTGCTGCGTTTGTTGAAAGTCTCCCCTTTGATGTCGGCTGATATAGCTAGATACTTCGGTTTCACTTCGAAAGAGTTGAGTGCGGCACTGACACCCTTTTTCCAGAAGGGAGAGGTTTCTGTCCAGCCAGATGGGCGGATTAGTCTTTCAGAAAAAGGACTTCGACTCTTCTCAGGAAATGAAGACTCTCCCAGTGTCAGGTCTAGGCAGGACTATCGGCGATCATTCACTTTTGACTTGCTAACGTTCTCCTATCTTGGGGGGAAGATTCCATCGGCAAGTACAAGGCGAGCAGTTCTTCTAGATGCCGGTGTTGAAGTTAGGGCTGTTTCACAGCAAAGGGCGGTCGGTGCATTTCAGAATAATTTGCATGAGATATTTCGTCGCGGGGATTTGACAGGGAAGGATCAGCAAGACTCTGTTCCGGAGTTGTACAAAATAAGCGACGTGAGGAAAAGCTCAGACGTGTGCTTTCTTGTTGAGGAGGCGTTGTGCCTTGATGTTGATAGTCTCGATTTGAGTTTCGAGGTGAAAAAGGGAATAGCCGAGGAGGAGGAATATATTGGTCGTCGTGCATCTATGCTGCATAGCCTAAATGGACGCGAAAATTTCGATGATGTTGTTCGACTGGCAGATAGGTTAGGCGATTCAGAAACGATTGATGCTCTTTCGAGTGGAGTGATGGATTTCAGAGGAGTTGCTCAACGTGCTTTGTCGTTTGGCTTAGATGATCGCCGTGGTGACGTAAGAATTTATGGATCCCTACAGCTGAATAGAAATTGGGATCAGGTGTGTTCGTTATTGAAAAAGCACCATGAGAAAATTTCTGATTCTGAGCGTGAAGTTGCTACCAGACTTACCTGGCTCGCTCCGTGCTCCCATGGATTGTGGGGTAAAAGCTCTCGCCATGGTCAAGCTTTAAGTAAGTTCGTTGAGTATGCGGGTTTAAAAAGCAAACGAAATGACCGGCATGCTTTTGAGGCAGAGATTCTGATTCCCCTGTCGTCTAGCAAGGATTGGCAGTCGAAAAAGGCTGCAAATAACGATTGCGCAGAAGCGAAAGAGTATTTGCACGGTTTTGTCGAGTCTGAAACCTTGGCGCCTCTAGAGGTCTTTATGCTGAGCGGCTGTTTTGCAGTTGTTATCTATCATCTTGTGGTGCCTGACCGTTACCCTGTACCAATTCCGTTTGGATTTATTACTGAAGACCCAGCTCGCGTGAGGAGTATTGAGGGGCTAGTTAGGTCTGTTCTTGATGAGTACAGCTTTGAGAATAAGCCAAGGTACTTGGGCGGCTTGGCAGATCTGGGCAGGAATTTGTAGTGGTGTTGATGGTCCGCTCTTTGCTGTCAGTGACTGCCGCGCTTTGTGAACGCCGTGCCATGCTTTTGTTGTAAAGTGCAACCAAGCATTTGCAGTAGCAGGGATCGCGTAAGGGATGTCATCAGTTCCCCAACCCAAGAGCTTGGTCATCGATCTGGAGGTCGCTCCCGGAAAGGAGGGGTATCCAGATCGTATCTTTAAGGTCGGGGCAGCGCGGCCTGACCTCGGTGTCGAGCTTGATCGTAAGGTCTCGAAAAATCTCCCCGAGATTCTTGCTGAAGTCGATGCGCTGTCCGATGGTGCTGGCTTTCTTCTGGGGCATAACGTCATCGAACATGACTTGCCCATCCTCAAGCAGCAGGCACCTGCGCTTGCTCTACATTCTCTGCCAGTCATCGATACCTTAAGACTATCCCCCCTGGCCTTTCCGCAGAACCCGTATCACCGGCTGGTCAAGGATTACAAACTCATCCGGGACAGCCTCAACTCGCCGCTTGCAGACTGTCGTTCAACGCTGATTCTGTTTAGAGATCAGCGGGATGCATTTGCGCAGTTAAATGAGACCAATCGTGCTGAGCTGCTCTGCTATCAGGCATTGCTTGCCCCAAGCATAAAAAGCGATCTGGGATCATTCTTCGCTTCGCTAACTGGGCAGACTGCAGTTCCGATTTCGGATCTGCAGCGGCTCATTCCGAGTCTGTTGGCGGAAACCGATCCATCATTGGATCGTGATCTGAAGGTATGTAGAGCTCGACTGGAAGCTCTCCTGGCTGAGGACCTTGAGCAGACGGATTTGCATCTGCCCTTGGCCTATGCCCTTGCGTGGTTGAGAGTGTCGGGGGGCAACTCTGTCCTTGCGCCTTGGGTGCGGCATCAGTTCTCTGCTGTTGGGCGATTGATTACTGAGCTCCGGGATGTTCCCTGCGGCCGTTCAGACTGCCGCTACTGCTGCACGACCCACGATCCGCGCCATGAGCTGAAGCGCTACTTCGGCTTTGCTGATTTCCGCTACGAACGCCCCGGCCAAAGCCTGCAACACGATGTGGTTCTCGCAGGCATGCAGGGCAGACATGTTCTCGCGATCCTGGCAACCGGTGGTGGTAAATCGCTGTGTTACCAACTGCCGGCGCTGAATCGTTTTCATCGCAACGGCAGCCTGACCATCATCATTTCGCCTCTACAGTCGCTGATGAAGGATCAGGTTGACGGGCTTCTTGAGCGAAATGTGCAGTGTGCTGCGACGCTCAATGGCCTGCTGACCATGCCTGAGCGTGCGGATGTGCTGGAGAAGGTCCAGATGGGCGATGTCGGCATTCTGCTGGTATCTCCTGAGCAGTTCCGCAACAAGGCTTTCCGGCGTGCGATACGCCAGCGCCAGATCGGCGCTTGGATTTTCGATGAGGCCCACTGCTTGTCGAAGTGGGGCAACGATTTCCGTCCAGATTACATGTACGCCTCGCGCTTCATTCGCGAGCACACAGGCAATCAACCCCTGGCCCCCATTGGCTGCTTCACTGCAACGGCTAAGCCGGATGTGTTGGCTGATATCCGGGCGCATTTTAAGGAAGGTCTCGGGATTGAGTTTGATCAGTTCCTGGGGACTCATGAGCGGACGAATCTTAGCTTTGAAGTGCTGCCCTGCAGTCGTGGCGAGAAATGGCCAAGAACCCATCAATTGCTTGAGGATCACCTCGGCGGCCAGGACGGTGGTGCGGTCGTTTTCGTTGCAAGTCGCAAGGGCGCTGAAGAGCTTTCAGAGTTTCTAGTCGGGCAGGGATGGCCGTGCCGCCATTTCCACGCCGGGATTGAACCCAATGACAAGAAGGATATCCAGGACGACTTCAAGGCTGGGCGGCTCCGCATCATCGTCGCCACCAATGCCTTTGGCATGGGCGTCGACAAGTCCGATATCCGCCTGGTAGTTCACGCAGACATTCCTGGTTCGCTGGAGAACTACCTTCAAGAGGCCGGCAGGGCAGGGCGTGACCAGGATGCAGCACGCTGTGTGCTGCTTTATGACTCGCAGGATATTGAGACCCAATTTGGATTGTGCGAGCGCTCCAAGCTCAGCCTCCGTGACATCCAACAAATTCTCCGCAAGTTGCGTTTCGAGTATGCCAGGCGTAAGGGCGGCGAGCTGGTCATCACCGCCGGCGAGATTCTCATGGATGAGACCGTCGAGACCTCGTTCGACGCTGACGACAGTGATGCTGAAACCAAAGTGGTCACCGCGGTTGCCTGGCTGGAGCGGGGGCAATACCTCAAGCGAGAAGAAAACAGTACACAGATTTTTCCGGCTCGCCTGAGTCTGAGCGAAGCGGACGCCGAGCAGCGTTTGCTCAAGGCCAATCTGTCGGAGCGGCGCCGTGAAGAGTTCGGCGCAATTCTGGAATACCTCTACCAGGCTGAGGCCGATGAGCGGGTGAATACTGACAACCTGATGTCGCTCACCAGCCTGACTTCTGAGGAAGTTGTTAGCACTCTCAAGCAGATGGAGGAGCTGGGCCTACTCGTCAACGACACCCAACTGACCGTATTGCTGCGTCACGGCGTAGTGGACGCCTCCATTCAACGGCTGGAGCAGACCCTTGCATTAGAGGGAGCGCTGTTGGAGGTACTCAGCGAGCTGGCGCCAGATGCCGAGGATGGCAGTTGGCAGGATCTCAATCTCGCGGCTCTGACAGCAGGGCTCAAAACCAGACTAGAGCGTGGGGATGTCATCCCGTTGCAGGTGCTTCGCCTACTGCGAAGTCTCTCTCAAGATCGTGAAAGCAACAGCCAGCCACGCAGCAGTTTTGAGCTTAAACAGGTCAATCACGACTACATCAAGCTTAAAGTTCAAGGTAGGTACAGCTGGTCGCAGATTGAACGCTTTGGTGAAAAGCGCCGAGTCATTGCCAGCAAGCTGCTTCAATTCTTGATCGGAAAGCTGGCTCCGGCCTCCAAGGGCAAAGATCTGATGGTGCAATCCACCTTCGGTGAGCTGGTGGGTGTGATCGAGTCGGATCTGGAGCTCTCACAGGTCATCCCCCCCAACCAGCGGCAGCGAGCAATTGAGCATGTGCTGTTATACCTGCATAAGCAGGAGGTGCTGACGCTCAACCACGGGATGACTGTGATGCGTCGAGCAATGACCATTGAGGTAAACGCAGACAAGAAGGGCAGCTACCTCAAAGACGATTACCTGCGTCTCGATGAGCATTACAGCGAAAAGCGTATCCAGGTCCATGTGATGCGTGAGTATGCCGAGGTCGCGCTCGGCGCTATGGCGAGTGCGCTGGAGCTGGTGCTGCACTATTTCACGGACTCAAAAGATGCTTTCTTGCAGCGCTATTTCGCTGGCCGCGAAGAGGTGCTTAAGCATGCCACCAGTGAAGAGTCCTGGAAATCCATCGTTGAGGATCTGAGCACTCAACAGCGACTCATTGTGGTCGATGACGACGACGTTAATCGCTTGGTGTTGGCAGGGCCAGGGTCTGGCAAAACTCGCGTAATCGTTCACCGTATTGCGTACCTGCTGCGTATTCGACGGGTTCCTGCCAATGCAATTGTGGCGTTGACCTTCAATCGGCATGCGGCCAATGAAATACGAAGGCGCCTCTTGAGCCTGGTCGGAGCTGATGCCTACGGCGTCAGCGTCATGACTTACCACAGCATGGCCATGCGGCTGACCGGCACTCGTTTTGAGCGTAGGGATGTTGTCGACGAGGGGGCTCTTAAACAGGTTCTGGAGGACGCTGTTGAGCTTTTGGAGGGCAAGGGAACAGCCGATGGCGAGGACGACCTGCGAGAGCAGTTGTTGCGTGGCTACCGCTACATCTTGGTTGATGAATACCAAGACATCGATGCTCTGCAATACCGTTTGGTGAGTGCGCTTGCCGGTAGGCAGTCCAGTGAGGAAGGGCGTTTGTGCATTCTGGCGGTAGGCGATGATGATCAGAACATCTACGCCTGGCGCGATACCAACAACCGCTACATCGAGCGCTTTCGCGAGGATTACTCTGCTGCTACCAGTTACCTCGTCGAGAACTATCGTTCGACTCAGAGCATCATTGCGGCTGCAAATCACCTGGTTGGTAACAACCCCGGGCGCTTGAAAGCGTCCTATCCGATCCGAATCAACCGCGAGCGCCAGTCAGATCCTCTCGGGGGACAGTGGCAGGCGCTTGATTCAGGTCGCTCTGGACGGGTTGCACGATTGGCAATTGATCCCAGCGATAGAGCTGTTGGCAACCTTCAGGCGCAGGCTGCTATACGCGAACTCAAGCGACTGCTGGCATTGGAAGAGGGTAGCTGGAGTGGATGCGCCATTCTTGCCCGTACCCATCAGTATCTGTGGCCAGTCCAGGCGCTTTGCGAGCTTGCCGGAGTTCCGTACTTTCTGGCCTCGGATAAAGATAGTGCGCCGCCCATCACTCGGCAGCGTGATTTCGTGGCGGTTGTTGATCGACTTCGAGAAGTCAATGAGGCGCTTTCGGCTGCTATGGCGTGGCAGCAGGTGTCTGCGGGAGTGGGTGAGAGCTGGTGTAACTTTTTCAGGGAGGCTTTCACCCAATTGCAGGTCGAGCTCGGTGAGTGCCAGCTCAACAGTGCTGCAATCGTGGACTGGCTCTATGACTACGCCCGGGAGATGCGGCAGCAGACCAAGAGTGGCCTGTATCTGGGCACAGTGCATTCAGCGAAAGGCCTAGAGTTCAGGCATGCCGTTTTGCTTGATGGTGGATGGAATGTACAGACTGAGGGACTTAACGATGAGCGCCGGTTGTACTACGTGGGCATGACGCGCGCAGAGCAGACACTGACTCTGTGTGAGTTCAGTGCAGCGAATCCTTTCAGTGGGAGTTTGTCGGCTGACATCGTGCAGCAGACCTTCACCGGCGATTACAACCCAGCTTTGGAGCGGCGTTATCTGCAGCTCAGTTTGAAGGACATTGATATTGGCTTTGCCGGACGTAGCCCTGTAACAGACCCTATCCATGAGGCACTGAGGTCCCTGGAGCCGGGGGCGACGCTGAAGCTTGAGCAGCGAGGCGAGCGTTATGTGATTCTGGACGACCAGGGGCGGGTTGTCGGGCGGACTTCTCAGTCCTTTAGGCTGGATCTTGAGGTTGAACAGTGCGAGGTTGCGGGTGTGGTAGTTCGGTTCCAAGAGGACAGCGAGGAGCAGTATCGGTCTCTTCAGAGGTGCGAGCGCTGGGAGATTGTTGTTCCAAGGCTCTGTGGCGTGCCACAGCCTGCGTTATAGGGCCAGGGATCGTGCCCTGAGTTGATTACGGAGACTGTTAATGACAGCGCATGCCCCCCTTATCTCTACTCAGGATGATCTCTTCCACGAGGAGGTATCGCTGTTGCTTCCAGAGCGCTTTGCAATCAACTGCAAGGTACTCGATAACCCCGTTCGACAACTTGAAAGTCCAGAAAAGCGTGAGCTCTGCCGGTTGCGGCCGTTCTCAGTTCGTCAAATTGCGGGCTATGAAGCGACCTTACAAACCGGCGAGATTCTGAGGATTATCAGCGCTAAGACTGCAACTCAACTCAATGCAGATTTGGTTCTACTGATTGCTGGGGCTTCAGATCCTGCAGAAATTTCTCTGGCACTTGAGCGAGGTGAAGGCCGTTGGGTGGGCAACACCACGATCGACTTAAGCACACTCGATGCAGTTGCTCGGAAATCAAGACTCGAAGCAATTACGGCCTCTTGGGACGACGCCTTTCAACTCCGTGAAAGCCGCCTAGCTAAGGGGGACAGGCCCGCTACACCAGGGTTACGCCGCCCCCAAATTGGAGCGCTGCATGCCTCGCTCGCCCACCTCACGCGATCAGGTTCACCTGCCACTATTGTCATGCCAACAGGTACCGGCAAGACGGAAACTATGCTCGCGCTGAATGCTCACCAGCGTTTCGAGCGATTGTTGGTTGTAGTACCGAACGACGCGTTACGTGAGCAAATCGCCGGGAAGTTTGAAACCTTTGGTGTGCTCAGGCGTCAGGAGTGCCTCAGCTCAAGAGCTGACTACCCAGTAGTAATGCGCCTTTGCCACATTCCCACCGCGGTGGATGAAGTGGATCAGATCTTTGGCAGCGCCAATGTGGTGGTGACTACCATGCAGATTGCTGGTCGCGCCGACGCCCAGATCCAGGAGCGTATGGCTGATCACGCATCCGCTCTCTTCATCGATGAGGCCCACCACATTGCGGCCCCGACCTGGGCGAGATTCCGCAGCCTCTTCGTCGATCGTGAACTGCCTTTACCTATTTTCCAGTTCACTGCCACTCCGTTCCGAGAAGATGGGCGACGAGTCGATGGCGAGTTCATCTATACCTATCCGCTCAAGAAAGCGCAGGTAGAAGGCTACTTTAAGCCGATTCGCTTTGAGGCGATCTTTGGCCTGGATCAATCCGAGGCCGATGAGGCGATCGCCGAAAAGCTCGGTGAGATTCTGCAAGACGATCTCAGCCTTGGTCTAAACCACTTGGCTATGGCGCGGTGCTCCACAATTGAGCGCGCCAAGAAGCTTCATCAGCTCTATAGCCGACGGTTCCCACAACATAATCCTGTCCTGGTTCACAGCAACCAGTCCGCACGGGAAAGGCGTGCAAGCCTTGCGGCGCTGCGTCGTTTCGACAGCCGAATTATCGTGTGTGTTGACATGCTGGGAGAGGGTTTCGATTTGCCGGAGCTCAAGATCGCCGGCCTGCACGACCCGCATAAAAGCGTTGCGGTCACTATTCAGTTCGTGGGTCGGTTCACGCGACAGGATCCCAGGCTCGGCGATGCAACAGTAATCGCTAACACTGGTGTGGATGACATCGACCGCTCGTTGGCGAAGCTCTATGCGGAGGATGCCGATTGGAATACGTTGGTCGAGGCGCTGAGTTCTGCGCGGATCGAACGACAGGTGCGGCGTGCGGAAATGTTCCGGGGTTTCACGGGGGACCTTTGCGATATTCCTCTGCAGACCCTGGAGCCAAAAATGAATGCTGTCGCTTATAGGACGACATGCGAAATTTGGGATCCACTGCAAGTAGAGGACCTCTTCCCTGCCGGCGTTTATCGAGGCATGAAGCTCAATCAGCAGCGCCGAGTCGCCATATTCGTTACGCGCAATGAAGAACAGGCCGGCTGGACTACAGCTCAGCAAGCTACCAATGTCATCTGGGATCTGCACATGATGCATTGGGATGAGGACGCTGGACTCCTGTTCATTAGTAGCTCCACGAAGGGCCCTCATGACAAGCTTGCCAAGGCTATCTGTGGCGACAGCTCTCGCCGAATCGAGGGTGAAGATGTGTTTCGAAGTCTTCATGGCTTCAAAAGGCTGATCCTGCGCAACCTGGGACTCACCCATCATCAGGGTCGCGGAGTACGCTATTCCATGTACATGGGCGTTGATGTCGCTGACGGCCTCGACACCGCAAAGCAGTCGAGAATCAAGAACAACGTCTTTGCTACCGGCTTTCTTGATGGTGTACCGGCCATTCGTGGTTGCTCGGTGAAGGGTAAGTTCTGGTCGATCACTCCAGTCCGTGATCTGACCGATTGGGTGGATTGGTGCCAGGGAATCGGTCGGTTGGTGAGCGATTCCGGAATTACCACTGATGAAGTGTTCAAGAGTGCGATGCGGCCTCGCCTTATCAGCGAGAGACCTACGGCACCTCCCGTCGCAATTCACTGGCCGGAGTCGCTTATGACACAGATCGAAGAGCGTATAGAAATCAGTTTCGATGGCCAGGTTGTCCCGTTCGCCGAATGCGATATCGAGCTTATCAGTCATGAGAGGACCGGCCCGCTGCGGTTCGCCGTGACCAGCGACGCCCATGCCGCCGAGTTTGAAATCGAGTTCAACGATGGGGGAGCCCGCTATCCACAGCGAGTGGGGCCGGAGGCAACCATTAAGATTGGCAGTGCCGCGAAGACGTTATCTGAGTCGTTCGGAGACGATGCGCCTCAGATCGACTTTGGCGATGGGTCGCTTCTGATCTACAGCCATCTCTACGCGCTGCCTGACGGTGTGTCTGTTGAGCCGTACCCAACTGACAAGATTGTTGAGTGGGATTGGTCCACAACCAATATACGGGCCGAATCTCAAGGTGCAGAGAAACGCCCCGACTCTGTCCAGCGTAAGGTCATTGAATACTTGCTCTCCGATGGCAACTTATATGACCTGATTTTTGACGATGATGGGAAAGGGGAAATTGCTGACGTGGTTTCTCTGCGTGTCACTGACAGCTTAGTGCAGGTCACGCTCTACCATTGCAAGTTTTCAGGCAGCGATACCCCTGGATCTCGCCTCGGAGATCTCTACGAGGTCTGCGGGCAAGCGCAGAAATCTGCTAGGTGGCGCGATCGCCCGAATCGCATGTTTGCTCACATGCTGAAGCGAGAGAAGCGTCGTCTCGAAATGGGGAAGAGCTCTCGCTTCGAGCTGGGAACTGCAGCATCGCTCAAGAAGCTGAAGGCAAGCTGGCAAGACTATCGCTATGAGTTCGACGTTCGCATTGTACAACCAGGGTTATCGCGCTCTGCGGTTAATGAAGAGGGATTGCATCTGTTGGCTGGGGTTGAAACGTATTTATTAGAAACCCGTGCGATGAAGCTTCGGGTTATTGGCAGTGCATGATCTGCCATGGCATGACCTCCGCTGACCGCAATGTTTGGAGGCTACTTGGCCTTTGCGACCATTAACTCAGACTAGCGAGTCAATTCATCGGTGCTTTGGGGAGTCCAGTAGCTGAATCTAGCCAGCTGCGATTACCAGCTTGTTTGCCGTTTTAGCTTGGTGCTCTTCGGGTAGAGAGGCATGAAAAATCTCAGCTAAGTCGGTGATGTTCAAGTCAAGAAAACTGTTCCGGTTTACTGGCCTGTACACACGGATTTCTCCAGTCTGCTGGGAGGGAGGGGGCTTTATGGGGGCGGGTTCTAGTTTTATAGATCACACAACCATTCAACCAGATAGCTATCTACCATCCAGTCGATACCTCTATCCCTGAGAGCAGCTACTCGTCATCCCTCCAGCGATAGCTGCACGATCGCCTGAGAAACGCTGTTGCTGTGTAGGACAGCAACAGCTTATGGCCGCTCAGTGTGAGTAATTAAAAACAACCAATGCACTTGGTGTGTATCAACCACACAGGTGCATCGTCATGCTCAACCGTACCGCTACCAAACGTAAGCGTCCAGCCAAGTCACCTTCCGAACTCCAGCATTAAGGGCGATGGTGTCCGCGTATTTTTAAGCGGACGCGATAGCCCTTATCGCCGGGATTCCCATGCGCCAACGAAGCTCTTACCCCAA
>NZ_CBDAMB010000016.1:0-108104 GCF_965197125.1 Pseudomonas spartinae
CGCCCCCCCCCCCCCCCCCCCCCCCCCCCCCCCCCCCCCCCCGCCCCCCCCCCCCCCCCCCCCCCCCCCCAGGGCGGATCTCGTTGTACCGGCAGCCCTCTCCCCCGGCCCCTCTCCCGCAAGCGGGAGAGGGGTGAAAATCATCGGAGTTTGTTATGAGCCGCACCCCCGATACCTGGATTCTCACCGCCCATTGCCCGAGCGTGCTCGGCACCGTGGATGCGGTGACACGCTTTTTGTTCGAGCAGCGTTGCTACGTCACCGAACACAACAGCTTCGATGATCGGCTGTCGTCGCGGTTCTTCATCCGGGTCGAGTTTCGTCAGCCCGAGGGCTTCGACGAGGCGGCCTTTCGCGCGGGCGTGGCCGAGCGCCTGGCACCGTTCGGCATGCAGGTCGAGCTGACGCCGCCGGGCTATCGCGCCAAGGTGGTGCTGATGGTGTCCAAGGCCGATCACTGCCTGAACGACCTGCTCTATCGTCAGCGCATCGGCCAACTGGCCATGGACGTGGTGGCGGTGGTGTCCAACCACCCGGATCTCGAACCGCTGGCGCGCTGGCATGGCATTCCCTATCACCATTTTCCGCTCGACCCGGTCGACAAGCCGTCGCAGGAGCGCAAGGTGTTGAAGGTGATCGAGGAGACTGGTGCCGAACTAGTGGTGCTCGCCCGCTACATGCAGGTGCTGTCGCCCGAGCTGTGCCGCAAGCTGGACGGCTGGGCGATCAATATCCACCACTCGCTGCTGCCCGGCTTCAAGGGCGCCAAACCGTATCACCAGGCCTACCAGAAGGGCGTCAAGCTGGTCGGCGCCACAGCGCACTACATCAACAACGACCTCGACGAAGGGCCGATCATCGCGCAGGGCGTGGAGGCCGTGGATCACGCGCACTACCCTGAAGATCTGATCGCCAAGGGCCGAGACATCGAGTGTCTGACGCTGGCGCGAGCAGTGGGTTACCACATCGACCGCCGCGTGTTCCTCAACGCCAACCGCACGGTCGTGCTCAATGCCTGATGGGCGTCGAGGAGAAACACGGATTTAAGGTGGGCTGACGCGGGTAACCGCTCGTCCCGCCTCGCTCCCCAAGGGAGTGCAGAGTAGCCCGGATGCAAGCCGGGGAATATTTCGGCCACCGCCCTGCCAGGCTTCACAGGCGGTGACCGGCAACAGACGAAAGAAGCTCCAGTGCAAGGCCGCGCGGCATCGGTCGCGTCTTGTGTCCACAAAAAGAAAGGAGAGTTACGTATGTCTGGTAATCGTGGTGTGGTTTATCTCGGTGCGGGCAAGGTCGAAGTACAGAAGATCGACTACCCGAAAATGCAGGACCCGCGCGGCAAGAAGATCGAGCACGGGGTCATCCTGAAAGTCGTTTCCACCAACATCTGCGGCTCCGACCAGCACATGGTGCGAGGTCGTACCACCGCTCAGGTCGGCCTGGTGCTGGGTCACGAGATCACCGGCGAGGTGGTCGAGAAGGGCCGCGACGTCGAGCGTCTGCAGATCGGTGATCTGGTTTCCGTTCCCTTCAACGTCGCTTGCGGTCGTTGCCGCAGCTGCAAGGAACAGCACACCGGTGTGTGCCTGACCGTCAACCCGGCGCGTGCCGGCGGTGCTTATGGCTACGTCGACATGGGCGACTGGACCGGTGGCCAGGCCGAATACGTGCTGGTGCCTTACGCCGACTTCAACCTGCTCAAGCTGCCGGATCGCGACAAGGCCATGGAGAAAATCCGTGACCTGACCTGCCTGTCCGACATTCTGCCGACTGGCTACCACGGCGCTGTCACCGCGGGCGTCGGCCCGGGCAGCACCGTCTACGTCGCCGGTGCCGGTCCTGTCGGTCTGGCCGCTGCCGCTTCGGCTCGTCTGCTTGGTGCTGCTGTGGTCATCGTCGGTGACCTCAACCCGGCTCGTCTGGCGCACGCCAAGGCCCAGGGCTTCGAGATCGCCGATCTGTCGCTGGACACTCCGCTGCACGAGCAGGTCGCCGCATTGCTGGGCGAGCCGGAAGTGGATTGCGCCATCGACTGCGTAGGCTTCGAGGCTCGTGGTCACGGTCATGAAGGCGCCAAGCACGAGGCTCCGGCCACCGTGCTCAACTCGCTGATGCAGATCACCCGCGTTGCCGGCCAGATCGGTATTCCGGGTCTGTACGTCACCGAAGATCCGGGTGCGGTCGATGCCGCCGCCAAGATCGGCAGCCTGAGCATTCGCTTCGGCCTCGGCTGGGCCAAGTCGCACAGCTTCCACACCGGTCAGACCCCGGTCATGAAATACAACCGTCAGTTGATGCAGGCCATCATGTGGGACCGCCTCAACATCGCCGATATCGTCGGCGTAGAGGTCATCAGCCTGGAAGATGCACCACGCGGCTACGGCGAGTTCGATGCCGGTGTGCCGAAGAAATTCGTCATCGACCCGCACAAGACCTTCAGCGCGGCGTGATGGCGTAGGCAATTCGCGTAGCCCCTGGTCCGGGCTATGCGAGGTGGCGGTGCGCCTGGCGCACCCTGCCTGTTTACACGGCAAAGGCGTATTGGTTAGCGCCTTTTTTAGGGAGCCTACGGGCTCCCTTTTCTTTTTCGCGCTGCCTTCGCGCGCCGAGCCTTTTACCTGGTGGCAGCTATTGCCGGCCGTTGCTGTCGCGCGCCTACAGCCCGTACTTCCTGACCTTGTCGAACAGCGTGGTCTTGGCCAGCCCCAGTGCCTGCGCCGCCTGACTGAGGTTGCCGTCGTGGCGTTCCAGGGCCGCGCCCAGCAGGTTGCGTTCGAAGGCCTCCACGGCCTCGTTGAAGCCCAGCGCGTTGCTGTCGGCCTGGCCGCTTTTCTTGAACACCGGCAGACCGAGGGCAAAGCGCTCGGCGACGTTACGCAGTTCGCGCACGTTGCCGGGCCAGTCGTGCGCGGTGAGGGCGGCCAGGGTGGGCCGATCCAGCTCCGGCACGCCACGATCGAAGCGCAAGGCAGCGAGTTGCAGAAAGTGTTCGAACAGCAGGGCTATGTCCTCGCGGCGCTCACGCAGCGGTGGCAGCTCCAGGGTCACCACGTTGAGGCGGTAGTAGAGGTCGCTACGGAACTCGCCGCGTTTGCCCAACTCGTCGAGGTCGGATTTGGTGGCCGCGATCACCCGGCAGTCGACGTTGATCGACTGATTCGAACCAAGGCGTTCCAGGCTGTGCTCCTGCAGCACGCGCAGCAGCTTGATCTGCAGGGCCAGCGGCATGCTCTCGATCTCGTCGAGAAACAGGCTGCCACCGTCGGCGTGCTCGATCTTGCCGATGCGGCGCTTGCTGGCGCCGGTGAAGGCGTGTGCTTCGTGGCCGAATATCTCGCTCTCGAACAGGCTCTCCGGCAGGCCGCCGCAGTTGAGGGCGACGAACTGTTTGCTCTGGCGGCGGCTGAAGTCGTGCAGGCAGCGCGCGATCAGTTCCTTGCCGGTGCCGGTTTCGCCCTCGATCAGCACGTTGGCGTTGGTATCGGCGACGTTGGCGATCAGTTCACGCAGCTGCTGCATGGCCGGCGAGCGACCGATGATGCGCTGCTCCAGCGCTTGGCGCCCGGCCAGCTGGCGCCGTAGCGCGCTGACTTCGCGGGCCAGGCTGCGCTGTTCCAGCGCGCGGCGCACGACGTCGACCAGACGCTCGGGGGAGAAGGGTTTTTCCATGAAGTCATAGGCGCCATCGCGCATCGCGCTGACGGCCATACCGATATCGCCGTGGCCGGTGATCAGCACCACCGGCAGGCTGGCGTCGCGCTGTTTGAGACGCGTGAGCAGCTCCAGGCCATCAGTGCCAGGCAGGCGGATGTCGCTGATGACGATGCCGGCGAAATCCTCGTCGACGCGCTGCAGGGCTTCCTCGGCGCTGGCCACGCCGATGCTGTCGATATCTTCCAGGGCCAGCGCCTGCTGGCAGCCGAGCAGCACATGGGGATCGTCTTCGACGATCAGAACGGTGAGGCTCTCGCTCATGTGTTGGGCTCCGGCGGGTAGGGCAGGCTGAGGATGAAAGCGGTACCGCCTTCGTCCGGGTGGCGTACGGTGAGGCTGCCGCCTGCTGCGGCGGCCAGGCTGGCGGACAGGGTCAGGCCGAGGCCCAGGCCCTGTTCGCCGGGCTTGGTGGTGAAGAACGGCTCGAACAGGTGCACGCGGGTTTCCGGTGCAATGCCGGGACCGTTGTCGCGGACCTCCAGCTGGTAGCCGTTGGTATCGGCGCTGCCGCTCAGCCACAGTTGGCGGTCGACCTGCTCGCGCATGGCGTCGAGGGCGTTGCTGATCAGGTTGACCAGGATCTGTTCCAGGCGGATCTGCTCGATGGCCAGGCGCGCTTCCGCGAAGTCGCGATGGATGGTCATGCTGGTGCGTTGCAGGCGCGGCTGCAGGAGCATGGTGGCGGCATCCACGGCCTTCAGCAGCGAGGCCTCGCCGTTGTCACCGGTGCGCCGGGCGAAGGCACGCAGGCTGGCGGTGATCTTGCCCATGCGGTCGACCAGTTCGCCGATGTTCTGCAGATTGCTGCTGGCGACGTCGAGTGCGCCACGCTGGAGAAAGCGCACGGCATTGCCCGACAGCGTGCGCAAGGCCGCCAGCGGCTGATTCAACTCGTGGGCGATGCTGGTGGACATCTGCCCGATCACCGCCAGCTTGCCGGCCTGCACCAGCTCGTCCTGGGCCTGACGCAGGGTGGTTTCGGCCTGCTTGCGCTCGCGAACCTCGGCTTGCAGGCGTTCGTTGCTGGCCTGCAGGTCGGCGGTGCGCTCGGTGATCTTGCGCTCCAGCTCATCGTTGGCCGCCTGCAGCGCCTCGCGGGCGGCCAGGCGGGTGGCGATCACCTTGCGCCGCTCGTTCCAGGCAATCAGCAGAAAGGCCAGCAGAGCCGTCACCACGGCCGCCAGCATGGCATGGCTCATGGCTGCGCTGCGTTGTTCCTGCAAGGGGCTGAGCAGGGTCAGGTGCCAGGGCGTGTGTTCCAGGCGGCGGGTCTGCAGCAGGTAGTCGGTGGGTACGCCGCCGGTGGCGAAGCTGACCCGCTCGATGCCGTCGTCCATTAGCGAGCGATTGAACAGCTGCAACTCTTCCAGCGCTGCCCAGTGATACTGCAGGCTTCGCGCCAGGCGTTCCTTGGTCGCATCGTCCAGCGGGCGCACGGTCTTGAGGCGCACCATCGGGTCGCTGGCGAGGATGATGACGCCGTTCTCGTCGCTGACGTAGGCGTCCAGCAGGGCGCGCTGCCAACGCTCCTCGAGGGTGTCGAGGCGCACCTTGACCACCGCCACGCCGATGATGCGATCACCGTCGCGCAGGCCATGGGCCAGGTAGTAGCCGGGCTCGCCCGTGGTACTGCCAAGGCCGTATAAACGGCCCGGGCGGCCCTTGATGGCCTCCTGGTAGTAGGCACGGAAGGACAGGTCTTCGCCGAGATAGCTGTCGGCCTTGTCCCAGTTGCTGGTGGCGATCACCCGGCCGTCCGGGTCGAGCACGTAGATGGCGAGGCTGCCGGCGCGCTCGTTGAGCCCCTGCAGGTACACGTTGACGTGATGCCGGCGGTAGGCGGTGGGTGACAGCGCCAGGCGCGAGACATTGCCTTCCAGCTCCAGCAGGCTGGGCAGGTAGGTGTATTTGGTGATTTCGCTTTCCACCGCGCGCGCATTGAGCTCCAGCTGGCGCTCACCGTTTTCGGCCAGCGCGCGGATGCCGTTGCGGTCACTGATGTGATAACCGGCGTAGCCGCAGCCGAGCACCAGCAGCAGGAACAGCAGAATCAGCGACAGGTGACGGAGCAGACGCGGTTTCACGATCAGATTGGCGCGAGGACTGGCGGACAGGCATTGCATCATAGTCGTCCTGAACTGGCCAGTTGCCAACACCCAGGGTGCGCCGCGCGCACCGGCTGTGGTGCGTGGGCATTGGTGCGCGTGGCGCACCCCGGCTGGCTGGTCAGTGCTGGAGGATCTTCGCCAGGAACTGCTGGGCGCGCTCGGAGCGCGCGTTGATGTCGCCGAAGAACTCCTCCTTGGGGCAGTCTTCGACGATCTGCCCGGCGTCCATGAAGATCACCCGGTCGGCGACCTTGCGCGCGAACCCCATCTCGTGGGTCACGCACATCATGGTCATGCCTTCCTGGGCCAGTTGCACCATCACGTCGAGTACTTCGTTGACCATCTCCGGGTCGAGCGCCGAGGTGGGTTCATCGAACAGCATCACCACCGGATCCATGGCCAGGGCGCGAGCGATGGCCACGCGCTGCTGCTGACCACCGGAGAGCTGGCCAGGGTGCTTGTGCGCATGGGCAGCCAGGCCGACGCGGTCGAGCAGGGCCAGGCCCTTCTTTTCGGCCTCGGCCTTGCTGCGGCCGAGCACCTTGATCTGGGCGATGGTCAGGTTCTCGGTGATGGTCAGGTGCGGGAACAGCTCGAAGTGCTGGAACACCATGCCCACGCGCGAGCGCAGCTTGGGCAGGTTGGTCTTCTTGTCGGCGATGGACGTGCCGTCGACGTCGATGTCACCCTGCTGGAAGGGCTCCAGCGCGTTGACGCACTTGATCAGGGTCGACTTGCCCGAGCCGGACGGCCCGCACACCACGACCACTTCGCCTTTCTTCACCTCGGTGCTGCAATTGGTCAGCACCTGGAAGTCCCCGTACCACTTGTTGACGTTCTGGATGGAAATCATACGGCTAACCTTTTTTGCAGGAGCTTGACCAGGCGCGAGGCGGCGAAGCTGATGGTGAAGTAGACCAGGCCGGCGAAGATCAGAAATTCATGGGGCTGGCCGATGATGTCGCCACGCGAGCGAGCGGCGTTGAGGAAGTCCATCAGGCCCACGGTGTACACCAGCGAGGTGTCCTGAAAGAGGATGATGCTCTGCTGCAGCAGCAGCGGGGTCATCTTGCGGAAGGCCTGCGGCAGGATGATCAGGCGCATGCTCTGTCCGTAGGTCATGCCCAGGGCCGAGGCAGCGCCCATCTGACCCTTGGGGATGGCCTGGATGCCGGCACGGACGATCTCGCAGAAGTAGGCTGCCTCGAACATCACGAAGGCCACCAGGCACGAGCTGAACGCCCCGACCGGGGTGTCTTCACCCGTGATCCAGCGCAGGATGAACGGCACCGCGAAGTAGAACCAGGTGATCACCAGCAGCAGCGGGATGGAGCGGAAGTAGTTGACGTAGGCGGCGGCAATGTTCGCCAGCAACTTGCTGTGCGACAGGCGCATCAGCGCCAGCAGGGTGCCCAGCACCACGCCGCCAAGCACGCCCAGCACCATCAGCTGCAGGGTCACCAGCATGCCGTCCCACAGGCCCGGAAGGGCCGGGAGGATCGCGGAGAAGTCCATCATTTACCCCCTACGGAAATCAGGCCCGGCACGGCGACCTTCTTCTCGATCATGCGCATGATCATCATCAGGCTCATGTTCAGGGTGAAGTAGATCAGGGTGGCCAGGGTGAAGGCCTCGAACAGGTTGGCGCTGAACTCGGCGGTCTGCTTGGTCTGCGCCAGCAGTTCCATGAGGCCGATCAGCGACGCTACCGAGGAGTTCTTGAAGATGTTGAGGAACTCGCTGGTCAGCGGCGGAATGATGATGCGGTAGGCTTGCGGCAGCAGCACGTTGGTGTAGATCTGCGGCAGGCGAAACCCCATGGCGTAGGCCGCGGCGGTCTGGCCCTTGGGCAGCGCCTCGATGCCGGTGCGTACCTGCTCGCAGACCCTGGCGGCGGTGAACAGGCCGAGGCACACCACCACCGAGAGGTAGGCCGAGGTAGCCGGGTTGAGATCCTGCTTGAACCACAGTTCCAGCGGTTCGGGCAGCAGGTCCGGCACCAGGAAGTACCAGAGGAACAGCTGCACCAGCAGCGGCACGTTGCGGAAGACTTCCACGTAGGCGGTGGCCAGGCCGGACAGCCAGCGGTTTGGCAAGGTACGCATCACGCCGAGCAGCGAGCCCAGCGCCAGGGCGATGATCCAGCCGGCCAGGGCGATGGCGATGGTCCAGCCCAGGCCGGTGATGAACCAGTCCAGATAGGTCTCGCTGCCGATACCGGTGGACTTGAAGTAGATGCCCCAGTCCCAGTTGTAATTCATTGCGGGTTCCCTCGGGTGAGGATGCGATCTGCTGTGCGTCGGCTCTGCTGCGTTGCTACGACCAACGGGAGTAACAGCCGCAGGCTGGCCCGAAGGGTGAGCAACGCGAGTCAAGCGGCTTCAGCTCGCGAGATCGTCAGTACGGCTACGATGACGAAGCGTGAGAGCGGGCAACGGCTGCCCGTGTCCGCTCAGGCGGACGGTCTCGGCTTCGTCAGAAATTAGGTTGGGGAAGCCAGTGGCTTCCCCGGAGTCCCCGGGCCGTCACGCCTCGTGAGCGTGGCGGCGCATCACCGTCAGATCTGTTCTGCAGACTTGTCGGTCGGTTCGGCGATCAGCTTCTTCAGCTCGTCGCTCATGGGGAAGTTCAGGTTCAGGCCCTTCGGTGGTACGGGCTGCTGGAACCACTTGTCGTAGATACCGTTGATCTCGCCAGAGGCGAAGGTGGCGCTGATGGCCTTGTCGACCACTTGCTTGAAGCCCGCATCACCCTTGCGCACCATGCAGCCGTAGATCTCGAAGGATTGCGGGGTGCCGACCACGGCCCAGTCGTCCGGCTTCTTGGCCTTGGCCATTTCGCCGGCGAGCAGGGCGTCGTCCATCATGAAGGCGACGGCGCGGTTGGATTCGAGCATCAGGAAGGACTCGCCGTGATCCTTGGCGGAAATCACGTTCATGCCCATCTTCTTCTCGGCGTTCATCGACTTGATCAGGCGCTCGGAGGTGGTACCGGCGGTGGTCACCACGTTCTTGCCCTTGAGGTCTTCGAAATCCTTGATACCGCTGGTCTTCTTGGTCAGCAGGCGGGTGCCGACCTCGAAGATGCCAACGGAGAAGTCGACCTGCTGCTGGCGCTCGATATTGTTGGTGGTGGAGCCGCACTCCAGGTCCACGGTACCGTTCTGCACCAGCGGGATGCGGGTCTGCGAGGTCACCAGGTTGTAGCGCACCTTGAGGTCAGGCATGCCCAGTTCCTGCTTCAGCGCCTCGACCACTTTCAACTGCAGGTCGTGGGAGTAGCCGATCGGCTGGCGCGAGTTGTCGCCGAAGTAGGAGAAGGGAATGGACGAGTCGCGATGGCCCAGGGTGATGGTGCCGGAGTCCTTGATCTTCTTCAGGGTGCCGGTCAGCTCCTCGGCGATCACTGGAGTGGAAAGAACAGCTGCGGCGATGGCCACGCCCAGTACACGGTGGAAGGTACGCATGAATCGAGTCCTCGATGTTGTTGTGATGGCGCGGTCACGCCACTTTGCTCAGGGAATGTCTATCGCATTCCTGAAGTGACTTGAGCAGGTTGCATGCCAGCACTTTCGAGGTGTTCGAATTTAAGATAAATGTTTGTTTTATATTGATTTTGTTCTGTTGCTCGAGCGAGGCGGCTGATGTTTCCGTTCGCCGTTCCGACTATTGCCGGGCTGTGCGTTCGGAAATCCGAATGACGCCGCTGCTGTGAGCGCGCCCCCTCGACCTGTCAGCTGCGTTCGTTGCGCAACTCATCGATTCGGTTGTCCTTGGCTTGCCACAGCTCCGATACCCAACGCTGCATCTGCTGGCGAAACGCGGGGTCGTTCTCGTAATCGCCCTGCCACAAGCTCGGGTCGAGTTCGCGCGTCTGGATGTCGATGATCACCTCGGGGACCTGGCCGCTGAGCAGCATCCAGAACCCGGGCACCCGTTTGCCGGGGTAGACCAGGGTGACGTCCAGCACCGCGTCGATCTGTTCGCCAAGGGCTGCGAGGACGAAGGCCACGCCGCCGGCCTTGGGCTTGAGCAGGTAGCGATAGGGCGATTGCTGCTGGGCCTGCTTGGCCGGGGTGAAACGGGTGCCCTCCAGATAGTTGACCACGGTGACTGGCAGGTGCTTGAACTTCTCGCAGGCGGCCTTGGTGATCTCCAGATCCTTGCCCTGCATATGCGGATTCTTCGCCAGGAAGGCCTTGGAGTAGCGCTTCATGAAGGGGTAGTCCAAGGCCCAGAAGGCCAGACCGAGCAGCGGCACCCAGATCAGCTCCTGCTTGAGGAAGAACTTGAAATAGGGCGTCTTGCGGTTGAACGCCTGCACCAGTGCCGGAATGTCGACCCACGACTGATGGTTGCTGATCACCAGATAGGAGGCATCGCGGCGCAGTTCGGCGTTGCCGCGAATGTCCCAGTGCGTCGGGGTGAGCAGAGCGAAGGTGCGTTTGCAGTTTTCCGCCCAGAATTCGGCCACCCACATCACCCCGCGCGAGCAGGCGCGACGCGCGGTTTGTCCCGGCAGGACGAACTTGCCCAGGGCGATCAGCAGCAGCGGGCCGATCAGCAGCAGGGTGTTGCTCAGCAGTAGAGCTATATTGAGTAGGCCGGTCAGCAGGGGGCGCATATCAACTCCTCGGCAGGCGCGAAGCTACCATCATAAGCACCTGCAGAATTTGTCTCAAAATTACGACTGATGGCCTATGGCTATTAACTGGCAAGACCTTGATGCTGGTCAGTGTGAAATCTAAGTGGATTGTCCGACAATGCACGGGCATTGGCCGCGGACCCTCCCGCCAACCTGTTCTGGATTGACTCGATGTTGAAACGCATTGCAGTGGCCGATCTGCGTATCGGCATGTATATCCAAGAGTTTTGCGGTTCCTGGATGGATCACCCGTTCTGGAAGTCCAAGTTCGTTCTCAACTCCGACAAGGATCTCGCCCGCATTCGCGACAGCGCGATCAGCGAATTGTGGATCGATGTCAGCAAGGGGGAGGATGTTGCTGCGGGTGTACAGGCGGCAACCGAGGCCGAGGTGGAGTGTGAGGCGCAGGCGCGTCTTCTGGCGGCCATCGAACCACCCAAGGTCAAGGTGCTGTCCATGGAGCAGGAGCTGGAGCAGGCAATGAAGCTCTGCGCGCGCTCCAAGCAGGCGGTAATGGAAATGTTCAGCGATGCGCGCATGGGCCAGGCGCTGCAGTTCGAGCAGGCGGAGTTGCTGGTCGAGGAGATTTCCAAGTCGGTCATGCGCCATCCCAATGCGCTGATCAGTCTGGCAAGGCTCAAGCACAGCAACGAATACACCTACATGCATTCGGTGGCCGTGTGTGCGCTGATGATTGCTTTGGCGCGGCAACTCGGCCTGCCTGAGGCTGCCGTGCGCGAGGCCGGCCTGGCCGGCCTGCTGCATGACATTGGCAAGATGGCGGTACCGCAGGACCTGCTGGACAAACCCGGCAAGCTAAGCGACAGCGAGTTCGCCGCGATACGCAAGCACCCGGAGGAGGGGGGCAGCATTCTGATCGCCAGCAAGCAGGTCAGCGCTCTGGTGCTCGATGTCTGTCTGCATCACCACGAAAAGGTCGACGGCAGCGGTTATCCGCATCACCTGCAGGGCGAACAGATCAGCCTGCTGGCGAAGATGGGCGCGGTCTGCGACGTGTATGACGCCATCACCTCGAACCGTCCGTACAAGCAGGGCTGGGACCCGGCCGAGTCGATCCGCAAGATGGCGGAGTGGAAGGGGCACTTCGACGAGGTGGTGTTCCAGGCTTTCGTCAAGACCGTCGGCATCTACCCGGTCGGCGCGCTGGTGCGCTTGCAGAGCGGGCGCCTGGCCGTGGTCATCGAGCAGAACCCCAAGGCGCTGCTGGCGCCGAGGGTCAAGGTGTTCTTCTCGGCCAAGTCGCGCCTGCCACTGCCGCAGAGCGTCGTGGACCTGAGCAAGATCACCGATCAGGACCGTATCGTCGGTCGTGAGTCGGCCGAGGAATGGGGCTTCGAACGGCTCGACGAGCTGTGGTCCGGGATGGAGCTGGAGGGGCGCGGTCGCTAGCTCGGGTGCAATACCCGGTTAGAAAATACCTGGCGCATGCAGCACGCTGTAACGCTTTCGGCGGAACATGACAGGCGCGCAGCAGTCGGAGGTTCGGTCACCGCAAACGAGAGGACCGAACCTTGAAATACGCTCTGCTTCTGCTGGCCGCCGCGATCAGTCTGCCTGCCATGGCCGATGAACAACCGGACCTTTACGGCCGCTACGAACTGATCAAGCTCCCCGCTCTGGGCCAGACCCTCAAGGCCAAGATGGATACCGGCGCGATGACCGCCTCGCTGTCAGCCAAGGATATCGAACCCTTCAAGCGCGACGGCGAGGACTGGGTACGCTTTCGCCTGGCTGTCGACGGCGCCGAGAACACGGTTTACGAGCACCCGCTGGTACGCATCGCCGAGATCAAGAAGCGCACCGAGGAAGGTGACACCGAGGCCAAGGAAGTCGCCTACTCGCAGCGCCCGGTGGTCGAAATGCCGATCTGCCTGGGCGAGGAAGAGCGCACCATCGAGGTCAACCTGACCGACCGCAGTACCTTCAGCTACCCGCTGTTGATTGGCGCCAGTGCCATGCGCGATCTTGGTGCGGCAGTGGATCCTGCCGAACGCTACACCCGCGATCGTCCCCAATGCTGAGTTAATTGTCGCATTTCGGGAAAGGCTAATACCCATTGGCCAGTACACTCGGCGAGAGTGCCCAGTTACCACTTCCTTGCTCTAAGGGGCGTCGGGCCTGTTTTTTGCTTCGTATAGATGCTTTCCAGGCCTGTAGGCCCTTTAGGTCGTTGAGGTGTCGCTATGACGGGAGTACTCAAGCCGGGTGTACGGCTGTTGCAGCGTTTCAGTTTTGCTCGCAAGTTCCAGCTGGTGTTCCTGTTGTTCGCGCTTCCGCTGGGCTACGCGCTGTGGATCATCGGCAGTGACTACCTGTCGCGCCTGCAGTCCGTGGATTCTGAAGTGGAAGGTGCGCAAGCGCTGGAGCGCATGGCGCAGGTGCAGCAAGAGCTGATCGCCCAGCGCACCCTGCTGGCACGCTGGAAAGGCACCGAGGATGCCGCGCAGGGCCTGTTGCTGCAGCGCGAAGGCAAGCTCGACGAGGCGCTGCAGCAAGCGGCCGAGCCGCTACAGAGCGAGCTGATCAGCGACCAGGCGCGCCAGCATTTTCAGGCCTTGCAGGACGAGCGCGACGGTTTGCGCGCCGCCGGGCTGACCAAGGTTCCCCTGCCCGATGCGCTGGAGCGTTACCAGAAGGCGCTGCTGTCGCTGATCGCCCTGCGCGAGCAGGTGGCAACCGACAGCGCGCTGATCCTCGATCCGCGCCTCGATACCTACCTGATGATGGAGCAGATCACCTACATCATGCCGCGCCTGCTCGAACAGCTCGGCACCTTCGCCGCTCAGGGCCACGGCGCCGTGGTCTCGCAGCACTTCACCCTGCAGAGCCGTGTGCTGATCCGCGATCTGCGGCGCAACCTGGACGAGCAAAGGGCGCAGCTGGTCAAGGCGCAGATCACCCTGTCGCGCGAGGCGCCGCGAGCCATGCGCCAACTGAGCGAGCCCTTCGATGCCTCGCTCAAGGCGTTCGACGAATTCCTCGCCCAGATCGACCGCGACATGTTCGAGTCCAGCCCCATGGCGCTGACGCCCGAGCAGTTCGTCCAGCGCGTCGAAAGCCTGGAAACTCAGCTGCAAGGACTGCAGCAAGCGCTCTATCTGCAGTTTTCCGCCAGCCTCGGCCACTACCGGCAGCGGGCGCTGTGGTCGATGATCGAGGTGGTCGGTGCTTTCAGCGTTCTGACCCTGCTGGCGATGTACGTGCTGATGTGCCTGAACGCTTCGATCCGCATCAGCACCAGCAACATCATCGATGCTGCCCGGAGGCTGCGTGATGGCGACCTGCGCGTGCGCATGGAGGTCAACGGTCGTGATGATCTGGCTGCCATCGCCCAGGCACTGAATACCGCCGTCGAGCAGATGCGCGACTCGCTGCAGGGCGTCAACCACGAAAGCCAGCAGCTGGAAGGCACGGTACAGCTACTCGGTGGCCAGGCGCGCGATGCGCTCGACGCCGTCGAGCAGCAGCAAGCGCAGATGAGCCAGATCGCCACCGCGGCGACGCAGATGGCTGCCACGGCGCAGAGCGTGGCGCAGAGCTGCGAGCAGGCGTCGCTGGAGGCGCAGCAGACCCGTGAGGTGGCGCTCGGCAGCAACCAGCGTAGCGAGCGCACCAGTGCCAGCATGCGCCACCTCAGCGCTCGCCTGGGCGACAGCGCGGCGGCGTTGCAACAACTGCGTGACCAGACCCAGCAGATCAACCGTGTGGTCGAGGTGATCAAGGGCATCGCCGAGCAGACCAACCTGCTGGCGCTCAACGCTGCCATCGAGGCGGCGCGTGCGGGGGAGGCCGGTCGCGGTTTCGCCGTGGTCGCCGACGAAGTGCGCTCACTGTCCAAACGCACCCAGGACTCGACCCAGGAAATCGCCCAGACCGTGGACAACCTGCAGCGCGTGGTCGGCCAGTCGGTCACCCTGATGGAGGAAGCCTGCAGTCAGGCCGATGGCGACATCGGCAGCGTGTTGGCCATGGGCGATGAGCTGCAGAACATCGTCGATTCGGTGCAGCGCGTCAGCGACCGCCTGGCGCAGATCGCCACGGCCGCCGAGCAGCAGGCGGCCACCGCCGATGAGGTCAGTGGCAATATCCAGCAGGTCGATCAGGCCGCCGGCCAACTGCTCGATGGCGCCCAGGCCGTGAGCAGCGCCGCGGAACAGCTGCGCAGGGGCAGCCAGGGGCTGGCGCAAAATACCGGACGCTTCAGTCTCGACTGAGGTCGAGGCTGACCTGGCTGGCCAACTCTGCTAAAAACAATGCAAACAACACGGAGCCCCAGCATGAAAACGGTTGCCGAAGTCCTCAGAACCAAGTCAAACGCCCTTCTCTACAGCATCGACGCAGATGATTCCCTGCTCGACGGCCTGCGCATCATGGCAGAGAAGGGCATCGGCGCCCTGGTGGTGATGTCCGGCGGGCGCCTGGTGGGCATCGTCAGCGAGCGTGACTACGTGCGCAAGGTCGCCCTGGCCGAGCGCTCCATGCTGGGCGCCAAGGTCAGCGAAATCATGACCCGCGACGTGATCACCGTCGGCGCACGCGACAGCCTGCAGCACTGTATGGAGCTGATGACCGAACGCCGTCTTCGCCACCTGCCGGTGCTGGCTGAAGGCGAGCTGATCGGCTTGCTTTCCATCGGTGACTTGGTCAAGGAAACCATCGCCGAGCAGGCTGACCTGATCCGCCAGCTGGAGCAGTACATTCGCGGCGAGCACTGAGCCGCCGCCCGCTCGCTCCCGGTTCCGAACCTGATCCGGGAGCATCCGCTTCGTGTCGGCACGAATTCATTCGCGATAATGGCCAGGCGCCAACCTGGCCCGGATGCAATCCGCAGCTCGTGCGTAGGCGCATACCAGGCCTGAGCCTTGACGCACGCCCCGGCCCCCGGCAGTCTCCTGCCGTCGCCCCCAGGTGCAGGACGCCCGATGCCGCAGATACTCATAGTCGAAGACGAAGCCGCGATTGCCGATACGCTGGTCTATGCCCTGCAGGCCGAAGGCTTCGTCACGCACTGGTCGAGCCTGGGCGGCGAGGCGCTGACGCTGCTGGAAGACGGCGCCTTCGACCTGGCCATTCTCGACGTTGGCCTGCCCGATATCAGCGGTTTCGAAGTGTGCAAACGCCTGCGCCGTTTCTCCGAGGTGCCGGTGATCTTCCTTACCGCGCGCAGCGAGGAAATCGATCGCGTGGTGGGCCTGGAAATCGGCGCCGACGACTACGTGGTCAAACCCTTCAGCCCGCGCGAGGTGGCTGCGCGGGTCAAGGTCATCCTTAAGCGTATTGCCCCGCGTGAAGTGCCGGCGGCCAGCGTGTCGAACTTGTTCCAGGTCGACGATGCAGCCTTTCGCATTCACTACCACGGCCAGGCACTGAGCCTGACCCGCCACGAATTTCGCCTGCTGCGCACGCTGCTTGGCCAGCCGCGCCGGGTCTATTCCCGTGAGCAATTGCTCGATGCCCTCGGCGTGGCCAGCGAAGCCGGCTACGAGCGCAACATCGACAGTCATATCAAGAGTGTGCGCGCCAAGCTGCGCGCCATCGCTCCGAGCGAAGAGCCGATCCAGACCCATCGCGGCCTCGGTTACAGCTACGAGCCAGAGACCTAGAGAGGCTCTTCCATGCCGCTGGGCGTACGCATCTTCCTCGTCTACTTCCTGTTCGTCGGCCTGGCCGGCTGGTTCGTGCTGAGCACGGTGATGGACGAGATTCGCCCCGGCGTGCGTCAGAGCACCGAGGAAACCCTGGTCGACACCGCCAACCTGCTGGCCGAGATCCTGCGTGACGAGGTCAAGGCCGGCACTCTGGGCCAGGGGCGCCTGAACGATGCGCTGGAGGCCTATGGTCAGCGCCAGCCACAGGCGACCATCTGGGGGCTGACCAAGGCCGAGGTCAATCACCGCATCTACGTCACCGACGACCAGGGCATCGTCCTGCTCGACTCCACCGGCCAGGCCATTGGTCAGGACTATTCGCGCTGGAACGACGTGCTGCTGACCCTGCGCGGTCAGTACGGCGCGCGCTCGACCCGTGAAGACCCGAACGACCCAGACTCCTCGGTGATGTACGTGGCGGCGCCGATCAAGGACGGCGAACGGATTATCGGCGTGGTCTCGGTGGCCAAGCCCAACCGCACCCTGCAGCCTTATATCGAGCGCTCGCAAACGCGCCTGGGCTGGCTCGGCGCCGGGTTGATCGGCCTCGGCCTGCTGATCGGTGCGGCGCTCTCCTGGTGGCTCAGCGCGGCGCTGGGCAAGCTCACCCGCTATGCCCAGGCGGTCAGCGAAGGGCAGCGCGCCGAGGCGCCGCAAGTGCGCGGCGGCGAGCTGGGGCAACTGGCCGTGGCGGTCGAGCGTATGCGTACCGAACTGGAAGGCAAGGCCTATGTCGAGCGCTACGTACATACCCTGACTCACGAACTGAAAAGCCCGCTGGCCGCGATCCGTGGCGCTGCCGAACTGCTCGACGGCGACATGCCGCCCGAGCAGCGTCAGCGCTTCGTGGCCAATATCCAGCAGGAAAGCGCGCGCCTGCAAAACCTCATCGAACGTCTGCTGCACCTGGCCCAGGTTGAACAGCGTCAGGGTCTGGAAGAGCGCGTGACGGTGCCGTTGGCGCCACTGGTCGACGAATTGCTGCAAGCGCAGCAGGCGCGTATCACCGCAGCCCATCTACAGATCGATCAGGTTGTACCCGCAGGCCTCAGTCTGCGCGGCGAGCGTTTCCTGCTGCGCCAGGCGCTGGCCAACCTGCTGGACAACGCCCTGGACTTCACCGCGCCCGGCGGGCTTATCCGCATCACCGCCGAGCGCCAGGGCGAGCGCATCGAGCTGCGCCTGTTCAACCAGGGCGATGCCATTCCCGAGTACGCACTTGAGCGCCTGACCGAGCGCTTCTACTCACTGCCGCGCCCCAACGGCGGCCGCAAGAGCACCGGACTGGGCCTGAACTTCGTGCAGGAAGTGGCCGAACTGCATGGTGGTGAGCTGCAGATCGGCAATGTCGAGGGTGGTGTGGAAGTGCTGCTGGCATTACCCGCCTAGATTGCGCTGTAGGAGCCGCTTCAGCCGCGAAGCTTCCGGGCTGTTTAGCTGCGTAGTGATTGTCCGGGCTATTTGCTGAGCGCCGGGCCTGCATGCCTAGATTTTGATTCCCGAGATCAATTGCCGCGCGAACTGCAGAGTGGCCATTTTTTGCAGCGCAAATCTTGCGCTATTCATGCTGAAGCACATTTATTAGTTTTCCAAATGGATCACGAACATAAAACCTGCGAACGCCCCAAGGTTCTGATACGGGGCCGTACTCGATGTGAATGTTTTCAGCGGTTATTCGCTCCAGCACAAGGTCAAGATCGTCTACCTCTATAGATAAATCCGGAACGGGTGTTCCTGATCCGCCTTCATAAGCGACACTGATCTGTACTTCCATTTTTTCACCGGAAGTAAAAGTTTTTATCCAACCGTGATCCATGATGAGTTTGAGGTCGAAGACGCGTTCATAAAATTTACTGGCTTCATCTGTGTCTGCTGCCGCCACATTTGAAATTATTCTTTTTACCTTCATCGAGTCGACCCTTGGTAGCGTGCTGTGCGCTGTAACCCTAGGTTAAGTGGCGGGCCTTAGCCAGTGCCAGCGAACGAATTGAATCGATTGTTATATGATATTAATTGAGCGAAAAGGGGATTTATTCATATTCGATTTTTCCCTGTTTTTATGTCATCAACGCAACCTCTCCATAGCGTTGATATGGCTAAAAAATATGTTCCTTTTGCCTGATCTTTAGAGCTGGACCGTCGATGGCGATCCGTGCGAGTGGGCGTCGGCCATGAGCGACGGCTGCTCAAGACACGCAAATGTTTGCGTACACTTGAACAGGCCCTAGGCCGGTAGATGACAAACCGCTTCGATGTTGTGTCCATCTGGGCCGATGACGAACGCGCCGTAGTAGTTCGCATGGTAATGCGGACGCAGCCCAGGAGGACCGTTGTCCTTTCCGCCTGCGGCCAGCGCAGCCTCATAGAACGCATCTACTTCCATGCGATTCTGGGCCGTGATGGCGATGTGGAGATGAGTAGGCTTCTCCGAGGACTCGCAGAGCCAGAGCGACGGCTTGCCGTTGCGGCCGATTCCAACGCTGTGAGGCCCTTCCATGGCGACGGAGACGCCCAGTGGTTGCAATGCCTTCAGGAAGAAGGACCTGCTTTCGGCCAGGCTGGTAACCCCGATACCCAAGTGATCAAACATGCATCTCTCCCGTGCGGATTAGTGTTGGACGTCCTCTGCGGCCTAACTTTTGGTTTTAGCCCGCCCCAGTGAGCGAAGCGAACGGTTTGAATACTAGGTGTTAGGCTACTCGGCGAGATTCACTGAAGTCCGATAATCTGAAGATGGTTTCTTTCTCCAGAAACTTTTCTACTTCATCAAGGTTGCAGAATTCTTGGACTCTCCCTGCTTCTGGACTGGCTGCATCATAAGTTGTAACTATATAGCTGTTTCCAATTTTTTCTAGCTTGGCACTGATGTGAGTTGAATTTTTTCCGTTACCTGAAAGGATATCTGCGGTCAGGTCGTTATTTAATAGTTTCTGGGATGTTCTATATTTAAGTGAGATTTTTTTCGAATGATTTTCACGTGCTTTTAAAAGGCCGCCCACGGCAAAAGCAGTAATAACAATTATTTCCCAGCCATAGCCGTTTCGCGGGCCGCTCCCTTGCTTGGTGCTTAGCCAATCTAATATGAGTTGAAGGATCTCGTGCATTGCTAATGCCTAGCGTTTGTTTAAGGGGCGGGCTTTAGCCTGTCCCGAGTGAGCGAAGCGAACGGCTTAAACAACATGTTATGCATATACCTGCGTCAATGCCCCTGCAACGAAACACAGTAGACCGATAGCTGACCCTATGGCGGGTATGCTAAACCAATATTTTTTAGACAGTATGAAATATGTTAATGAAATGATTGGCGCAGCGCTCATGAAAAAGAGGGAGCTTTCCAAGAAGGAAGTATAGAAGGTTGATAAATATAAATAAGTGAGTGAGAAAAATAGTATGCCGATGCCGTGACTGATATTAAAGCCAACCCATGCACGCCACATATTTGTTTCTTTTGTTATGGCTAAGGTCGACTCTTTCATGAGGCTCATAACGCCAGATTTGTATGGTATTAGCTTTTTAGGCTTGTACGTGTCTGTGATTGTGTAGACCGTATGCAGGATGCCAAGTGCAAGGAATGGTATGCAGCCTGCGATGTATAAGTATTTTGTGAGCACGCGAAATTCCTTGTATGTGCATGACGATTAAGCTCGGGGCGGGCTTCAGCCCGTCTCAGCTCACGAAGTGAGCGGTTTGAGCCAGTAGTTAGGTGAGCCACTGCCACTTACTGGAAATTCCGGAATATGCTTTTTCTGCCGTGTTCTTAACCTGTTCAATTGAGTCTCCACCGCCAGCGGCAAGAACCTCCCACTGCTCATTGCAATAGAAAAGGAGATAGTCGCCCTCTCCTGGATTCTGGCATATGGAGAGCTTTGGTACGGGGCCTATAAGCTTTCCATCTACGTATGTGGAAATTCTGCCTGTATAGGTGACAGATTCATCAACTATGGCAAAAGCTATTACCTTTGCGGAGTCTTGAATAGCGGGCGGTCTAGGTCTGTCCATGGTTACCTAACGTTTGGCTAAGGAGCGGCCGGAAGCGCAGCTTACGGACGTCCCGAGTGAGCGGAGCGAACGATTTGAATTTGTTAGGCATAACTGACGCAAGGTTCACCAAATGCATCCTTGAATCTAAAAATATCTTTACCGATTACGAATATCCGAAATCTTGGATCATTTTGTGCTCGATATGCAGGTATATCATTGCGCACAAACCGAATGCCAAGGCAGGAGAGCTTGGACTCCATCGATTGAGCCAAATTTTTATCTTTGTAAAAACCTACGATGTGCCAATGCTCCATTTTGATAATGTGGTCATAGAAAAATTTACAGGCTTCTTCTTCAGATATTGAACTGAATATTGGCGGGTAGTCTATTCCGCGCTCTGTGTAAAAAACTGACCAAGCACCATCTTTATTGCATAGGCAGTACATGTCACTGCCGCAACTGTTTATAGCGAAATTTTGAGTGCTGCAGCCTTCGGTAATTAATTGTTTGTACGTTTCTAAGGTATCCATGCCTTTGCCTAATTATAAATAGACACCAAATGGTGCATAACCTGCTACCGGGTTTTGGTGGATAACCTTCCTGGTCATTCTCGAAATCCTTCTCTATCTCGCAGGCTGCAGCGAGGCGGTGGGGTGTTTGGCAGGTTATACACCATGTCGGATAACCTCTGGCAAGTCGTGTTCAGGCGTGTCTTGCAGGTGCTCCCGATCTTCCTCGCGGGTGTCGTTACGCTCAATCCAGACTACGGCTTTCAGGTCGCAATGATCGCGGATAAAACGGAATGCCGCCCAGCCGATCCTAAAGGTCGGGTTGCGGTTCGGTAACTGGGAAAAGGGGACAGATTTATTTTTAGGAGGTGATAGCACAGCGCCATAAATAAATCTGTCCCTTTTTTGGATTGCTGACGTATTGGTTTCGCCCTGCCGGTCGAGTCACTTTTGTCTTGGCAAAAGTAACCAAAACCGCCCGCCCCGCCATCCGGCCCCGGCTTCGCCGGGTTTCGTTCGCTCCATCATCGTTCCAGAGGCACGCTGCGAAGGGCCATCCCTGGCCCATCGCAGCTCTCGCGGCATCCATGCCGCTCAACCTCTTCCACGACGATTCCTCTCACCCTCCTGAAGGGGCTACTCGCGCGCCTGATGCATCTGTTCTTGTCGCAGGATGCGCCATGCGTACCGAATTTTATGCACTGTAAGTTGCAAGGACAGTAAATAAATCTGTCCCCTTTGTTGCAGCCCGTATTGGCCACAACAAAGTGGCTGTGGCGCTGGCCAAAAAACTGGTGCGGATCTGCTGGGCGGTGTGGTGCCGTGAGCGGCGCTTCAATGGCAATTGGCAGAGCACAAAGCCCGCCTGACGGCGGGAGTGATCAGTAAAGATGTGATGATTTTTTATGGTTGTGGTGAACGGCAGCACTGTCGGAACAGGCGAGTCCTGCAGCGGAACAAGGCCGATAACAATGATGATCCCCGTGATCGATTGAACGCTTGGCCCCCGCTGCGCAAACTACAGAATGGCCAGAGCGGCAAAGCCCAACACAGGCCGGATATACGAATGCAACCGCGCTGACGACAAGTGCAAAAGAAAAGCTTTGCTCACTACTTGTGGGGAGAGTCCATATATGCCACTAGTTAGGTTGCTCTCTGGAGTAGATAACAAACTCGGCGCTGCCTTCTTTGGCCCACATTAATCGCTTGCAGCTGGGGCAGACATAAATGCTACCCGATGCTGAATACAAGGCATCGAGCTTTTCTTCACTACCAAGGCCAGAGGTGCTGATTGAGTCAAACTCTTCGTCTCGAATCGTTATCCAGCCTGCATCTGGGATTTGCGAGAGGTTATGAATATAGCCGCATGGGCATGCAAGTTTCGGCATGAGCTACCTAACGCTCCGCTTCAGTGGCGGCGGCGCGTTAGCGACGCCGTCCAGTGGAAGCGGTTGTTATGCGCAGTTTGCTTTTTGGTTGCAATCATATTCCTGCTCCCTCCTCACCAAGGAAGTGGAACTTGCCCTTCCTTATTCTTTCCCAATGTTCGATTTCAACACTGAGAGTTTTCATTGTGAGTTCCAGCGCTTGTAATGCATCTATCCCGATCATTCCGAACAATTTTCTTCCGGATTCTGTGCTCAATTCGTAGGGGCAGCACCAATCGAGGTCTTCGTTGTACTCAAACGGCATACCAACCTTAAGGGATGCCTTTTCTTTTTTTCCGTCGTCAAAAATGAATTCCATTTCCCTTGACGCGATGACTGTGCCCAATTCCTTTATGCCAGGCATACCTGTGTCCTTTAGCGTATAACTATAAATAGACACCAAATGGTGCATAACCTGCTGCTGGGTTTTGGTGGATAACCTTCCTGGTCATTCTCGAAATCCTTCTCTATCTCGCAGGTTGCAGCGAGGCGGTGGGGTGTTTGGCAGGTTATACACCATGTCGGATAACCGCTGGCAAGTCGTGTTCAGGCGCGTCTTGCAGGTGCTCCCGATCTTCCTCGCGGGTGTCGTTACGCTCAACCCAGGCTACGGTTTTCAGGACGCAATGATCGCGGATAAAACGGAATGCCGCCCAGCCGATCCTACAGGTCGGGTTGCGGTTCGGGAGCGGGGGCTTTGTGCGGCAAGCGCAGCAGCTCCACCTGCCACCAGCTCGGCAGCAGGCGGCGCACTTCGGGGCGGGCGAAGCGGTCGTCGATGAGGTAGAGCACGCCTTGATCTTCCGGCGTGCGAATCACTCGGCCAGCGGCTTGCACGACTTTCTGCAGGCCGGGGTAGAGGTAGGTGTAGTCGTAGCCATTGCCGAACAGGGTGTCCATGCGTTGGCGGATTTCTTCGTTGATGGGGTTGAGCTGGGCCAGGCCGAGGGTGGCGACGAAGGCGCCGATCAGGCGTTCGCCGGGTAGATCCACGCCTTCGCCGAATACGCCGCCAAGCACGGCGAAGCCGATGCCGCGCCCGCCGATCTGGAAGCGTTCGATAAAGCCCTGGCGCGCGGCTTCGTCCATCTGCCGTGATTGTGTCCATACCGGAATCTGCGGGTGATCGCGGCGCAGTTGCTGCAGCACCTGCTCCAGATACTGATAGCTGCTGAAGAAGGCCAGGTAGTTGCCGGGGCGTTCGGCGTATTGGCGCGCCATCAACTGGCAGATCGGCGCCAGTGAGGCGTCGCGGTGCTGGTAGCGGGTCGACAGGTTGCGCACCACCTGTACATGCAGTTGTTCGGCGCTGAACGGCGAGGCGACGTCCAGGCACTGGGTCTCTTCCGGCAGGCCGAGCAGGTCGAGGTAGTAGTGGCTGGGGCTGAGGGTGGCGGAGAACAGCGTGGCGCTGTGGGCGTCCTCGAAGCGCGGGCCGAGGAAGGGCGCCGGCAGGATATTGCGGATGCACAATGTGGAATAGCTGCGCCCGTTGCCGGCCTCATCGCGGTTGATATCGAACAGCGAATGCGCGCCGAAGCTTTCCGCCAGGCGGCAGAACAGCATGGCGTCGAGATAGAAGCTGAGCAGTTCGCCGGCATTGCCTTCGGGCTGTTCGGTCAGCAGGTCGGTGATGGCGCTGACCGCCTTGCCCAGCGCGGCAAGCAGCAAGTCCGGCGCCAGCGGGTAGACCTGATAGGGCACTTCTTGCTCGCGGTGCAGTTGATCCCAATGGCGGTCGATGCGTTCCAGCACGCTTTTCAGACGCTTCGGCGCGTCGCGGCACAGGGCCTTGAAGCGCGCCTGATCCAGCTCGGCGCTGTACATGCCGCGCCCGCGTTCCACCAGGTTGTGCGCTTCGTCCACCAGCAGGCAGACGCGCCATTGGTTGATCAGGGTGAGGCTGTGCAGCAGGGCGCCGAGGTCGAAGTAGTAGTTGTAGTCGCACACCACCACGTCGCTCCAGCGGCACAGCTCCTGGCTCAGGTAGTAGGGGCACACGCCATGGGCGATGGCGATATTGCGCACCGCCTGCTGATCCAGCCAGCGCTCCTTGAGCGCCGCGCTGCGCGCCGCTGGCAGGCGGTCGTAGAAACCTTTGGCCAGCGGGCAGGAGTCGCCATGGCAGGCTTTGCTCGGGTGTTCGCAGGCCTTGTCGCGGGCGACGTGTTCCAGCACGCGCAGCGGTGTGTCGGGTTCGTGCAGGCGTCGCAGGGCATCCAGCGCCAGGCGCCGACCGGGCGTCTTGGCGCTGAGGAAGAACAGGCGGTCGAGCTGCTGGCCGGGCATGGCCTTGAGCTGCGGGAACAGGGTGCCAAGAGTCTTGCCGATGCCGGTGGTGGCCTGCGCCAGCAGGTAGTGGCCGTCGCGTGCAGCACGGTACACGGCTTCAGCCAGTTGCCGCTGGCCATGGCGGAATTCGCCGTAGGGGAAGCTCAAGCTCTCCAGCGCCTGGTTGCGCGCTTGCTGGTGGGCCTGCTCCTGCCGCGCCCAGTCGATATAGCGGCGGCAGTGCAGGGCGAAGAACTCGCCCAGTGACGCGGCGCTGTGGCGCTCGCGGAACACTGTCTCCTGCTGGGTGATGACGTTGAAATAGACCACCGCCAGATCCAGCTCCTCGAAACTGAGCTCCTGGCACAGCAGCCAGCCGTAGATCTTCACCTGCGCCCAGTGCAGCAGGCGGTGGTTGGCCGGGATGCGCGAGATGTCGCCACGATGGGTCTTGATCTCCTCCAGCAGGCGAAACTCCGGGTCGAAACCGTCGGCGCGGCCACTGACCGTCAGCCCCTCGAACTCACCGATCAGCGGCAGTTCGGAAACGTAATCCGGGCCGCGCCGGGCAACCACCGTGGCGTGACCGGCCATGCCCTCCTGTGCGGTGGGCGAGGGGGTGAAGCGCAGGTCGAGGTCACCTTCCTTGGCGGTGAACTCGCACAGCTCGCGCACGGCGATGCGCAGGCTCAATCGCTCCACTCCACGTAGCAGACGCTGACCGGCATGCCGTGCTCGGCGCAGAACGCCAGCCAGCGTTTCTGGTTGTCCTGCAGGCGGTCGCCGGGGCCTTTCACCTCGATCATCCGGTAGCGGCCCTCGGCGGGCCAGAACTGGATCAGGTCGGGCATGCCGGCGCGGTTTTCGCGGATGTCGGCCAGCAGGCGGCGGAACCAGGCGGCCAGATGGGCTGGCGGTAGACAGGTCAGCGCCTGTTCCAGGCGCTCGGCGTCGAGCAGCTCCCAGAACACGAAAGGTGACTGGATGCCGAACTTCTCGGTGTGGGTACGGCGCATGGCTTCGATATAGCTGCCATCGTCCAGGCGCGCCAGGCAGGCGGCGAACAGCTCGCTGCGGCGGGCATGGAAGTCGGCGCGGTGCAGGTCCACCGGGCCAGTGTGGAAGGGGTGGAAGAAGGCGCCGGGCAGTGGGGCGAAGATCGCCTCCCAGCAGAGCAGGCCGAACAGCCCGCAGATCAGCGTGTTCTCCACGTAATGCACCGGTGCATCCGGTTCGGCCAGGTGCATGGCCACGGCCAGCTCGACGCTGGCGGCGCGCGGCAGGCGCAGGTCGAGGCGACTCTCGATCAGTTTCGCTGCCTTGGCCGCGGGCGGCAGGCCGAGGCGTTTGCGCAGGCGCGTGCGTGCGCGCTCGGCTAGTTGCGCTTCTTCGGCATTGTGCGGCGCTGCGATCACCTGTTCGGCCAGGGTCAGCGCTTCGGCATCCTGGCCCAGGCGCTCCAGCACGCGGATCTGCCGTTGCCGCGAGCCGACCGCGCGGGTGTCGCGATATAGCGCCAGCGCCGAGTCCAGCTCGCCGGCCCGTTCCAAGTGCTGCGCCAGTTGCAGCAGCAGGCGCTGGTGGCGTTCGTTGATGTGGGCGCTGTCGCTGGAGAAATCGCCGAGTTGCTGCAGCACTTCGGGCACCGCCATACCGGCCTCGAAGGCTTCGCGGCAGAGGCGCAGGTGCAGGTAGTCGTCGACGTCCTGGCGCTGGCGGAAACCGCGCGAGCCGGGGGTGATCGGCACCTGTTCGTAGCGGAAGATGCCCAGGTCGGCGAGCACGAACTCCGACCAGTCCTGCGCCAGGTTGCCGAAGAACATCAGGCGCAGACGTTCGCACAGCGGGCCGATGGCCAGGCTCAGCAGGCGCTCGTGCAGTTGCGGGCACCAGTCGCCGAGGCTACGGGGCTCGCTGTGCAGCTCGCGCAGATGGTCGAGCGCTTCGCTCTTCTTCAGGTTGCTGCGCGGCAGATCGCTGGCGAAATGCGCGGCCAGTTCGTCCTTGAGCAGCAGGGCGCCCAGCTCATCGAAGCTCAAGGCGGCGCAGTCGATCAGCCAGCCCAGTTGCAACAGTGGGGCGGCTGCAGTCGGTATGTCGCCAATCTCGGCATAGCGCAGCTTGCTGGCGCGAAAGTGCACGCCCTTGCGCATCACCAGGCGCACCAGCAGCGCCTGAGCAGGCAATGGCAACTGGGGGAAATCGGCGACGAAGGCGCGCTCGGCATCATCCATCAGGTCGCGGTGATGGGCGTCGAGCCAGGCAAGGGCCTTGCGGAAGTTGGCCAGGTAATAGAGTTCGGGAGCGTCGAGGGCGAGCATGGGGCGAAGTTTCACTGGTTTTTTATACAGATGCCAGTGCCGTTCACCCGTTGCGCTGTCGGGCAGACAAAAGGCGAGAGAGCTTCAGTATGGTCGTTGCTGATGACTATCTGGCTGATCGATAAGCACTTTTTCAGGTATCGATGGCATCGATTGTCACTATCCCGAGATGTGCCTTTTGCCGTTCTGGGGCATGCGTAACATGAGCTCCGTAGCCAGTTACTCACCCCCCTTACGGAGAACGACCATGAAAAAGCAAATCCTCGCCAGCCTCGTCATCGCCACTCTTTCCGCCAGCGCTTTCGCCCTGCCGCAGGTTTCCACCGAACAGTCCGTTGCCCCTGTAGTTGCTGAAGATGGCGCCGATCGTGTCGGCACCAACCGCGTCGCTGAAGGCGGTGCCGAGCGTACTCAGGAGCGCTTCCGTATCGTTGAAGATGGTGCTGACCGTGTTGGTGCGAACCGTGTAGCCGCCGATGGTGCCGACCGTGTTGGTGCGAACCGTGTAGCCGCCGATGGTGCCGACCGTGTTGGTGCGAACCGTGTAGCCGCCGATGGCGCTGACCGCGTTGGTGCGAATCGTGTAGCCGCCGATGGTGCTGATCGCGTTGGTGCGAACCGTGTAGCCGCCGATGGTGCTGACCGCGTTGGTGCGAACCGTGTAGCCGCCGATGGTGCTGACCGCGTTGGTGCGAACCGTGTAGCCGCCGATGGTGCTGACCGCGTTGGTGCGAACCGTGTAGCCGCCGATGGTGCTGACCGCGTGGGTGCGAACCGCGTAGCCGCCGATGGTGCTGACCGCGTGGGTGCGAACCGCGTAGCCGCAGACGGCGCCGACCGCGTGGGTGCCAGCCGTATCAGCTGATCCGGGCATCCATCACGCGGGAGCAGTCTTATGCCGCATTGCAGTTAGAAAGGGCGCCCTCAATCGGCGCCCTTTCTCTTTCATCCATTCTCCACACAATCTCCACGCTCGCCCCACACGCCTCACACCGCCCTTGCCCAGACTCTGCCGTACTTTCACTCGCTACGGAGAGCCGTACCATGACTCGCACACTGGGCTTCAAGCTGGGCGCCATCGCTCTGCTGATCCTGCTCCTGATGATTCCCCTGCTGATGATCGATGGCCTGGTCGACGAGCGCCAAGGCCTGCGCTACGAGGTGCTGCAGGATATCGCCCGCAGTTCCAGCTACCGCCAGCAGATCACCGGGCCGATCCTGGTGCTGCCGTATATCAAGACCACTCACGAGTGGAAGACCAACGAGAAGACCGGCGAGCGCTATACCGAGGAGCGCCAGCGCCGAGGTCGTCTGTACTTCCTGCCGGAGCGCTTCGTGCTTGAGGGGCAGGTTGGCACCGAGCTGCGTGCCCGTGGCATCTATCAGGCGCGCCTGTACCGCAGCGACAGCCAGGTCAGTGGCCAATTCCGCCTGCCGGCGCGCCTCGGGCTGGGCGACGACCTGGGCTTCTACCGTTTCGAAAAAACCTTTCTCTCGGTCGGCATCAGCGATATCCGTGGCATCAGCAACGACCTGCAACTGCGCCTGAATGGCCAGACCCTGAGCTTCGCGCCAGGCAGTGGTGACGATAATTTCGGCGCTGGCGTGCATGCGCCGATCCCGGCCCTGGATGCCCAGGGTGGGCAAACGCTGGAATTCGCCTTCGACCTCAAGCTGCAGGGCACCGAGCAGCTCTCGGTGGTACCGGTCGGGCGTGATAGCCGGGTCAAGCTGAACTCTGACTGGCCACACCCGAGCTTCGTCGGTGAGTACCTGCCAAGCAGCCGTGAGATCAGCGCCGCAGGGTTCAGCGCCGAGTGGCAGACCAGCTTCTTCGCCACCAACCTGGAGGAGGCACTGCGCGACTGCGTGGGCGGTGATCGTTGCCAGGAGCTGTTCGGCCGCAACTTCGGGGTCAGTTTCGTCGACCCGGTCGATCAGTACCTGAAGACCGACCGGGCGATCAAATATGCGCTGCTGTTCATCGCCCTGACCTTCGCCACCTTCTTCCTCTTCGAGGTGCTCAAGCGCCTGGCCGTGCACCCGGTGCAGTACACCCTGGTCGGCCTGTCGCTGGCGCTGTTCTACCTGCTGCTGTTGTCGCTGTCCGAGCATCTGCCGTTCACCCTGGCCTATGGCCTCTCGGCGGGTGCCTGCGTCGGCCTGATCGGCTTCTACGTCAGCTATGTGCTGCACAGCTGGCGACGCGGCTTGGGCTTTGGCGCGCTGCTGGCCGCTCTGTACGCCATGCTCTATGGCCTGCTCAACGCCGAGGACTACGCCCTGCTGATGGGCTCGCTGCTGGTGTTCGGCGTACTCGGCAGCGTGATGGTGCTGACCCGCAAACTGGACTGGTACGGCGTCGGCCGTAGCGGTCCGCAAGCCTGAATTGACTGGCGCGGTCAGTGCAGGCCGCGCCTTCTATCGGAGGTGATCCCCATGCGTCTTCTCATGCAATTTTCCGCCTGCCTGGGCCTCGGTCTGGTGGTGGCGGTGATGATCCTCATCGGCCTGATGTTCTGCGGCTGGTTCAACCTGATCGATGGCCTGCTGCTGACCGGCAAGCCGCTTGCCAGCCTGAGCCTGATGCTGTTGCCGGAAGGGTTCTGGAATGCCCTGACCGGTATCCAGGATGCGGCGAATAACGGCACGCTGCGCTCGTTCCTGTCGCTGTGCGCGGCGCTGGGCCAGGTCGGCCTGTTGCTGGCGCTGGGCTTCATGCGCCTGTGGTATCGGCCATGAGCGGGCATATCGGTTTGCGCGAAGAGGCGCGTGCCGGGCATCAGTTGGCGCTGCGCATTGCCTGGCTGTTTCGCGATGCGCGTCATGGGCAGTGGGCAGGCGGCCGCGTAGACTCGCGCCGGGATGACGTGGAGGAGCTCAAGGATGAACGTACCGTGCGCGCTGGCATTGGCCAGCTTGCTGACGGCCGGCGTGGCGCTGGCCGATGATTGCCGCCAGCAACTGCCGGACTGGATCGAAATGGCCCATCCGGGCCACGCGGCCGGCGAGTCTCTCGAAGACCAGCGCGGGCACTATCGGCTGGATGTCGAGCACAGTATCTGCAAGGTCTGGCCGGCGCGGCCCGAACTGACCCTGATCGCTGTGCCCCTGGTGCGTGCGCAGCACGACACTCATGGCGAGGCGGATCTGCAGGTGCTGGTGTTCGAAAACGCCCGGCAACATCTCGTGGCGCAGCGAGTGGAGCCCAATCGGCTGGACTGGGATGCGATCTTCATCGACGAGATGAGCTTCGACACTGCAGCTTATCGGCTGCGTGGGGATGATCTGGCGTTTGGGGTGCGCTTATCGCGTCGTAACAACTCAAGCGCCAATCCCTTCTACGAAACCCGACTGCATTTGTATGAACTGAACTCGCAACATCTGCGCCCGCTGTTGAGCGAGTTGCCGGTCTATACCTACTGGGGCGAGTTGGATACCCATTGCGCCGGAGAATTCAGTGAGACCAAGGGCTTGGTCGTCATCACCGAGCGGATCGGTAATCAGGGCTATCGCGACCTGCAGCTCAAGGACACCCGCGTCGAACGGCGCATGGCCCTGGTCGATGACCAATGCCAGACCGTCGAGGAAAGCACCCATCGCTACCAGTTGCCCATCGAATACGATGAGGAGCGCTACCTGCTGCCGATCGAGCTGGCCTCCGACCCGCTCTGAAAGCACGTAGCCCGGATGCAATCCGGGAACGGCGCAACAGGCCATCCTCGAATTGCATCCGGGCTACGAGGTAGCAAGCCGGGTGAACCGCGTTCACCTGGTGCTCGTGCTTACAGGCTGACCGAAATCCCCGCCTGCAGCGTGCGCGGCTCGCCCGGGTAGGACCAGACGTTCCAGGCGCGTTCTTCGTAGTGCTTGTCGAACACGTTGTTCAGGTTGAGATTGAGGCGCACGTTCTCGGTCAGTGGGTAGTAGGCCAGCAGGTCGACCAGGCCATAGCCGTCCATGTCGAAGGTGTCGTTGCTGGTCTGCCCCTGGCGCTGACTGACGTACTTCAGGCCGATGCCCAGGCCCAGACCGGCCAGTGCGCCGCTGTCGAACTCATAGGTGTCGAGCAGGTTGAAGCTGTGGCGCGGCACGTTGGCCAGGCGCGAGCCCACCGGCATGGTGGCGCTGGTGCTTTCGGTGACTTCGGCGTCGACATAGGCATAGCCGCCGATCACCCGCCACTGCGGGGTGATGTTGCCGGCCACATTGATATCGAAGCCACGGCTGCGCACTTCGCCAGCGGCGACGCTGCGGGTGGTGTCCAGCGGGTCGCTGGTCAGCACGTTCTCCTTGACGATATGGAACAGCGCCGCGGTCAGGCTCAGGTCGCGGTCGGCCATGTCGTACTTGATGCCGAGTTCATGGGCGACGCCTTTTTCCGGGTCGAAGGCGCTGCCGAAACGGTCGGCGCCACGGTTGGGCTTGAACGAGCGCGAGGTGTTGGCGAACACCGCCAGTTCGTCGGTCAGGTCATAGATCAGGCCGAAGCGCGGCGAGACGGCGTTGTGCGCCTGCTCCCAGTTGCCGCCGGCGTTGAGCTTGTCCACGTAGCTCTGCTCGAAACGCTCGATGCGCGCGCCGAGCTGGGCCTTGAGGCGCTCGGTCAGGGCGATCTGATCCTGCAGGTAGAAGGCGTAGGACTTCAGCGTCTCGGCGTCGTGCGTGGTGGTGCGGGTCAGTGCCGGCAGTGGCTGGCCATGCACCGGGTTGTACAGGTCGATGGGGAAGGCGTTGTCGTTCGGCGAACGGATGATCAGCGAGTTGTAGTTGAACTTGTCGTATTCCACGCCCACCAGCAGGGTGTGGGCGAAGCCGCCGAGGTCGAAGTTGCCTTCGGCATTGACCTGGGCGTTGACGTCGTTCCAGTTCAGCCAGCGTTCGTTGTAGTTGCGCCCGACGACGCTGCTGCCAGCGGCCAGGCCGCCGCGGTAGCTGTTGCTGTTGTTTTCCACGGCGCCGCCGTAGATCTCGCCATCGAGATACTGCACGCCGCCACGCAGGGTCCAGCTGTCATTGAGCAGGTGCTCGATGCGCAGTTGGGTGGTGGCGTTCTCGTTGGTCAGCTTGCCGGCCGACTCCTCGCCGAGGAAGCGATCACGCGGCAGCTTGTGCTGCTGGTTGGCATAGCGGGTCACGCCGCGGTCGAGCGGGTGGCGGTTGTGCAGGTAGTCACCCTCGAGGGTGATGGCCGTGTCTTCATTGAGCTGCCAGCGCAGCACCGGGGCGACGTTGTAGCGCTCGCTCTCGACGTCGTCGCGGAAGCTGTCGCCACCTTCGGCAACCAGATTCAGGCGGTAGGTGAAATCGGCCTGTTCATCCAGCGCCCCGGTGGTGTCCAGCGTGCCGCGACGCAGGCCTTCACTGTTGACCTGGCTGCCCAGCACGGTGCGGCGTTCGGCCTGCGGCTGCTTGCTGACGATATTGAAGGTGCCGCCGGGGTCGCTGCGGCCATAGAGCATCGCCGCCGGGCCGCGCAGCACTTCGAGGCGCTCGATGGTGCTGGCGTCGGGCATGTTGGGGTAGCCGCGGTTCACCGCGAAACCGTTGCGGTAGAACTCCTGGCTGTTGAAACCGCGAATCAGAAACTCGGTCAGGCCCTGGCCGCCGAAGTTGTTACCGCGCTCCACGCCGCCGGCGTAGTCGAGTGCATCTTCCAGGCGTACCGCGCCGATGTCCTGCACCACCTGCTCCGGCACCACACTGATCGACTGCGGGATCTCGTGAATCGGCGTGTCGGTGCGGGTGGCACTGGCGGAGCGGCTTGCCCGGTAGCCATCCACTGGGCCGTCGGCCCGCTCGCTCGGGGCGGTGATCTGCATTTCCTCGAGGGCCAGCGGCGTTTCGTGGGTGCTGCTGGCGAAGGCGCTGTGACTGGCGAGAGCAGGAAGGGTGAGAAGCGGTACGACCAGGCGTCGCATGGCGTGAATCCTTGGGGCGGATGGTAGGTGAGGGCCCGGGATTCTAGTGTTTTAGATAATCATTATCAAATGCATTCTTGTTGCGGGGGTGGCCCTGAACGTCGCCATTTTTCTTCTATGGTTTTCAGCCTTTGCACTCACTGCCCGGCACGTCGCGATGCGGCTACTACCAATGTCTATCTGTCGGCGAGTGCTGGCCTGCTGCTAGCTTGAAGGTGCATCAGAATAACAATAACCGGAGGCGTCTATGACTTCTGAAAAAGCAAATGCCGCGGCCTATTGGAAGGCCAACGTGCGGCTCATCACCTGGAGCCTGATCGTCTGGGCGCTGGTTTCCTACGGGTTCGCCATGATCCTGCGTCCGATGGTCGCTGGAATCGCCGTCGGCGGTTCCGACCTCGGATTCTGGTTCGCGCAGCAAGGCTCAATCCTCTTCTTCATCGGGCTCATTTTTCACTACGCGTGGAGACTGAACAAACTCGATAAAGAATTTGGCGTCGAGGAGTAGTGGTCATGAGCCAATTCGCAATCAACATGTTGTTCGTGGGGGCGTCCTTCGCGCTCTACATCGGCATCGCCATCTGGGCGCGTGCCGGCTCCACCAAGGAGTTCTACGTCGCCGGCGGTGGTGTGCATCCGGTCACCAACGGCATGGCGACGGCCGCTGACTGGATGTCCGCAGCCTCCTTCATTTCCATGGCGGGCCTGATCGCCGCCGGCGGTTATGCCAACTCCACCTTCCTTATGGGCTGGACCGGCGGTTATGTGCTGCTGGCGATGTTGCTGGCGCCTTACCTGCGCAAGTTCGGCAAGTTCACCGTGCCGGATTTCATCGGTGATCGCTTCTACAGTCGTGGCGCACGCCTGACTGCGGTGATCTGCCTGGTGATCATCTCCGTGACCTACGTGATCGGTCAGATGGCCGGTGCCGGTGTCGCCTTCTCGCGCTTCCTCGAAGTGAGCAACTCCACCGGTATCTGGATCGCCGCGGCCGTGGTCTTCGCCTACGCCGTATTCGGCGGCATGAAGGGCATCACCTACACCCAGGTCGCTCAGTACGTGGTACTGATCATCGCCTACACCATCCCGGCCATCTTCATCTCCCTGCAGCTGACCGGTAACCCGATTCCGCCGCTGGGCCTGTTCGGTGACCATGTCGAGTCCGGCTTGCCGCTGCTGCAGAAACTCGATGCCGTGGTGCGTGATCTGGGCTTCGCGGCCTACACCGCGGATGTCGACAACAAGCTGAACATGGTGCTGTTCACCATGTCGCTGATGATCGGTACTGCCGGTCTGCCGCACGTGATCATTCGCTTCTTCACCGTACCGCGCGTGGCCGATGCCCGCTGGTCCGCTGGTTGGACGCTGATCTTCATCGCCCTGCTGTACCTCACCGCTCCAGCCGTGGCCTCGATGGCGCGCCTGAACCTGATGACCACCATCTACCCGGAAGGTACTTCGGCACCGGCGCTGTCCTATGAAGAGCGTCCGGAGTGGGTCAAGACCTGGGAAACCACCGGTCTGATCAAGTGGGAAGACAAGAACGGCGACGGCCGCATCCAGATGTACAACGATGCCGCACCGGCCTTCACCGCGACCGCTCAGGAGCGTGGCTGGAACGGTAACGAGCTGACCGTCAACAACGACATCCTGGTTCTCGCCAACCCGGAAATCGCCAACCTGCCTGGCTGGGTCGTGGGTCTGATCGCGGCCGGTGCCATCGCGGCAGCGCTGTCGACGGCGGCGGGATTGTTGCTGGCGATCTCTTCGGCCATCAGTCATGACCTGATCAAGACCTTGATCAATCCGAAGATCAGCGAGAAGAACGAGATGAGGGCGGCGCGAATATCGATGGCCTGCGCGATTCTGCTGGCGACCTATCTGGGCTTGAATCCACCAGGGTTCGCCGCGCAGGTGGTGGCGTTGGCCTTCGGTATCGCGGCAGCGTCGCTGTTCCCGGTGCTGATGATGGGGATCTTCTCCAAGCGGATGAACGACAAGGGCGCGATCTGCGGCATGATCGCCGGTCTGGCCATCACCCTGGTGTACATCTTCACCTACCTGGGCTGGTTCTTCATTCCGGGCACCAACATGCTGGCCAACACCCCGGACCAGTGGTTCATGGGTATTTCCCCGGCTTCCTTCGGTTCCGTCGGTGCGCTGATCAACTTCGCCGTGGCCTACGCCGTGTCGATGGTCACCGCCGAACCGCCGCAGGAAATCCAGGACCTGGTGGAAAGCGTGCGTACCCCCAAAGGTGCTGGTGCCGCTCTGAGCCACTGAGCATAATCCTGGCCTGACACCATCAGTCGATGGTCCAGGGTCTGACAGACGGGCCTCCACTGGAGGCCCGTCTTTTTTCGGGAACCGCCTTATGTTGTGGACTTTGCTTGCCATCGTGGTATCGGGGCTCGGCGCTGCCGGTATCGCTCTGCTGCTGCGCAAACTGACGCGTAACAAGCTGCCGAGGTGGATCGTGCCACTGTTCGGTGGCCTGGGGATGCTGGGGTATCAGGTGTTCTACGAGTACTCCTGGTTCGAGCATCAGCTGGCGCGTCAGCCCCAGGAGTCGGTCGTGGTCGCGACCGAAGCGGGTCATGTGTTCTGGCGCCCGTGGAGCTACTTCGTGCCGATGGTCACCGCCTTCACCGTGCTCGACAGCAAGAGCGTCGTGCGTAAGCAGGTGGCGGATGCACAAGTGGCCGAATTCATGCTCTACCGTTTCGAGAAGCAGCACGTCGACCACGTTTCGCATCAGGCGCATCTGCTCAACTGCACCACCGCCGAGTTGCTGCCGCTGGACGACAAGCAGCAGCCGCAGGTGGCTCAGCTCAAACGCATCGACAAGGATGACGCGCTGTACCGTCAGGTCTGTCGCTGACCGGCAGCCCTCACGCTGAGTGCTGGAACAATGGTGCGCCTGGCGCACCATTGCTGGTCCGGGCGCTTTTTGGGCGCCTCATAGACGCAGATCAATACCCACCCCCGCCACCTGCATAGAATCGCCAGCCCCTGATTTTTCGAGCGTGCGGTCATGCCCCGTTTTCCCGAACTGCTGTCGCCGGCCGGCACCCTGAAGAACATGCGCTACGCCTTCGCCTACGGCGCCGATGCGGTGTATGCCGGGCAGCCGCGTTACAGCCTGCGCGTGCGCAACAACGAGTTCGACCATGCCAACCTGGCCCTCGGTATCGGCGAGGCCCACGCGCAGGGCAAGCAGTTCTATGTGGTGGTCAACATCGCCCCGCACAACGCCAAGCTGAAGACCTTTCTCAAGGACCTGGCGCCGGTGATCGAGATGGCCCCGGACGCGCTGATCATGTCCGATCCGGGGCTGATCATGCTGGTGCGCGAACATTTCCCTGACATGCCGATTCACCTGTCGGTGCAGGCCAATGCGGTGAACTGGGCCAGTGTCGAGTTCTGGCGGCGCCAGGGGCTGACGCGGGTGATCCTGTCGCGCGAGCTGTCGTTGGAGGAGATCGAGGAAATTTGTACCCAGGTGCCGGACATGGAGCTGGAGGTGTTCGTCCACGGTGCGCTGTGCATGGCCTATTCCGGTCGCTGTCTGCTGTCGGGCTACATCAATCGCCGCGACCCGAACCAGGGCACCTGTACCAATGCCTGTCGCTGGCAGTACCAGGCGACACCGGCTGCCGAGAACGAACTGGGCCAGATCGTGCGCCTGGTCGATCCGACTCTCGGTCAGGGCGCGCCGACGACTCAGGCATTCGTCCTCGAAGAGGCGGGGCGTCCGGGTGAGGAAATGGCGGCCTTCGAGGACGAGCACGGCACCTACATCATGAACTCCAAGGACCTGCGTGCGGTGCAGCATGTCGAGCGCCTGGTGCGCATGGGCGTGCACTCGCTGAAGATCGAGGGGCGCACCAAGAGTCATTTCTACGTGGCGCGCACCGCGCAGGTCTATCGCCGCGCCATCGATGACGCGCTGGCAGGCAAACCCTTCGATGCGAGCCTGCTGGGCAGCCTCGAATCACTGGCTCACCGTGGCTACACCGAGGGTTTTCTGCGCCGCCATGTGCATGACGAATACCAGAACTACGAGCGCGGCAGCTCGCTTGCGGAGCGCCAGCAGTTCGTCGGTGAGCTGACCGGCGAGCGCCGTGGCGAGCTGGTCGAGGTGCGGGTGAAGAATCGCTTCGCCGTTGGCGACGGCCTGGAGCTGATGACCCCGCAAGGCAACCTGCGCTTCACCCTGGCGCAACTGCAGAACGCCCGGGGCCAGGCGCAACAGGTGGCGCCGGGTGACGGCCACGTCCTGTATCTGCCGCTGCCGGCGGATGTGTCGCCGGAATACGGTCTGCTGATGCGCGATCTGTAGGCTTCGGTAGGGTGGATGACGCTTCACTCATCCACCAGGGGCGTCTGCTCACATGGCGTGCTGGCGGCGGCGCCGGCTGGCCAGCTGACGCTCCAGCTCGCCGAGGCTGTCGATGCCCTGGCGGCGCGCCTTGCTCATCAGCATCAGCGTCAGTTCGGCGGTGACCAGGGCATCGGCGCTGGCATGATGGCGCTGGTGCACCTGCAGGCCGAATTCGGCGATCCACTCATCCAGCCCGCCCCGCCGCACGCGTGCCTGCGGGCAGAGCAGCGGGGCGATTTCGGCGACGTCGAAGAAGCTGTGCTGCAGGCGATAACCCAGGCTCTGCTTGAGGGCGCGGGCCAGCATGCGCTGGTCGAAGCCGGCATGGAAGGCCAGCAGCGGGCTGCTGCCGACGAACTCCATGAAATCCAGCAAGGCCTCGGCCGGATCGACGCCACGCGCCACTGCGCTGGGGGCTATGCCGTGAATCAGGGTGCTGGCGCTGGCCTGGTGATCGGCACGGCACAGGGTGCATTCGAACTGTTCGGCGAAGTCGATGGCGCCGTTGTCGATCACCACCGCGCCGATGGCCAGCACCTGATCGCGGCGCATGTTCAGGCCGGTGGTTTCCAGGTCGAGGACGACGAAGCGCTGCTGATGCAACGGGCGCTCGTCGAACGCTGCTGGCGCGCTCAGCGCCTGGCGGCGTTGCAACTGCTGCTGGGTCAGAGCCGGGCCGCGGCCGCTGAACCAGGTGAACTTGCTCATAGCTGATACCTCATGGCCAGGCTGCTCTGCAGGCGCTGCGCCTGGCGGAACGACTCGCGCAGAATGCGCCGGTCCAGGTGGTTGAGGTGGTCGGGATCGACCCGATTGGAGTAGGGCAGCTCATCGCGCGCCTGCAATTGATGTTGCTGCATGCGCGTCTGCTGAATGAAATGGTAGGCCTCTTCGTAGGCGGCGCCATCCAGCGCATCGATCACGCCTTTGCCGATCAGTGCGCGCAGGCGTTCGAGGGTGCCGACGGCGCGGACGCCATTGGCCAGTGCCAGCAGGCGCGCGCCATCGACGAAAGGCGTCAGGCCTTGCACCTTGAGGTCGAGGGTGTCCTTGTCGGCGCCGGAGCGCGCCACCACGAAATCGCGGAAACGCCCGACCGGTGGTCGCTGACGCAAGGCGTTCTCGGCCAGCATCTTCTGGAACAGGCTGTTGCTGGCAACCCGGCCAAGCAGCTCTTCGCGCAGTTGCTCGCAGCCTTCGTGAGGGCCCCAGATGGTGCGCAGGTCGAAGTAGATCGACGAGCCCAGCAGGTTCTCTGGGGTCGCCTCGAGCACGAAACCGGCGAAGCGCCGCGACCATTCCTGACGCGACAGGCACAGCTCGGGGTTGCCGGCCATGATGTTGCCCTTGCACAGGGTGAAGCCGCACTGCGCCAGGCGCTGGTTGATCTCGCGGGCAATTGGCAGCAGGCGCTCGCGGATGGCGGCGGCTTCGCTGGCGTTCGCGGCCTCGAAGAGGATGCCGTTGTCCTGGTCGGTGTGCAGGGTCTGCTCGCGGCGGCCTTCGCTGCCGAAGCACAGCCAGGTGAAGGGGATGCCCGGATCGCCCAGTTGCTCGAGCGTCAGCTCGATCACCCGGGATACCGTGTGGTCGTTGAGCAGGGTGACGATATGGGTGATCTGCGTCGAGCTGGCGCCGTGGGCGAGCATGCGATCGACCAGCAGGCGGATGTCGCTGCGCAGCCCGGCCAGGGTCTCGACCTTGCCGGCGTGGCGAATGGTACGCGCCAGGTGCACCAGGTCGACGCGCTGCAGGCTGAACAGGTCGCGCTCGGAAATCACCCCGCAGAGCTTCTCGTTCTGCACCAGGCAGACGTGGGCGATATGCCGCTCGGTCATGGCGATGGCGGCGTCGAAGGCGCTGGCATCCGGTGGCAGATGGAAGGGGTTGCGCGTCATCAGGTTGTCGATCGGCTGGGTCAGGTCGATACCATCGGCCACCACCCGGCGCAGGTCGCGCAAGGTGAAGATGCCCAGCGGTTTGTCGGCCGCATCGAGTACCGCGATGCTGCCCACATGCTGTTCGTGCATCAGCCGCACGGCGTCGCGCACTGGCGTGTCCGGTGCACAGCCAACGGGTTGGCGCATGGCCAGTTCGCCCAGGCGGGTGTCCAGCGAGTATTGCGCGCCGAGGGTTTCCACCGCGCGCAGCTGCACCTGCTGGTTGACCTGATCGAGCAGGCTGCTGACCCCGCGCAGGGCGAAGTCGCGCAGCGGGTTGGAGACGGCGAACAGCTTGACGAAGGCGAGCTTGCTCAGCAGCAGGCAGAAGGTGTCTTCGGCGGCCAGGTGTTCGGTGCGCGTGGCGCGCTCGCCGATCAGCGCGGCCAGGGGGAAGCACTCGCCGGCGGTGATCTCGAAGGTGGTCTCGGTGCCGCGCCTCGCGCTGTGCGGGCGTTCGCCGTGTACGCGGCCCTGTTTGACGATATAGAAATGCTCGACCGGGCCATCGCTGGGCTTGATGATCGAGTCGCCCTCGGCATAGAAACGCAGCTGACAGTGCTCGACCAGAAACGCCAGGTGAGCGGTGTCCATCTGGTTGAAAGGCGGGAACTTCTGCAGGAACTCCATGGTGCCGTGGATGTTCTGAAGCACCGCAGTCTTGCCCGCGTCGGCCATCGCGTCGGCCTTGCTCATGGGCTTGCGCCTCGCAGTTTCGGGATATTGTCAGTGTGTCTGTGGCTGGCCGCGTTGCCCATTGCACCTAAGTAGGGTGCATGGAGCGGACATTTGACGAAATTTTGACCTGTACCCAGGCAGACTGCTCCGGCCCTCCTATTTCGTAAAGAGCAAGGCATATCCATGCAGTCATCCGTACCAGCCGCCCGCAAGGCGGCGCAGGTCAGTGTTGCTAGTCACCTGGCTTTCATCCTCGGCAGCGCACTGTGCATGCTGCTGCTGTTCGCCCTGGCCCGCCTGGGGCTGCTGGCCTACAACCACGCGCTGATCGCCAACACGCCAGCCAGTACCTTCGTCGAGGCCTTCTGCAACGGCGCGCGCTTCGACCTGCGTCTGATCGTCTACCTGTGCATTCCTCTGACGCTGTCATTGCTCAGCGTCACGGCGATGCGCGCGCGGCGCCTGCATGTGGCCTGGCTGACGGTCGCCACCAGTCTCTGCCTGTTCTTCGCCGTGGCCGAGCTGAACTTCTATCGCGAATTCCACCAGCGCCTGAACAGCCTGGTGTTCCAGTACATGCAGGAAGACCTGGGCACGGTGTCGAGCATGATCTGGAATGGTTTTCCGGTGCTGCGCCTGCTGCTGGCCTGGGCATTGGCCACGGCGCTGCTGGCCTGGCTGTTCCGCCGCATTGAGCGCGCCACGCGGGCCAAGGGCAATGCGCAGGCACCGCACTGGCCGGCACGTACCGCGGTGTTCGTGGTGGTGCTGCTGGTCAGCGTGGTGGCGGCGCGTGGCACCTTGCGCTCCGGCCCGCCGCTGCGCTGGGGCGATGCCTATACCACCGAGTCGATGTTCGCCAACCACCTCGGTCTCAATGGCACCCTGACCCTGGTAAGCGCCGCCAGCTACTTCTTCTCCGACCAGGGCGACAACCGCTGGAAGGCAACGCTGCCGGATGCCGAGGCGCTGCAGGCGACGCGCACGCTGCTGCTGACGCCGAGTGATCGCCTGATCGACGCCGACCAGGCGGCGATCCGCCGTATCACCACGCCACCGGCCGCCGGGCGTCTGCCGCAGGTGCGCAACGTGGTGGTGATCCTCATGGAGAGCATGGCCGGCCGCTACATCGGCGCGATGGGCAATGCCGACGGCATCACCCCCAACTTCGACGCCCTGGCCAAGCAGGGCCTGCTGTTCCAGCACGTCTTCTCCAACGGCACCCATACCCACCAGGGCATGTTCGCCACCATGGCCTGCTTCCCCAACCTGCCAGGGTTCGAGTACCTGATGCGCATGCCCGAGGGCGGCCACCAGTTCTCCGGGCTGCCGCAGCAACTCAGCGCCCGTGGCTACGATGACGTCTACGTCTACAACGGCAGTTTCGCCTGGGACAACCAGTCAGGCTTCTTCGCCAACCAGGGCATGCGCAACTTCGTCGGTCGTGAGGACTTCGTCGATCCGGTGTTCATCGACCCGACCTGGGGCGTGTCCGATCAGGACATGTTCGACCGCGCGGCCACCGAGCTGGCCAGCCTGGACAAGCAGGGCAAGCCCTTCTATGCGCTGCTGCAGACCCTGTCCAACCACACGCCCTATGCGCTGCCGGAGAACCTGCCGGTGGAGCGCGTCACCGGCCACGGCTCGCTGGACGAGCACCTGACCGCCATGCGCTACGCCGACTGGGCGCTCGGCCAGTTCTTCGCCAAGGCGCGCCAGGAGCCCTACTTCAAGGACACCCTGTTCGTGATTCTGGGTGATCATGGCTTCGGCAACGACGAGCAGATCACCGAGATGGACCTGTCGCGCTTCAGCATTCCGCTGCTGATGATTGGCCCCGGCGTGCAGGAAACCTTCGGCAACAGCCGCGATATCGTCGGCAGCCAGATCGACGTGGTGCCGACCATCATGGGTCGTCTGGGCGAGCCGACCCAGCAGCAATGCTGGGGCCGTGACCTGCTCAGCCTGCCGCAAGACGATGCCGGTGTGGCGGTGATCAAACCGTCGGGCAGCGATCCGACCGTGGCCCTGGTCAGTGGCGAGCACATCCTGGTCAAGCCGCGTGATCGCGACGCGCATCTGTACCGTTACTGGCTGGGGCGCGATGCCGGCGGCGAGATGATCGATGACGCGCAACTGCGCAGCGAGCTGGAGCACAAGCTCTCGGCATTCGAGCAGACCGCCACTGACAGCCTGATCAACAACACCACGGGCGCGCATGCGCGGCAGGCCGCGGGCAGCCACTGAGGGCAGGCGCCGGGCATAAAAAAACCGCCTCGATGAGGCGGTTTTTTCATTGGCGAGTTACAGGCCGTTCTTGGCTTTGAACTCGCGGCGGCGGCGGTGCAGCACCGGCTCGGTGTAGCCGTTGGGCTGCTTGCTGCCTTCGACCACCAGCTCCAGCGCGGCCTGGAAGGCGACGTTGCTGTCGAAGTCCGGGGCCATCGGGCGGTACAGCGCATCGCCGGCGTTCTGACGATCCACCACCGGCGCCATGCGCTTGAGGCTTTCGACCACCTGCGCTTCGCTGACGATGCCGTGGCGCAGCCAGTTGGCCAGCAGCTGGCTGGAGATGCGCAGGGTGGCGCGGTCTTCCATCAGGCCGACATCGTTGATGTCCGGCACCTTGGAGCAGCCGACGCCCTGGTCGATCCAGCGCACCACATAGCCGAGGATGCCTTGCGAGTTGTTGTCCAGCTCGTTGCGGATTTCCTCTTCGCTCCAGTTAGTATCCTTGGCTAGCGGAATGGTCAGGATATCGTCCACCGAAGCCGGGGTGCGCTTGGCCAGTTCGGCCTGACGGGCGAACACGTCGACCTTGTGGTAGTGCAGGGCGTGCAGGGTGGCGGCGGTCGGCGACGGGACCCAGGCGGTGTTGGCGCCGGACAGCGGGTGGGCGATCTTCTGCTCGAGCATGGCGGCCATCAGGTCGGGCATGGCCCACATGCCCTTGCCGATCTGCGCGCGGCCCTGCAGGCCGGTAGCCAGGCCGACGTCGACGTTGTTGTTCTCGTAGGCGCCGATCCAGGCTTCGCTCTTCATGGCGGCCTTGCGCACCACGGCGCCGGCTTCCATGGAGGTGTGGATCTCGTCACCGGTGCGGTCGAGGAAGCCGGTGTTGATGAACACCACGCGCTCGCTGGCGGCCTTGATGCACGCCTTGAGGTTGACGGTGGTGCGGCGCTCTTCGTCCATGATGCCGACTTTCAGGGTGTTGCGGGCCAGGCCCAGCACATCCTCGACGCGGGCGAAGATTTCGCTGGTGAAGGCGACTTCTTCCGGGCCGTGCATCTTCGGCTTGACGATGTAGACGCTGCCGGTGCGGGTGTTCTTGCGGCTGGTGTTGCCGTTAAGGTTGTGCACCGCGATCAGGCTGGTGAACAGCGCGTCCTGGATACCCTCGGGAATCTCGTTGCCTTCGGCGTCGAGGATGGCCGGGTTGGTCATCAGGTGGCCGACGTTACGGATGAACAGCAGGCTGCGGCCGTGTAGGGTCAGCTCGGAGCCGTCCGGGCGGGTGTAGACGCGATCCGGGTTCATGGTGCGGGTGAAGGTCTGGCCGCCCTTGGACACTTGCTCGGCCAGATCGCCTTTCATCAGGCCCAACCAGTTCTTGTAGACCACGACCTTGTCGTCGGCATCGACGGCGGCGACGGAGTCTTCGCAGTCCATGATGGTGGTCAGCGCGGCTTCCATCAGCACGTCCTTCACGCCAGCGGCGTCGGTGCTGCCGATGGGGCTGGAGGCGTCGATCTGAATCTCGAAGTGCAGGCCGTTGTGCTTGAGCAGCACGGCGATCGGCGCGTTGGCCTCGCCCTGGAAGCCGACCAGTTGCGCGTCGTCAAGCAGGCCGCTGTTGCTGCCACCCTTGAGGGCGATGACCAGGCGGCCGTCGACGATGGCATAGCCGGTAGAGTCGACGTGCGAGCCGGCAGCCAGCGGCGCGGCTTCGTCGAGGAAGGCGCGGGCGAAGGCGATGACCTTGTCGCCACGTACCTTGTTGTAGCCCTTGCCCTTCTCGGCGCCACCCTCTTCGCTGATCACGTCGGTGCCGTACAGCGCGTCGTACAGCGAGCCCCAGCGGGCGTTGGAAGCGTTCAGAGCGAAGCGCGCGTTCATCACCGGCACCACCAGCTGCGGGCCGGCCAGGCGGGCGATCTCTTCGTCCACGTTGGCGGTGGTGGCCTGGAAGTCCTGTGGCTCCGGCAGCAGATAACCGATCTCCTGCAGGAAGGCTTTGTAGGCAGCCGCGTCATGAGCCTGACCCTTGCGCGCCTGGTGCCAGGCATCGATCTGCGCCTGCAGCTCGTCGCGCTTGGCCAGCAGGGCACGGTTCTTCGGTGCCAGGTCCTTGATGACCGCAGCGGCACCGGCCCAGAACTTGTCGGCAGCGAGGCCGGTACCGGGAATGGCTTCGTTGTTCACGAAGTCGTACAGGGCTTTGGCGACCTGCAGGCCGCCGACTTGAACGCGTTCAGTCATCACTTGCCTCACTCTCTCTGAGCTCTACTCAATAGCCGCTTTGGGACGGGTTTTCCGTCTTGTAGTCCAAAGCGCGGCATACTACATCAAGATCCTGGGGAAATGCAGCGGGGTTGCGTCAGTCTGCGACCAAAAGACTATTTGCGGTCACATAAAGCACGCTGTGTGTTCAAAAAAGTTCGCTATTGTTCCATAAAATACGTAAAAACGTACACGATTAATTGATTTGGCTGCTGACAAACGCCGCGATATGGCCTACGCCGCCTCGCCTATACTGCCTTTCAGCCATCCTGGAGCCTGTCATGACGGTATCCGCTGTTGTTGCTGCCGACCTCGCTGATCTCACTCGTCTGTTCGCCGGCTATCTGCGTTTCTATCAGGTGCCGAGGGAGGAGGCGGACATTGCCACCTTCCTCGAGCAACGCCTGCAACGCGGGGATTCGCAGCTGTTCATCGCCCGAGACGAGCAGGGCGCCGCCCAGGGGTTCGTACAGCTCTATCCGTTTCAGTCGTCGTTGGCGCTGGAACCGGCCTGGCTGCTCAGTGATCTGTATGTCGACGAAAACGCGCGCCGCTCAGGCATTGGCGAGGCGTTGATGAATGCCGCTCGCGCGCATGCCGAGGCGGCCGGCGCCTGCGGTCTGCAGCTGGAAACGGCGAAAACCAACCTGGCCGGCCAGAGCCTTTATGAACGACTTGGTTACGTGCGTGACGAACAGTTCTTCACCTATTGGTTGTCGCTACGCGGCTGACCTTTTCGAACCCTGTGAACGAGTGAGGTAGTACATGGATCATCTGGTACTGACGGTGATTGCCGAGGACCAAGCCGGCCTGGTCGAGCGTCTGGCCGGCTGTGTCGCGAATCATGGCGGCAACTGGCTGGAGAGTCGCATGGCGCGCATGGCCGGGCAGTTCGCCGGGATCGTGCGAGTGGATGTGCCGGCCGAGGCCCATGGCGGCCTGATCAAGGAACTCGAAGCCCTCAGCGCGCAGGGCATTCGTGTACAGCTGGCGGCCAGTGGCAGTGAGCCGGGTGGGCGCTTCACCGCGATTCGCCTGGAGCTGGTGGGTAATGATCGGCCGGGCATCGTTCGCGACATCACCCGTGTGCTGGCAGAGCAGGGCGTCAATCTGGAGAGCCTGCTCACCGAGGTGTCACCAGCGCCGATGAGCGGCGAGTTGCTGTTCACCGCCGAAGCGCTGCTGGCCGTGCCGGAGACCTTGGCCCTGGAGCAGCTGCAGGCGCGTCTGGAAACCCTGGCCGATGATCTGATGGTGGAGCTGAATCTGCGCGCCGAGGACTGATATCCACCGTATGCGTGGATCAGCCTGTGAGTAAGCTGGGAGCCCCGGCGCACTGCCTAGTGCCCCGGGGCTTTTCCATATCTGAGCAAAAAATCAGCGGGATCAAGGGCTTGTGCACAAATGCCGGGGATGGATCTGTGGATAAGCCGGGGGTGACGGGTGCTGCCTCAGGGCTGACGCGGCCTGGGCATGGTTGAGCATTTTCTGCTCAGCGCCTTCTTTACGCCGGTGCGCATGGCGCACCAGCCGTTTACAGCGTCGAGCGTTTGCGCAGATTCAGCCAGATATCCAGGCTGTATACAAAAAGCCCGGCCCAGATGCAGGCGAAGGCCAGCAGGGTGCTGGGCGAGAAATGTTCATCGAACAACAGGACGGCCTGCAGCAGCACCAGGGTCGGTGCCAGGTACTGCAGAAAACCCAGCGTGGTGTAGGGCAGATGCCGCGCCGCGGCGTTGAAGCACACCAGCGGAACCAGGGTGATCGGCCCGGCTGCCGCCAACCACAGTGCTTCGCTGCTGGTCCAGAAGCTCGCCTGGCTGCTCATCGCCGTCGGGTGCAGGGCCAGCCAGACCAATGCCACCGGCACCAGCAGCCAGGTCTCCACCACCAGCCCGGGCAGCGCAGCCACGGGCGCCTGTTTGCGGATCAAGCCGTAGAAGCCGAAGCTCAGCGCCAGCACCAGCGACACCCAGGGCAGGCTGCCGGCCTGCCACAGTTGCTGCAGCACACCCAGCGCAGCCAGGCCAACGGCCACCCACTGCAAGCGACGCAGGCGCTCACCAAGGATCAGCAGCCCGAGCAATACGTTGATCAACGGGTTGATGTAGTAGCCCAGGCTGGCTTCGAGCATGCGGTCGTTGTTTACCGCCCAGACGTATACCAGCCAGTTGGTTGCGATCAGCAGGCCGCAGCCGGCCAGTACTGCCAGGCGTTTGGGGTTTTCGCACAGTTCGCGCCACCAGCCTGGGTGCTTCCAGACGAGCAAAAGCAGGCCGCCGAACAGGGCCGACCAGAGCACGCGATGCACGATGATTTCCATCGCTGGCACGCTCTGCAGGGCTTTGAAGTAGAGCGGGAACAGGCCCCAGATGATGTAGGCGGTAAGGCCCAGAACGTACCCGCGTTGCGGGTTGGCGGTAGCCATCGAGAATCCTTGGTTAGGCAGGTGGCGAACCGTTGAAAAACGTAGGCGAGGCAGCCGGCGCAACACCGATGGCGGCCCTGCAAGAACAGGCGAGAAACGACCGGGGGGCGCGTTCGACTTTAGGCGTTGTAAGTGAGCATTCTGATCGGACTCGCGCAGGAGCCTGTTTTTAACGCAGCAATGACAACGCAGGTGGTTTTTCAACAGCTTGCTAACGGTTGTCGCGAAATTCTAGCGCTCTGGTCCCAGGCTTGTCTGTTCGTTCAGTTTTTTTGTATACCGAAGCGCTGGCGAAGTCGTAAGGAAAACTTTACGAGGTATGCGCAACTGTATCGGTTGGCGGGGTTGATGCAGTCGGCGAGTAGCCCGGATCTAATCCGGGGGCCTGGAACGGAAAGCATCGCGGCTGAAGCCGCTCCTACCGGGCAGGTGAATACCTGCAGGAGCGGCTGGGCGGCACTGCGCTTCAGCCGCGTAAGCTTCAAGCCCCAATGATCGCGCGCAGTCGCGTAGCCCGGATGCAATCCGGGAGCTGCGGTGTCGGCTTCACTCGCACGCCCCTCAGAACAGGCGCAGCGGCTCTTCATCCAGCGCAGCAAGTTGTTCGCGTAGAGCAAGAATCTGGTCGCCCCAGTAGCGCTCGCCGGCAAACCAGGGGAAGGCCAGGGGGAACGCCGGATCGTCCCAGCGCCGTGCAATCCAGGCGCTGTGGTGCATCAGGCGCAGGGCGCGCAGGCCTTCGATCAACGGCAGCTCGCGGGCGGCGAAGTCATGGAATTCCTGATAGCCATCGACCAGCTCGGCCAGCTGGCCGAGGCGTTCATGGCGTTCGCCGGCGAGCATCATCCACAGGTCCTGTACGGCCGGCCCCATGCGGCAGTCATCGAGATCGACCATGTGGAAGGCGTCGTCGCGGTGCAACAGGTTGCCGGGGTGACAATCGCCATGCAGGCGAATCGGCTGGTAGCGCACGCGCGCGAACAACTCGTCGAGGCGTTTGAGCAGGTCGCGTGCTACCGACTCGTAGGCTGGCAGCAGGCTGCGCGGTACGAAGCCGCCGTCGAGCAGGGAGGCCAGGGCCGCATGCCCGAAGTTGGCCACCGCCAGGGTCTCGCGGTGCAGGAAGGGGCGGCTGGCGCCGATGGCGTGCATGCGCCCGAGCAACTGGCCAAGGCGGTACAGCTGGTCGAGGTTGCCCGGCTCCGGCGCACGGCCGCCCCGGCGCGGGAACAGGGCAAAGCGGAAGCCACCGTGCTCGAACAGCGTCTCGCCATCGCGTACCAGCGGCGCCACCACCGGGACTTCATGCTCGGCCAGTTCGGCGCTGAAGCTGTGTTCCTCGCGGATCGCCGCATCGCTCCAGCGATCCGGTCGGTAGAACTTGGCGATCAGCGGCGTTTCGCCCTCGATCCCCACCTGATAGACGCGGTTCTCGTAGCTGTTGAGGGCCAATACGCGGGCGTCGCTGAGATAGCCGAGGCTCTCCACGGCATCGAGCACCAGATCCGGAGTGAGGGTGGAAAAAGGATGGCTCATGAACAGCTCCGCGAGAGGGGGCGCTCAGTCTACCGACTTGTGCGAGGCCTAGGGCGGGCGTAACCCGGGTTGCCGTGCACACACGCTATAGCTGAGTGCCGAGCAATACCTGGCTGGCGGCGAACTGCGCACGCACCGGGTCGCCCGTTTGCAGGTTCAGCTGAGTCAGTCGTGCGGGCTCGATATGCGCGCACAGGGTCTGGCCACCGGGCAGGCCGATGCGTACGTCGCTGGGGCCGTCGCTGGCCGGCAGAATCTGTTCGATGCGGCCTTCGAGAGCGTTATGTTTTTCAGGGAGGGCAGCCTGCAGTGGCTGCAGCTCCAGCCAGCCAGCCTTGATCAGGGCGACCACGCTGCTGCCTTCGCTCAGTTGCAGGTTCTCGGTGCTGTCATGGGTGATCTGCGCCTGCAGGTGGCCGCCGCCCGGCAGTTCGATATCGATCAGGTCGTTGTGTCCGTGGGCGTGAATCGCGCGCACGCGGCCGGTCAGTTGGTTTCGCGCGCTGGTACGCAGCATCAGGCGACCAAGCAGTTGCAGGTCGGCATCGTCTCCGGCGGCCTGCAGCAGCTGCACCTGTAGCGCCTGCAGGCGTTGCTGCAAGGCCAGCAGGCGCTCACCGGCCTCGGTCAGGCGTGCACCGCCGCCGCCCTTGCCGCCGACGCTGCGGCTGACCAGGGGCTGCTCCGACAGATTATTCAACTCGTCGATGGCGTCCCAGGCGGCCTTGTAGCTCAGCCCTGCTGCCTTGGCGGCGCGGGTGATGGAGCCTTGTTCGGCGATCTGCTCGAGCAGGGCCAGGCGTTTCGGACGGCGGCTGAGCAATTGGGCGAGGGGATCGAGCTGCGACATGATTCAGGCATGGCCAGGAAGGATGCCGGGCAAGGTGCGCGACTGCGCCTGGCGCGTCAAGTCAGCCATCGCCCGGCCGTGGCGTGCGGGCCAGGCAATAGACGTCGACGCGCAGCGCGCCGGCACGACGCAGCAGGTGGGCGAGTACGCCTGCCGTGGCGCCGGTGGTGAGCACATCGTCGACCAACGCCAGGTGGGCGCCGCTGACCCTGGCTTGCAGTTCAAGGCTGAAGGCCTGGCGCAGGTTGCGTTTGCGCGTTGCCGCATCCAGGCCCTGCTGCGCTGGCGTATCGACGCGGCGCAGCAGCCAGTCAGGTTGCACCGGCAGATCGAGGCTGGCGCCGAGCCAGTCGGCGAGCATCTGCGCCTGATTGAAACCGCGCCGCCGCTGGCGCTTGCGAGCCAGCGGCACCGGCAGCAGCGCCTGGGGTCGGGGTAGTCCTTCATCGAACGCGTGGCGCAGATGTTCGGCCAGCAGCTCGGCGAGCAGACGCCCCTGTGGCCATTGCGCCTGGTGCTTGAAGCGGGTGATCAGGTTGTCCACGGGGAAGGCATAGCGCCAGGGCGCTTCCACGCGGCTGAAGCTCGGCGGCTTGTGCTGGCAGGCGCCGCAGATCATGCCCGCTGCCGGCAATGGCACGGCGCAGACCTGGCAATGTGCACCGAGCCACGGCAGTTCGGCCTCGCAGGCGGTGCAGATCGCGTGTGTGGGGTGGTCCGTCGGATCGTCGCAAAGCTGGCAACGGCGGTGCGTTCGCAGCCACGGCAGGCGTTGCAGAAAGGAGAGGTCGAACGGCGGCATGCTGGCTCGTCCATGAGCGGTGGTGCCTGAAGCTTAGCAGGCAGAATCTGCCGCGGGCCTCTAGTCGGTCTCAGCGGATCAGCCAGCCCATGACGATCAGACCGAAGAACAGCCAGATCACCCCGCCGATGATCGAGCCGCGCAGCAGCGATCGAGCGCCACTGAACAGAAACAGCAGACCGATGATCAGCAGGATGATGCTGAAGATCGAAACGTCCATGCCGATGGCCCTGGCCAGGCCATGGAGAAAGTCATCAATGGCGTCCGCCATGGCGCCCAGCACGCCGGACAGCAAATCGACGATGAAACGGATGGCACGGCCCAGCGCTTCGCCGAGTCCTTCGAAAAAACCTTCTACCTGCATGCAGAACATCCTGTTGGAGGGGTAAGCATTTGGCCTTATGCCATGACATAAGTTCTATTGGATGATTTATGATCAGATGTAAACCTGTGTCTTTGTTGTGGTTGACAGCATCCAATCGCCACTTATGATGGCCAAAGCCTGAATGCCCCCTGTGGGCCTGACAACAGATGCCGCCAAGCGTCGAAGGACTTCTCAGATGAGCGCAACCGCTGAAATCACCACCCGCCACGACTGGAGCCTCGCCGAGGTTCGCGCGCTGTTCGAGCAGCCTTTCAACGACCTGCTGTTCCAGGCGCAGAGCGTCCATCGCCAGCATTTCGACCCGAACCGCGTACAGGTCTCGACCCTGCTGTCGATCAAGACCGGCGCCTGCCCCGAAGACTGCAAGTACTGCCCGCAGTCCGGCCACTACAACACCGGCCTGGACAAGGAAAAGCTGATGGAGGTGCAGAAGGTGCTGGAGGCGGCCGCTGACGCCAAGGCCATCGGTTCCACGCGCTTCTGCATGGGCGCGGCCTGGAAGCACCCGTCCGCCAAGGACATGCCCTACGTGCTGGAAATGGTCAAAGGCGTGAAAAAACTCGGCCTGGAAACCTGCATGACCCTCGGTCGCCTCGACCAGGAGCAGACCCAGGCACTGGCCGACGCAGGCCTGGACTACTACAACCACAACCTCGATACCTCGCCGGAGTTCTACGGCAACATCATCACCACCCGTACCTACGGCGAGCGCCTGCAGACCCTGGCCTACGTGCGTGAGGCGGGGATGAAGATCTGCTCCGGCGGCATCCTCGGCATGGGCGAGTCGGTGGACGACCGCGCCGGCCTGCTGATTCAGCTGGCCAATCTGCCGGAGCATCCGGAGAGCGTACCGATCAACATGCTGGTCAAGGTCAAGGGCACGCCGCTGGCCGAGGAGAAGGACGTCGATCCGTTCGATTTCATCCGCACCCTGGCCGTGGCGCGGATCATGATGCCGAAATCCCACGTGCGCCTGTCCGCTGGCCGCGAGGCGATGAACGAGCAGATGCAGGCCCTGGCGTTCATGGCTGGCGCCAACTCGATCTTCTACGGCGAGAAGCTGCTGACCACCGCCAACCCGCAGGCGGACAAGGACATGGCCCTGTTCAAACGCCTCGGTATCAAGCCGCAAGAGCGCGAAGAGCATGCAGACGAGGTGCACCAGGCCGCCATCGAGCAGGCGCTGGTCGAGCAGCGTGATTCCAAGCTGTTCTACAACGCCGCTTCGGCCTGATCTTTCCCTGGTGGATGGCTGAAGCGTTATCCACCCTACGCCGCCGAGGCCGTGCGTAGGGTGGCTAACCCGCTTGCGGTTATCCAACGTTCTCCGGTGCCTTCCATGTCCTTCGATCTCGCTACGCGCTTGGCCGAGCGCCAGGCGGCCAGTCTCTACCGTCGGCGCCCGCTGTTGCAGACCCCGCAGGGGCCGCAGGTGCGGGTCGATGAGCATGAGTTGCTGGCGTTTTGTTCCAACGATTATCTCGGCCTGGCCAATCACCCCGAGGTGATTCGCGCCATGCAGCAGGGCGCTGAGAAGTGGGGCGTCGGCGGCGGCGCCTCGCATCTGGTGATCGGTCACAGCACGCCGCACCATGAGCTTGAAGAAGCACTGGCCGAGTTCACCGGCCGGCCGCGCGCGCTGCTGTTCTCCACCGGCTACATGGCCAACCTGGCTGCCGTCAACGCACTGGTGGGGCACGGCGACTACGTGCTGGAAGATCGCCTCAACCACGCCTCGCTGCTCGACGCCGGCCTGCTGTCTGGCGCGCGCTTCTCACGCTACCTGCACAACGATGCGGTGAGCCTGGCCAATCGCCTGCGCAAGGCTGCGGGCAACTGCCTGGTGGTCACCGACGGCGTGTTCAGCATGGACGGTGACCTGGCCGACCTGCCGGCCCTGTGCGCCGAGGCGCGTGCTGCGCAGGCCTGGGTGATGGTCGATGATGCCCACGGCTTCGGCGCGCTGGGGGCGACGGGGGGCGGTATCGTCGAGCACTTCGGCCTGGGGCAGGATGATGTGCAGGTGCTGGTCGGCACGCTGGGCAAGGGCTTTGGCACTGCCGGCGCTTTCGTCGCCGGCAGCGAGGAGCTGATCGAAACGCTGATCCAGTTCGCCCGGCCCTACATCTATACCACCAGCCAGCCGCCCGCCGTGGCCTGCGCCACATTGAAGAGCCTGGAATTGCTGCGCAGCGAAAGCTGGCGGCGCGAACACTTGCAGTGGCTGATCGGCCGCTTTCGTCAGGGTGCTGCCGAAATCGGCCTGAGCCTGATGGACAGTCCCACGCCGATTCAGCCGATCCTGGTCGGCGACAGTGCCCGTGCGCTCAAATTGTCGGCACTGCTCAAGGATCGCGGTCTGCTGGTCGGTGCCATCCGCCCGCCGACCGTGCCGGCGGGCAGTGCCCGCTTGCGGGTGACGTTGTCTGCCGCGCACAGCGAGGCGCAGCTCGAACTGTTGCTCGAGGCGCTGGCCGAGTGCTGGCCGCAGGTGCAGGACGATGCGTGAGACGCTGATTCTGCTGCCAGGCTGGGGCCTGGACGGCGCCGTGCTGCAACCCCTGGCCGCGGCTCTGAACCCTGGCATGCAGGTCCAGGTGCAGGTGCCGGCACTTCCGCGACTGGGCAGTGCGGCTGCAGCCGATTGGCTCGACGAGCTGGATACGCGCTTGCCGCATGACTGCTGGCTGGCCGGCTGGTCACTTGGCGGCATGCTCGCCGCTGCCCTGGCTGCACGTCGTGGCGAGCGCTGTCGGGGCCTGATCACCCTGGCCAGCAACGCCTGTTTCGTTGCCAGCGAGACCTGGCCGGCGGCGATGCCGGCGCAGACCTACGCAGCCTTCTATGATGGCTGCCAGGACAACGCCAGCGCTACGCTCAAACGTTTTGCCATGCTCTGTGCCCAGGGCGGTGCCGATGCGCGTGGTCTGTCACGGCAGCTGCAAGGCCATCTGGCGGCCGCTGAGGAGCCTGCTCTGCTGGCCGGATTGCGTCTGCTGGCGAGCCTCGACAATCGCGCTGCGCTGACTACGTTCGCCGGGCCGCAGCTGCACCTGCTGGCCGAGCACGACGGCCTGGTGCCGGCTGCGGCTGGCGACGCGCTGCTGGCGCTGCTGCCAACGGGTGAGGTGGATGTGCTGGAAGCCTGCGGCCACGCCTTCGTGCGCGAGCAGGCGGACGTCGTGGCGACCCTGATGCTCGATTTCATCCGCGAGGCCTGTGATGTCTGAGCTGCGTAGCCTGTGCAGCGCCCATGAGCGTGCCGAACCCGATACGCGCGGCCCTGGCGGTCCGGCAACTCCCTACGCCTTGCCGGACAAGCGCCAGGTCGCTGCGTCGTTCTCCCGCGCGGCCGCGAGCTACGATGCGGTGGCCGAGCTGCAGCGCAGCGTCGGCACGCAGTTGCTGGCGCGCCTGCCGGCTTCGCTGCAGCCCCGTCGCTGGCTGGATCTGGGCAGCGGCACGGGCCATTTCACCCGTGCCCTGGCCGAACGTTATGCACAGTGCGAAGGGCTGGCGGTGGACATCGCCGAAGGCATGCTGCGTCACGCCAGTCCGCTGGGTGGCGCTGCGTATTTCATTGCCGGCGATGCCGAAGCCCTGCCGTTGCAGGACGCCAGTGTCGACCTGCTGTTCTCCAGTCTGGCGCTGCAATGGTGTGCAGATTTCCCGCGCGTGCTGAGCGAAGCGCGGCGGGTGTTGCGCCCCGGTGGCGTATTGGCGTTCTCCAGCCTGTGCGTCGGTACGTTGCAGGAGTTGCGTGACAGCTGGCAGGTGGTCGACGGCCTGGTCCACGTCAATCGTTTTCGTCGTTTCGAGGACTACCAGCAGATCTGCACGGCCAGTGCTCTGCAGGTGCTGGCTGTGCAGCGCCAGGCCGAAACGCTGCACTTCCCTGACCTGCGCAGCCTGACCACTTCGCTCAAGGACCTCGGCGCGCACAATCTCAACCCTGGCCGCCCGGGGGGTCTGACCGGGCGCGCGCGCATTCGCGCGCTGATCGAGGCCTACGAGCAGTTTCGCCAGCCGCAGGGGCTGCCGGCCACCTATCAGGTGGTATATGGCGTGCTGCAGAAGCCGCTGGGCGCGTACTGACTGGAGTAACCGCAATGACCCAAGCCTACTTCGTCACCGGCACTGACACCGAAATCGGCAAGACCACCATCGCTGCCGGCCTGCTCCATGCCGCGCGCCAGCAGGGCCTGAGTACCGCAGCGGCCAAGCCGGTTGCCTCGGGTTGCAGGCGAACCGCCGACGGGCTGCGCAACGACGACGCGCTGGCCCTGCTCGCCCAGTGTTCATTGCCGCTGCGCTATGAGGAGGTCAACCCGCTGGCCTTCGAGCCGGCCATTGCCCCGCACCTGGCGGCCCGCGAAGTGGGTATCGCACTGGATGTCAGCAGCCTGCTGCAGCCGGTACGGGCGATCCTGGGCAAGGGCGCGGACTTCTCCCTGGTGGAGGGTGCGGGCGGCTGGCGTGTGCCGCTGGCCGGTGAGGCGAACCTGTCGGACCTGGCCATCGCACTGGGCATACCGGTGATTCTGGTGGTGGGTGTGCGCCTGGGGTGCATCAACCATGCGCTGCTGAGTGCAGAGGCGATCGAGCGTGACGGCCTGAGGTTGGCCGGCTGGGTGGCCAATATCGTCGAGCCGAAGACCTCACGCCTGGAAGACAATCTGGCGACTCTCAGCGAGCGCCTGCCGGCTCCCTGTCTGGGGCGTGTGCCGCATCTGGCCGAGGCGACGCCTGCGGCGGTGGCGGAGCACCTCAATCTCGAGTTATTGGCCGGCTGGTAATAACCAGCAAACTGACCATAGCCTTTTGTCTGTACGTTTTTTAGCCGGTTTCTGCTTCAATACAGGTATCAAGGTTCTACTTCCCCCTGGGGGCTGCCGATGGAAATCTCCGCCAACGCATTCAATTCGGGTTTGAACGGTATTCAGGCCGGGCAACGCCGTGTCGAACAGGCAGCCGGTGATATCGCCAGCGGCAGCATCAACCCCGCGCAACAGACCACTCAGACGCCGCCGCAGAATCAGGTCAATCCGAGTTCGCAGGTTTCCGAGCGTAGCCGCCCGGACCTGACCGAAAGCCTCGTGGCACTGCGTGTCGGTGAAAACGAAGTGCGCGCCAATGCGCGCGTCGTCGACACGGCCGACGAAGTGCTGGGCACCCTGATCGATACCCGCGCTTAAGTCGTCTCACCCCGGCCGCGCGGATGCGGCCAGCAGCGGGGCAGGAGGGCGCTCATGCAGATCGGCAGCAGCCTGCCACCTTTCACTCCCGCGCCGTCCGCCAGTACGGCAAGGCCGCTGTCGCCCGAAGTTTCCCCTGACATTGCCCGTGCCGACCAGGCACCTGTCGCTGCGCCGCAAGAGCAGCAGGCCGACTCCCCGGCCTCCGGTCGAGACGAGGCGGATCGCGATGCCAGCCCATCGAGCCGTGCAGGCGAGCCTGAGCCCAGCCCCCAGGAGCAGCGCCAGCAACAGCTGGAAATCACCGATCTCGTTCAGCGTGACCGAGAGGTGCGCACCCACGAGCAGGCGCATGCTGCCGTCGGCGGGCAATACGCGGGAGCGCCGACCTACAGTTTCAAGCGCGGCCCCGATGGGCAGCGTTATGCCGTTTCCGGTGAAGTCGGCATCGATACCTCCCCCGTCCCCAATGACCCCGAAGCGACGCTGCGCAAGATGGAGATCGTCCTGCGCGCGGCGCTCGCGCCCATCGAACCTTCCCCTCAGGACATGCGCGTAGCCTCTCTGGCCCAGGCGCAAGCGGCGCAGGCCCGCGTCGAACTGGCCGAGCTGCGGCGCGCAGAGGCCACCAGCGCCAGCGAGGAGGCGGTGGCCGATGACGCGTCTCGCCCCGCCGATGAACAGCCTGCCGAGCAGCCGCAGCAGGCTTCGCCGCCAGCGCCTAATCTTGATCTGTATCGGCGCCTGGGCGAATCGCCCGCGCCGCAGCCTCGCATCGATCTGGTCGCGTAGCTGGCCGATTGGCAGCGCTTGACAAGGGGGTGGCGTAAACGTATGTTTCAAACGCCTGTTTGATTGCTTTGGCCGCAACCTCGTGGCCGGGCAGCCGGGAGTGATCCCGAGAGCGACCGCCAAGACGGTCACCCCAACTACTAGGAATCCACCGCAGAGGTTTACCGTTATGCCTGACTACAAGGCCCCCTTGCGTGACATTCGTTTCGTTCGTGACGAGCTGCTGGGTTATGAAGCGCACTACCAGAGCCTGCCAGGCTGCCAGGACGCCACTCCGGACATGGTCGACGCCATCCTCGAAGAAGGCGCCAAGTTCTGCGAGCAGGTTCTGGCACCGCTGAACCGTGTGGGTGACACCGAAGGCTGCACCTGGAGCGAGTCCGGCGTGAAGACTCCGACCGGCTTCAAAGAGGCTTATCAGCAGTTCGTCGAAGGCGGCTGGCCGAGCCTGGCTCATGACGTCGAGCACGGCGGTCAGGGCCTGCCGGAATCCCTCGGCCTGGCCATCAGCGAGATGGTCGGTTCGGCCAACTGGTCGTGGGGCATGTACCCGGGCCTGTCCCACGGCGCGATGAACACCATCTCCGCCCACGGTACCGCCGAGCAGCAGCACGTCTACCTGACCAAGCTGGTCTCCGGCGAGTGGACCGGCACCATGTGCCTGACCGAGCCGCACTGCGGCACCGACCTGGGCATGCTGCGCACCAAGGCCGAACCGCAGGCCGATGGCAGCTACAAGGTCAGCGGTACCAAGATCTTCATCTCCGCGGGTGAGCACGACATGGCCGACAACATCGTCCATATCGTTCTGGCCCGTCTGCCCGATGCACCGGCTGGTACCAAGGGTATCTCGCTGTTCATCGTGCCCAAGTTCCTGCCCAACTCCGAGGGCGGCGTAGGTGAGCGCAACGCGGTGTCCTGTGGCTCGATCGAGCACAAGATGGGCATCCACGGTAACGCCACCTGCGTGATGAACTTCGATGGCGCCACCGGCTTCCTGATCGGCCCGGCCAACAAGGGCCTGAACTGCATGTTCACCTTCATGAACACCGCTCGTCTGGGTACCGCGCTGCAAGGCCTGGCCCACGCCGAAGTCGGCTTCCAGGGTGGCATCAAGTACGCTCGCGAGCGTCTGCAGATGCGTTCGCTGACTGGCCCGAAAGCGCCGGACAAGGCGGCTGACCCGATCATCGTGCACCCTGACGTACGCCGCATGCTGCTGACCATGAAGGCGTTCGCCGAAGGCAACCGCGCCATGGTCTACTTCACCGCCAAGCAGGTGGACATCGTTCAGCACAGCCAGGACGAAGAAGAGAAGAAAGCCGCTGACGAACTGCTGGCTTTCCTGACTCCGATCGCCAAGGCCTTCATGACCGAGGTGGGCTTCGAGTCCGCTTCCCATGGCATGCAGATCTACGGTGGCCACGGCTTCATCAGCGAGTGGGGCATGGAGCAGAATCTGCGCGACTGCCGCATCTCCATGATGTACGAAGGCACCACCGGCGTTCAGGCGCTGGACCTGCTGGGCCGCAAGGTGCTGATGACGCAGGGCGGCGCCCTGAAGAACTTCACCAAGATCGTGCACAAGTTCTGCCAGGCCAACGAAGGCAACGATTCCGTCAAGGAGTTCGTCGAGCCGCTGGCCAAGCTGAACAAGGAGTGGGGTGACATCACCATGAAGATCGGTATGGCGGCGATGAAAGATCGCGAGGAAGTCGGTGCCGCGTCGGTGGACTACCTGATGTACTCCGGCTACGCCTGCCTGGCCTACTTCTGGGCCGACATGGCACGCCTGGCTGCCGAGAAGCTGGCCGCCGGTGCTGAAGACGAGGCGTTCTACAAGGCCAAGCTGCAGACCGCTCGCTTCTACTTCGCGCGTCTCCTGCCGCGTACTCGCGCGCACGTCGAAGCCATGCTGTCCGGTGCCAATAACCTGATGGAGATGGATGAAGAGCACTTCGCGCTCGGCTTCTGATTCCTTCAAGGTTGAATAACAACGCCGCCCCTCGGGGCGGCGTTGTCGTTTTTGCGCCGGGTACTGAAGCGAATGTCGCATCCTGTCGCTGTTTTCAAGAGTCGAAGCAGGCAGAATGCCTGCATCTCTCGCCAAGGATGTCAGCGTGATACGTCTGGCCAATTTGCGCCTCAGCCACTTCTTCTCCTCGCTGCCGTTGCTGGTGGGGGCATTGCTGGCTGCGCGCTTGCCTGTATTGAGCGAGTTCTTCATCTCCCTGTTCAACGTACTGCCGACCCTGCTGCTGTTGCTCGGCGGCGCCTTCTGTCTGGTCTATGGTCGTCAGCGTGAAGTGTTTCTGCTGCTGGCGCTGTATGTCGGCTACTTCCTGCTGGATATCCAGGTCGATCACTTTCGTAACAATGGTCAGGTGCGTGACGATGCGGCGCTGGTCTTCCATCTGATCTGCCTGCTGCTGCCGCTGCTCTATGCCCTCTACGGTTGCTGGGAGGAGCGCTCGCATCTGCTGCAGGACATCTTCGCCCGCTCGCTCGTGCTGCTGGCCGTCAGCGCGGTGGCCGTCGGGCTCGCGCGGCGTTATCCACAGGGCATCGCCGAATGGCTGGCGCAGATCCACTGGCCATCGCTGCACGGTGCCTGGATGAGTCTCGCGCAGCTGTCCTACCTGGTCTTCCTGCTGGCGTTCATTGCGCTGCTGGCGCAGTACCTGAGCCGCCCCCGCCCGCTGCATGCGGCGCAGCTGGTGGGTTTGTTCGGCCTGCTGTGGATGCTGCCGCAGGTGTTCATCCTGGCCAACGCGCTGCAAGTGATGATCAGCCTGGTGATGCTCATGCTGGTGGCGGCGGTGGCGCATGAGGCTTACCAGATGGCCTTCCGTGACGAACTCACCGGGTTGCCTGGACGGCGCGCGCTCAACGAGCGCCTGCAACGCCTGGGGCGTGATTACGTGATCGCCATGGTCGATGTCGATCACTTCAAGAAATTCAACGATACCCACGGCCACGACGTGGGCGATCAGGTGCTGCGTCTGGTCGCCAGCCAGCTGCGCAAGGTCGGTGGCGGCGGCAAGGCGTATCGCTATGGTGGCGAGGAGTTCACCCTGCTGTTTCCCGGCAAGAGCGTGGAGCAATGCGTGCCGCATATCGAGGCCGTGCGCGTGGCCATCGAGCAATACCGCATGCAGCTGCGCGACTCGCAGAGCCGACCGCGTGATGATCGTGAGGGCAAGCAGCGCCGCGCCGGCAAGACTGCCAGCGAAGTCTCGGTGACCGTGAGCATGGGAGTGGCCGAGCGGCAGGCCGAGCAGCGCACGCCGCAGGAGGTGATCAAGGAAGCGGACAAGGCGCTCTACAGCGCCAAGGCCGCCGGGCGCAACTGCATACGCAGCGCCTCGCATCGGCGTGGCGCCGTCAAGCTGGCGTCAGGGGGCCAATGAGGTCCTGGCGGACGAATGGTCGTGACGGCATGTCAGTCGTTCTGCAGGGGTGTTTTCACATCAGACAGTTGCTGACCTGTCGTGAATTATTGGTCACAACATGACCCTATGTGTCTATAAAGTTGTTCAAGTAAACTCGGTCATCTCACGTAAGTCCGTTTTCGAGGATGTGCCATGGCCGATTACAAAGCCCCCCTGCGCGACATGCGCTTCGTGCTCAATGAAGTATTCGAAGTCTCCAAGCTCTGGGCCGAGCTGCCGGCCCTGGCCGAGGTGGTGGATGAAGACACTGCCAATGCCATTCTCGAAGAGGCCGGCAAGGTCACCGCTGGCAGCATCGCCCCGCTGAACCGCAGCGGCGATGAAGAAGGCTGCTCCTGGGAAGATGGCGTGGTGAAAACCCCGGCTGGCTTCCCCGAGGCTTACCGTACCTACGCCGAAGGTGGCTGGGTCGGTGTCGGTGGCGCGCCTGACTTTGGCGGCATGGGCATGCCCAAGGTGATCGGTGCCCAGGTCGAGGAGATGGTCAACTCGGCCAGCCTGTCCTTCGGCCTGTATCCGATGCTGACCGCTGGCGCCTGCCTGTCGATCCTCAATCACGCCAGCGAAGAGCTGAAGGCGCAGTACCTGCCGAACATGTACGCCGGTGTCTGGGCTGGCTCCATGTGCCTGACCGAGCCGCACGCCGGTACCGATCTGGGCATCATCCGCACCAAGGCCGAACCGCAGGCCGATGGCAGTTACAAGATCAGTGGCACCAAGATCTTCATCACCGGCGGCGAACACGACCTGACCGAGAACATCATCCACCTGGTGCTGGCCAAGCTGCCGGATGCACCGGCTGGCCCGAAAGGCATCTCGCTGTTCCTGGTGCCGAAGATCATGGTGGGCGTCGACGGTTCGCTGGGCGAGAAGAACGCCCTGGGCTGCGGCTCCATCGAGCACAAGATGGGCATCAAGGCCTCGGCCACCTGCGTGATGAATTTCGACGGCGCCACCGGCTACCTGATCGGCGAAGTGAACAAGGGCCTGGCGGCCATGTTCACCATGATGAACTACGAGCGTCTGGGCGTTGGCATCCAGGGGCTGTCGCTGGGTGAGCGCAGCTACCAGAGCGCCATCGAATACGCCCGCGAGCGCATCCAGAGCCGCGCCCCGACCGGCCCGGTGGCCAAGGACAAAGCGGCTGATCCGATCATCGTGCACCCGGACGTGCGCCGTATGCTGCTGACCATGAAGGCGCTGAACGAGGGCGGTCGCGCCTTCTCCAGCTACGTTGCCATGCAGCTCGACACCGCCAAGTACAGCGAGGACAAGGCAACCGCCCAGCGTGCCGACGAACTGGTAGCGCTGCTCACTCCGGTGGCCAAGGCCTTCCTGACCGACATGGCGCTGGAAACCACCGTGCATGGCCAGCAGATCTTCGGCGGCCATGGCTTCATTCGCGAGTGGGGCCAGGAGCAGCTTGTCCGGGATTGTCGCATCACCCAGATCTACGAAGGCACCAACGGCATCCAGTCGCTGGATCTGATGGGGCGCAAGATCGTCGGCAGCGGCGGTAGCTACTACAAGCATTTCGCCGACGAGATCAGGGCCTTCGTTGCCTCGGCCGATGCTTCCATGGCCGAATTTACCCAGCCGCTGGCGGCTGCCGTGGACAACCTCGACGCGCTGACCGCCTGGGTGCTGGAGCAGGCCAAGGGTAACCCCAACGAGATCGGCGCGGCCTCGGTCGAGTATCTGCAGGCTTTCGGCTACACCGCCTACGCCTACATGTGGGCCTTGATGGCGCGCGCCGCGCTGGGCAAGGAAGGCGAGGACGAGTTCTACGCCAGCAAGCTGGGTACCGCACGCTTCTACTTCGCTCGCCTGCTGCCGCGCATTCATTCGCTCAGTGCCTCGGTCAAGGCCGGTAGTGAATCGTTGTACCTGCTGGACGCTGCGCAGTTCTGATCACGCGGCATCGTCCAAATGAGCCCCGGCCCGCGTGCCGGGGCTTTTCATTTCAGCAGGTGCACGGGTTCAGCCTGGCCAGGTAGAGCAGGGCGGGGCGTTGCGCTTGCAGGTACAGCTGGCCGCGCTCGTTCTCGATCAGCAGGCCATTGCCCGCCGCCAGGTGGTGCATCGCGCCGCCTGCATTCACGTCGACTGCGCTCTGCGCTGCATTCCACAGCAGCAGTACCGCGGCATCGTTCTCCAGCCCCTGGGTTCCCTGCCATTTCAGCAACTGCACCTGATGCGTCCAGGCGCTTCTTCGGGTCATCAGATTGAGGTCGGTGATCGGGCCGTCCAGCAGTTGCGCGTCGATGGCCTCTTCGCCAGCAAAAACCGCTATGGCGCCAGCGCTATGCAGCGTCTCGACCTGGCCATCCTCGCGTTGCAGGTGCAAGCCGTTGCCGGCGAGCACGGCCAGGCTGCGGTCGATGCCCGGGAAGCTGGAAAAGGCACCACCCACCGCCACCTGAGCACTGCTGATGCGCCAGGCGAAATCCTCCAGGCCGGCGCCTGCTGGCGAGATGGCCAGTTGCAGCGTCATGCCGCCGCCGTTCTTCCAGGGCATGGCCAGGGCAGTTGCGGGATCGAGCAGGGTGAAAGGCATGGATTCTCCAAATGTATATACATAATAGCCGGGGCGACGAGCGGCTTTGATCCCGCAGATGATAGTGGAGTCTCTGAATAGCGGCCGTTAGCTGGATCGCGCGCTATTTGCATAGACATGGAGCGCTTCGCTAATGCCCATGATCATGAACTTATGCGGATTGTGCTGGCTTGACGCCGATTGAATCCACTCATATTGTATATACAAAACAAGCCGGGAGAATCCCATGCCGATGCATTCCACCTCGAAACAGCTCTGGCGCGATGTGCAGGTCTTCGATGGCCTGGCGCAGCTGGACGAGGCGGTGAACCTGCTGGTCGAGGACGGTTGCATTGCCGGCCTGTGGCCATCGCGCACCTTCGACGAGGCGCAGGCTCAAGGTGCAGTCGAAGCAGGGCGTGGCGGCGTGATTACCCCGGGCCTGGTCGACTGCCACACCCACCTGGTCTATGCCGGCAACCGCGCCGGCGAGTTCGAGCAGCGCCTGGAAGGCATCAGCTACGAAACCATCGCCCGTAACGGTGGCGGCATTCTCAGCAGCGTGCGCGCCACTCGTGCGGCCAGCGAAGACGAACTGATCGCCGCCAGCCTGCCGCGTCTCGATGCGCTGCTGGCCGATGGCGTAACCACGCTGGAGATCAAGTCCGGCTACGGCCTGACCGTCGCAGACGAACTGAAGATGCTGCGCGTGGCCCGTCGCCTCGGCGAACTGCGCCCGGTACGGGTGCTCACCACGCTGCTCGGCGCCCACGCCTTGCCGCCGGAATATGCCGGTCGCGCCGACGATTACGTGAGCCTGGTCTGCGACGAGATGATTCCGGCCGCCGCAGCCGAAGGGCTGGCCGATGCGGTGGACGTGTTCTGCGAAGGTATCGGCTTTTCCCCGGCGCAGTGCGAGCGCATCTACCAGGCGGCCCAGGTCCACGGTCTGGCGATCAAAGCCCATGCCGAGCAACTGTCCAACCTCGGCGGCAGTGCCCTGGCCGCGCGTTACGGCGCGCTGTCCGCCGACCATATCGAATATCTGGATGAAGCCGGTGTGCGCGCCATGGCCGAGGCCGGCACCGTCGCCGTGTTGCTGCCCGGCGCCTTCCACGTGCTGCGCGAAACCCAGCTGCCGCCCATCGACCTGCTGCGCCAGTACGGTGTGCCCATGGCCGTGGCCAGCGACGCCAACCCCGGCACCTCGCCGATCTGCATGCCGACGCTGATGGCCAACCTGGCCTGCACCCTGTTTCGCCTCACCCCGCGCGAAGCCCTGGCCGGCATGACCGCCCACGGAGCCCGCGCCCTCGGCCTGCCAGACCTCGGCCGCATCGCCGTCGGTGCCCCGGCGGATCTGTGCCTGTGGGATATCCAGCAACCGGCCGAACTGGCCTACGCGGTGCAGGCCGGGCGTCTGCGCCAGCGCGTGTTCAATGGAGCCATCAGCTACGACAAAGAGGCCATTACTCATGCTCGCTGATCGTCACAGCATGGCCGCCTGGAGCGGTCGCACCGACCCGGAAACCGACAGCGCGCGCTGGCACCAGCGCATCCAGGCACTGGCAGAAGACAGCCAGCCGGGCCTGGCCTTGCTGGGTTTTGCCTGCGACGAAGGTGTGCGCCGCAACCATGGCCGCGTCGGCGCCGCCGCTGCGCCGCAAAGCGTGCGCAAGGCCTTGGCCAACCTGGCCTGGCACCGGCAGGCACCGGCCTATGACGCCGGTGACGTGACCTGCGAGGACGGCGACCTAGACGCGGCCCAGGCGCGCCTCGGCCAAAACGTCTGCGCACTGCTGGACGCCGGCCATCTACCGCTGGTGATCGGTGGTGGTCACGAAGTGGCGTTCGGCAGTTGGTCGGGCCTGGCCGAGCACCTGTCCGGCAACCCAGCCCCAAAAATCGGCATCGTCAATTTCGACGCCCATTTCGACCTGCGCGACCCGGCACATGTGCATTCCTCCGGCACGCCCTTCGCGCAGATCGCCGAGCAGTGCGCCGCACGCGGCTGGCCATTCCGCTACGCCTGCCTGGGCGTCAGCCGCGCCAGCAACACCCGCGCGCTGTTCGCCCGTGCCACCGAGCTGAACGTGCTGGTGCGCGAGGATCATGAGATTCGCGAGTCGACCCTCGATGCCATCGGTGCCGAGCTAGACGCCTTCGCCGCCGAGTGCGATGCGCTCTACCTGACCATCGACATCGACGTGCTGCCGGCCTGCGAAGCGCCAGGCGTCAGCGCGCCAGCCGCCCGTGGCGTGCGCCTGGAGCTGCTGGAACCGCTGCTCGAACGGCTCAAGGCCAGTGGCAAGCTGCGCCTGGCCGACCTGGCCGAGCTCAACCCCGAATACGACATCGACAACCGCACCGCCAAGGTGGCGGCGCGGCTGATCCATCTGCTCAGCCTCTGAGCCCCGAACAACAAGAGGAAACCGCTGTGACCAGCAAATACCGCGACACTGAAATCCGCGCCCCGCGCGGCACCACGCTCACCGCCAAGAGCTGGCTGACCGAAGCGCCGCTGCGCATGCTGATGAACAACCTCGACCCGGACGTGGCCGAGAACCCCAAGGAGCTGGTGGTGTACGGCGGCATCGGCCGGGCCGCGCGTAACTGGGAGTGCTATGACAAGATCGTTGAGAGCCTGACCAACCTCAATGACGACGAGACCCTGCTGGTGCAGTCCGGCAAGCCCGTCGGGGTGTTCAAGACTCACAGCAACGCCCCGCGCGTGCTGATCGCCAACTCCAACCTGGTGCCGCACTGGGCGAGCTGGGAGCACTTCAACGAGCTGGATGCCAAGGGCCTGGCCATGTACGGCCAGATGACCGCTGGCAGCTGGATCTACATCGGCAGCCAGGGCATCGTTCAGGGCACCTATGAAACCTTCGTCGAAGCCGGTCGCCAGCACTACGCCGGCAACCTCAAGGGCCGCTGGGTGCTGACCGCAGGCCTGGGTGGCATGGGCGGCGCCCAGCCGCTGGCCGCGACACTGGCCGGCGCCTGCTCGCTGAACATCGAATGCCAGCAGACCAGCATCGACTTCCGCCTGCGCAGCCGTTACGTCGACGAGCAGGCCACTGATCTGGATGACGCGCTGGCGCGCATCGCCACGTACACCGCCGAAGGCAAGGCCATCTCCGTCGCTCTGCTGGGCAATGCCGCTGAGATCCTGCCGGAGTTGGTACGCCGTGGCGTGCGTCCGGACATGGTCACCGACCAGACCAGCGCCCACGACCCGCTCAACGGTTACCTGCCGATTGGCTGGACCTGGGCCGAGTACAAGGATCGCGCAGCCACCGACCCGGCTGGTGTGGTCAAGGCCGCCAAGCAGTCCATGGCCGTGCACGTGCAGGCCATGCTCGACTTCCAGAAAATGGGCGTGCCGACCTTCGACTACGGCAACAACATCCGTCAGATGGCCAAGGAAGAGGGCGTGAGTAATGCCTTCGACTTCCCCGGTTTCGTCCCGGCCTATATCCGCCCGCTGTTCTGCCGCGGCATTGGCCCGTTCCGCTGGGCGGCGCTGTCCGGCAACCCCGAAGACATCTACAAGACCGACGCCAAGGTCAAGGAACTGATCCCCGATGACGCCCACCTGCACCGCTGGCTGGACATGGCCCGCGAGCGCATCGCCTTCCAGGGCCTGCCGGCGCGCATCTGCTGGGTCGGTCTGGGCCAGCGCGCCAAGCTTGGCCTGGCGTTCAACGAGATGGTGCGCTCGGGTGAGCTGAGCGCGCCGGTGGTGATCGGCCGCGACCACCTGGACAGCGGCTCGGTGTCCAGCCCCAACCGTGAGACCGAAGCCATGCAGGACGGCTCCGATGCCGTGTCCGACTGGCCGCTGCTCAACGCCCTGCTCAACACCGCCAGCGGCGCCACCTGGGTCTCGCTGCACCACGGCGGTGGCGTGGGCATGGGCTTCTCCCAGCATTCGGGTATGGTCATCGTCTGCGATGGCACCGATGAAGCCGCCGCGCGCATCGCCCGCGTGCTGACCAACGACCCGGGCACCGGGGTGATGCGTCACGCCGACGCCGGTTACCAGATCGCCATCGATTGCGCCAAGGAGCAGGGCCTGAATCTGCCGATGATCGACTAAGGCAAGTTCAACGCCGGCCCGATGGGCCGGCGCATCAATCACTGCAAGCATCGCGACTTCAGCCATTATTCGGCTCTGATTCGCCAGGCGCGAACTCACTCCGTGGAAGAACAGAACATGACCACCCTGAACCTGAAACCCGGCCAACTGACCCTGGCCGACCTGCGCGCCGCCTACCAGGCGCCCGTGCACCTGACTCTGGACGCCAGCGCTCACGAAGCCATCGACGCCAGTGTTGCCTGCGTCAACCAGATCATCGCCGAAGGCCGCACCGCCTACGGCATCAACACCGGTTTCGGCCTGCTGGCCTCGACCCGCATCGCCAACGACGACCTGGAAAAGCTGCAGCGTTCGCTGGTGCTGTCGCATGCCGCCGGCATCGGTCAGCCACTGGATGACGCCATGGTGCGCCTGATCATGCTGCTGAAGATCAACAGCCTGGCGCGCGGTTTCTCGGGTATCCGTCGCCAGGTGATCGAGGCGCTGATCGCCCTGGTCAACGCCGAGGTCTACCCGCATATTCCGCTGAAAGGCTCGGTCGGTGCCTCCGGTGACCTGGCGCCGCTGGCGCATATGTCGCTGGTGCTGCTCGGCGAAAGCCAGGCGCGCCACCAGGGCCAATGGCTGCCGGCCAGCGAGGCGCTGGCCATTGCCGGCCTGGAGCCGATGACCCTGGCCGCCAAGGAGGGCCTGGCCCTGCTCAACGGCACCCAGGTGTCCACCGCCTACGCCCTGCGCGGTCTGTTCGAGGGTGAAGACCTGTACGCCGCCGCCAGCGTCTGTGGCGCGCTCAGTGTCGAGGCGCTGCTCGGTTCGCGTTCGCCCTTCGATGCGCGCATCCATGCCGCTCGCGGTCAGCGCGGGCAGATCGACGCGGCGGCTGCCTTTCGCCATCTGCTCGGCGACAGCAGTGAAATCGGCCGCTCCCACGCCGCCTGCGACAAGGTGCAGGACCCGTATTCGCTGCGCTGCCAGCCGCAGGTCATGGGCGCCTGCCTGACCCAGCTGCGCCAGGCTGCCGAGGTGTTAGCCGTCGAGGCCAACGCGGTATCCGACAACCCGTTGGTGTTCGCTGCCGAGAGCGAGGTGATTTCCGGCGGCAACTTCCACGCCGAGCCGGTGGCCATGGCCGCTGACAACATCGCCCTGGCCATCGCCGAGATCGGCTCGCTGTCCGAGCGCCGTATCTCGCTGATGATGGACAAGCACATGTCGCAACTGCCGCCGTTCCTGGTGGCCAACGGCGGGGTCAACTCCGGCTTCATGATCGCCCAGGTCACCGCTGCCGCACTGGCCAGCGACAACAAGGCCCTGGCTCACCCGCACAGCGTCGACAGTCTGCCGACCTCGGCCAACCAGGAAGATCACGTGTCGATGGCGCCGAACGCCGGCAAGCGTCTGTGGGACATGGCCGAGAACACCCGTGGTGTGCTCGCCGTGGAATGGCTCGGCGCCTGCCAGGGCCTGGACTTCCGCGAGGGGCTGAAAAGCACGCCGGCCCTGGAGCAGGCTCGCCAGGCATTGCGCGCCAAGGTGCCGTACTACGTCGAGGACCGCTTCTTCGCCCCGGACATCGCCGCCGCCGACGAGCTACTGGCCGAACGCGTGCTGACGCCGCTGCTGCCGGCCGGCATGTTGCCTTCCTTGAGCTGAACTGCGTAGCCCGGATGCAATCCGGGGCCTGGGTTTTGAGGCTCCCGGATTGCATCCGGGCTACGGCGCTGGGAGCGGAGCGCTTAGCTCCGCTATCATCCGCGCACCCGGTCTTGCCAAGGAGCTTTCGTGACCACCACCCCGCGCTACAAAGCCATCGAGGCCTTCCTGCTGGAGCGCATCCAGGGCGGCGCGTTTCCAGTCAACCACCAGATCCCGCCGGAGGAGCAGCTGGCGCGCGACTTCGGCGTCAGCCGCATGACCGCCAACAAGGCGATCCAGAACCTGGTGCAGCAGGGCTACCTGATGCGCCAGGCCGGCCTCGGCACCTTCGTCACCGACCGCAAGGCCGAATCGCCGCTGCACGAGGTGATGAACATCGCCAGCGAAGTGCGCGGTCGCGGCCACGCCTACGCTAACCGCGTGCTGCGTTGCGAAGCGATTGCCGCCGACGATGAAGTGGCCCTGCGCCTCGGCGTGCGCCTGGGCACCGAGGTGTTTCACAGCGTGCTGGTGCACCTGCAGGACGGCTTGCCGATCCAGCTCGAGGACCGCTTCGTCAATCCGCGCTGGGTGCCCGATTACCTGGCGACGGATTTCAGCCAGCGCACGCCCAACGAGGTGCTGGTGGCGAGTAGCCCGATGTCGGATGTCGAGCATGTGGTCGAGGCCGTGCTGGTGGACGCGCGTACCGCCGAACACCTGCAGATCGACCCGGCCATGCCTTGCCTCAGCGTGATCCGCCGTACCTGGTCCGGCGATCACCTGATCAGCTATGCACGGCTGATTCATCCCGGTGAGCGCTACAAGCTGCGCTCGCTGCACAAGCGGCGGGGGTAAGTGCGCCGGGCGCACCGAGAGGTTCTGAACAACAGCGATGTCCGCCAGATTGCCCGGTGCGCACGGCGCGCCCTAGGGCTCTAATCGCTGATCAACTGATCCACCAGCGACGGATCATCGATAAAGCGATTGCGGGTGTCCTGCAGCGTTTCGATCTTGTCGTTGCGTGCGCGTTCTTCGTCGTCCGGCGGGTCCAGGCGGTGCCAGGCCTTGTACATCGGCACCAGGCCGACGATGGGCAAGCCGTATTCGACATGCATGTAGAAGATCGCGCGGGCGATGTTGCCCTTGGCTTCGTCACGCGGCTCCACCAGCTGGAAGCTGGTTCTCATGTCGCAGCCGATATCGGCGAACTTGCTCGGCAGCTCATCGGCCAGCTCGCCGAACTGCGCATTGCGCCTGACCAGCTCGACGCGGCTCAGGGCCGGATAGTGGTTGTGCAGGTCGGCGACGATGAACGGATAGCGCGGGTTCATGATGGTGCACTGGCGGTCGGTGATGCAGCGCATCGCGCTCTTGAGCTGCTTGCTGCTGTAGATCGGGCTGGCGGTCAGAGCCCCGCTCTCGCGTTCGAAGCTCTGGCCGCAATAGAGCGTGGTGCCGCCATTGCCGTACAGGTCTTTCCAGAACGCCTGCTCGATGGCCTGCTTGGGGTCGCCTAGCTGAGTCTGACCGCCGGCCAGGGAGACGGTGCTGATGCAGGTTGCCAGGCAACCGAGAAGCAGGGTAACTGCGCGCATACTCTAGCCCCAGTGACCGCCGTTGTCGGGGTCTGTTGTTTTTGTAGGACAAGCTGGAGTCTAGCAAGACGTACGTCACAAAAAACACAGCCACGTGCCGTCTCCCAACTTGAGATAGTCAGGGCAAAGCGGGGCTGCAGGCAGCGAATGGCGCCGTGTAAGCCATGGCTTACATGATGTCCCGATTATCGCCACTGTTGGCCGATCAGGTACGAGCGTACTCTGCACAGTATGGATTCAGCGCAGGAAGCGCCTAGACGAACAGGGACACGCTGGACAGCCGCCAGGATGGTGAGCAGATCAAGGATGTCAGGACAAACAGTCTGCAAGGCCCCGCAATCGCGGGGTTTTCTTTTTTTTGCGCTTGAAAATCTTCAGGCCGCCACTCGCTCGGCCATACGCAGCTCGAACCAATCCAGAGTCTCGTCCCACAGGCGCTGCGCCGCAGGGCGGAAATACCCCATATGACCGATGCCGCCCAGGCCCTCAGCTTGTGAGTCGAGCGTGCGCGCCTGGTAGGGCGCGTTGCCGTAAGCGGCCATGAAGGCATCGCGTGAGGCGGGTGGCGCCCACAGGTCGTCCAGGCTGTTGAGCGCCACCATCGGCGTGCTCACCTGGGCGAAGCGCTCGGCCAGCCCCGGCATCTGCGGGTCGTCGAAAAAGTAGCGGGGGAAGCGGCACCAGCGTTTCCACTGGCGGTAGACGCCCAGCGGCAGATCCTCGCCCATGCCCAGCTTGCTCCAGGCCAGATAGCCCTTGTAGCGCGTCATCAACGGGCCGATCACCCGCCACATGGCTAGCACGCGCAACTGCTCGCTCTTGGGCATCCAGCCATGCCAGCCGGCGCCGGTGCCGAAGGTGTAGAAGCCGGCGACCTGATCGTGATTGGGCAGCAGACCGAAGGCGTGACCGCCGAAGGAGTGGCCAACCATGAACAGCGGGCGCTCGGCATGCCGGTGCTGATCCACGGCAGCAGCCAGGTCAAGGTGAGCCCAGTCCAGGTACTCCATCTCGAAGCCGCGCAGGCTGGCTGGCCTGGACTGACCGATGCCACGATAGTCCAGGGTCAGGGTGTTGAAGCCGCGGCTGGCGGCGTATTCGGCGAAGCGGCGGTAGAAGCCTTGCGGCACCCCGGTGGCTCCGGCGATCAGCAACTGCGCCCGGGGCTGCTCGGCGTGGTAGCGCGTGGCGGCCAGTGGGTAGTCGTCGAGGGCGAGCAGGGGCAGTGTCTCACTGCGGATTGGCGCATTCATGCTGGCGTGGACTCCGTGTGCTGCTGGCGGGTCAGATGGAGCAGGGTGGTGACGGCCTGTTTCAGTGGCTCGCTGCTGCCGGCGACGCGTGCTTGCAGCAAACCCCCTTCGTAGAGCGCGACGAACAACGCGGCCAGCCCCTCCGGCTGTGGATAGCCGTGGCGCTGTAACTGCTGCTGCAGCGCCTGGCGGATGGTGACGAAGGCATTGGCCAGGGCCGCACGAATTTCATGATCTTCCGGGCCGCTTTCCAGGGCGACGGCGGCCAGCGGGCAGCCGCGTTCGAAGGCGCTGTCCTGCAACTGCCCGAGAGCGCCGTGCAGCCAGGTGGTCAGCGCATCGAGTGGATCGGCCTGACGCTCGAAGAGCGTGGCGAACGCCTGCCCGGCGCGCTGGCCGACGCGTTCGATAGCGGCTACCGCCAGCTCGGTCTTGCCGTTCGGGAAGTGATGATAGAGGCTGCCCTTGGGCGTCTCGGCGGCGGCCAGCAGTTCGCTCAGGCCGACGCCATGCAGGCCTTTGCGCTGCAGGGCATCGATCATGGTGTCGATCAGTTTGTCGCGTGTGGTCTTGGTCATGGCCAGGATTATGTAGACCGGTCGGTCTAGTGGCCAGTGTCATTCAGGACGTGGATCAGGCCATATCGGCAACGTGCGCGCGGCTCAGGGCGTGCCCCAAGTGCCATCGAGCGCCGTGCGCAGCAGATCGATCATCACCTGCCTGGCCCCTGCATTCGCGACGGCGCGCCGCATGCCGCTCCGGCCAACGCCCCCCTGTTGCGCTTGCTCGAATACCTCTCGGGTGCTCACGCCCATATGACCTGAACACCCTTTTGCGAGTCTGTCGCGACGCCCCGACCGGTCAATGGCGGGGCGTTGTTTATGCGGATTCAGCCGACATGCTTGCTGACCCAGGCGGCGTAAGCGTCGATGAATTTCTGCAGGAAGGGCTTGATGCTGTCGCTGAGCGCACCGTTGTCGTCGAAGAAGTTGCCGGCGCCGCCAAGATAACCTTCCGGCTGCTGCAGCACATGCACGTCGAGGAACACCAGGCACTGGCGCAGGTGGTGGTTGGCGCCGAAGCCGCCGATGGCGCCTGGCGAGGCACTGAGCACGGCGCCGGGCTTGCCGCTGAAACCGCTCTGGCCATAGGGGCGCGAGCCGACGTCGATGGCGTTCTTCATCGCGCCGGGGATCGAGCGATTGTATTCCGGGGTGACGAACAGCACCGCGTCGGCGGCCTTGAGCTTGCTGCGAAACGGCGCGTAGGAGGCCGGGGCGCTGTCGCCGTCGGCGTCTTCGTTGTACAGCGGCAGGTCGCCGATCTCGATGATTTCCAGGTTCAGCGAGGCGGGTGCCAGATCAGCCAGCGCCAGGGCCAGTTTGCGGTTGATGGAGGCTTTGCGCAGGCTACCGACCAGTACGGCGACGTTGTAGGTCTTGCTCATGTTTACTCCAGAGGCTGTGGTGAGGAAGGAACAACCACTATAGACCTCGGATTTTTCAGCAGGTGCTGATCTTGGGCGTCATCAGGGCGCTGGATGCGTCTGGCCGAGCTCGCTGACTGTCTTGCGTCACAGCGGCGGAGCAAAAAAACGGGCCGATCGGGCCCGTAAGTTCACGCTCAAAGTTGTTCTGGTGTCAGCCCAGGCAGTGCGCCAGGCCGATGGCCTCGGGCTTGAACAGCCGCGCGTCCATCAGTTTCGGCTCGCGCACGATGGGGGCGAAGTCCATGCGCGCGAGAATGTCGCGCTCGATGTCCACGCCCGGCGCCACTTCGATCAGTTCCAGGCCTTCGGTACTCAGGCGCAGCACGCAGCGCTCGGTGACGTAGAGCACCGGCTGGCCGCGTTCGGCGGCCAGGCGCCCGGCGAAGGTGCGGTGCTCCACCTCGGCGACGAACTTGCGCAGGTCGCCGTCCTGAACGATGCGCAGCTGGCCGTTCTCGATGCGGATATCCTGCGCGCCAGCACTGAACGTGCCGACGAACACCACCTGCTTGGCGTTCTGGCTGATATTGATGAAACCGCCGGCGCCGGCCAGGCGCGAGCCGAACTTTGACACGTTGAGGTTGCCCGCCGCATCGGCCTGAGCCAGACCGAGAAAGGCGATGTCCAGGCCGCCGCCATCGTAGAAATCGAACTGATAGGGCTGGTCGAGCAAGGCGCTGTGGTTGCTCGCCGCGCCAAAGTCCAGGCCCGAGGCCGGCACGCCGCCGATCACGCCGGGTTCGGCGGTCAGGGTCAGGCGCTCGATCACGCCTTCTTCGGCGGCCACTGCGGCGACGCCCTCGGGCATGCCGATACCAAGATTGACCACCGCGCCGGCCTTGAGCTCCAGCGCGGCGCGGCGGGCGATCAGCTTGCGCACGTCCAGCGGCATCGGCGCCAGGCTGTCCATCTCCACCCGGGTCTCGGCGGCGAAGGCCGGGTTGTAGGCGGTGGCGAAGGTCTGTTGGTGATTGCCCGGTTCGGCCACCACCACGCAGTCGACCAGAATGCCGGGGATCTTCACCTGGCGCGCATTCAGCGAGCCGCGCTCGACGATGCGCTCGACCTGGGCGATCACCAGCCCGCCGCTGTTGCGTGCAGCCATGGCGATGGCCAGGCTCTCGATGGTCAGCGCCTCGCGCTCGAAGCTGAGGTTGCCGTCGGGATCACTGCTGGTGGCGCGGACGATGCCGACGTGGATCGGGAAGCTCGGGTAGAACAGATAATCCTCGCCATCGATGGGCATCAGCCGCACCAGATCGCTGGTGGTACGCGCATTGAGCTTGCCGCCGCCATGACGCGGGTCGACGTAGGTGCCCAGGCCAACACGCGATAGCTGCCCCGGCTTGCCGGCGGCGATGTCGCGAAACAGCTGGGAGATCACCCCCTGCGGCAGGTTGTAGGCCTCGATGCGATTGTCCACCGCCAGCTTCTGCAGTGCCGGCACCAGGCCCCAGTGGCCGCCGATCACCCGGCGCACCAGGCCTTCATGGGCCAGGTGGTTGAGGCCACGGCCCTTGCCGTCGCCCTGGCCAGCGGCATACACCAGGGTCAGGCCCTGTGGCGCCTGCTCAGCGACGAAACGCTGTTCCAGGGCGATGGCGATCTGCTCGGCGAAACCGATGCCGACGAAGCCACCGGTGGCCAGGTTGGCGTTGTCCGGAATGCGCGCCACGGCGTCGGCGGCGGTCATGATCTTGCTCATTGCGGGTACTCGTGAATGGCAGAGGACTGTAGGAGCGGCCGGGCGGTGTTCCGCTTCAGCCACGACCGCTCCTACAGCGGTCATCAGAAGCTTCCAAACAGGGTGCCGAGGGTGATCACTACCGCCAGCGCCACCATCGGGAAAGCCACGGTGTTGACGAAGATGAACTTGTACGACTCACGGTGGGTGAGCTTGCAGATCGCCAGCAACGAGATCACCGCGCCGTTGTGCGGCAGGGTATCCATGCAGCCCGAGGCCATGGCGGCGACACGGTGCAGCAGCTCGGGACTGATGCCGGCGGCGTTGGCCAGGGTCAGGTATTGCTCGCCGAGGGTCTTCAGCGCGATGGACATGCCGCCGGAGGCCGAGCCGGTGATGCCGGCGAGAATATTCACCGCCACCGCTTCGGAAATCAGTGGGTTGCTGGACACGCCCAGCACCAGATCACGGATGACGACGAAGCCGGCCAGCGAGGCGATCACGGTGCCGTAGCCCACTTCGGCGGCAGTGTTGAGGATCGGCAGCATGGAGCCGAAGGCGCCGTCGTTGACGCTCTTCTTCAGGTCCATCCAGCGTTTCCAGTGCAGGGCGATCAGCAGCACGATGGCGGCGCCGAGGGCGACGATGATCGACCAGATGCCGATCAGCGACTTGGCATCCTGCAGGCCGCCGTATTCCGGCTTGGCCAGGTAGCTGGTATCCATCGCCGGCAGAATCTGCTTGGCCATCAGAAAGTTCAGCGCGATCACCACGAAGATCGGCAGCAGTGCCAGCCAGAAGCCGGGAATGTCGCGGCGCTCTTCCTCCACTGGATCGTCGCGGTGCTCGCCATAGCCCTCACCTGCGGCCATCAGCTTGCGCGACTGCGCGGTGAGCCACCAGGTGCCGAGGCCGAACATGATCAGCCCGGCGATCACCCCCAGGCCTGGCGCGGCGAAGGCGTCGGTGCCGAAGAAGGGATTGGGGATGGCGTTCTGGATCGCCGGGGTACCGGGCAGGGCGGTCATCGTGAAGGTGAACGAGCCGAGGGCGATGGCGCCGGGGATCAGGCGCTTGGGAATGCCCGCTTCACGGAACAGCGCTGCGCCGATCGGATACACGGCAAAGGCCACCACGAACAGCGACACACCGCCGTAGGTGAGTATGCCGCAGGCCAGCACGATGGCCAGGATCGCGCGCTCGCTGCCGACTTTCGCGACTATGCCGTGGGCGATGGCGCGGGCTGATCCCGAATCGTCCATCAGCTTGCCGAACAGCGCGCCGAGCAGGAACAGCGGAAAGAACTGGATCACGTAGCCGCCCATGGCCTTCATGAACACCTGGGTGTAGGTGGGCAGCAGCAGGCCGATGTCACCGGCGAACAGCAACGCCAGCAGGGCCAGCAGCGGGGCGAGGATCAGGACGTTGATGCCGCGATAGGCGAGGTACATCAACAAGGCGAGGGACAGCAGAATACCGAGGGTACCCATGGGTGATTCCTTTTGTTGTTGTTCTAGCGGCTCGAGGCCGTTTTATCGGAAAGGCGCGGATACGGCAGCGCGCCTTTGCCGGATATAGAGCCAGAGTCGTGCCAGGGTGGGGTGAAAGCTTGGGTGATAGGGCGGGAAGGCTTGTGGCTGGGGGATTTCAGGCTTTAGGCCGGGTGCTGGGCAGGTAAGCCGGATGCAGATAAGTGTCCAGATTTATGGATTTAATCCAGGTTTGTGGATTTGTTCGGATAGATTTTCCAGGAATCTGGATGCGTAGCCCGGCTGCAATCCGGGGCTTTTGGGGATGTCAGGTCCCCGGATTTCATCCGGGTTACGTAACGGCGGCCCGCCACGCTTTCTGTAGGAGCGGCTTCAGCCGCGAAGCGTTGCGGGGGCTTATCGCGGCTGAAGCCGCTCCTACGAAATGCACGCAAGATCTCTGCAGGGCGGGTAAACCCGCCAATGGCCAAGGCGTTTCCACGGGTAGCCCGGATGCAATCCGGGGCCTTTGTGGATGCCAGTTACCCGGATTTCATCCGGGCTACGTAATTGCGGCCCGCCACGCTTTCTGTAGGAGCGGCTTCAGCCGCGAAGCGTTGTGGGGGCTTATCGCGGCTGAAGCCGCTCCTACGACATGCACGCAGGATCTCTGCAGGGCGGGTAAGCCCGCCAATAGCCAAGGCGTTTCCATGGGTAGCCAGGATGCAATCCGGGGCTTTTGGGGATGTCAGGTCCCCGGATTTCATCCGGGCGACGTGATTGCGGCCCGCCACGCTTTTTGTGGGAGGGGCTTTAGCCGCGACTGTTGTGGGGGGAAACGTTGCGGGTGGAGCATCGCCGGCAACTAGTCTCCTAAGACGATGCTCAGCCCCGTCGCCCCAGCCCATGCTGCGCCAGCTTGGCGTAGAACCCTGCGCGGGAAATGCCCAGGCGTTCGGCCGCCAACTGTCGATTGCCGCCCGTTGCCACCAATGCCGCCTGCAGCGCCTGGCGCTCGGCTTGCGCCAGCTGATCGGCCAATGTCTGCGTCGTACTCGTCATCACCGGAGCAACGGGCGACGGCTCACTCGGCGCGACCGGGTCGACCAGCAAACCACGCAAGGCCTCACCATCCAGCCGCCCATCGACCGCCAATTGTGCCCGCTCCAGCAGGTTGCGCAGCTCGCGCACGTTGCCCTTCCACGGCTGCGCGCAGAGCAGGGCCAGGGCGTCGTCGCTCAGCTCCAGCGGCGCCAGGCCGGAGCGGTTGGCCAGGTCATCGAGCAGGTGTTCGATCAGCGCCGGAATATCGCTGGCACGTTCGCGCAACGGCGGCACGCGCAGGGCCAGCACGTTGAGGCGGTAGTACAGATCATCGCGGAACTGCCCGGCGGCCACCTTGGCTTCCAGGTCGATATGGGTCGCCGCGATCACCCGCACGTTGAGCGGTTTGACCTGGTTGGAGCCAAGCGGCTCCACCTCCTGCTCCTGCAGCACGCGCAGCAGCTTGGCCTGCAACGGCAGCGGCAGGTCGCCGATTTCGTCGAGAAACAGCGTGCCGCCGTTGGCCACCTCGAACTTGCCGATGCGCCCCTTGCGCTCGGCGCCGGTAAAGGCGCCCGGTGCGGTGCCGAACAGCTCGGCCTCGACCAGGGTTTCCGGAATCGCCGCGACGTTGACCGCGACGAAGGGGCCGTTGGCCCGAGGCGACAGGTTGTGGATGCCCTGGGCCAGCAGCTCCTTGCCGGTGCCGGTCTCGCCACGGATCAGCACCGTGGCGTCCAGTTGCGCAGCACGGCGGGCCTGGCGCTTGACCTCACTGGCCGCAGCACTGGCGCCAATGAACCCGGCAATGGTGTAGCGCGCCCGCCGCGCCTTGGCCAGCTCGTGCTGGGTGGCGAGCAACTGGCTCTGCAGGTTGTTGTACTTGGCCATCAGCGGTTTGAGATGGCGGGCGCGGTCGAACAAAACGAAACCCAGCGCGCCGACCAGGGTGCCGTCCTCGTCGCGCAGCGGAATGCGGGTGACCACGAAGTGCTCGCTGCCGAAGGCCATCAGGTCGAGCATGCTCGGCTGGCCGCTTTCCACCACCTCGCGCAGGCGGCTGGCCGGCAGCACTTCCTCGATTTCCTTGCCCAGTGCGGTGCGCGCATCGGCGATGCCGACCTTCTGTGCGTACTTGTCGTTGATCCAGACGATGCGCGCCTGGCGGTTGACCGCGATGGTGCCCTCGCACTGCGCGTTCAGGTGATCGAACAGCAGCGGCATGGCCACCGCGCGAAAGCGCTCGGGCGAGACGCCGATGATCAGGCCGTGCTGGTCGAGGTCGTCGCGGGAGATGGCCATGGGCGAATGTCCGGAAGTGAGGTGCCGGTGATTATGGGCAGCGCCGTTCCAGGCGGGCAACGTCAACAGTCATCGGACAATGGCAATCGCCGCGCGCTTCTGGAATAGTTGGGCGGCTGCGCGTAACCCGCCGGCATCTGCCGATCGCCCACAAGGCCTGCCCGGCAGCCGTGACACCTGCCGTGTCCCTTTTGCATGCCGACCTGGCGTGCCAGGCGAGCCAACCGCCCGCCGCTGGATCCGCACCGCTGTGTCGGTGCCACAACGACAACTCCAAGATCCACACAAGGACGCCCCGATGAAACTCAAGCGACTCTTTTCCGCGCTCGCCGCTGGCGCTGCGCTGACCGCCCTGTGCGCCACCGCGCAGGCGCGTGAATACTCCGTTTCCACCGTACTCTCCGACGCTTTCCCCTGGGGCCAGGCCGCACAGAAGTGGGCCGATCTGGTCAACGAGCGCTCTGAAGGACGCATCACCCTGCGCGTTTACCCCAACGCGCAACTGGTCGCCGGCGACCAGACCAAGGAATTCTCCGCCATGCGCTCGGGCCTGATCGACATGGCCGTGGGCTCGACCATCAACTGGTCGCCGCAGGTGCCGGAACTCAACCTGTTCTCCCTGCCGTTCCTGATGAAGAACGATGCCGACCTCGATGCCATCACCCAGGGTGAAGCCGGTAAGCTGGCTTTCGCCGCCATCGAGCAGCGCGGCATCGTGCCGCTGGCCTGGGGCGAGAACGGTTTCCGTCAGCTGTCCAACTCGGCCAAGCCGGTGCGCAGCCCGGCCGACCTGGCGGGCCTGAAGATCCGCGTGGTCGGCTCGCCGCTGTTCCAGGACACCTTCACCACCCTCGGCGCCAACCCGACGCAAATGAGCTGGGCCGACGCCAAGCCGGCACTGACCACCGGCGCGGTGGACGGCCAGGAAAACCCGCTGTCGGTGTTCGACGTGGCACGTGTCGACCAGGTGGGCCAGAAGTACCTGACCCTGTGGGACTACATGGCCGACCCACTGGTGTTCGCCGTCAACCAGCGCGTGTGGAAATCCCTGCCCGAGGAAGATCGCGAACTGCTGCGCCAGGCCGCCATCGACGCCGGCAAGTGGGAGATCGAGCTGTCGCGTGGCGCTCAGGCCCAACGCCTGGCCGACGTGCGTGAGCGCGGCGTGGAAGTGATCGAACTGACCGACGCCGAGCGCGCCGCGTTCGTCGAGGCCACCGCCAGCGTGCAGGAGAAATGGGCACCGCGCATCGGCGACGCGCTGATGGAAGCCGCGCGCAAGGCCGTGGCCCAGCCCTGATTCGTTTTATCTGACCGGACGCCCAAGCAGTACAGGGCGCCGTGGTGGGTGTCCCTTGGCCCTGCTCTGCTCCCCTCTCCCGCGTGCGGGAGAGGGGCCGGGGGAGAGGGCGGGGGGCGCCACCGCACGAGCGAGTTGTTCCGGTCATTCGAGGTTCTTATGAGCAAGCAAGTCGACGCGCCGCTGGAGCGCGTGCTCGCCACCCTGGCCCTGGTGATCATCAGCCTGATCAGCCTGGCCAACGTGGTGGTGCGTTATTTCACCGATGCATCTTTCGCCTTCACCGAGGAAATCTCGGTGTTCCTGCTGGTCATCCTCACCTTCGCCGGTGCTTCGGTGGCCATGCGCAGCAACCGGCATATCCGTATCGGCCTGCTCGAGCGCCTGTTCCCGCGCCTGCGCACGCCGCTGATCCTGCTGCAGTGGCTGGCCGGCGTGCTGGTACTGGGGCTGGTGTGCTGGTACGGCGGGCAGTTCGCCTGGGAGGAGTTCCAGTGGGATTCCGAGTCGCCCGGCCTCGGTCTGCCCAACTGGTGGTACGTGATCTGGCTGCCGGTCCTGGCGCTGCTGGTGTTCGTGCGCCTGACCCAGATGACCGTCGATCGCCTGCGCGGGAGGATCAGCGATGAGCCCTGATCTTTGGCTGATCCTCAGTTTCGTCGTGCTGCTGGCGCTCGGTGTGCCGGTGGCGTTCGCCCTCGGCCTGTCCGGGGCCATCGGCATCATCGCCGGCCTGTCGCCGGACATGCTCGCCACCCTCGGCACCAACACCTACAACGGCGTGGCCAAGTACCCGCTGATCGCCATTCCGCTGTTCATCCTCACCGGCCTGGTGTTCGAGAAAGCCGGCGTGGCGCTCAGATTGGTGCGCTTCGCCCAGGCGTTGATCGGCCCACGGCATGGCGGTTTGGCCCTGGTTGCGGTGCTGGTGTGCCTGATCATGGGCGGCATGAGCGGTTCCGGCCCGGCCGACGCCGCCGCCGTGGCCATGGTGATGCTGCCGAGCATGACCAAGGCCGGTTACCCCAAGCCGTTCTCGGCCACGCTGATCGCGGCGTCCGCCTCGACCGCGATTCTGATTCCGCCGTCGATTGCGCTGATTCTCTACTCCATCGTGGTGCCAGGCGTGGACCTGCGTGCGTTGTTCGCCGCGGGTCTGTTCCCCGGCATTCTCGCCGGCCTGGTGCTGTTGCTGCCGGCCTGGCTGCTGTCGCGTCGCTATGGTTGGGAGAGCCCGGAGGAGGGCGAGCGCCCGGCTATCGGCGCAAGCTTCAAGCAGGCGCTGCCAGCGTTGTTCGCCCCGGTGCTGATCCTCGGCGGCCTGCGCAGCGGCCTGTTCACGCCGACCGAAGCGGCCGTGGTCGGGGTGACCTATGGCGTGCTGGTCGGCCTGTTCGTCACCCGTGAGCTGGACTGGCGCAGCCTCTGGCGCCTGTGTGGCGAGGCGGGCGTGATCTCCGGTGTGGTCATGCTGATCATCGCCCTGGCTGGCATCTTCGCCTGGGCCGGCACTATGCTCGGCACCTTCCGCCATCTGGCCGAATGGCTGATCTCGCTGTCGGACAACGGCTGGGTGCTGCTGGCGCTGGTGATGCTCGCCGTGCTGCTGGCCGGCATGTTGCTCGATGCCATCTCCATCTACCTGATCCTCATGCCTATCCTGATTCCGGTGATGCAGCACTTCGGCTGGAACCCGGTGTGGTTCGGCATTCTGCTGGCGATGAACATCGCCATCGGCCAGTTCACCCCACCGGTGGCGATCAACCTGATGGTCACGGCGGAGGTCGCCAAGATCCGCCTGGAACAGACCGTTGGCTGGGCCGCGCTGTTCGTCGTGGTGATGTCCAGCGCCCTGCTGCTGGTGGCGATCTTCCCGGAAATCGCCCTGTGGCTGCCGCGCGTTCTGGGTTACGCGGTGTAAAACGGGCAACGACGTCTATAGTTGCCTGATGGTGCGCTGCGGGGGGCGCAGGTCGTTGAAACAGCGTGAGTGGTTTTCAACGGCCTGCTGGGCGTATCGAGGGCGGCGGTACTGGGCAATAAAATGGGCGATGGCGACTATAACGATCACAGGGATGTAGCAGGGCACTGCGAAGGGCTGCGTGAGTCCGGCAAGCGTGCGCTGATGCGTACCATCCTGCTCGCCACCGGCCTGACCCTGGGCGGCTTCTCCATCCTGCAGGCGCTGGCCGGCAACTATCCGTTCGCCATCATCGAGGTGCTGTGCACCGCCTTGCTGCTGTTCGGCGCCTGGCGCATCGAGCGCGCTCGACGTCTGTACCTGTGGATCTACCTGTACCTGATCCCGACCTTCTGCTTCATCCTCTACATCATCGTCATGCCGGATGCCTCATCGGGAGCTTTCGTCTGGCTGTACATGATTCCGCTGCTGGCCTACCTGCTGCTGGGCAAGCAGCGCGCCTTCCTGCTGACCGCTCCCTTCATGCTCGCGGGGCTATTGCTGTACTTCGCCGACAACCGCGTGAACCTCGACACCCACGGCCTGATCGATATCGGCAACGCGGCCCTGTGTGGCGTGCTGATCCTGGTGTTCGTGCATATCTACGACGGCTTGCGCATGCAGGCCTACGAGGAGCTGGAGCGCCAGGCGCAGACCGACTCGCTGACCGGCGTCGCCAGCCGTGGCAGTTTTCAGCATGCGCTGCAGCGCGCCATCCAGGAGGCCGAGCGCAGCAATGGACATCTGGTGCTGGTGCTGCTCGACGTCGACCACTTCAAGCAGGTCAACGATCAGTGGGGGCACGAGGCTGGTGACATGGCCTTGCAGCACATCTGCCAGACCCTGCAGCAGCGCCTGCGCGTTACCGATTTTCTCGGGCGCCTGGGTGGGGAGGAGTTCGGCGTGCTGCTGCGTCATACCGACAGCACCGGCGCCGACCCGCTGGTGGAGAAGCTGCGCCGGCAGATCGCCGAGCAACCGCTGGACTACGACGGCGAACAGATCGAACTGTCCGCCACCTTTGGCCTGGCCGCCTGGCCGCGAGACGGTCGCAGCGCCGCCGAGCTCTATCGCGCCGCTGACCGCCGCCTGTACAGCGGCAAGCAGCGCGGCCGCAATCAACTGGTCAGTGCCGATATGCCGACCGAGCTGCTGCTGGACAAGTTCGACGTGCGGCTGTGAGCGCTCGACAACACAGCGTTCTGACGGGCATTTGAACTGCAAGGCACTACTCGGAGTCTGTTTCAGTACACCTTATGGAATGTAAAGGAGTACCGCATGGACCTTATCCGTATCCTCATCGCCATCCTGCTGCCGCCTCTGGGCGTATTTCTCCAGGTCGGTTTCGGCGGCGCGTTCTGGCTGAACATCCTGCTCACCCTATGCGGTTATATCCCCGGCATCGTGCACGCGGTGTACATCATCGCCAAACGCTGAATCGCACTGACATCAGCTCAAGCGCGCTGGCCTCCCTCTCCCACTCGTGGGAGAGGGGCCGGGGCAGAGGGCAAAAGATAGCGCAGCACCTTCTTTCTTCTCCTCGCGTCCCGACGTCCACCAGGCCCAAAGCCTCCTCACTCCCGCCGCAAAAAATGCACGCTGAACAGCTGCGCAGGGTCGCGCCACATGGCGACCGAGGCGAAGCCGCATTCACTTGCCAGCTCACGAAAGCCACTGGGCGTGTACTTGTAGGAGTTCTCCGTGTGCAGGGTTTCGCCAGCGGCGAAGTCGAACACGCGGTCCTCGATTCTCACCCGCTGCGCCTGTCGGCTGACCAGATGCATCTCGATGCGCGACTCGGTTTCGTTGAAGAACGCCCGGTGCTGGAAGCGACGCGGGTCGATGTCGCTGTGCAGCTCGCTGCGAATGCGCTCGAGCAGGTTGAGGTTGAACAGCGCGGTGACCCCGGCCTGATCGTTGTAGGCGCGTTCCAGTACCTGAGGGTCCTTGACCAGATCCACACCGATCAGCAGACCGCTACCTGCCGGCAACGCCTGATGCAGGTTGTGCAGAAAGGCGCGCGCCTCGCTCGGGTCGAAGTTGCCGATGCTGGAGCCGGGGAAGAACGCCAGCGGGCGTTGCCCCAGCGCCTCGGCGGGTAGCTTCAGTGGCTGGCTGAAGTCGGCGCACAGCGCGTGCACATCGAGCCAGCGATAGTCGGCTGCCAGACGGCGGGTACAGCTCTGCAGAAACTCGCGGGAGATATCGATGCCCAGGTAGCGTGCCGGGCGCAGGGCTTCGAGCAACAGGCGAATCTTGCGGCTGGCACCGCTGCCCAACTCCACCAGGCTGGCGTTGCGCCCGGCCAGCTCGGCGATATCCTGCGCGGCCAGGCGCAGGATGGTTTCCTCGGTGCGCGTCGGGTAGTACTCCGGCTGCAGGCAGATCATCTCGAACAGCTGCGAGCCGCGATGATCGTAAAAGAACTTCGGCGACATCGCCTTCGGGCTGGCCGCGAAGCCGCGCAACGCTTCCTCGCGCAGGGCGTCCTGTTCCGGGCTGAGGATTTGTTCGTGGGTACGGATTGCCAATGCCATGCTCAGAGCTCCTTGGCCAGGCGCAGGCCGGAGAACTGCCAGCGCATGGTGGGGTAGAAGAAGTTGCGATAGGTGGGGCGAACGTGGTCTTCCGGCGTGGCGCAGCAACCGCCGCGCAACACCATCTGCCCGGACATGAACTTGCCGTTGTACTCGCCCAGGCTGCCGCCCAGCGGGCGAAACCCGGGGTAGGGCCGATAAGCGCTGGCGGTCCATTCCCAGACGTCACCATACAACTGCTGCAAGCCATCGCCCGCACCTGCAGCCACCGGCTGCAGATGATCGTTCTCGACGAAATTGCCCCGCAGCGGTTCGTCCTGCGCGGCGACTTCCCACTCTTCCTCACGTGGCAAACGCGCCTGCGCCCAGGTGGCGAAGGCCTCGGCCTCGAAGTAGCTCAGGTGACAGACCGGCGCATCGAGATCCAGCTCGCGCGGGCCGCCCAGGGTCAGCTCCAGCCAGTTATCGCCCTCGCGCAGCCAGTACAGCGGCGCCTGCCAGCCGGCGCGCTGGATATGATCCCAACCGTCCGCCAGCCACAGCGCCGTGCTGCGATAACCGCCATCGCGGATGAACTCAAGATATTCGCCGTTGCTCACCGGTTGGCTGGCCAACTGAAAGGCCTCGACGAACACCCGATGGCGCGGCCGCTCGCAATCGAAGGCAAAGCCCTCGCCGGCATGGCCGACCTGGCGCAACCCGGCGGGAAACTCGATCCAGCGCAGCTCGCCGGCCGCCGCTCCGCCCGGCTTGAGGTCGTGCCGATAGACCGGGCGCAACGGGTTCTGCGCCAGGATGTGCTTGATATCCATCAGCAGCAGCTCCTGATGCTGCTGTTCGTGCTCCAGCCCTAGCTCGATGCGTTGCAACACCTCGTCGGCCAGCTCAACGCTGCGCTGGTTGAGCAACTGCGCCATGGCCAGATCGACATGGTGGCGATAGGCGTACATCTCACGCACCGTCGGCCGCGACAACAACCCGCGCCGCGCCCGCTCGAAGGGCGTGCCGTGGGTCTTGTAGTAGGAGTTGAACAGATGGTCGTAGCGCTCATCCAGCGGGCGATAGCCCGGCAGAAAGGGCTGCAGCACGAAGGCCTCGAAGAACCAGGTGACATGCGCCAGATGCCACTTCGGTGGGCTCACGTCAGGCATGCTCTGGATTACGTAATCCTCAGCCTCCAGCGGCTGGCAAAGCCGCTCACTGGCGGCGCGTACTCGCTGATAACGCTGCCATAGCGGTTCGAGGTGCGGCGGTGAAACGGCGATCCTGCTGGTGCGGTCTCGCATAACTCGCATCCTTTGCTGGCGCCGCGTAGCGCGACGGTTCTAAAAGCCGACTGGCCAATAGGGGCAAAGGTTCAAGGAAAAATGTGGCGTTTGCATGGCAAGGGCCAGAAACGCACCGCAGCATACCCCTGCGATACTTAGGTTATGTCGTTGGGGTGACACCTTTCGTGCGGAGGGGCGGTCTATTGCAGTTGCCAATGCGCAATTGCACTCAGCTGACCAGCCATTTGCATCCATTTGACCGACGGAGCACGTAGGAATAAGCCGTCACGACAGGCAGAAACCGGCCGACTCTGTTTAAAAAGTCCCGTTGCGATTTTTGTCCACGAAAAAGCGTTAGTGACGTTGAAATTTGGTTCGCTCAGAAGGCGGAGAGCTGTCTTGTTTTTTACGTAGCAACGCTGGAGTCGAGCGATTTTTGATCTATCGAAAAGCGGCTCTCTCAGAAACCGACTTTTTCAACAGAATCGGCCATGAGCAGCCTTTCATTACGGGTCAATTTTCTTCCCACGAGACATTGCCGCGGCCTTAGAGCTTTGAGTCCGTAAGGAAGCAAGCGTCCTCGTCCCCCCGAAGTACGTATCCCTCATAGAGGTTCTCGAAATCCACCTCTCTGAAGCTGTTGGCAAGGAAATCCAGCAGGGTCCTGACCAAGTGGGGAAGCCCACGGCGGGAGGGAAATAATGCATGAACAACACCTTGGGCTGGGGCCCAATCATGCAGCAGGGGCCTCAGAACCCCATTGCGGACATCTTTGAACACAACGACCCTAGGTAGCTGAACTATGCCTCCGGCCTCCAAGGCAACTCGACGAAGTGTGATCATGTCGTCGGTGATCAATCTGGGGGTATGCATAACTGTCGCCTGCACACCGTCAGGGCCTTCCATATTCCAAGTGTACTGATTTGAGCAGCCGCCCAAGCTCAAACTCGGGAAGCGTGCCAGGTCAGCGAGGTTGCGAGGGGAACCAAGGCGCTCAATCAGTCTTGGACTACCTACAAGCTCCTGAGGGCTGGAGGACAGTCGTTTCATGATTAAGCCGCTACTTTCGAAAGGCGGAAAGCCTACATGGAGCGCGATGTCGAAACCCTCGCGCAGCGGATCTATTTGGCGATTGGTGCTTTCTAGATGCACCTCCACCTCGGGATAGCGATCCATGAAGCGCGCAATCATTCCTGCCACCAGGAAATTTAGTAGAGCAGTGGGGCATGAAATGCGGACCAGACCTCTGGGTTCTGCTTGACTGCTGTCGATTACCGACTGAGCTGCCTTTGCTCCTTCCAGCATAGTGAGGCAGTGCTGGTAATACTCCATGCCTAGGTCCGATACAGCGAACTGTCGCGTGGACCGGTTGATTAGCCGAACACCGAGTCGCTCCTCAAGCGTGGCCAGATGTCGACTGAGTCTGGACTTAGGAACGCCCAGAGCCCGGCTCGCTGGGGCTATACCCTGATGCTCGACTATCTGCGCGAAGAAGTAGAGCTCGTTTAAGTCGTACATCGTTTCAGCGTTCCAAGAATGAAATGGTCATTTCTAATCAGGTGCCTACCGAGCAATCCGTGAGGGGACTATCTTGACACCGGTCGGGTGCTTTTGCCCTGGTTTGTCGAGCAGGAGGCATGGAAAGTGATCTCAGCATTGGATGTGGCGCAGCGCTTCTTCACCCATTATCAGAATCGTGATGTGGAGGGGATGCTTACGTGCTTTGCACCTAGTGGCCAGATTGATTACCTGCCAATTGGATTGAGCGGCGCGGCTGACGATGTCGGGCGACAGATTTGGGGAGCCCTGCTGGATGTCTTCCCTGATCTGAGCAATCAAGTAACCGCTACCCATCTGGAGCAGTCCGGACACGTCGTTGTAGTTGAGGTGACGATTAGTGGCACTCAATCCAAGGATGCGTTTGGCATCCAGAACCAGGGGCGTCGGTATGAGCTCCCACACGTCTTCATCATTCGCACCGACGAGGCGCAGAGAATCACTTTGATGAAGGCTTACTGGGACAACGCCGCGTGGTACTTGGCGCTTGGTCGCACCAGCCTCATGGATGCCTAGTAGGCATGCAATGAGCAGTCTGACTCTTCCTTCAAAATTGAAATTATGAGGTGTTTTATGAGCAAGAAGATGCTGGTGGTACTGACCAGCTATCCCAAGTACCCGAACCTTGAGCGCGCCACCGGTCTCTGGCTGGGGGAGGCTGTGCACTTCGTGAAGAAAGTCGAGGCGGCGGGCTATCAGATTGATTATGTAAGCCCCAAAGGCGGGTATACCCCGATTGATCCACATAGCCTGGCTATGGCTGATGCTACCGACTGGGAGTGGTACCAGAACAGCGACTTCATGAGCCGCCTGGGTGCGACCCTGAAGCCCAGCCAAGTCAATCCGAATGACTACTCGGTGATCTACTACGCTGGCGGTCATGGTGTTGTCTGGGACTTCCCTGATAACGAAGAGCTGCAAGCCATCAGCCGTAGCATCTATGAGAACGGCGGCATCGTATCCTCCGTTTGTCATGGTGCGGTGGGGTTGCTGAATATCAAACTGTCCGATGGAGCTTTGCTGATCAAGGGCAAGGAGGTCACCGGCTTCTCCAATGCCGAGGAGAAGTTGGCCGAATTGGACAAGTATGTGCCTTACCTTACCGAGGACGAGATGGTGAAACGTGGAGCTGTCTACAAGAAGGCGGCAGAACCGTGGGCACCTTTCGCAGTGGCTGATCAGCGTGTTGTCACTGGGCAAAATCCGGCTTCCGGCGGTCCCGTGGCTGAGCTCGTACTGAAGGAGCTGGCAGGCTAACGCTGTTGCTTGCGGCCACCCCAATGCTGCCACGCACGGCGTGGGGTGGCTTTTCTCATTGGAGTTCCCTTACACATGTCCCCACCTGTTTATGTAACGGCCAGCTTTGCGGTAAAGCCGGACGCTTTAGATGAAATACGCGTCATATTGGCGGAGTTATCGGACAGAACCCGGGAGGAACCGGGATGCCTCGACTATGGCTATTACCAGTCCCTGGCCGATCCATTCCAATTCTTCTCGTTCGAGGTATGGCAAAACGCAGAGGAAGAAGCCTCGCATTGGCAGACTGAACATCTGCAGAGGGCTCTCGAGCGAGCAGCTCCTCTTTTGCAGGACACTCCTAGAATTACTCGTTCGACTCGTATTACCTGAGGCCTGTTTCGGCTTCTATCAGGTGCGGAAACCTCCTACCAAGCGCAGCAAGTTGCTGGCCTGTTCCTCCAATCTGGCACAGGCACCTTGTGTCGCACGTAGATTGCCCATGCCATTTTGATTGAGCCGGCTGATCTCGCTGACCTGTTGAGCGAGAGACTCGATGACAATCGTTTGCTCTTCGGTAGCGGTGGCCACTGATTGGTTCACGCTGTCCATTTCGCCGATCCGTGTGGTAACGCTCATCAAGTGCTGCCCTGCATGATCGGCGATTTCAAGTGTTTGCTGTCCCCGCATCTGGCTGGCGGTCATGGCGGAAACCACCTTGCTTGCTCCGGCCTGTAGCTCCTCGATCATCTGTTGAATTTCCTGTGCCGAAGCTTGAGTGCGGTGAGCCAGTCCTCTGACTTCGTCGGCGACAACTGCAAAGCCGCGCCCTGCATCTCCTGCGCGTGCAGCCTCGATAGCCGCGTTTAAAGCAAGCAGATTGGTCTGGGCTGACACTCCCTGAATCACATCGAGAATCTTGCCAATGTCTAGGGTGCGGCTAGCCAGTGAGTCGATTGCTGATCCGGAGGTCGTGATTTCGCTGGTCAATTTTTCGATAGAGGAGAGCGTTTGCTTTACCGTGAGTGCCCCTGATTCGCTTTGACGCTTGGCGTCGCTGGCCTGAGTTGATGCATCGGCAGCACTGTGAGCAATCTCCTGGGCGGTCGCTCCAAGCTGGACGATTGCAGTTGCCATGCTTGTGGTGCGGTTGGTCTGTTCGTCGCTACTGGCAACTAGGTTGTCGGTGGTAGTTAGCACTTGCTCGGCTACAGCGTGCAGCTCTTGGGCGCTAAGCGCGACCTGGCTGACGGAGTTATGAATGCGTGCTACGAAACGGTTGAAGGAGTTGGCCAATGCGGCCAGTTCATCGGTCCCGCGCGCTGTCAGGCGCATCGTCAGATCGCCTTCGCCGCCAGCTATGTCTTGCATTGCATGGCTAATCTCAGTCAGTGGCCGCATCAACCAGTGGACGAGGGCGCCTAGCAGTATCAACACCGTAAGCACTGAAAGCGCGGTAGCACTATAGGCGGTGCTGCGGAACTCACTGAGCGGCTGGTAGGCGACAGCTTTGTCGATGAGCAGTGCGACGTACCAATTATTACCCGCCAGCTCCATGATTGGCGTCAACGCAAGCAATTTTGTTTCGTCACCTTCTTCGATCTCTTGAAGGCCTGTGGCAATCCTTGGTGTAGTTCGTGGATAGGCCTCGGCCAGGGTTTTGAAGACAAGCTCGCCAGTAGGGTGTAGGAGAATTCGCCCGCTATCGTTGACAAGAAAAGCGAGACCGTCAGAGCCGGGGTTCGCTGCCTGTAGCATCTCGCTGATGTTATCCAAGGTAATGGCTCCGGCTGCTACGCCAGTTTGTTGGCCATTAACTTCAATGGGATAGGCTATTGCTAGGGCTGGTCGGTTGGTGCCGGCGTACAAATAGGGCTCAGTGATTACTAAGCGCTTCGCTTCGATGGCTTGCTTGTACCAGCCTCGTGTTCGCGGGTCGTATCCCTCCGGCATAGGACTATCGGGTGCGGTAAAGAACTTACCCTGCGAGGTGCCCAGCGATATGGATAGGAACAGCTTTCGGTAAACCTCCTGATCTAGGAGCTTTCGAATTGCTTCTTCACTCTCTTCTGATGTCTCCAGTTGTTGAGCCAGTTGGGTGACCAAGTGTCCACGTCCATCCAGCCAGTTGCGGATGTTGTTCGCCAGTAGTCTCCCGTTGCTAACAAGTTCGGACTCCAGTTTTTCCTGTGTGGTTTGTTCCTGGCGTTTATCTTGATAGAGGGTAAAGAGTCCAAAGGCGGCAATAACCACTAGCGAGGCTGTCAGCAGTATCTTGCGGGAAAATGAGCGTATATGAAGCATCTTTGCTAGCTCCATCGTGCATTCTAAAGGGGGAGGACTGTGGGCAAAGTGGCCGAGCCTGCTCGGCCACATCGGGGGTTACCAGAGGGGCAGTGTGTAGCTGAGGATCAGCCGGTTATCGTCTAGATCGTTACCGAAATGACGTGTGCGGACTGTGGCGTTACGCCATTTCACACCAAGGTTCCGCAATGGACCGCTCTGAAACACGTAGGCGATGTCGGTATCGCGCTCCCATTCATCACCGGTCTGTTGAGCTGTACCCAGATTAATGTCGGTGCCGCTGAGATAGCGGGTCATGAAGGTCAATCCGGGAACACCCACCGAGGCGAAGTCAAAGTCGTAGCGCACTTGCCACGAGCGTTCGTCACGATTGGCGAAGTCACCGAACTGGACGTAGTTGAACAGGAATGGATCACTGCCGGCGATGTAGGCATAGCCCGTGTCACCGGCCATTTTTTGGTAGGCGAGTCCGAGACTATGGGCGGCGTGACGGTATGTCAGCATGACACCGAAAGCATCATTGTCGACGTTGCTGCTACCGGCATCCCTGGCGCGGGCGGCACGCAATTCGGTGCGCAGTGATCGTCGATCGTCCAGGCGTAGGTTGTGGCTGAGGCTGAGAATGTGCTGCCGGTAGATATCCTCGAGTTCGCCGTAGTGGTAGGCGCTACTCAATTGATCGGTCCATTGGTAACTCATGCCGGCGAAGTTGAAGGCATCGCTGGTCTTGCTGCTCTTAACGCCAATAGCGCCGGCGCTACCGTTGCTGGCGGTCATATCTTCGAAGTCTGAGGAGTTACGCTGGTTGACCTGGGTCAGGCGGCCCGCATCGAGCGTCAAACCGTCGAATTCTTGGGAGCTTAAATGGCCACCCCGGAAGCTTTGGGGGAGCAAGCGACCATCGTTGTAGGCAACGCTAGGCAGGCGTGGCTGCAGTACACCCAGCTTGAGCAAGGTGCGTGAGGCCTTGAGTTTGGCGGTCAGTCCCAGTTCCCCGTACTCGTCCTGAGCCTGCCTGCTTTCCCGATCTTGCTTGAGCAGTTGCGTGCCGCTGCGCCCTCCGCCGGAGTCAAGTTTGACGCCGAGCATGCCGAGTGCGTCGATGCCGACACCAATATCCCCCTCGGTGAAGCCCGATTCGTAACGCACCATAAACCCTTGCGCCCATTCCTCAGCTTTGGCTTGACTGGCGCCAGCCTGACGGAAGTCTCGGTTCATGTAGAAGTTGCGCAACTCCAGGCTGGCCTTACTGTCGTCGAGTAGTGCTGCGCTCGCTGGTAGGGTCAGGCCAAGTGCGGTGCCGACAAGAAGTAGGCGTGTTGTGGGTGAGGTGTGCTTCATGGTGATGTCCTCTTTTTGTTTTTTGATGGAACAGCAGGCTCCGCACCGAGCCAGTTGGCTCGATGTGAGGAGAGGGGAAGCGGGGGGAACTTAGCGTTGTAGAAGTATGGCTATGCCTTGTCCGCCACCGATGCACAGCGTGGCTAGGGCACGGCTGGCGTCGCGGCGCTGCATCTCGTGGATCAGGCTAACCAGGATGCGGCAGCCTGATGCGCCGATGGGGTGCCCCAGGGCAATGGCACCTCCGTTGACGTTGACCTTGGCGCTATCCCAGCGCAGTTCACGGCCGACGGCGATGGCCTGGGCGGCGAAGGCCTCGTTGGCCTCGATCAGGTCGAGTTGCTCTAGGCTCCAGCCGGCACGCTCCAGCGCTTTGCAGCTGGCGAACACGGGGCCAATACCCATGATGGCGGGGTCTACGCCGGCGCTGGCGCTACCGGCAATGGATGCGAGGATCGGCAAGCCAAGTCGAGTCGCCATTTCCTCGCTCATCATCATCACCGCCGCGGCACCGTCGTTGAGAGTGGAGGAGTTGCCGGCAGTCACAGTGCCGTCGCTTTTGAAGGCTGGACGCAGCTTACCCAAGCTATCCAGGTTGGTGTCGGCGCGCGGCTGCTCGTCCTTGGCGAAGGTGATTGATGCACCACCGCGTTGCGGCACAGATACCGGGACAATTTCGGCGGCGAAGCGGCCGGCTTCCTGCGCAGCCTGGGCGCGCTGCTGCGAGCGCAGGGCGAAGGCGTCCTGCTCGGATCGGCCGATGCCGTACTGCTCGGCCAGGTTCTCTGCGGTGATGCCCATGTGGTAATCGTTGAAGGCGTCCCACAGGCCATCTTGAATCATGGTGTCGACCAGTTGTGCATGGCCCATGCGCAGACCGCTGCGGGCGCCGGGCATGATGTAGGGTGCCAGGCTCATGTTCTCCTGGCCGCCCGCGATGACGATCTCAGCATCGCCGCTGTGAATGGCCTGCGCGCCGATGAGCACCGCCTTAAGGCCGGAGCCGCAGACCTTGTTCAGGGTCATGGCCGGGACTGTATGCGGCAGGCCTGCGAGGATGGTGGTTTGGCGAGCAGTGTTCTGGCCGCTGCCTGCTGTCAATACTTGGCCCATGATGACTTCGTCCACTAACGCCCCATCCAGCCCGGTATCTGAAAGCAGACGACGTATCACCGCCGCGCCGAGTTCGGGCGCAGGGACTCGGCTCAGTCCGCCTTGGAAACTGCCGATGGCGGTGCGGCTGGCGGCAACTATCACGGTCTTGCGCATCTGGGTCTCCTAGCGGATGCAGTGCTCCTCCTTACTAGGTGCACTGCGTTACCACGAATAAAAAAACGCGGCCCAAAGGGGCTAAAGCCGCGCTACGCTCAATCGTTAGAACTGTTCTGCGGCCAGGCCATAGAGCGACTGGCTGCCGGCGCGGATGCTCGCCTCCAGGCTCAGGCTGCGTGGCAGCAGGCGGCTGAAGAAGAACTCGGCAGTGGCCAGCTTGCCGCCGTAGAAGGCTTGGTCCTCGCTCTGCTTGCGCTGCGCCACCGCCGCCATACACGCCCACATATAGGCGTAGGCGACGTAGCCGAACAGGTGCAGATACTCCACCGAGGCGGCGCCCACCGAGTTGGGATCGGCCTTGGCCTGCTCCAGCACCCAGCCACTGACCGCCTCCAGGCGCTCTAGTGCTTCGACCAGGCGCTCAGCATGGGGCGACGCGTTGGTGTGGGCGAAAGCACGCACTTCACTGGCGAACAGGCGCAGTGCGGCGCCACCGTTGGCTACGACCTTGCGCCCGAGCAGATCGAGGGCCTGGATGCCGTTGGTGCCTTCGTAGATCTGCGCGATGCGCACGTCGCGCACCAGCTGTTCCTGGCCCCACTCACGGATGTAACCGTGGCCACCGAATACCTGCTGGCCGTGCACGCAGCTTTCCAGCCCGGTGTCGGTGAAGAAGGCCTTGGCCACCGGGGTGAGCAGGGCGACCAGGGCTTCGGCGTTGTGCCGCTCATCCGCGTCCTCGGCGTACTTGGCCAGGTCGAGCTGCTGGCCGACATAGCAGGCGAAGGCGCGTCCGCCCTCATTCAGCGCCTTCATGGTCAGCAGCATGCGGCGCACGTCGGCATGCACGATGATCGGGTCGGCGACCTTGTCCTGGTTGACCGGACCGGTGGCGGCGCGGCTCTGGATGCGCTCGCGGGCGTAGCCGACCGCCGACTGGTAGGACGCCTCGGCGCAGCCGATACCCTGGATGCCGATGGACAGGCGCTCGTAATTCATCATGGTGAACATCGCCGCCAGGCCGCGATTCTGCTCACCGATCAGGTAGCCGGTGGCGCCGTCGAAGTTCATCACGCAGGTGGCCGAGGCCTTGATGCCCATCTTGTGCTCGATGGAGCCGCAGCTCACCGCGTTCCGCTCGCCCAGGCCGCCGTCGGCGTTCACCATGACCTTGGGCACCAGGAATAGCGAGATGCCCTTCGGCCCGGCCGGTGCGTCCGGCAACTTGGCCAGCACCAGGTGGATGATGTTCTCGGTCAGGTCCTGCTCGCCGCCGGTGATGAAAATCTTGCTGCCGCTGATCTTGTAGCTGCCATCGGCCTGGGGTTCGGCGCGGGTACGGATGATGCCCAGGTCGGTGCCGGCATGCGCCTCGGTCAGGCACATGGAGCCGGCCCAGCGCCCCTCGTACATCGGTGGCAGGTAGGTGGTTTTCAGTTCATCGCTGGCGTGGGCGTCGATAGCCAGGCAGGCGCCGGAGCTCAGTGCCGAGTACAGGGCGAAGCTGGAACCGGCGGCGTAGAGCATTTCCTCGAAGGCCACGGCGAGCATCTTGGGCATGCCCATGCCGCCGTACTCGGGGTTGCCGGACAGGCCGACCCAGCCGCCCTCGGTGTAGGTGGCATAGGCTTCGCGGAAACCGGCCGGGGTGCGCACCTCACCGCCTTCCCACTGCGCGCCTTCCTCGTCGCCGCTGCGGTTGAGCGGGGCGATCAGGCCGCCGGTGACCTTGGCCGCTTCTTCGAGGATGGCGTCTGCGGTGTCGGCATCGACGGTTTCCGCCAGGGCCGGCAGGCGCGCCCACAGGCTTGGCGCCTGGAACACCTCATGAAGGACGAAGCGCATGTCGCGCAGCGGGGCGTTGAACGTAGTCATGGATGATTCTCTTGATGACAGGGGGGCGTGCCCCCTGTTCTTCAGTGGGAGGTTGCAGTCGCGATACCCAGTCCAGTCTCGGCGCGCACCAGCTGGTCGTCGAAGCCTTGGCGGTCCTTGGTGGCTTGAGGGCTGCGGTCGAACTTGGACACAAGGACAAGCACCAAGAAGGCCAGCGGCATGGAGAACAGGGCCGGATGATCGTAGGGGAAGATCGCCTGATCATGTCCAAGTACGGTTACCCAGACGGTGGGAGAAAGGATCACCATGGTCAGTGCCGACAGCAGCCCTGCTAGCCCTCCACAGATCGCGCCACGTGTGGTCAGGCCTCGCCAGTACATGGACATGATCAGCACCGGGAAGTTGGCCGAGGCGGCGATGCCGAAGGTCAGCCCTACCAGAAAGGCGATGTTGACCTGCTCGAAGAGGATCCCCAAGGCGATGGCCACCAGCCCCAGACCTACCACCGCTAGGCGAGAGACCTTCATCTCCTCGGCCTCGCTGGCCTGGCCACGCTTGATCACCGTGACATAGAGGTCATGAGAGATAGCGGAGGCGCCAGCCAGAGTGAGACCTGCTACTACCGCAAGGATGGTGGCGAAGGCCACAGCTGAAAGGAAACCGAGGAAAAGGCTGCCACCGACAGCTTTGGCCAAGTGCATGGCCACCATGTTTCCGCCGCCTACCAGAGCACCGCCCAATTGCCCATTCACGAAGTACTGTGGGTCGGTGCCAACTATGACGATAGCGGCGAAGCCCAAGACGCAGACCACCAGGAAGAAGAACCCGATAAACCCTGAAGCGTAGAACACCGACTTACGAGCTTCGCGTGCATTAGGTACGGTGAAAAAGCGCATCAGGATATGCGGCAGGCCGGCCAGGCCGAACACCAGACCAAGCGCCATAGAGGCAACATTCAGCGGGTTCGACAGCATGCTTCCGGGGCCCATGATGTTCCAGCCGCTGGCATGTGTTTCTACTGCCCGTTTGGCCAGTGTCTCAAGGCTGAAGCCAAACTCTGCGAGGGCGAGCAGCATTAAGGTGGTGCCACCTGCCAGCAGCAGGACAGCCTTGATGATCTGAACCCAGGTAGTCGCCAGCATGCCGCCGAAGATGACATAGACCAGCATGAGTGCACCCACTACCACCACGGCGACGGCATAGTCCAAGCCGAACAGCAGCTTGATCAATTGCCCAGCACCGACCATCTGTAGAAGCAGGTAGCAACAAACCACTGTCAGTGAGCCGCACGCGGCAAGTACCCGGATGCGTCGCTGGTCGAGACGGAAAGAGACGATGTCGGCGAAGGTGTAGCGTCCGAGGTTACGCAAGCGCTCGGCCATCAGGAAAGTGAGGATAGGCCAACCAATGAAGAAGCCAGTGACATAGATGAAACCGTCATAGCCCTTGGCGAACACCAGGCTGGAGAGGCCCAGCAGGGTAGAGGCCGACATGTAGTCGCCGGCGATGGCCAGGCCATTCTGGAAGCCGCTGATTCCACCTCCTGCGGTGTAGAAATCATGGGTTGATTGAGTGCGCCGTGATGCCCACCAGGTGATTACTAGGGTGGCGAACACGAACAGCATGAACATGCCAATGGCATCCAGATTAATTGGCTGCTTGCCGCCGTCGGCGGCGCTGGCCAGCGGCGGAAGGAAGCTGAACCCGGAAGCAACGCCGTAGGTGTAGATACGTTTCATACCTGGCTCTCCGTGATGATGCTGTCGCCAAGACGGTCGAAGTGGTTATTGGCACGGTGCACGTACCAGCCGGTAAGCAGCCAAGTGGCAAGCAGCAGGAGCGTGCCCAGAGGTATGCCCATGCTGAGGTGGCTGCCAGGGTAGATCGGCTGTTGCAGTAGCTCCGGTCTCATCGCGGCTACCCCCATGAACAGGAAGTAACCTGCGAGCACCAAAGCGGAAAGTAACCAACTGGTGCGCGAACGGGTCCGGGTAAGTTCGATGAACTTGGGGTTCTGCCGAATGCGCCGATAGTGCTCGGTATGTGGATCAGGCATACAGGTCATGAGGCCTCCGATTGTTTTTGTTGTAGGGCTGGGCGTCGACCTACCCTAGGGCAGGTCGCTGGTTGGTACTGAAAGAGGCACTTGGCTCAGGGCCAGGTGTAATCGACGTAGCGTTCGCGCAATGTCTTCTTACTGACCTTGCCGGTGGCTGTATGGGGTAGCTCGTCCAGCAACTCGCTGGCATCCGGTAGCCACCATTTCGGCACCTTGCCCTCAAGGAAAGTGATTAGTTCCGCATGGCTCGGTGCCGCGTCAGACAATCTGGGCACAATCACCAGTAGGGGGCGTTCGCTCCAGCGTGGATGAGGAACACCCACCACTGCCGCTTCAGCCACTTGTGGGTGGGCCATCACGGCGTTCTCGATTTCCACGGAGCAGATCCATTCCCCGCCGGACTTGATGACGTCCTTGATGCGGTCGGTGATCTGCATGTAACCCCGAGGGTCGATGGTGGCGACATCGCCTGTGTCGAACCAGTCTTCCGAACTGTCCTGGCCGTAGTAGCCGTTGCGTACCCAGGGGCCGCGTACCTGCAGGGCGCCTGACGCGATACCGTCATGCGGCAGTCGCTGGCCAGCTTCGTCAACGATGCGCATCTCCACGCCAAACAGAGAGCGTCCGGACTTGAGCAGCTGTGGTCCGCGAGCAGCCTCATCCAGCTCGTCATACCAGTGCTGATGACGGTTATAGCTGCCCATGGGGCTCATCTCGGTCATGCCCCAGCCGTTCTCCAAGGCCACGCCGTGCCGGCCCATGGCCTCGATCAGAGCCAGCGGGCAGGCCGCTCCGCCGGTCACGGCACGTTGCAGGCTGGGCACCTCAATGTCATGAGTTTTCAGGTATTGGCTGATGTTGGCCCAGAGGGTCGGAACCGCAAGGGAGAAGGTGACGCCTTCATCGTTGATCAGCTGCACCATTGCCGCTGCATCGCCAACTTTAGGCCCTGGCAGTACCAGCTTGGCGCCAACCATCACAGCGTTGTAGGGCATGCCCCAAGCGCTGACATGGAACATCGGTACCATGGGCATCACCACGTCTATAGCGCGCAGGCCGACGTTGTCGGCCATGTTTTGTGCCATGCCATGGAGCACCGTACTTCGGTGACTGGTCAGTACGCCCTTGGGATTGCCAGTGGTGCCCGAGGTGTAGCAGAGGCCACTGGCCTGGCGTTCATCGAGCTCGGGCCAGACATACTCCTCGTCAGCTTCGGCCAGCAGTGCCTCGTAGCTCAGCAGGTTGGTCAGGCTGCTGGCGGGCAATTCGTCGGCTCCGCAAAGAGCGATGAAATGCCGTACCGAGATCAGTTCGTTCTGCAGATCTTCCACTAGGGGAATGAACTGAGGATCAATAAACAGCACATCGTCTTTCGCATGGCGAATGATGTAGCTGATCTGCTCGGGGAAGAGTTTGGGGTTGATGGTGTGGCAGATCCGCCCAGAACAGGGCGCGGCGTAGTGAAGCTCGAAATGCCGATGATCGTTCCAGGCCAGGGTACCGATTCGGGCATCTGGTGGGCAGTCTAGAGCCTCAAGAACATTGGCCAGCCTGTTGACCCGAGCGAATGCCTGAGCGTAGCTGTAGCGATGCACGCGTCCGTCGGCGAACAGGGACACAATCTCGGTGTCGGCTGCAACCTGCAGGGCATGCCGCATTATCGCGGTGATCCCGAGGTTGAAGTTCATCATCATGCCTTGCACAGGCGACCTCCTGCCTTGTTCTTGTATAAGGGCGTTGGAGTTGCCAGTTAGTGGGCTGGCAACCTCTTGGCAGGAGAAGAGCAAGGCCTGTGCCAGGCTCTCAAAAGGAGTTCATTTGTTGAAAAAAGACGTTTTAAATCAATGCGATGGGTTTCTGATCTTTGCGTAATCAATAGCTGGCTGGCATTTTGATTGTTTCAATATTGAATTGATTTTCAGGAATTTATTTCACTCCTGCAGAGTCTTTGGGGCTCCTCGTAAACGCCGCCAAAGGGTGGTACGACTGATGCCCAGACGGCGCGCGGCCTCATTCATGTCACCCTCGCAGGCCGCGAGTACTTTCTGTACATGCGCTACCTCACTGGCCTTGCCTACATGGCGCAGATCCTCGGCGGTAGTCGAGTCTTCGGTGTCCGAAGGTTGCTGGCTACTCTCCTCGAACAGCTCTGGAAACAACGGTCGTAGCTGGTGATGGTTGCGTTCGTCGGTCAGGCTTTGAGCGGACAGGGCGGCGCGCTCGACGAGGTTCTCCAGTTCGCGAATGTTGCCCGGCCAGCGATGGGTCTGCAGGTTCGGCATTAGTCGTTCCAGCAGCTTCTGGCCAGCTGCGACGGTAGATAGGGGTAGGCGTTGCAGGATGGCGTTGGCAAGCAGCGGAATATCCGGGATGCGGTCCCGTAGCGGGGGGACCGCCAGGCGCAGAATGTTCAGTCGATAGTAGAGATCTTCGCGAAAGCGACCATCGGCGATCCGTCCGCGCAGATCGCAATGGGTGGCGGCAACTACACGGATATCCACTGGCGTTGGCTCTGACGCCCCCAGGCGCAGTACCTCGCGCTCCTGAAGCACTCGCAACAGGCGAGTTTGCAGGGTAACGGGCATGTCGCCGATCTCGTCGAGGAACAGGGTGCCGGTATGTGCCGCCTCGATGAGTCCTGTCTTGCCTCCTTTGCGCGACCCAGTGAAGGCGCCTTCTTCGTAGCCGAATAGCTCACTTTCCAAGAGGGCCTCGGGAAAGGCGGCGCAGTTGATTGCGACAAAAGGGCCTGCCTGGCGCGGGCTAGCGTTGTGCAGGCTTTGCGCTAGTAGTTCCTTGCCGGTCCCACTTTCTCCGGTGATCAATACGGTTGAGTCGGTTGTGGCGTAGCGCCGCGCCAACTCTAGCACCGCGCGAAAGGCTGGCGTTTTGCCCAGGATCTGCTCGAAGCGGTAGCGCGCAGTGAACTGTCTAGGGCGTGCCTGACTACGGATGCGTCGGTCTGCGCGCTGGATTACGTTGGTTTCCTGGCAGGAAATGACGGCGCCATCCGGTTTGCCATTCTCAATGATGGGGCTGATGTTGGCCGCCAGTATCCGACCGCCGACACGTACGATTCGGTTCTCCTCGCCTTCTCCGCCGCGCAGCGTGGTGGTGATGTCCAATTCAGGCATCAGTTCGGCTATTGATCGATCCCGCGCCCAGTCGCTGGAGATGTCCAGAAACTGCGCCATGCGAGGGTTGAGCGACTGGACAATGCCGGTGGCGTCTACCGCGATCACCCCGTCGCTGAGGTTGCGTAGCACGGCATTCAGACGTTGTTGTTGGATCAGTGCGCGAGTTCGGCTACGGGAGATCGCCAGGGTCTCGTCCAGGGTTCGTCGAATCGCGTCGGCATTGAGCGCGAGCACACCCCTTGCGCCTAGCGCTTCGGCCAGTTCCACTGCGGTAGAGGTGCCCACGATCACCCGGTAGCCGTCGTCGACCAGTTGGCGGATGCGCTGGCGTGCTTCCTCGAGGCTGGAATAGGTGGCCTGACGCAGGTCGACAGTGAAGAGCGAGGCCATGGCGTCCAGTTCGGGGTGTCCGCGTTGAAAGCTGAGGATGCCCACTTTGGTGGCCTGTGTCCTGGCTAGGTCGAGGGCGCGGATCAGGTCGTACTCGCCCATGCGGATCGATAGGGTGCTGGTGGCGATGTGGCGCCGTAGGTAGTCGGCGGTGGCGCCGGAGCAGATGATGATGTCGACGTCCTGTCTGTCGTCTAGTGCCCGCCCAGTGTGGTGCAGCTCCGTGACTGTGGTTTCGACGATCTCGACCAGGGCGCGATCTTGATAGTCGGGAATAACCTGTTGAACGATGCGGGCCATGTGGCTGGGCCCTTCCGGCATGCGTAGGTGGGTAATGAGGGCAACGATCCTGGGGAGGTAGCGTTCTTCTTGCATGGCATCACATCTGCTGAGGCGGAGTCTTTCTAGACTGAAACAAACATTTCATATTTGCAAAGAGTGAGTTTCCTAAAGGTGTGAATAAATTCCTTTTCTGATTATTAACTCATTGTTTTTAAATAAGAAAATATAGATTTTCGCGAACTGGAACGGCTCTTGCTCTCTCGTCCACAGGTCACCACCTGTGAGCAGGCATTGCCGATGTACAGCATTTCATCATCAACTGGATCCGGGCATCCCCGGATCAACATCCCAGAGGCACTGACGCCACTGGCCAATTTCCTAACGCGACAAACCGGAAGCGCTGCCGTTCGTATCGACAGTTGCGAGCGGCTGTCCGGTGGCGCCATTCAGGAGAACTGGTTGCTGACGGCCACGCTGGAGGACGGCGGTCGGCTAGTCGAGTGTCGTTGGGTACTACGTACCGATGCTCCTTCCTCGGTGGCGGTCAGCATGAGTCGGGAGCAGGAGTTCGCAGTTCTGCAGGCGGTGCATGAGGCCGGTGTCAAGGTTCCCGAACCGCTCTGGTTGTGTCGCGATCCGGCAGTGATCGGTCGCGACTTCTTTGTCATGCAGGCTCTGTCCGGCTCGGCCAGTGGCTACCGGCTCAGCACAGACCAGGCTCTTGAGCCACAGCGTTCCGAGCTGTGTCGGGAGCTAGGCCGCAGCCTGGCGTTGCTGCACCGGATTACGCCTGACCACCCGGCGCTCGGCTTTCTGCCCGCGCCGGTGGCTGATCCTGCGCAGGCCAGTATCGATCAGTATCGCCAGTATCTGGATGCTCTGCCGGGCAGCCATCCAGTCATCGAGTGGGGTTTGCGCTGGTGCGAGCTGAACCGTCCCGAGCCGCAGTCTTCGCGCTTGATTCACCGTGACTACCGCACGGGTAACTACATGGTGGATCAGGGCCACCTGAGTGGGGTTCTGGACTGGGAGTTTGCCGGCTGGGGTGACCCTCGCGAAGACCTCGGCTGGTTTACCGCCAAGTGCTGGCGATTCGGCCGTCCCGACAGACAGGCGGGCGGCCTGGGCGACATTGACGACTTTCTGGATGGCTACCAGTCAGTATCCGGCTATCGCCCGTGTGGCGATGAGCTCAGGTATTGGCAGCTGATGGCCCATCTACGTTGGGCGGTCGTAGCTCTGCAACAGGCGCAGCGCCACCTGACTGGTCAGCAGCACTCGCTGGAGTTGGCCCTGACCGGTCGCATGGTGCCGGAATTGGAACACGAGATTCTCAGCCTGAGCGGAGGTATGCGATGAACAGTCCAGATGCAAGGGAGCTCCTGTTGACTTCCCGCGAGCTCTTGCTGGAGCAGTTGCTGCCTGCACTACCGTCACACCTGCATTACGAGTGCAGGATGATCTCCAGTGCCATGGCGATAGCTGTGCGCGAGATCGAGCAGGGAGACCGCTGCACGCAGACTGAGGATCGTGAGCTAACCCGGTTGCTGGCAGCCCACGGTCTGGTAGGACTCACTACGAACGATGGTCGCGCCTTGCTGGCGCAGTTCATCCGCCAAGGGTTGTACGACCAACAGGGGCGGGAGCAGCAGGCATTGCTTGTTGCTCTGAACGAAATCACCCGAGCCAGGTTGGCTGTGAGCAACCCCAAGGTGGTGGCCAATGCGCGCTGACCAGGGGAGCTATCGTCGACGGCGCTGCTACTTGGTACGGCATGGTCACGTTGATTACTTCGACGAGCAAGGCAGGCCGCTCGATCCTCGCACGGTGTCGCTATCCCGTACTGGTGCACAGCAGGTTTGGGCGCTTGGGCAGGTGATGCAGGAACTGCACTTTGACCGCGTACTCTGCTCCGACTACCCACGAGCCCGGCAAACCCTCGACCTGCTGCTAGTTGGGCAGGAGGCATCGGTCGATGTCCTGCCTGAACTGCGTGAGATTCGCGCCGGCCGGTTGCGCGATATCCCTGCCGAGGTTCTGCGGAACACCATCACGGGAGCATACCGCGACGCTGCTTTGCCGGATGCGAGCTTTCTCGGCGGTGAGCGTTGGGTTGATTTTCAGAGCCGTGTGCTGGGACCGTTCTTCGAGTTGCTCACAGACCCCTCCTGGGAAAGCGCTCTGATCGTCAGTCACGACGCGGTCAATCGCATTTTGTTGGCCTGGGCGGCCGGCGTTGGTCTGGCGGGCATCGCAGCCTTCGAGCAGGACACCGCCTGCCTCAACATCATCGATGTCGACAGCAATGGCCCCGAGGTGCTGGGCGGGATCATTCGCACCCTCAACCTCACCCCCTACAACCCCCACAAGGCCGGTCTCGACGGCACTGTGCTGGAAAATTTGTTCAGCGCGCTCGAGCCCGCGGCTCTTTGAGCCTGAATCGTTTAGCAACCATAGGAAGACCAACATGAATTTCGCCCTTTCCGATGAACTGCTGGCTCTACAGGCCAAGGTGCGCGAGTTTATCTCAAATGAAATTATCCCTATGGAGCAGGACCTGCGGCAGACTGCCCACGGCCCGTCCCAGGAGCTGCGCCAGACGCTGGTGGAGAAGGCCCGAGCTCAGGGGTTACTGACACCGCATGCTTCCCATGAGATGGGCGGGCTGGGGCTCTCCCATGTTGCCAAAGCGGTGATCTTCGAGGAGGCAGCCTATTCGCCACTCGGGCCGACGGCCATGAACATCCACGCGCCGGACGAAGGCAACATCCATCTTATGGAGGTGGTGGCCACCGAGGCGCAGAAGGATCGTTGGCTACGCCCACTCGTGCAGGGGCATATCCGTTCTTGCTTCGCCATGACCGAGCCGGCACCAGGCGCGGGCTCCGACCCCTCGATGCTCGCCACCACCGCCGTGCGCGACGGTGATGACTACATTATCAATGGGCACAAGTGGCTAATCACCGGTGCGGAGGGCGCCAGCTTTGCGATCATCATGGCACGCACCGAAGATGGCAACGCCACCATGTTCCTCACTGACACTGATCGGCCCGGTTTCATCCTAGAGCGCATGATGGATTCTCTGGACACGTGTTTCACCGGAGGTCACGCGGTCCTGCGCTTCGAGAACCTGCGCGTGCCTGCCTGTGACGTGTTGGGAGAGGTGGGCAAAGGTTTTCGTTACGCCCAGGTACGGCTGGCGCCGGCACGTTTGACCCATTGCATGCGTTGGCTTGGCCAGGCTCGGCGAGCTCATGACGTGGCCAGCCGCTATGCCAGTCGTCGAGAGTCGTTCGGACGCAAACTGGGTGAGCATCAGGGTGTCGGTTTTATGCTGGCAGACAATGAGATGGACTTGCTCACTACGCGTCTAGCCATCTGGCATTGTGCCTGGATATTGGACCAGGGCGGACGTGGCAACTTTGAATCGAGCATGACCAAGGTGATCAGTTCGGAGGGCATCTGGCGGGTGATCGACCGCAGCGTGCAGATCCTTGGCGGTCAGGGTGTAACCAGCGAGGCGATAGTCGACCGAATCTTCCGCGACGCTCGTGGCTTCCGTATCTACGATGGCCCTAACGAGGTGCATCGCATGAGCCTGGCACGCAAGCTCCTCGCTCGCCTGGACGGAGGTGCGCAGTGAGCCGTTCACCTGTACAACTCTTCGACCTGCGTGGCAAATGCGCCTTGATCACTGGAGCTTCCAGCGGCCTGGGTCGACACTTCGCTCGCACCTTGGCTGCAGCTGGAGCGCGGGTAGCGGTCGCTGCCAGACGAGTTGATCGCCTGGATGAATTGGTCAATGACCTACGGTTCGAAGACCATGAGGCCAAGGCTTACGCTCTTGATGTCACCTCGCGACAATCGGTGGTCGATTGTCTTGCAGCCATTCGAGCGGACTTCGGAGGGGTCGATATCTTGGTCAACAACGCTGGAGTCAGCGATACCAAGCGTGTCCTTGACTACGATGACCACGACTGGCAAATGATCCTTGATACCAATCTCAAGGGTGCCTGGATGGTTGCCCAGGAGGTCGCTCGAGGCATGGTAGATGCGGGTCGGGAGGGTAGTTTGATCAATATCACTTCCATCCTGGCCGCGCGCGTGAGCGGTGGTGTTGGCCCTTATTGCGCCGCTAAGGCAGGGCTCAGTCATCTGACCCGTGCCATGGCCTTGGAGTTGGCTCGCCATGACATACGAGTAAATGCAATCGCTCCTGGCTATGTGGTTACTGAGATCAATGAGTCTTTCCTTGTCAGCGAGGCCGGAGATCGCTTGCGGACTCGCATCCCATCCAGGCGCTTCTGTAGTCCGAGTGATCTCGATGGTGCTCTGTTGCTACTGGCCTCAGATGCGGGGAAAGGGATGACCGGTAGCGAGATCGTTATCGATGGCGGGCATGCCTGCTCTGGACTTTGATGGACTGGCATCAGGAGGCAACAATGATTACCGCGATAGTTCAGATTCAACTACCAACCGCTTTGGATCTCAGTAAAGCGAGTGAGATTTTCGAGTCGACCGCACCCCAGTATCAGCAGGTTCCGGGCCTCATACGCAAGTACTACCTGCTGTCGGAAGATGGTACTCAAGTCGGTGGGGTGTACCTCTGGGAGTCACGAGAGCAGGCCCTGGCTCAATACTCGGCCGAGTGGCGAGACTTCGTGAAGCAGAAGTATGGAACAGGGCCCAACGTGCAGCTATTCGAGACCCCAGTGGTAGTCGACAATTTGCTGTCGAAGATCGTCGTCGCCGACTGAAGGAGTGAGGCACGCCATTCTTTGAGTGGCGTGCCTTGTCAGCGGACTATCGCACTGTGGTCTGGAGGACGATCTTCCCGATATGTCGGCCGGAATCCATCAGCTCATGTGCCGCCTTGGCATTGGTTAGATCGAAGGTTACATGGACCAGCGGTTTGATCTTACCGCTACGAATATGTGGCCATACCTGGGACTCGAGTTCGGCGATGATTTCGGCTTTTTCGTCGTGGCTGCGTGAGCGCAACGTAGAGCCAATATGGGTAAGTCGTTTAACCAGCATTGGGAATAGGTCGACGTTGGTAGCCACTCCCTTGATCAGGCCAATCTGCACGATGCGACCATTCATTGCTGCTGCTCGTAGATTGCGGTCCACGTAGTCGCCGCCAATGATGTCGACGATCACATCGACTCCACGTCCTTCGGTTTCGCGCATAACCTCTGCTACGAAGTCCTGCTCCTGATAGTTGATGGCGTGGTCTGCACCAAGAGATTGGCTGGCGGACTGTTGCGTAGGGTTGGCTACGGTTGTGAAGATCTTAGATGCTCCAAAGACCTTGGCGAGCATAGTAGCGGTGGTGCCAATCCCGGATGCGCCGCCATGAATCAAGATCGACTCACCGGCCTTGAACTGGCCGCGCTGGAACAGGTTGACCCACACGGTCATGAATGTCTCTGGCAGCGCTGCAGCCTCGACCATACTCAAGCCATCGGGCAGGTGCAGTGTGGTACGTGCGTCTGCAGTGGCGTATTCGGCATAGCCGCCGCCCGGAATCAGAGCCATGACCTGGTCGCCAACTTTGAAGTGCGCCACCTCTTGACCCAGCGCCACGACCTCACCAGAGACTTCAAGGCCGGGGATATCCGATGCTCCAGCTGGAGGGTCGTAAAGCCCCTTACGCTGAAGTACATCCGGACCATTGACTCCAGCGGCTTGCACTCGGATTAACACCTCTTGCGGGCCTGGTGTTGGAATTGGGCGTTGGGCTGGTACTAGCACCTCGGGACCACCCGGTTGAGTGATCTCGATGACTGTCATGCGCTGTCCGGTAGTTAGTGTGCTCATGGGGAAACCTCAGTGCTGTGGGGGCTGACAGTCATCCTAGGGGCGAGCTGTCCGACGGTCGCGCAGTGTTTTTACAAGGCTAAGCTGCAGTAACGCAGCGGAGAGACAAATGAATTGGAACGATGCGCGGGCTTTCCTCGCACTGGCTCGGCGACCGACATTGAGGGGGGCTGCACGCGAGTTGAATGTGGACCAGGCGACAGTAAGTCGCAGGATTGCTGCCATGGAGCACGCACTTGGCTCCACGTTGTTCCTTCGCACCGCCAGCGGTTATCAGCTCACAGCGGTGGGGGAGACCATCCTGGAAGCGGCTGAGCGCATGGAAGAGTCGGCTAACGAGTTGATACGTAGCGCACAAGGACAAGACAAGGCTTTATCTGGCGAGGTCCGTGTGACCAGTACCGACTCGCTGGCAATAGACTTTGTAATACCGGCGATTGCACGTTTGCACTCCTTGCACCCGGACGTGAGGGTTGCCCTTAACAGTTCTTCCGATCTGCTCAACCTGTCTAGGCGCGATGCGGATATCGCCATACGCACGCGTAAGCCGGATAACCCTGATCTGGTGGTTCGACGCCTGGCGAGCTGGCCTATGGGGCTATTTGCGGCGCGCAGATATCTCGATATTCATGGTGAGCCAGAGTACGGAGCAGCGTTTGCTGGGCACGACATAGTGATGTACGAACCCTATCTCAACGATGGCCGTGAGTTGACGCTGGTGGGGGAACCGATCAGTGCCGGCCGTATTGTGATGACGGGCAATACCAGCATTATGGTGCGTAATGCCGTCAAGGCTGGGCTAGGCGTGGGAGAAATTCCGCTCTATATGGGGAAGCAAGATGGTTTGGTCCGTCTCTGGCCTGCCCGCGAACGCGACAAGCCCTACGAGGTCTGGTTGGTGACCCATGGCGACCTCAGGCATACCGCGAGGATACGTGTGGTGATCGAAGCGCTGGCGCAAGAGTTTGCTGCTTTCTCCAGCGAGGACCGCTAGGTATGCGAAGGGAGACTAGGTGTTCACCTGCGGCTCTAAACTTTTCGCTCCCACACGTCCAATTGTTCCCTTCGAACCATTTCTTCAGCGCTGGCCGGTTTTACGGTCCGGTATCTAGGGCAATCAGCTTCAATGACCTCAATGATGGCTTCGATCATCTCAGCTGGATCATGTTGGCGATTAAGCTCGCGGACAGGCCAGTGCTCGGTGAGTCGCTCGCCTAGGTTCCACCACTGATCCATGCTTTCCATACCGGTATCATTAAAACCAGTGCGGAAGGCTCCGGGGTTAACGGTAATGACTTCGACACCGTAAGGCTTGAGTTCCTCGTGCATGGCCGAGCAAATCCCCTCAACAGCATGTTTGGACGCCGCGTAGGCGCCGTCAAACGGGACTTTCACTAGTCCGGCCACTGACGAGGTCCAGACAATCCTCCCTGACTTGCCTCTCACCATGGCGCGCGCAAAGCCTTGCGCCAGCTCCAGAGCAGCGAAGACATTCGTCTCAAAAACCGAGCGAAAAACCGACATCGGAATTTCGACTATGGGGCCAGACTCCATGATGCCGGCATTGTTGAAAAGAACATCGATTTCGATGTTAAGGGCGTTGGCTCTGTCAATCTCGTTGAGGACATCGAGCTTGATGACCTGCATTTCGATTCCTGCGGCCTGCGCCGCATGTCGGAGATCCCAGACCTGAGGCCAGATCTGACATCCTGCAATTACATTGTGGCCACGTTTCGCAAGTCCAAAGGCTACTCCTCGACCAAACCCGGAGGCCGCACCGGTGACAAGTATTGTCTTAGACATGACGATTACCTCCGGGCTTGTACATTTGGCTTTCAGCTTTTGCCTAGCCATTTGTCTGTCCAGCTGACACGCTTGATCGTGTCGAGCTGCGCGGAAGAGGTAGGTAATACGTATCCTCTTGGGAACTTCATGGCAGTGTATTCGGGCCTGTCCAAGCGTTTTACGCATCCACCAGCCTATTGAAGCTTAGTACCCTGCAGCGCTAGTAGTTTCGAGCGTTTGCTCGGCTGCTCCTCGACAGTGAATTTTCATGGTAAGCGTCCGCCGAACTCACCTTGCGTGATTCAGGCAGGTACCCACTGATGCGGCAGTAGTTGGCCGATCTCACTCGCCCGCTGCGTCGGCAGTCGTGTCAGCACGTCCTTGAGATAGGCATACGG
>NZ_CBDAMB010000017.1:0-84905 GCF_965197125.1 Pseudomonas spartinae
TTTGGGGTAAGAGCTTCGTTGGCGCATGGGAATCCCGGCGATAAGGGCTATCGCGTCCGCTTAAAAATACGCGGACACCATCGCCCTTAATGCTGGAGTTCGGAAGGTGACTTGGCTGGACGCTTACTTTTCATGGGTTAGATGCGAACGGCTTTTGGTCGATAGCCGCAGTCGAATGTTTCTAGGCGGTGGGTATTCAGCGTGCGTTATGAGCAAAAGCCCGTGCAATCGAGCGGCCAGCGCCAAACACTGAAGTGCACAGCCCAGGAACACGAAGCGCATTGAGGCGTTCAGAAGAAGGCCGATACGATTTCAGTAGAGGAGTGCTTGCGTGTGCCGGGGCCGAGCAGCAGGTATACGGTGTTGAGTGTTTTGAACTGGAAGCCTTCCTTGAATTGGTTCAGGAACGAAGTTCTTACGAAGTCCCCCACGTCCCACCGACGTGCGCTGTCATAGACCACGCTATGTGCATAGATCAGCACCGGCTGGCGTTGAGTCTTTGCCAAGTGAAGTCGCTGCTCATCCGAGACATCCAGCGCGACCCAGATCCAGTCTCGAACTAGGCAGAACTCCGTATATGCGAAGTTTTTTCTGGCATAGGCGAGGGCCTCCTCGTCAGTCATGTGGCTGCCAGGCACAACGTCCCCCGGCCCGTAGAGCAGATTGGTCAACTGATATGGTGTTGTCATGGTGAGCTCTGTGCTCCTAGGGTGACGTGGGCTTATTCCTGGCGTTTGAGCTCAGCTAACTCAAACGCGCTCATAAGCGCTGCTACATCAGCTCTTGTTGCACCTGCACCGCTATCAGCAGCTTCCTGAATCAGGCTGTCGCAGATGAATTCGAAGCGCTGCTGAGGTGCCCGTGGTTGGGGTTCGAGGGATCGTGATAAGACGTAGAGCAGCTTGGTCAGATTTTGTTCATAGCCACCCTTTTCAATCTTTGGATCCGAGATGCTGAGGCCGGCTTCATTCTCAAAGCAGCGCTCAACGTGCTCGATGAAGGCATCCTGCTCTTCTGGCAGAACTAATTTGCTTCGATGCTGGGTTATGGCTTTGAAGAGATCCCGAAAGGATATTGGGTTGTCTTGAAGCATGGCTGATCTCCGGCGCTAGAGGCATCGTTCCTGTGAATACTTAAATGAACAGTATACGGTGTAGCAGTATACGATTCATTTTGGCTCGATTGTCTACTTCTTTGTTGGGGGTAGATCAATGGAGCTGAAGCAGTCGTTTGGTGCCGCCTTAAAGCAAGCGCGCGCGGTGCAGGAGAAGACCCAGGAGGATTTCGCGGGGGTCAGTGGCAGGACGTATCTGAGTGCTCTGGAGCGTGGGATCTATAGCCCGACCATCGACAAGATCGATGCATTAGCTTCTGTGCTGGAGTTGCATCCGATGACGCTTGTGGCCCTGTGCTACATGAAGGCAGAGCCTCAGGCCTCTGCAGATGAGCTCTTAGAGCGCGTCGGGTCTGAATTGAAGGCCTTGGGCGTTACGGCTCTTTAAGGGCTGCTAGTGGGGGTAATGGCAGGCATATCGAAGTGGTGACCAATACGGTGACCAAAAATATTTATCGAAGCCGGAAAAGAAAAAGGCCAGCGCGGTGGCTGGCCTAACTCTTTGTTTCATATGGTGGGCCCACACGGACTCGAACCGTGGACCAAAGGATTATGAGTGACCTAGAAACGCCTCAAGGCCAGTAAAACCGTGAGTAGCTCAGTGCAAGTAAAACAAGCTGAAAATAGCGTCGTTACTGGGCTTGAGCGTAATTTTGCAAAAGTGACAGAAGCTAGGCACTGTACCGCCAGTGTACTGTATTTTGTACCGCTGAAAGATCAGGTTGTACTTTTTCATCAGGCGATGTCTGCGCAGATAATTTTAGTCGGGCTGCGGATCAGGCATAGGCCTGGCAGTCCCAGGCTGAAGCTGGCTGTTGAGCAAAAGTACGGCAAGAGCTATTCACTCGGCTATTCCTGAGCCATCCGCTTGTTCTGCGGCTGAGCAAGTGCAGTACTCGCTGGCGTAGCAATGTAGCCATCTTGACTCTGAACTGCATCGTAACTGCGACACTCATCTGAAAGCTTCGCGCTGTCGTATTCCGTCCTAGCTCAGCGCACGACTCGCACCAGGCCATTATCAGCGAAATGAAGGTTCTCCCGTCAGCGGGGCTAGTAGGTCTTCTTCGTCATCCGTTTCGCTATCTCGTGCAGGCAGCGTCAAGATTCCCAAGGTGTAGCCGTACCCATCCCCCTCCACCACAAATGCATACTCAATGATTTCCATCCCATCGGGCTCTTTCGGGAACCAAGCTCGTGCGTCAATTCGCGCCTTGTCTCCCGATGCTGATCGAGTTGAGCGAGTGAGCACTGATGCCGCTGGCACTTCGACAGGTTCCTTCGAAGTAGCTAAGTACGCTCCGCTTTTGAATGCCCGTTCATTCGAAGATGACCAATCGAGGTAACCATCCTTGGCGGCAAGTACGACAACCCGCCCGGGGGTAATTTCCCGCCATTTTAGGGCCGCAGCGGTGAGAGATACGTTGTACCGGTCTGCACAGTGCCTCAGCAAATCTATCGAAAGCTCATGACCTGAGACTTGGTTTCGAAAATCGTCAGCGGGCATCAGGAGATAGGAGGCGAAGATGTCTGCCTCCGTTTCGATTTTCTTTCCGAGTGCATCCCAGGTATGCATGTCCTTCGGGAGGCATTGGAAATCTTGCTTCAGGTCACGGTGGAGAATGTAGTGAGCGAACTCATGAGCGATGGTGAAATTTATCCGCCCAGATGAAGCCACATCCTCGTTAACCCCGATGATCCACTTATCACCCTTGGGGCTCCTTTTAAGCATGCCTTCAAAGTTAGAGATAGGTACCGGCTTTATAGCTGATATAGGCGATTCAGGGCACACAGCTTTCGAGTACTCGAGAGCAACCTCCCTAACCTTGATCGGAAAGTGGTCGAATCCAGCAGTGCGTAGAACCTTCGTGATTTTGTTGGCTTCATTTTTTGGGTTCTTGCGCATCGTCAGTCTTCCCACCAATCGTCCACGATTTTTCGAAGGCGCTTCTTGTCGCTTTCATCGAGCGCTTGATATTTCCTGAAGAAAGCGCTGTCGGTTTCCTCATTTTGAGACGTTTCTGTTGCGCTTCCGAGCAGCGCTTCTGGGGTGAGATTCAACGCGAGCGCAATCTTGTTCACCTTGTCCATTGATGGATTAGGCTTGTCTCGGTTCTCAAGCTCCCACAGGTAGCTCTTGCTGGATTCTGTTAGCTCCGCCAGGCGCTCCAGAGACATGCCGAGCTCTCGCCTCCTGGCGCCAATTTTCATTCCAAGGCCTGATGCCACCGTAATCACCTCCCAGGTAGTTCGGTGAGTCTACCACTGTACCGAACAAAAAAAACCCTGTTGACAGGGTGGTTGGTTCAGGCGCACAGTGAGGTCGTCGTTCGGTGTTCAGATATGTCATCGTTCGATAGGTAGGTACGTAGAGCTTGCTGAAATGGGCTCTGTGTAATAGGCAGGCTAATAGGCTCATTGATCAGCTTGGCTGCATGACCATGAGAATAGCCCTAACGTCCGAATGAGCGGAGACGCTGCGACAGAAGGAGAATCAGGGGGGAGAGAATGGACTAGCGAAGAAAGAAATAAATCGAACACCGAGTCGGAGGTGCTGGGAAACGCAACTGCAATTGCGCCCCAGCGAGTGCATGAAGAATGCAAGCACACGTTCAGTATCTTCATGCGCCATCGGGTAGTCAAGGCTACTCGTTGCTCTGACGCGCTCACGAAACCCGTCAGGGCACCTAATCACGCCTGAGAAAAGGCGTGTGGAGATACTTATGAACGAAATCACTCAGAGTCATATTTTCATCGCCGGGTTGGATCTTGAGTTCAAACCGGTTCCCATCAACGACGAAACGCCGATCGGTACACAGATTGCCCGTGCCGGTGGCTTTCTCCCTGATCAGATGCCTACGATTCTTCAGGCACTTCCAACCGGTGCATTCGAAGATATTCGCCCGGACGAGCTCGTGAATTTGGCGGCAACGTCGCGCCGTTTCATCGTTGTCGAATCCGACCGCTCCTACTTCTTCGCTGTCGATGGTCAGCGCTTCGATTGGCCATGCAAGATCATTAATGGCCACACAATCCGGAAGCTTGCACAGGTAGCTGAGAACATGCGCCTGGTGCAGCAGCTGGAAGAAGAAGCTGATCGCGACATCGCAGACGCTGACGTTATCAATCTGGGAGAGGAGGGCGTTGAGCGCTTTGTCATTCGTAAAGCGATCTGGAAGCTTAAGATCCAAGGCCGTCCCTTCGAGTTCGACAAGCCACAGGTCACTGTTCGTGAGGCCGCCTTGCGAGCTGGTCTGGATGTATCCCTGCATTGGAAAATTACCCTCACAGCTGGGGGGCACCATTCCGAATTGCCCAGTATGGACGTGATCGTTGACCTCAGTGCCCCGGGTATCGAGAAGCTGCGCTTCACTCCGAAGGACGTAGGAAACGGTGAAGTCGCAACGGCACCTCGTCGTGTTTTCAACTTGCTGCCAACTGACACGCAGTACCTTGACCAGCTTGGTTTGCGCTGGGAAACCTGTATCGGAACAGATGGCCTGCGCTATTTGGTAATCCACGACTATGAACTGCCGGCGGGCTACAACCACCAGTATGTCCAACTGGCGATTCAAGTCCTGGCAGGTTACCCGGTCGAGCCATTGGACAGCTTCTATCTGTACCCCCATGTGTCGCTGGCCACAGGTGTGCTCCCTCCCAATGTGCAACTGACGGCTCAGATCGACGGTTTGGGCTTCCAGGGGTGGTCACGCCACCGGACAACTGTCCCGTGGAATCCCCATGCCGATAACGTCATTTCGCAACTGGCTCTGGTCGAGGGATGCCTTCACAAGGAGGTTGGTCAATGAACGCTGGGGCGACGCTCGTAATGACCGAAGCCCTGCACGCCGCACTCCGGGAACATCTGTTCCCGGGGGACGGTTTAGAGGCAGCGGCCATCCTCATCTGCACACGATACGAAGGTGAGCGCACCAAGTTGCTCGCGAAATCTGTGATTCCGATACCCCATGAAGCATGCGTCAGGGAAAAGGATTTTCTGAATTGGCCTGGTGAGTACCTTGATCTTGCTATAGCGCAAAGTGAAGAAACGCAATCTTCAATCATGCTTGTCCATTCTCACCCTGGCGGCTTCTTGGGCTTTTCAGAACTGGATGATGAAAGCGATCAAATCACCATGCGATCACTCTACTCTGGGGTTGAGGTCATCCATGGCTCAGGGGTCATGATCCCGGACGGTAGGGTGGTGGCTCGCACGTTCGATGATTCGCAACGCCCTACCAATGTGCGGCTGGTCTCAGTAATCGGTGACGACATACGGTTGTACTTCGACGGAGTTGAAGGCCATACAGTTCTGGACGATAGGTCCGGAGCGCCTATGGCATTTACGTCTGAAATGACCCAGGCACTGGCGAAGCTGAGTGTGGCTGTCATCGGCGTCTCTGGCACGGGCTCTGTTGTGGCAGAGCAAGTTACCCGCTTGGGCTTTGGCGAGGTCATCTTGATTGACCATGACAGCGTTGAGGAACGCAATCTTAACCGGATACTCAACAGCACCCTGGAGGACGCGGCCTCCTCGGCACCCAAGGTGGAAATGTTCGCGAGTTCCATCGAGCGTGTGCGCGGTAAGGGAGTGGCCCGCACGATTGCTAAATCTATCGGGACTCGTGAGGCAGCACTAGCGGCAGCTGATGCGGATATTCTCTTCTGCTGTGTGGATACGCGATACGCCAGGATGATCGCTGATCGAATCGCTAGTCGTTTTCTCATCCCACTCTTCGATGTTGGGGTGCTGATTCCTACAATGAAGGATGAGTCGGGAGTGATGATCGCAGGCGTTTATGGCCGCGTAGATTACGTGCAGCCCGGAGGTGCATCTCTCGCTGATCGTGAGGTCTACACTGGTGAATCGCTTCGTGCCGAGAGTCTGCTAGCTGCGAGTCCTGAGGCCTATCAACAGCAGATTGAGCATGGATACATTAGAGGGTTCCATGAGGAGGCTCCCGCTGTGATATCCCTGAACATGCTGGCGGCATCCTCATGTGTAATGGAGTTTTTGGCCAGAGCATTTCCGATGCGTGAAGAGCCAAACAGCAACTACGCGCGAACCTTGATCAAGTTCAGAGAGGCAGAGCAGGAGTTCACTGCCGAAAAGGACTTTCCTAAGACCCCAGACCCAGGGTTTGCGCTTGGCGCTGCTGAGCCGCTTCTCGGGATTGCTGATTTGGCAGGTGATGTGTGATGTTCAAGATCTTAAAGAAAGTGCTCTACCGCTGGGTAGACGGACTACTCCCCGCTCGAAAATTGCAGATCGTGCAAGGGGATGTCCTGCCAAGCGAACTGCCTTTTCGGTCTCTACTTCTTGTGAGGGATGGCTCGGAAGACTGGTGCGTTGGGTTCAAATGTCCATGCGGTTGCGGTAGGACGATTGAGCTTTCACTGCCAGAGGATGTGACGCCCAGATGGACATGCTGCATCGATTCCCTTGGACGGCCAACGCTGTACCCATCTGTGTGGCTAAAAAATGGCTGCAAATCGCACTTTTGGCTGCGAGATGGCAAAGTCACTTGGGTATGAATCCCTCGTGGTGCTTGCACATCTAGCAACTCAGCAATCGCAGCGATCTGCGTGGTGCCGCCTGTCGCGTTCAGGGGGCGCTGTGTAGGCGGCAGGTTTGCTTGTCTAGCTGCCAATGGGCTAACAGGCGCACCAGTAGTCTACCGAACGGTCCCTTGGCTCGCGGCGATTTGATAAGACCGATCAGCAGGGCTGCTGGTATGGACTAGGTCAGCATGTCCCAGGCCTGGGCGACTATCGGCCTGTAATCCATTTTCTTCCTTAAACCGAGCTGCTCGACTGGTACCACCCGTGTCACGGGCGAGCAGATGTGCCGAGATCCATATGTCTGACACATCCGGATAAGGGCTAATTGCTTTCAATGGCTCAGGGGGATCGCGACCATTGTCCTATGGCGCGATGACGCACCAGAGACTGAAGGACTCAGCTCAGCGTGCTATCTGATAACGGGTGCTACGCCCGCCACCGGGCAGCCGCTCGATGCAGCCCTTTTCCAGCAGGTCGCTCAGGTGGCGGGTCGCGGTGGCTTTGGAAACCTTGGCCACAGCTTGGTACTGGGCTGCGCTGATACCGTTTTCGAAACCGCGTTCGCCGCCATCGAGCAGGTGGTTCAGCACTTTGATCTGCTCTGCCGATAGGGTTTGGCTGCGGTGTGCCTGCCAGAAGCGCGCCTTGACCAGCACGCGGCCGATGCGAGCGAGGGCCTGTTCCAGGCTGTTAAGCAAGGTTGCGAGAAACCACTGCAGCCACTTGGTGATATCCAGCCCGCCTTTCTGACTGGCTTCGAGAATGCGGTAGTAACTAACTCGGTCGTCGAGGATGCTCGCGGACATGGCGTAGAAGCGAATGGCCTGCTGCTCGTCCTGAGCCAATGCAAGATCGGTGATGGCGCGCGTGAGGCGGCCGTTGCCGTCATCGAAAGGGTGCAGGGTAACGAACCAGAAATGGGCGATGCCAGCACGCAGAAACGGGTCAAGACTGGCATCGCTTCGGCTGCTCTCGAACCAGGCGAGAAATTCCGCCAGCTGCGCTTCCAGTCCTGCTCGCGGAGGCGCTTCGAAATGTACGGTCGGTTGGTCGATGCGACCGGAAACCACCTGAGTGGGCTCTTCGCCGCGCAGTGCGCCGATTTGTAGTGGGCTGGCCAGCAGTTGGTCATCGCTGAGAAATAGCCAGCGGTGCCAGGTGAAGAGTCGCTGTTCGTCTAGCGGCTCTTGATGTGCGTGGGTAGCATCGAGCAGCAGTTCTGCCAGTCCTTCGGAGCGAGAGGTGATGCGGCCTTCTTCGTTCAGCCCCAAGCGCCGCGCCAGTGATAAACGCACGGAGCCGACATTCAGTTGTTCTCCCTCAATGGCTGAAGAGGTGACGATGTTCTGCAGCATGGCATCCAGGCTGCTCTGCACTTCAGTGTCACCGCCCACCGCACCGAGCATTCCTAACAAATGCCCCTGAGCCTGACTGCAAGCGCGCAGCAGCGGGGCAAGCGTTTCGCCTTGCCAGCTGAAGTGCGGCCAGTTGGGGTGCTGCCAGATCCATAGCGAGCCATTCATAAGGGGGCATCTATGAGCCGATTAGCGAGCCTATTCGGCTCACACGATGAGCCGATAATGCAAGCTATTCGGCTCACCGTCCAATCTTCAACCGGGCTGGCCTGGCTTTAGTGGCATACCTAATCAGTGCTCCTGGTTCAATTCTTTAAGGCGCTTCAGTACTTCGTTTTGACACTGAGGATAGAAAATCCAATTCTTGTACTTGGGGTTGTACTCGCCTCCCAGCTCATTTCGCCAGGTTTTAAGCAGCTCAGTGATTTGTGGGTTGAATGACCAGGAACGCACGGCAACTGAGCCTGTAGGCAGTATTCGGGCGGTTAACCACATCCCCATAATCGTATAGCGGTGCTCGGTACATTTGGCTTGGGGGGCAGCTGAAGGGAGCTTGGCTGCAATGGCTTGCCAGTCAATTGCCGGGTGCGCAGGTAATGGGGGCGGTTCGGGAAAGATCCAGGATTTGTTGCGTGTCTGCTCCAATATATGGGCTTTCACCTCTTCTGAGGGAATTGGCTGCTTGTTGAGCAATAGTTCACTGAGGTTAATCTCGACGGTGTTGATGCCGGCGCTTCTGATCCGCTCCAGTTTTTCGACGCCAATGAATGAGGTGACCGCTACCTCGATGAATAGCTGACTGCCATCTTTCAGGTGGGCGACCAGATCTGGCTGGAATCCTTGCTGTGGGACCTCCTCTGCCACCCTTTCGAAATCCCACCAACTGCTTTTGTCTTCGCTGTCCGGCCAGACACCAGGCACAGGTGGCAGCTGCAGACCGAGCTGGTTGCGGATGACTTCTTTGGCGTACAGGTGCAGCAGGCTTTCGCGTTGGATGAAGCAGCTTTCCTTGTTCGAGTGGTGGGAGAAATGATGCTCACGGATCAGGCCTTTGCGAGCGACCACCGGCTCACCGCAGCATGCGCATGAGCAATTGCACGCAAGCCCACGCATGGCGTTTTCAATGGTTATCAGTTGGCCGTTTGGATCGAGTGCAACGAACATGCTCATGGGTTAAGCCTCTGGCGTTAAGACGGCTTCAAGAGTCATGATTCGAGCTGGTTAAAACCTCCCCCGAACCCTACATAAAGGGTTCGGGAGGGTTCATGGAGATGCTTAGGTCTCTTTATTTTCGGGGCATAGGGAGAGTTTGTGCTGAAAGTAATGCGTTGTCTGGATGAAGAGCTGCGGCAGTCGCCTGCACCAGATGTAAAAGCCTACAAGGTGATCCGAGTTTTGCTGGAGGCCAGCATTAACGCCCTGGAAAAGGGCAACCAGGACCCTCAGACGTTTGACCGCGCGACCTTGCTAGATATATGCGACCCGAAAGTGAAAGCGGCCGGGCGTGACCCTGCGCGTTGGCTGCCAACCACCGCGCTGGAAACATTCCTAGACTCCCGGATGAACTCGATTCGGAAACGTGCAGAGCAAATGGGCTTGAAGCATTTACCAGTGATCGCAAGTAGTGATGCGAAGGGCGGGGCAGGTAACCAGCGAGTCTACTGGCTTACAACTAAGCCGATTGAAAACAATGATGACGGCTTGCTTACAAGGCAGGCATTTCGACAGATCATCTACACCAGGACGGAAAATGGTGAGGTTAAGCCAGCCCTGTTTTTACGGCTGATTTTCCGCGACGGTGTGCTGGAGAACCGCAGTTGGCGCGGTGTGATGATGTTACTCACAGTGCTGCTTGGTATGGGGTTTCTGTCACTTTGGGTTTTTGCATCGCTATGGAGTCTTTCCGCAATTGATCAGGCGCTTACGCTACGGCAGCTCGTCATCAGCGTTTTAGTGGGCTTTCTGGCTTGGTGCATATGGCGTGGTGTGCATCAACCATGGGTTGAGTTGGTAGACAACCGAGTCGTAAAGGCACCGGCTCCGTTGCTTTCATTCAAGGAGGATTCTGCCGAACTCGAAATGTACCGTGATGATGAGAAGAGGCCTTGGACAAGGTTCGTGCGCTTCTCAAGTGACTGTCCCTTCTGTGGTGGCCGGATTTTGTTAGCAGAAGGTAGGCCTGATCACCAAGTGCCCCTTGTTGGCAGGTGCGGTGAAAGTCCGCATGCGCACGTGTTCAGTTTTGACCGGGCCAGGTTATCAGGGGTCTATATCGGCCCAAGGCTTCAGGCTTAGATTTCGCGCTCCAAGTTGATCGCAATGAGGAGTACTAGGCACGCGCCCAAGCCAGAACTGGCGGGCGTTTGCGCGGTGCACGGCACGCCAATGCACTCATTGGGTGCCGTCTCCAACCCCCGTGCAGACTGCTTTTCAGGCAAACCAAGTGCCGCCTCCTTTTATCTTGCCCTCCACCTTTTCGTACATGCTGAACTGCTGGGTTGAGCAACTAGGTTGAGGGAGTGGGTGCTCTGCCATCGCAGGGTGGTTGGCGAGGGCAGGTCAACGCTAGCGGCACTCGGTTGCACGCGCTACGGGCATCAATGCCGATGCAATAACGGCTGGCCTATCGACACGACGTTGATCACAAGGGCTGAGCCCGAAGCGTTATGGAATGTCAGCCCTGTGACCAACTAAAGCAGATCTCCAGGCGTTACGGCGGCAAGATCATATGTGCAACTCCAAACCGTCTGCCCTGCCCGACAGGACCAAGCACAAAGTCGCCCGCACCTTTCTGCCGCCATCCCGTCGTTGCGATCCGTTGGTCGCCATCCGACAACTTGACAAGTTGACAACTTGACTGGGGCTGCCTCAAGGGGTAGCCTGTATCCCAAGCATCATTCGTCAGAGCTAGGAGTCGTCCCATGTCTGTCGCAAGAATTGAAGAGCTCAACAACGTTGAAGAAGTGAAATCAGTGCTGCGCGATCGTTTTGAAGACAGCATGTCGCGCGTCCCCCTTAACGTACTTTTGAAAGCTGTAAAAATGGATAACAAGAGAGCATTTGCTGCAGTTGCTCAGGCCGAATTGGAACCTCACTCAGACAAAAAGAAAAGCATAGAAACTCGTATGCAAGCTGCCGTAGCTAAAATGCGAGAGGCGGCATTTGAGAGAGTTAAAAGTAGATGTGAGTTGCTAGATGCGGCTGATGTCTGTGAGTTGTTAGATATTAAAAAACAATCAATCAGTCAAAAAACTAAGCTTGGCCAAATTTTGGCCTACACAAAGCAGCGTCGTAAATTTTACCCATCATTTCAAATCGTAAACAATAAAGTCCATCCAGCAATCAAGAGGCTTATTTCGGAATTAAATTTAGACCCAGAAGATTTAGAGTCTATGAATCTTCTCGTCCAGCATCTGATTGGCAAAATGGATTATTCAGAGCCCGGCGAACCAAGCAATGAAGTTCCACGGTATTCGTTGCTAAGTGATGAGGCCGCGCTTGAGATAATCAAGCGGGACTTCATCAATTCTACTGAAATGGGGCAATGAAACCGGGCCTTGATAGGCCCGGCTTCACCTTACTCACTCGATTACTACGCCCGAGGCTGCCAGGAATTCGCTCGCAAGCTCATCAGTTTCCAATTTAGCCGTCAGAACGGCTTCGAAGGAAACAGATTCAACCTGAGGCATTCTCCCATCAAAGAGAACTACGTTACAGGAGGCCATAGAGCCACTTTTGGTATACACAGCAGAAGGGTACAGGACTCCATCAACATCCTCTCCCAACTCCATGCATGCCTTAGCCAGCTCGCGCGTCTCCTTGTAACCTTCTCTCCCCTGCCCTTTGGCGTCAACCAGATGCCGTAGCTTCAGATGCTTAGCCCTATTCGCCAAGGGGCCGACATCGATCAGCGTCAAAGGGCGCACCGTTACCAGCTCGTGAAGGGAGCTTTGCTCAAGTGTCGAAAGCTTTACTGCTTGCGTATCAACACCCTGGCCGGACTGATAACTCTCAGCCACAGCCACCGTCTTGCTTAGGCCCAGGTAATATACGCCGACCTTTTGGTCCGGATCGGCGTAGCGGGTATCCGAATTTGCCCGATAATTGATCGGGTTATCGTCGTACCTACTGGGCTGGCAACGGTACAGCTTCGTGCCTTCGGGAAGGATGTGCGTCGCCTCAGCGTGCGATTCCACGACTTCCCGGACCAGCTTACCTACTTCGCTTTCTTTTTCTACCTCTACACTCATACACAATGCTCCTATAGCCGATTAAATTTTGCATGGTCATCTTCCAATGCTTATGGGGTTTCACCTCGCGGCAGATGCCGCAAAGTATATAAGGGCCGAAGCCCGAGGCGACTATAAACGAAAATAGTGCGGAGATGTAGGGGGCTTTGATATGTAATTTTGTGGTTAAAAAATAAGCAATGGCTGCGTGGGCGAGCGTGTGCTAATTACATGTTAATTAGAGTTGGTTATTTGTTTAAATAAAGTTTGCTTCGGGGTAGGGCAGGAAAATTGATAGTTCCCTTGATTTTAATTGCTCTGTTAAATGATTAAATTCAATTGGTTGCTAGATTAATGAAGGTAGCTGCGCAATTGGATTTGCAAATAGGGATCTATTTATTGAGCTGACTTTCTGACTTTGGCCGCTATCAGCCCATATTTGGCCCTACTATGGATAGCGTAAGCCGGCATAGCCGGCTTACGTACCTCTGCTTTATAGGGCTAGATCAATGGCCTATCTCAGTGACCGCTGCACCTGTGAGTACATATGCGCTGATGGAGGCGGCTGAGGAAGCCCACTTCAAAGGCTCTCCGTTCTATCGCGCATGGTAGTAAGTCGCGCTCGGCGATCATGACTGCCCAGAGCCAACCACTGCGAGCATTATCCAGCCAGCTCTGGGCCAGCATTGCGCCCTGATTGAACGCCTCCTTGCAGTCGGTGGCCCAGGTAATTTCCACGCCTGGGTGGCCGTCGTGAGGTGGAAGGCAGGTCATTACACCTTTGCTCATCTCGCACCTCCTCGCGCCTCGGATAGAGCTCGGCGATAGAGCACGACCATCTCATCGAGCAGATCCAGAGCTGAGTAAGCAGCAATCCGCACACGCAGATGTTCCGGCTGCAGTCCATCTGGTTCAGCTAATTGTTCCAGCAACTGGCCGAGCATGACGCCACGCAGTTCAGCTGCAGCTTCAGCGGGTAGGGGAGAGCGTTCGGATTCATGCAGCGGGCTTCGCTGCAGTGGAAAAGGTACAACGCAGGATTCGAACTCAGCCATGGCGCACCTCCTGATCAGAGGTGGACAGCAAGACCTGAAGCCCAAGGCGGAGCTCTTGGGTAAAAAAGGGGTAGCGCATTTTCCTTATGCTCCTTGGACGGGTTAAGGAGCCGCCTACCAGCCTTCTCACAAGCATAGGAGGCGGACCGTGCAAGGGTGAGAAACCGGCGTCCAAGGGAACCGGCCAGGCAAAAGCCTGCCTCACACGGCCCGCCATAGATATGCAGTAGCACAATGGGTAACCATTGGCTTTGCACTATGACGCTACCGCGCCTTGGACAACATCTGGGTTCTCACGCCCGGTCGTGGGACTTACCACGACGGGGGCACTCTAGCCCGAGGGTTTCAGGATGGCAACCAACTGTGGCATAGAGGGACCGTACTCCACATAGGCTGGAGGGCGTGGGGGACACTAATCGCATTCTTGTCGCGCTACATACGTCACGGACAAGCTGGTTAGGAGGGAGGAGCGGTAGGGTTTACGGTTAGATTCGACGATGCAAGGAGCTGAGGAGCCATGCTCAATAGGAGAGGCCATTCGGGTAATTGCGGCATGGCAGAAGAAGGCATCCACATCAAGTCGGATGCCCATCTGTTCATTAGCGTCGATTAAACGGCAGAACGGTAGCGCTTCCTTCAGTAGTGGCGAGGGATGTATCGCGGACAACGCTGGCCTTCAGCTTTGTCATGCTCAATACAACGCCGCTTTGAGACAGATAGCCCTCGCTGAGGCCGGTCAGGCGCTCGATGTCAGATGCAGCCAAGCCGATGTAGCTTGATACGGACTCAATAGGCAGAACGCCGGAAGACGCAAGAAGCTCGATGGTTCTCTTGAGAAGCCTGGGTTGCTCAGGTGTGCGGCCCTCGTCACCAGGTTCAGACTTCACCCCCCAACGGGCAGAGCGTCGTTTGAAAAGGAGCGATTTCTCTTCCTTATCGATGATACCTAGCGCATGCAGGCGCATGATAATTGCTGCGACTGAGACGCCCCAGCGCTGTTTGAGTAGCAGCAAGCTATCCAAGGTAACCGGTGTTTTCACCTCTGCCGCAAAGGTCTCAGCAGGCAACAGGAACGCTCCGGCAAAACGATGTGCCTGATCTTCCATCTGCTTGTACCGAACTGGGTCAGTGGAGCGTTCTATACCTTTATGGAGTGCTAGATGACCGAGTTCGTGAGCCAGATCGAATCGACTACGAAATCCGTTAGCCTTGTCTGCTGATAGCAGAATCATCGGCCTCTGCAGTTCTTCACTCCACGCGGATAGCCCCTCGATAGGAGCGATACCAGTTTCTTCGCGTACGAGAATTACTCCCGCCCCTTCAACGGCCAGCGCAAGGTCAGGAATAGCTCGGCGGCCTAAGCCCCAAAGATCTCGACATTCACAGGCAGCCTCTTCGATATCCAAGGTGCTGATCTGCTCAGGCGACTTGAACTGTCGTACAGGCAGCTTCACCTCAGGGAAGTCCACAAACTCTTCCAGGGCAATCGAGATGTCTTGGGCCCATTCTAGCCGCGCTTCTAGCATCTGCCGCGCACCGACATGCGCTGAAGCGTTGCTTCGGAACAGAGGCAGAGACACTTTTGCCGGTAGTGGTCGTGTGAACCACTCAGGGCTTACGTTGATAACTGAAGCAAGGCGATCAAGCGCATCAGCTTCCGGGGCCTGTAGCCCTGCGCGCCATTTACTAACAGTCGCTGGCGAAACACCGATCATCGCAGCGAGCTGAACTTGAGGAAGACGACGGGCCGCGAGAGCTTGACTCAGGCGGCCCGATTGGAACCCGTTGACTCCGCGACTCATGACTGATTTTTCCGCGTTTCCGCTGCCACGCCTGGTTTGAGCTTGGGTTGGGCCCTGTCCGGCTGAACAGGATTTTCGACTTCGAAGTAGCGCGAGCAGAAGCGCTCAAGAGGCTCTTGGAAAATCCAGGACTTCATATCCTTGTCGGGCACTGCAATGTAGATCGTTTGAGGTGTCTCAGGTTTGAACGACATAGAGCCACTGAACGATGCTACGAAGAAAACGGTCGCCTGGGTGATTGGTGTCGGAGCGAAAAGCCCAGGCTGAACCAACTGCTCAATCGCTTGGTTTGCCTGGGCAAGTTGACGGCGCATTGCGCTACGACGACCGTTGTTCCAAGTGCGGGAGGATACGTTGAAGCGACTCAGCGTCAACATGCCTGCCCGCCCAATAACCAAGCTATTCCCCTTGATCGGAGTAGGATTCGCTCCGCCAACGATCAGGGCGTCGTTGAACGCTTCGTTCATGTGAAAGGCGCGCATTTGGCCGACCGCGTGTTTGACGTGGCCCGTGTGCATACTTTTGGCAGCTGAGAATGCCCTTGTCGCTCCAGCATTCAGGCCTTCCTCGATGCCCAAAAGGAGGTCACGAGAGATGTTTTGCATGATCAGCTCAGCAATGGCCTTACGACTTGGCTGCGACATGGTACGCGCTCACACTGATTTCGTTGAACGCGATTTTACACCTGAATAATTTCGTGTAAAGGGGCTTTGGCTGAGATAGAAGTCTTAGGTGGTGCCTGTTCAATTTAAGCCTGAGGGGCAGGTTATACGCCGCAGTATTCAACCATTTGTAGCTTGTACGGCGGCTTGCTCTGGGTTCTTACGCTTGGTTTAAGAGAGGGCGACAGCAAAGGCGACACATGCCGTTCAGCCAATCTCTTTAATTAGGCGGTCATGAGTGGCATGTTGATGCTCAAGGGATGCCGCTTTTGATGTTGCGGGTGGGATGAAGGTGCGGCGGCTAAAGGTCTTCTGGGCAATTCGCTGAGCGTCCTCAGAAGAAATCCCGCCTTGAACCAGACGTTTCACATAGTCCGCTTCAGAAAGCTCTGGTGGATTCTGCTGATGCGTGTGGCTCCCTGTCCGTCGAATGACGGCTTTCAACCAGCGTGATGGGGAACTACGGATGGCTCCCTTGGCCAGGGCGTTCAAAAGCTGGGAGGTGATCACTTCCTGTTGATCAGCAGGAGCGGAGCTGATCAGCAGGGCGACCTGTTGACTCTCCGATGCACTTAGCTGCGTCAGTTTTGCCGTGCGGCTTACTGATGATTCATTTGATGGTTCATATGGTGGTTCTAGGGGTGACATAGCTATGTCACCCTCCCCCTGACATAGCTGTGTCACCCCGGGGGTGACAGTGGTGTCACCCTCCCTGGCGATGTCATCAGCCAAGGGTGACAATCTGTCGGGGTAGGTCAACGCGAGTGTGTAGCCGTTAGAAACCTGCCGGCCGCTGGCATCGAATCGAGCATCCTTCTTGAGTAGACCAGCAGCCAGCAGGGTTTTGATAGTGCGTTGGACGGTGCGCTCCGAAGTGCTGCACTTCGCTGCAATCGTCTTCATCTTCGGCCAGCAGTAGCCGTGATCATCTGCGTTATCAGCGAGCGCCATGAGAACTAGCTTCGGCACAGGCGGGAGCGGCTGCTCCCATGCCCAGTTCATGGCTTTGATGCTCATAGCGGTCAGGCTTCTTCGATGACGCGAGCGACTGCAGAGGTTTTGAAATAGATCCGTCGGCCGATCTTGACCTTGCACGAGCGTAGCTTCGCGGACAGCTCGTTGTCGCCGCTCAGGGAGATTCTCAGGCCGTTTTTGCTGCGATGTAGCACCTCTGCGAGCTGCTCGAGGGAAAGCAGTGGTGAGCCTCCGTAGCGGTTCAGCAGGGTTTCTTCGACTGTCATCTTGCGACTCCTTGTATGGCTTGCGATACACTGCGCTCATTACGCGAAAAAGGCGTAAGAGTCCTTAAAAAATACTAAATGTCCATATTTTAGACATTTAGTCCTTTTTATGATCGAAGGCTTACGATGTCAAGCACGATTGAAGACCGCGTCATTCTGATTCTGAAGGAGCAGATGTCTCCGGCTGACCTTGAGAGCCTGAAGGGGCACGAAGGGCCGTTCTCAGCGCTACTCAGCCTGTGGAGCCAGCCGCCGTACGCTGGCCGCGGCTTCTGGGAAAAGCTCTCCCAGCTAACAGGCATTCCGTCTGCCCGGTGGCGTAGTGCGTTCTCGCGCAAGCAGAAACCGACCTCAGCCATGATCGAGTCGATTGCCCACCTGTGGCCGAAATATGCGTTCTGGCTGGTTACTGGCGTGACCGATGCGGCCAATGGTCATGTGGCGCCATTAACGGCGTTGACCTTCCCTGAGTTTCTTCATGCGGAGCAGCCTGGTGCGGATGCGTATTTCAGCAAGGCCATTGCCCTGGCAAAGCGCCTGTATGAAGAGGGTGAGGTCGATCTAGAGAACGATGAAGCGCGCCTTGCTGCAGTAGAGAGGACGCTTCCCTTGGCGCATTGGGTTGGAAGCGATCTGGTTGACGTGGCTTATCGACTGGCAACCAGCGATGAGTACCAGGAGCTTGTCAGAGCATGGGAGCACCGAGAAGAGTCTCGTGCTGAGCATCTTGGTCGGGTGCTAGGCACTGACCGGCCCTGGGAGCGGCAGTTGGAGGAGGGCAAGTCCCTCGGCCTCAAACTGACTCCGATCCCAGGACAAGACCCTCGCGTCACACACCAGAGCAGCTGGGATCTTTTCTACAAGCCGGGCAGCGAGGAGGCCTGAGGGCTGGTGACCGAAACTGGGTCAATTAAAGCCCTCAGTAAGCTCGGTGAAAACTGCAGGCGAATGACTGCAGATCAGTTGTCAGTCTGTTGCCTACTGCGTCTGGTCGTTTTCCTCTCCAGCTTATCCAGCTTGCTGACAAGGTCTTCAGCACGCAGGTGCGTGTAGCGCTTAAGCATCTGCATCGACTTGTGGCCGCTGATGGCCGAGACCTCCTGATCAGATAGGCCACCTTCGACCAGACGGCTGACCGCCTCATGACGTAGATCGTGGAAGCGCAGATCGGGCATCCCGAGCTTCTTCTTCAGCAGCCCCCAGGTCTTGGTGAAGGCATAGGGGCGACGTTTATCGTCCTTTCCCGGTTCACCGAAGAACACCAGATTGCAATCTTTGGGGCGAACGGGGTTCTCCAGTGCGGCCCTGAATGTTTCGGTTGCCAGCTTGGTAAGGGGAACGGTGCGAGCACTGTCGTTCTTGGTGTCTGCGAGTCGCACCACGCGCTTTTTCAGGTCGACCTGATGGCAACGTAGGCCGGTTATCTCCGACGACCTCATGCCCGTTTCCAAGGCGATTCGGACGATCCAGCCCAGCATGGGGTTGCTGTGGTTGTTCACCGCAGCGAGCAGACGCTTTTCTTCGTCAGCGGACAGTCGGCGGTCGCGACCGTCTCCAGGGCTCGGCTTGCGGATATTCAACACCGGGTTGAAGGTAAGGCCCAGGCCCCATTCCTGAATAGCTACCGTGAAAAGGTGGCTGAGAAGGGCCAGTTCAAGCCGCACGGTATTGTTGCTGGTGGGAAGGCCGCGCTTGCTCAGGGTGCCGAGCCTTGTGTCGCGATATTTGGCGATGACTTCAGCGGAGAGGGCGGCCATGGAGTACTTGCCCAGGTGCTGGATCAACTGCTTGGCCTTGGTGGCTTCGGCTTTGCGCGTAGTGGGCTTCTTGCTGGGCGTCACCTCGGACAGGTAGCGCTCTAGAGCTTTCTCCAGCGTCATGCGCTCGGAGCCGCTGCGCTGGATGTACACGCCGCGCACCATTTCGTCTTCGGTGCGGCGTGCCCAGTCTTCGGCGTCGCGCTTGGTGCGGAAGGTTTTGGCGTTGGTCGGCCAGCCCGTTTTTCGGACTACGGCTTTCCATGTGCCGGCAGGGGTTTTGACGATTGTTGCCATCAGATAAGGACTCCAAAGGCAGACTGGCTAACCAGTACTGTACCGATTTTGTACCTTTGGACCATAGGCTGATCCAGATGCCACAACCCTAAAAAGCTTAAAGCCGCGCAGTGCGCGGCTTTGAAGGTGGTGGGCCCACACGGACTCGAACCGTGGACCAAAGGATTATGAGTCCTCTGCTCTAACCAACTGAGCTATAGGCCCCCAGAAGGCCGGCGGATTATACCGGTGCGTTCTCGTCAGCGCCAACGGCTTGACCGGGCGAGAGAAATTTACGGGTAAAGGCCTCTGCGCAGAGTGGGCGGCTGATCACGTAGCCCTGAATCTGCAGGCAGCCTTCGGCGGCCAGGCACAGCTCCTGCGCCTTGGTTTCCACGCCTTCGGCGATGACCGTCAGTTGCATGCTGTTGCCCAGGGCGATGATGGCGCGGGTGATCGCCAGGTCGTGCGGGTCGTCCGGCAGGCCGCGAATGAATGACTGGTCGATTTTCAGCACATCCAGTGGCAGGCGCTTGAGGTAGCTGAGCGAAGAGTAACCGGTGCCGAAGTCGTCGATGGCCAGTTGTACGCCGAGTTGCTTGAGGCGGTGGAGGAGGTCCAGCGCTTCGCCCGCCTGGTTCATGATGAAGTTCTCGGTGATCTCCAGCTGTAGCAGCTCCGGCGCCAGGTCGTAGCGCTGCAGCAGTTCGCTGATGCGCGGCAGCAGGCTCGGCTGGTGCAACTGGGCGCCGGCGAGGTTGACCGAGAGGGTGCCGAAGTTGTGCCCACTTTCCTGCCATTGCTGCAGCTGGCGGCAGGCTTCTTCCAGTACCCAGTCGCCCAGCGGCAGGATCAGCCCGCTTTCTTCCGCTACGGGAATGAAGCGGTCCGGCGGGATTTCGCCGAATACCGGGTGCGGCCAGCGTACCAGCGCCTCGGCACCCACCAGGCTCTGGCTGCGCAGGCAGAATTTGGGCTGGTAGTGCAGGTGCAGTTCGTTGCGCTCCAGGGCGCGGCGCAGCTCCTGTTCCATGGCCATGCGTTCGTTGACCTCGAACGTCAACGCACGGGTGTAGAGCTCGCTGCGGTTGCGCCCCTTGGCCTTGGATTGGTACATGGCGGCATCGGCGTTCTTGACCAGGGTGGCGACGTCGAGGCCGTCCTTGGGATAGAGGCTGATGCCTATGCTGGCGCTGATGAAGAACTCGTGGTCATCGAGCTGGAACGGTGCGCGAAAGCATTCGAGCAGTTTCTGCGCGACCTGTTCGGCGTCCTGCGGCTGGGCCAGGCCGGGCAGCAGGATGATGAACTCGTCACCGCCGAGGCGGGCCACGGTGTCGATGTCGCGCAGTTGCAGCTTCAGGCGTGCGGCAATGGCCTTGAGCAGCTGGTCGCCGACCGGATGGCCGAGGCTGTCGTTGATCTGCTTGAAGCGGTCGAGGTCGAGGAACAGCACGGCGCCGAGCTGGTCGTCCGCGCGCGAGCCATCGAGGGCGCTGCGCAGGCGCGTTTCGAACAGCAGGCGGTTGGGCAGGCCGGTCAGCGGGTCATGGTGGGCCTGATGATCGAGGCGCGCCTGGGCGTGCTTGAGGCTGGAGATGTCGGCGAACACGCCGACGAAGTGGGTGATCTGGTTGTCGCTGTTGCGCACGGCGCTGATGGTCAGCCATTCGGGATACAGCTCGCCGTTCTTGCGTCGGTTCCAGATTTCCCCTTGCCAGTGACCGTTAGCCGCGAGGCTGTGCCACATGGCGGCGTAGAAGGCGTTGTCGTGCTGACCAGAGGAGAGCAGGGTGGGGCGTTGGCCGAGTGCTTCGGCCTCGCTGTAACCGGTGATCTGGGTGAAGGCGCGGTTGACCGCGGTGATGCGCTGTTCGAGGTCGGTGATCAGCACGCCTTCGGCGGTGCTCTCGAACACGGTGGCAGCCTGCAGCAGCTCTTCCTGCATCTGCTGGCGGTCGGTGATGTCGCGGGCGATGGTCAGCAGGCATTCGTCGCCGCCGATGGGCAGCGGCTGCGCCGAGAGTTCGCAGAGCCGCAGCTGGCCGCTCTTGTTGCGTACCGGGGCGATCATGTCGCGCACACTGCCCTGTTCGCGAATCTGCCGGACCAGGCGTTCACGGTCCTGCGGATCGGCCCAGATACCTAGGCTGAGGGTGCTGTGCTTGCCGATCTCGTCGAGGCTGTAGCCGGTGATATGGCTGAATCCTTCGTTGGCCTCCACCAGCATGCCGTCGCGCAGGCGGGTGATCAGCAGGCCGTCAGGCGAGGCATGGAAGGCCTTGGCGAATTTCTCCTCGGATATCTGCAGTTGCTGCTGGGTGGCCTTGAGCTGGCTGATGTCGCGCACCACCACGACCAGTGCCGGGGTGTTGTCGAGGACGAATGGGCTGGCCGAGAGCAGGCCGGTGAACAGGCTGCCATCGGCGCGGCGGAATGGCATTTCCAGGTTGCGCAGGCTTTCTTCCTGCAAGCGCAGGCGCATGCTCGGGCCGATGCCGGGCACGCCCCACAGGTCGAGTTCTGTGGCGGTCTTGCCGACGGCCTGTTCGGCGCTGACGCCGGTCTGTTCGGTGAAGGCGGCGTTGGTCTCCAGCAGTACGCCGTCGTCTCGGCGGGAGATGAGCAGGATGTCCGGGCACTGCTGGAATACCGAGGCGAACTTCTGTTCCGACAGGCGCAGGGCCTGCTCGGTCTGCTTGGCATCGCTGATGTCGATCATCAGGCCACGTATGACCTGGCGGTCGTCACGTTGCAGCAGGGTGACGATGTCGCGTACCCAGACGGTGCGCCCATCGGCAGCGAGCAGGCGGTATTCCAGGGTGTGGTCCTTGCCGGCCGCGCATTGTTCCAGGCAGCTGCGCAGGGTGTGCTGGTAATCGTCCGGGTGCAGGTGGCGTTGCCAGAAACCGGGCTCGAGCCATTCGTGCAGAGGGTAGCCGAGCAGTGTTTCCGCGTGAGGCGAGACGTAGGTGTAGGTGAGTGCGCTGGACTCGGTTTCCCAGGTAATGGCCGAGAGGCTTTCGACCATGTCGCGAAAGTGCTGCTCGCTGCTGCGCAGTTCCTGTTCCAGCGCTTCACGGTTGCGCATCTCCCGTTTCAGGCGATGGTTGATGCGCAGGATGATGGCGATGACGGCCAGCAGCGCAAGCAGGGCGGGCAGGCCATAGAGCAGGGCCCGATGCCAGAGCGCGCGTTGGTCCAGCACGCTGCCAACCCAGGGCTGCTGCAGACGGGCGATTTCCTCGGCACTGAGCTCGGCGAACAGGCGGTCGAGAATGCCGATCAGCGTGGCTTCGCCACGTGGAGCGGCCATCGCCAGCTGATAGCGATAGGGTGTCTCGCCGCTGATGTAGAGACCGTCGAGCTTGAGCTGGCGCAGGCTCCAGATGCTGGAGGCGAGGTCGCCGACCATGGCGTCGGCCTCGCCGGTGGCCAGCGCCTGCAGCGCTGCAGCGACATTGCGCAGCGGCAGCAGGTTGAGGTCGGGGTGTCGCTGGCGCAGCAGCTCGTGTGGCGCGTAGTCCTTGACGACGGCCACCTTGAGGCCATACAGGTCTTTGAGCTGCTTGGGCTGCGGCCCGCCGGAGCGGGACAGGATGATGATGGGAAAGTCCAGGTAGGGGCGGGTGAAGGTCAGGTATTCCTGGCGTTCGGGCGTGGACATCACCCCGGGAAGCAGGTCGATCTGGCCCCTGCGCGTCTGCTCCAGTATCGCGCTCCAGCTGCTGGTCTCGACGGGTTGCAGTGCAACGCCAAGGCGCGCTTCGATCAGCCGGACATAGTCGGCGGTCAGGCCCTGATAATTGTCCTGTTCGTCACGAAATTCGAAGGGGGGCCAGGAAGCATCGACACCCAGGCGCAGTTGGGGGTGAGCTGCCAGCCAGGTGCGCTCGTCCTCGCTGAGTGTCAGGGCTAGAGCCGGGGTCATCCAGTACGCCAGGCACAACAGCACAATGGCCGGCAAGCGGGGCATAACGGCCTCGTTTCGAGATCAGTATCGTCGCAGTGTAGACCGGTCGATGCACAGATGGCAGTTTGATCGCACTTGCTGTGCGGCCATTGTGTGCGAGCGGCATTGCGCCGCGATTGCCCGCAAAGCAAAACCCCCGGCCTGGGCCGGGGGTTCTGGTATCACTCGTCGAGGAAGGAGCGCAGATGCTCGCTTCGCGTCGGGTGGCGCAGCTTGCGTAGCGCCTTGGCTTCGATCTGACGAATACGCTCACGGGTGACATCGAACTGCTTGCCCACTTCCTCGAGGGTGTGGTCGGTGTTCATGTCGATACCGAAGCGCATGCGCAGGACCTTGGCTTCACGGGCAGTGAGGCCGGCCAGCACTTCGCGAGTGGCTTCCTTGAGGCTCTCGACCGTGGCTACATCGATCGGGGACTGCATGGTGCTGTCCTCGATGAAGTCGCCCAGGTGCGAATCTTCGTCGTCGCCAATCGGGGTTTCCATGGAGATCGGCTCTTTGGCGATCTTCAATACCTTGCGGATCTTGTCCTCGGGCATTTCCATGCGCTCACCCAGCTCTTCGGGCGTGGGCTCGCGACCCATTTCCTGCAGCATCTGACGGGAGATGCGGTTGAGCTTGTTGATGGTCTCGATCATGTGCACCGGAATACGGATGGTGCGCGCCTGGTCGGCGATCGAGCGGGTGATTGCCTGGCGAATCCACCAGGTGGCGTAGGTCGAGAACTTGTAGCCGCGACGGTATTCGAACTTGTCCACCGCCTTCATCAGGCCGATGTTGCCTTCCTGGATCAGGTCGAGGAACTGCAGACCGCGGTTGGTGTACTTCTTGGCGATGGAGATGACCAGGCGCAGGTTGGCCTCGACCATTTCCTTCTTGGCGCGGCGAGCTTTTGCCTCACCGATGGACATACGGCGGTTGATGTCCTTGATCTCGGCCAGGGTCAGGCTGCACTCGGCTTCCAGATCGGCAAGCTTCTGCTGGCAGCGCTTGATGTCGGCCTGCAGGTTGCCCAGGGCTTCGGCGTACTTGGCCTTGCCCTTGGCCAGATCACCGGCCCAGTCCATGTCGACTTCGTTGCCCGGGAACAGGCGCAGGAAGTCGGCACGCGGCATGCGCGCATCACGTACGCACAGCTGCATGATGGCGCGTTCTTGCGTACGCAGGCGGTCGAGCGCGTCGCGGACCTGAATGACCAGTGCGTCGTATTGCTTGGGCACCAGCTTGATCGGCATGAACAGCTCGGCCAGTGCGGCCAGCTCTTCGATGGCCTGCTTGCTGCCACGACCATGCTTCTTCAGAGCCTTCTGGACTTTGTCCTGCTGCTCGGCCACAGCATTGAAACGGCGAGCCGCTTCTTCCGGGTCCGGGCCGCCATCGCCTTCTTCTTCCTCGTCGTCGCCGCTGTCGTCCTCTTCTTCGTCGTCGCTTTCTTCAGCGGCGGCGCCTTCCTTGACGGGAACGGGGGCGGCGGCTTCGTCAGGCACGTTGCCGTCATCCGGGTCGATGTAGCCACTGAGTACTTCGGCCAGGCGGCCGCCCTCGGTGGTGACGCGGGTGTACTCGGCGAGGATGCCGTCGACGGTGCCGGGGAAGTGAGCGATGGCGCTCATGACTTCGCGGATGCCTTCCTCGATGCGTTTGGCGATTTCGATCTCGCCTTCGCGGGTCAGCAGTTCCACGGTACCCATTTCGCGCATGTACATGCGCACCGGGTCAGTGGTGCGGCCGATATCGGTCTCGACGGCGGCGAGGGCTGCTGCGGCTTCTTCGGCTGCAGCCTCGTCGGTGTCGGCATCGGCCAGCATCAGGGCGTCTGCGTCCGGAGCACTCTCGTGTACCGGGATCCCCATGTCATTGATCATGCGGATGATGTCTTCCACCTGCTCAGGATCGGAAATATCTTCCGGCAGGTGGTCGTTGACCTCTGCGTAAGTCAGATACTTCTGCTCACGACCCAGGGTGATCAACTCTTTGATACGAGATTGCTGCTGCGCTTTTACGGACATAACACCCTATCCACTGAAGGTCTTGGCGGGCTGAAAACAAGCCGAGGATTATACCTCAGCTTGCGCTTTAGGCGCCAGTTGGGGACTTGCTGCTCTGGGAGGAGGTCAAGCTGTAGTGCTCTCTGAGCAATGTCTTCTCCTCGTCGGTGAGCTCGCTGGGGCTTTTATGAATGATGCTGCGGAGCGCCTTTTCACGCCGCCTCTGCGATTGACTGTTTGCAAGTGTAGTAATGGTGTCGAAAAACTGCTGTTCAAGGTTGTCGCCCTGGATCAGCCATTCCTTCTCCGCCAGCGCCCGCAGTAAGCGACCTTGTTCGGTGCCGTGCCAGCGGGCGATCAGTTGCAGCGAACGCAGGTTGGGCGCTTTCTGCAGTGCGCCGACCAAGGCCACGAGAAGCTGGGCATAGGTGTCGTCTTCGTCGGCGAAATGGCTGACATCTTCGACCTTTTGCGCCAGGTGCGGATGGTGCAGCAAGGTGCGTAGGGCGATCAGATGTGGTGATTCGACGCTCACCGCCGTGCGTGGGGCACGTGGCGCGAAATCGCCCTTGCCCTTTTTGTTGTTCCACTTGCCGCTGGCATCTTTTTTCCAGTTGCCTTTGCCGCCTTCGTTGCTGCGCTCGTAGTGCTGCTGGGGCGGTGCGGGCTGCTCGTAACCGCCGACGTCCGGCAGGTTGTCGTAGTAGGCGCTGTCGGGAATGTCGCCGTAATCCGGGTAATCGCCGCCGGTCGCCTGACTGGTGGGGGCGGGCGCGTGGCTGCGCGGAGCGCTGGCGACCTGGCTCAGGGCTTCGCCGGACAGGCCGGTGATCTCGCTCAGGCGCTGGCGCATCAGGGCGCGCAGGTTGTTGCCGGGAATCTTGTCGATCAGCGGTGCGGCCAGGGTCACCAGGTGCGCCTTGCCTTCCAGTGAGCGCGGGTCGGCCTCTTCGCAAAGCTGCTGGAAGAAGTAGTCGGCCAGTGGCTGGGCGTGCTGGTTGATGCGGGCGCGGAAGGCGTCGGTGCCCTCGGCGCGCACCAGGGTGTCCGGGTCCTCGCCGTCGGGCAGGAACAGGAAGCGCGCGCGGCGGCCGTCCTGCAGGCTCGACAGGGTGGACTCCAGGGCGCGCCAGGCGGCATTGCGCCCGGCAGCGTCACCATCGAAGCAGAACAATACGCTGGGCACGATGCGGAACAGGCGCTTGAGGTGTTCTTCGCTGGTGGCGGTGCCCAGGGTTGCCACGGCATTGCGCAGGCCTTGCTGGGCCAGGGCGATGACGTCCATGTAGCCTTCGACCACCATGATCTCGTCGAGATCGCGGTTGTGCTTGCGTGCCTCGTACAGGCCGTAGAGTTCCTGGCCCTTGTGGAACACCGGGGTTTCCGGTGAGTTGAGGTACTTGGGCTTGTCGTCGCCCAGCACGCGGCCGCCGAAGGCGATCACCCGGCCGCGGCTGTCGCGGATGGGGAACATGATGCGGTCGCGGAAGCGGTCGTAGCGCCTGCCGTTCTCGGCGTTCTCGATCAGCAGGCCGGCGTCGATCATCACTTTCTGCTGCAGGGCGTCGGCGCCCAGTTGCTTGAGCAGGTTGTCCCAGCCGGGCGGGGCGAAACCGATGCCGAAGTCGCGGGCGATCTCGCCGGTCAGGCCGCGGCCCTTGAGGTAGTCCACGGCGTATTTACGCTGCGGGTGACTTTTCAGGGCCTGGCGATAGTGCTCGGCGGCGGCATTGAGCAGCGGGTAGAGCGGTGAGTCCACCGGCTGCCGGGGTTTGTGTCCGCGCCCGCTTTCTTCGCGCGGTACGTCCATGCCGGCGCGCTTGGCCAGTTCCTCGATCGCCTGGGGGAATTCCAGTTGATCGTGGTCCATGACGAAGCCGAGGGCATTGCCACCGGCGCCGCAGCCGAAACAGTAGTAGAACTGCTTGTCCGGGCTGACGGTGAAGGAGGGGGTCTTTTCCTTGTGGAAAGGACAGCAGGCGCTGTAGTTCTTGCCGGTCTTTTTCAGCTGGATGCGCGAACTCACCACATCGACGATGTCGGTGCGGTTGAGCAGATCATCGATGAAGGATTGCGGAATCAGGCCGGCCATAGGCGCTCAGGATACTGCTCGGCACGGGCGCCGGACAGCGGATTGGTACAAATGCAAAAAACTCCGACCATTCGCCGGCTGGCGAAGCGGAGTTCTGTAAATGCAATGCCCGGCCGAAGCCGGGCATTCGAGCGCTGCTTGTACTGTATTAGTACAGGCGAACGCTGCGGCGCTGCTCGCGCTGCACTTTCTTGGCGTGACGCTTAACAGCGGCAGCGGCCTTGCGCTTACGCTCAGCGGTCGGTTTTTCGTAGAATTCGCGGCTACGAACTTCAGCCAGTACACCGGCTTTTTCGCAGGAGCGCTTGAAACGACGCAGGGCTACGTCGAAGGGTTCGTTCTCTTTAACTTTGACGGCTGGCATCCAGGTCGTACCTATCTTTAATTACCGGGTTAACGCGTACCCGGCAATGTGGCTCGGGGTGCGTCGGTTTTTAAGGGTTGCGGATGTTACCGTTTCGAGCCGAGGAATGCAAAGGCCTCTGATCGAAAAGCACTGGCCGCTCCGCCGGGCGGCGCTTATCATGCGCGCCTTTGTTCCACGCGGCAAATCAAGGCTCAAGCTCCATGCTCGTACTGGGATTGGAAACCTCCTGCGATGAAACCGGCGTCGCGCTCTATGACAGTGAGCGCGGCCTGCTGGCTGACGCCCTGTTCAGCCAGATCGACCTGCATCGCGTTTACGGCGGCGTAGTGCCCGAACTGGCCTCGCGCGACCACGTCAAACGCATGTTGCCGCTGATCCGCCAGGTGCTGGATGAGGCGGGCAAGCAGGCCAGCGATATCGACGCGCTGGCCTACACGGCGGGCCCCGGGCTGGTCGGCGCACTGCTGGTCGGTGCGTCCTGCGCCCAGGCGCTGGCCTTTGCCTGGGGCGTGCCGGCGGTTGGCGTACACCATATGGAAGGTCATCTGCTGGCACCGATGCTGGAAGAGCAGCCACCAGCCTTTCCGTTCGTCGCCTTGCTGGTGTCCGGCGGGCACACTCAGCTGGTACGAGTCGATGGCATCGGTCAGTACCAGTTGCTCGGCGAGTCGCTGGACGACGCCGCCGGTGAAGCCTTCGACAAGACTGCCAAGCTGATGGGGCTGAATTATCCGGGTGGGCCGGAAATCGCCAAGCTGGCCGAGCAGGGCACGCCGGGGCGTTTCGTCTTCCCGCGGCCGATGACCGATCGTCCGGGCCTGGATTTCAGCTTCAGCGGCCTGAAGACATTCGCCCTGAATACCTGGCAACAATGCCGCGACAGCAGTGACGACCTCGACCAAGCCCGTCGCGACATCGCGCTGGCCTTCCAGCAGGCAGTAGTCGAGACTCTGACCATCAAGTGCAAGCGCGCGCTCAAGCAGAGCGGGCTGAAGAGCCTGGTGATCGCTGGCGGTGTGAGCGCCAACAAGGCGTTGCGCGAGCATCTGGAGCGCATGCTGGGCGAGATGAAGGGCAAGGTGTTCTATGCGCGGCCGCGTTTCTGCACCGACAATGGCGCGATGATCGCCTACGCCGGTTGCCAGCGTTTACTGGCCGGGCAGCATGAGGACCTGGCGATCAAGGTGCAGGCGCGCTGGCCGATGGAGTCGCTGCCGGCAGTTTAATATTGAGCCTAAGCCCTGTGGGCGCGGCTTCAGCCACGATTTTCTTTCCAGCAGGTTGCTTAAAAACGCCGTTCGCTACCGGCGAACAGATCGCGCAGATTGCGGCGATGGCGCCAGACGATCAGCGCGGTCAGCACGCAAGCTGGCAGCAAGGCGGCTGGTTGCTGCCAGGCCAGCAGGGGGAGCGTCAGCGGCGTGGCGATCAGTGAGGCCAGCGAGCTGGTGCGGGTGAGCAGGAACACCAGGGCCCATGCCGTCAGGGCGAGCAAGGCGGCCGGTGGATAGAGGCCGAGCAGCATGCCGGCGGCAGTGGCTACGCCCTTGCCGCCGCGAAAGCGGAAGTACAGCGGGTAGAGGTGGCCAACGACGGCTGCCAGGCCGATCCAGGCTTGCTGATGCAGGCTGAGGCCGAGCAGCTTGGCGATCAGGATCGGGAGCAGACCCTTGAACAGATCGCCGATCAGCGTCATGACGGCGAGCTTCTTGCCGGCGACGCGCAGCATGTTGGTGGCGCCGGGGTTGCCCGAGCCGCTGGCGCGCGGATCAGGCCCGCCTGCAAGTCGGCTGAGCAGGATGGCGAAGGACAACGAACCGAGCAGGTAGGCAAGGATTGCCAGAAGCCAGAACATGGGGGCCATTCCTAGGCATGGGGTGGTCCGATTCTAACGAGGTGCAGCGCCCTTGTCGTGGCGCGGAGAGTGCGGGTGGACAGAGTATTTATCGAGGGGCTGGAGGTCGATACGGTGATCGGCGCCTACGATTGGGAGCGCGACATTCGCCAGTGCCTGCGCCTGGACCTGCAGATGGGCTGGGACAACCGCCCGGCCGCAGCCGGTGACGACCTCAACCTGGCGCTCGACTACGCCAGTGTGTCCACGCGTATTCAGGCGTTCGCCGCCGATTCGCAGTTCATCCTGGTCGAAACCTTCGCCGAGCGTCTGGTTCAGACCCTGATGGAAGAATTCAACATTCCCTGGATGCGCCTGAAACTGACCAAGCCTGGTGCGGTTCCCGCTGCACGCGGTGGTGTGGGCGTGGAGATCGAGCGCGGATGCCTCTGACTCGGGTGTTTCTCGGCCTCGGCAGCAACATCGAGCGCGAGGCTCATCTTGTCGCCGGCCTCGATGCGCTGGCCGGGTTGCTCAGCGATATGCGCTGCTCGCCGGTGTTCGAGAGCCACGCCGTGGGCATCAAGAGCGGCAACTTCTTCAATCTGGTTGTGGTGGGTGAGACGGAGCTGCCGTTGCTGGAGCTGGACCGCCGGTTGAAGTTCATCGAGGCCGACAATGGCCGCTACGCGCCGGAGCGCAAGGGCTTGCCGCTGGACATCGACGTGCTGCTGTATGGCGAGCAGGTCGGCAACTACAACGGCCTGATCCTGCCACGCGCGGAAATTCTCAAGAATGCCTTCGTGCTCAGACCGCTGGCTCTGCTGGCTCCCGAGGTATGCCATCCAGTCGATGGGCGTTCGTTCGCGCAGTTGTGGGCGTCTGCGCAGATCGATCAGCAGCTGTGGCCGGCAGCCTTCCAGTGGCGTGGCGCCGAGCTGACGCCCGCTGAGCTGTTGCAGGCGCACTCGTCGTAGCCCGGATGCAATCCGGGAGAACGGGCGCTGGGAATGTCCCGGATTGCATCCGGGCTACGGGTTGGCGTTGACCGGTAGGAACGGATTTACCCACGAAAAGGCGCGCCGCGGAGCTGTGATGATCGCGGCTGAAACGGAATGCCGCCCAGCCGCTCCTACGAGGAGTGCTGTTCCTTGTAGGCCTTGAGTGCGTTCAGACGCTCGCGATTGAGCGCTTCGCCCAACTCCGCGCCCTTGAATCCCTTCTCCAGTAGTGGTTTGACCGGTACCTGGCGTGCGCTCTCGGCGGCGCCCAGCAGGTAGGCGGCCTGTGGGTACTCGCGTTGCTCCAGGCCCAGGCGACCGCGTGCATCCATCTCGCAGGCGGCGACGAACTCGGCGAAACGTTGCGGGCGGCGGAACACGTCGAAGCGCTGTAGTAGCTCCAGGAGTGTCGAAGGGCGTAGCTCCAGGGCGCGGTGGCCATGGGTGTGAAACTCGCCGACCAGCAGTGCCAGTTCGGCGCAGTCGCGTGGTGCCTTGCAGCGTTCGTTGACCGCCTGGATCAGGGCAAGCCCTCTGTGCTCGTGGGCGATATGACGTGGCCACTCGTCCTCTGGCGTCAGGCCTTTGCCCACGTCATGCAGCAGGCACGCCCAGCGCACGTTCAGCGGTTGGTCGTGCTCTGCGCACTGGTGCAGCACGCTCAGCACGTGCACCCCGGTATCCACTTCCGGGTGATGCGCCTGCGGTTGCGGCACGCCGAACAGGTCGTTCACTTCTGGCAGCAGGGCGGCCAATGCGCCGCAGTCGCGCAGCACCTGGACGAATACCTCGGGGCGCGGCTCCATCAGCGCGCGGGATATTTCCTTCCAGCTACGCTCGGCGGTGAGGTGGCCCAGTTCGCCGGAATCGGCCAGCTGGCGCATCAGTTCGAGGGTTTCTGGCGCGACACTGAAACCGAGCGGCGCATAACGCGCGGCGAAGCGGGCGACACGCAGAACACGCAGCGGGTCTTCGGCGAATGCCGGGGAAACGTGGCGTAGAAGGCGGGCTGCGAGGTCCTGCTGGCCGCCGTAGGGATCGATCAGGTTGCCTGCATCGTCCTCGGCCATGGCATTGACGGTCAGGTCGCGGCGGATCAGGTCCTGCTCCAGCGTGACGTCGGGGCTGGCGTGGAAGGTGAAGCCACCATAGCCACGGCCGCTCTTACGCTCGGTGCGGGCCAGGGCGTACTCCTCGCCCGTCTGCGGGTGCAGGAATACCGGGAAATCGGCGCCAACCGGGCGGTAGCCGAGTTCCAGCATCTGTTCGGCACTGGCGCCGACCACGACCCAATCCACTTCGCTGATGGGGCGGCCGAGCAGGCGATCACGCACTGCGCCGCCGACTTTGTAGATCTGCATGTCTGATCCTCCACTGAGCGCAGAGGATACCGAAGATCGCGGCACGTTGCGCCGCGCTAAGGCCTGGCCAGGGGGATCTGTTCCGTCAGCACCTGAACGGCACGCCCCAGCAGCTCGGCGCTGTCGCGTGCTGGGCTCAGACCAGTGCTGATCACCCCTTCCCAGAGGATGCGCCTATCGAGATCGGTCAGGCGCAGGCGCAAGGTGCCGGTCTCGTCACGCAAGCGATGGATGGCCTGATAAGGGCCGAGCGGGTTGGGCGGTGGAACGTCTGCCTTGAACAGCAGCGGGCCGTCCTGCACGGCCAGCCAGTAATAGACACGCAGTTGCGGCTGCTGGCTCTCGTGATAGCCGCGGGTGGAAAGACCATGACGCAACAGGCGTGGCAGTTGGTGATAGCGCTCGGGGAAGGGCGCTTCGCCCTCCAGGCTGGCCTGCGGATCGATCAGCTCGAAACTGGGACGCTCGGCGAGTGAGGCGTCGCCAGGGTTGAGGATGCGTGCCTGGGGGATATGGCTGGTACAGGTGGCCAGCCCCAGGCACAGGAGAATGACAAGAAATAGGCGCATGCACGGCATCTCGCGGAGTCTGCCTCGATGCTGATGGCCTCAGCCATACCCGGCAACCGATCAAATGGGTGGAATGATCAGATCCAGCCGGGGGTATTCGCTGTCGTTCTCCGAGTTGCTACGCGGTGGAACATGTTGGGTGGTGATCAACTGGTCACCCTGACACACCTCCAGGTGGATATCGAAACCCCACAGCCGATGCAGGTGCTTGAGCACCTCGCCGGTGGACTCGCCCAGCGGCTTGCGGTCGTGCTGCTGGTGGCGCAGGGTCAGCGAGCGGTCGCCACGGCGGTCGATGTTCCAGATCTGCACATTGGGCTCGCGGTTACCCAGGTTGTACTGTGCTGCGAGCAACTCGCGGATGGTGCGGTAGCCGGGCTCGTCATGAATGGCCGGCACCAGCAGTTCGTCCTTCTGATCGTCGTCCAGGATGCCGAACAGCTTGAAGTCGCGGATCACCTTGGGTGAGAGGAACTGCAGGATGAAGCTCTCGTCCTTGAAGCTGTTCATGGCGAATTTGAGCGTAGTCAGCCAGTCACTGCCGGCGATATCCGGGAACCAGCGTTTGTCCTCTTCGGTGGGTTCCTCGCAGATACGGCGGATGTCGCGGTACATGGCGAAGCCCAGGGCGTAGGGGTTGATGCCACTGTAATAGGGGCTGTCGAACGGTGGCTGGTAGACCACGCTGGTGTGCGACTGCAAGAACTCCATCATGAAGCCGTCGGTAACCAGGCCTTCGTCGTACAGGTCGTTCATCAGGGTGTAGTGCCAGAAGGTGGCCCAGCCTTCGTTCATCACCTGGGTCTGGCGCTGCGGGTAGAAGTACTGGGCGATCTTGCGCACGATGCGGATCACTTCGCGCTGCCAGGGCTCGAGCAGGGGTGCGTGTTTTTCCAGGAAGTAGAGGATGTTTTCCTGCGGTTCGGCGGGGAAACGCTTGTTGTCCTTCTCGCCGCCCTTGTCCGTACTTTTGGGAATGGTGCGCCAGAGGTCGTTGATCTGTTTCTGCAGGTGCTCCTCGCGCTCCTTCTGGCGCCGCCGCTCTTCCTCGGCGGAGATGGGATAGGGGCGCTTGTAGCGGTCGACGCCGTAGTTCATCAGGGCATGGCAGGAATCCAGCAGTTCTTCCACCGCGTCGATACCGTAACGCTCCTCGCACTGCATGATGTACTGCTTGGCGAAGACCAGGTAATCGATGATCGAGCTGGCGTCGGTCCAGGTGCGGAACAGGTAGTTGCCCTTGAAGAAGCTGTTATGGCCGTAGCAGGCGTGGGCGATCACCAGTGCCTGCATGCAGATGGTGTTCTCCTCCATCAGGTAGGCGATGCAGGGGTCGGAGTTGATCACGATCTCGTAGGCCAGGCCCATCTGCCCGCGCTTGTAGCCTTTTTCGGTGGCCAGGAAGTGCTTGCCGTACGACCAGTGGTGATAGCCCAGCGGCATGCCGACCGAGGCGTAGGCATCCATCATCTGCTCGGCGGTGATCACTTCGATCTGGTTGGGATAGGTGTCCAGCGCATAGCGCTCGGCGATGCGCGCGATTTCCTTGTCGTACTGGCGGATCAGGTCGAAGGTCCACTCCGACCCAGTGGAGATCGGTTGACGTTTCTTGGCGGTGGCGCTCATGGCGTGGCCCTCTCAGAACCTATTTACGACCTGCTGCGCTTTCTCGCCTGCTCGTGCTTTGCATGCCTCTAGCCCGCAAGGTCCTGAGCAGGTTATTAACTCACCAGGCGACGCTGGAACAGTTCGCGGAATACCGGGTAGATGTCCGCGGCGGACACCAGTTGCTGCTGGGCGAAGCTGTCGGCGTAGGCCTCGGCCACCTGTTCGTACTCGAACCACAGCGCCTGGTGCTCACGTGGGGTGATCTCGACGTAGGTGAAGTACTGCACGAACGGCATGATCTGGTTGATCAATATATCCCGGCATACCGGCGAGTCGTCGTTCCAGTTGTCGCCGTCCGACGCCTGGGCAGCGTAGATATTCCACTCGTTGATCGGGTAGCGCTCGGCCATCACTTCCTGCATCAGCTTCAGCGCACTGGAGACGATGGTGCCGCCGGTTTCGCGGGAGTAGAAGAACTCTTCCTCGTCCACTTCCTTGGCACTGGTGTGGTGGCGGATGAATACCACGTCGATCTTGTCGTAGTTGCGCTTGAGGAACAGGTACAGAAGGATGAAGAAGCGCTTGGCCACATCCTTGGTGGCCTGGGTCATGGAGCCGGACACGTCCATCAGGCAGAACATCACCGCCTTGGAGCTGGGGTTGGGCTGCTTGGTCAGCAGGTTGTACTTGAGGTCGAAGGTATCGAGGAAGGGCACGCGGTGAATGCGTGCGCTGAGCCGTTCGATCTCCTCTACCAGCGCCTGGATATCGCCGAAGTTATCTGGCTCTTCCCTGCGCAGGCGTTCCAGTTCGGCCTTGGCTTCGCGCAGTTTGGCGCGGCTGGAACCGGATAGGGCGATGCGCCGCGCATGGGCCGAGCGCAGGGTGCGGACGATGTTGATGCGTGAGGGATTGCCCTCGTTGCTGATGCCGGCGCGCACGGTCTTGAAGGTTTCTGCCCCGGTCAGGTGGCGCTTGACCAGGTTGGGCAGTTCCAGGTCCTCGAACATGAAGTCGAGGAACTCCTCCTGGGTGATCTGGAACACGAACTCGTCCATGCCTTCGCCGGAGTTGCTCGCCTTGCCGCTGCCACGCCCCGCGCCACCGCCTTGCGGGCGCGGAATGCGCTCACCGGTGGTGAACTCCTTGTTACCGGGGTGGACGATGGTCTGCTTGCCGCCGCGACCATGATGCAGCACCGGCTCGTCGATATCGCGTCCGGGAATGCTGATCTGCTCGCCGTGCTCCATATCGGTGATGGAGCGTCGGCTGACGGCGTCCTCCACCGCCTTCTTGATGTGTTCACGATAACGCCGCAAAAAACGCTGGCGGTTCACCGTGCTCTTGTTCTTGCCGTTGAGGCGCCGGTCGATCACGTAGCTCATGACATCTCCCTAGCCCGCCCGTAAACACAGGCGGGCAGCGAATGACCCAGCGCGCCGCGCGCGCCGGACAGGGCTTACTGAGACTTGCGAACCCGCAGGTACCACTCCGACAGCAGGCGCACCTGCTTCTCGGTGTAGCCACGCTCGACCATGCGTTTGACGAAGTCGTTGTGTTTCTGCTGATCCTCCTTGCTGCCTTTGGCGTTGAAGCTGATGACCGGGAGCAGGTCCTCGGTGTTGGAGAACATTTTCTTCTCGATCACCACGCGCAGCTTCTCGTAGCTGAGCCAGGTTGGGTTCTTGCCGTTGTTGTTGGCGCGGGCGCGCAGCACGAAGTTGACAATCTCGTTGCGAAAATCCTTCGGATTGCTGATGCCGGCCGGCTTCTCGATCTTCTCCAGCTCCTCGTTGAGCGCCACGCGGTTGAGGATTTCGCCGGTTTCCGGGTCGCGGTACTCCTGATCCTGAATCCAGAAGTCGGCATACAGCACGTAGCGGTCGAAGATGTTCTGCCCGTACTCGCTGTAGGACTCCAGGTAAGCGGTCTGGATTTCCTTGCCGATGAATTCGATGTAGCGCGGAGCCAGGTATTCCTTGATGTAGCGCAGGTAGCGCTCGCGGACCTCGGCGGGGAACTGTTCCTGCTCGATCTGCTGCTCCAGCACGTAGAGCAGGTGCACCGGGTTGGCGGCGATTTCGTGTGGGTCGAAGTTGAACACCTTGGACAGGATCTTGAAGGCGAAGCGGGTCGACAGACCGTTCATGCCTTCATCGACGCCGGCGCTGTCACGGTACTCCTGGATCGACTTGGCTTTCGGGTCGGTGTCCTTGAGGTTTTCGCCGTCGTAGACGCGCATCTTCGAGTAGATGTTGGAGTTCTCCGGCTCCTTCAGGCGCGACAGGGTGGAGAACTGGGCGAGCATCTTCAGGGTGTCGGGCGCGCAATGGGCCTTGGCCAGCGAGCTGTTGATGAGCAGCTTGTCGTAGATCCTGATCTCATCGGTCACGCGCAGGCAGTACGGCACCTTGACGATGTAGATACGGTCGATGAACGCCTCGTTGTTCTTGTTGTTGCGGAAGCTGTGCCACTCCGATTCGTTGGAGTGGGCCAGCAGGATGCCGCTGTAGGGAATCGCGCCGAGGCCTTCGGTGCTGTTGTAGTTGCCTTCCTGGGTGGCGGTCAGCAAGGGGTGCAGCACCTTGATCGGTGCCTTGAACATCTCGACGAATTCCATCAGGCCCTGGTTGGCCCGGCATAGCGCACCCGAGTAGCTATAGGCGTCGGCATCGTTCTGCGGGTATTCCTCCAGCTTGCGGATATCCACCTTGCCGACCAGGGCGGAGATGTCCTGGTTGTTCTCGTCGCCCGGCTCGGTCTTGGCCACGGCGATCTGGTTGAGGATCGACGGGTAGAGCTTGACCACGCGGAACTGGCTGATGTCGCCGCCGAACTCCTGCAGGCGCTTGGTGGCCCAGGGCGACATGATCGAGCTGAGGTAGCGGCGCGGGATGCCGTAGTCCTCTTCGAGGATCGCGCCGTCCTCGGTGGCGTTGAACAGTCCCAGCGGCGACTCGAAGACCGGCGAGCCCTTGATGGCATAGAAGGGCACCTTCTCCATCAGTTGCTTGAGCTTCTCGGCCAGCGAGGATTTGCCGCCGCCTACCGGGCCGAGCAGATAGAGGATCTGCTTCTTCTCTTCCAGACCCTGCGCGGCATGACGGAAGTAGGAGACGATCTGGTCGATGCATTCTTCCATGCCATGGAAGTCGGCAAAGGCCGGGTAACGGCGGATGACCTTGTTGGAGAAGATGCGTGACAGCCGCGAATCGCTGGAGGTGTCCAGCAGTTCCGGTTCGCCAATGGCCATCAGCAGGCGTTCGGCCGCAGTGGCGTAGGCGCTGCGATCCTGTTTGCACAGTTCGAGGTACTCCTGCAGCGAGTACTCCTCCTGGCGGGTCGCCTCGAAACGTTGTTGGAAGTGACTGAAAATGCTCATGACTTCACCTCGCTCGATGCTGAAAGCTGGCTCGGGATCGGTCGTGCGTGCAGGTGCTGGGTAACCCCGGCTCGGATATGAGTCGGGAAGAATCCCCCAAAACCTAAAAGTCGTTACCGATGGCCCGATGCCGGTTTGCCGGCTCTACCTTCAGTGGGATGGCCTGAGTAACAGAATAGTTCGTTCTGCAGAGCGTCAAGGGCAGGACAACGATAACTGGATGTTACCGTACGTCGGGAAGTGGCGGCAGGCCAGAGCGGGCGCGGCTTGCCGCCTGCACAAATTTATTCTTCGGAACTTTGCGCGGTCTCGCTTGGGTAGGTAGCGCGCCACAGCTCGAAGCCGCCGTCGAGGCTGTAGACCTCGGAGAAGCCCTGGCCGACCAGATAGGCCGCCGCGCTCTGGCTGGAGTTGCCGTGGTAGCAGGAGACGATCAGCGGCGCGTCGAGGTCGGCATGGCTGATGAAGTCGTGCAGCGAGTGGTTGTCCAGGTGGCGCGAGCCGCTGATATGGCCATTGGCGAAGCTGTGGGGGTCGCGGATGTCGACCACCACGGCGCCCTGGGCGCGCAACTCTTGTGCCTGTTGCGGGGAGATTCGCTTGAATTCGCTCATGTTCGTGGCCTTTGCGTGATTCTTGGGTGCGCCTCGGGCGCTTATTCCTTGGGACAGGTGCAGCGGCGAAGTTCTCCGCTGTCGACGTCGAGCAGGGTCATCGCACCGCCCCACACGCAGCCGGTGTCCAGTGCATAGAGGCCGGGTTCCGCGCAGTTGCCTTCCAGCGATGCCCAGTGGCCGAAGATGATCTTCTCGCCGCGCATCTTGCGCTGCGGATGGCTGAACCAGGGGGCGAAGCCGGGCGGTGCGCTGCCGACGCCTTCCTTGCTCTTGAGGTCCAGCGTGCCATCGGCCTTGCAGAAGCGCATACGGGTGAAATAGTTGGTGATCACCCGCAGGCGGGTTACGCCGTGCAGTTCCTTGTTCCACTTGGCTGGTTCGTTGCCGTACATGCCATCGAGAAACAGTGGCAGGCGGGCATCGTCACGCAGCGCCTCTTCGACTTCGGCGGCGCGGCGCAGTGCCTTGCTCAGCGTCCATTGCGGCGGGATGCCGGCATGCACCAGGGTCACCTTGCGCTCGGCGTCGTGGTGTACCAGTTTCTGCTGGCGTAGCCAGTCGAGCAGGTCGTTGCGATCCGGGGCGTCGAGTATCTCGCGCAGGGTATCGCCTTTCTTCAGTCGCTCGATGTTGTGCGCCACCGCCAGCAGGTGCAGGTCGTGGTTGCCCAGCACGCAGGTGACTGCATGGCGAATGGCGTAGAGAAAACGCAGGGTTTCCAGCGACTGCGGGCCGCGGTTGATCAGATCGCCGACCAGCCACAGCTGGTCATGCGCCGGATCGAAAGACACTTGCTCAAGCAGGCACTTGAGCGGCTTCAGGCAACCCTGGAGGTCGCCGACGGCGTACACCGCCATCAGTGAAGTGCCCCCGGTACTGCCAGGCGGAACGGCGCGATGGTCGCGTCGAAGCGTTTGCCGTCCTCGGCGAGCATCTGGTAACTGCCCTGCATGGTGCCGACCTGGGTGGCCATGACGGTGCCGCTGCTGTAGGTGTGGCTGGCGCCGGACTCAATGTGCGGCTGCTGGCCGATTACGCCAGCGCCGCGGACTTCCTGCACGCGACCGTCACCGTCGGTGATGATCCAGTGACGCGACAGCAACTGGGCCGGTAGCTCGCCGTTATTGACGATGGTCACGGTGTAGGAGAACGCGTAGCGGTTCTGCTCCGGCTGCGATTGCGCAGCCAGGTAGCGAGTGGTGACGCTGACGTCGATCTGATAACGAGGGTCGGACATGCGAATGATCCGTTGGGCGTGATTGCAGTTTAGTCCTGCGCAGCAGAAGGCTGCAGAGCCAGTTGATCGGCCAGACGAACGAAGGCGGCCAGGTCCAGCTGCTCGGGGCGCAGGCTGCCGTCGACAGCCGCTGCCTCGATGGCGTCGGCCGGCATCAGTTGCTTGAGCGTGTTGCGCAGGGTCTTGCGGCGCTGGTTGAAGGCTTCGCGCACGACACGTTCGAGCAGGCGGTGGTCCTTGGCCGGATGTGGCAGCGTCTCATGTGGCACCAGGCGCACGATGGCCGAGTCGACCTTCGGCGCCGGGTTGAAGGCACCGGGGCCAACGTTGAACAGGTGTTCCACGCGGCAGTGGTACTGCACCATGATCGACAGGCGGCCCCAATCGCCGCCGCCCGGGCCTGCTGCCATGCGCTCGACCACTTCCTTTTGCAGCATGAAGTGCATGTCGCGAATCAGCGTTGCGTTGTCCAGCAGGTGGAAAATCAGCGGCGTGGAGATGTTGTAGGGCAGGTTGCCCACCACGCGCAGGCTGCGTGGCGCCGCGTCGAGACGGGAGAAGTCGAACTTCAGCGCGTCGCCCTGATTGAGTTGAAAGCGCGGGTTGCTGCCGAACTTGGCTTGCAGGATCGGGATCAGGTCGAGGTCGAGTTCGATCACGTCGAGTTGCGCGCCGCTGCCCAGCAGGCCTTCGGTCAGGGCACCCTGGCCAGGGCCGATCTCCAGCAGGCGCTCGCCTTCCTTGGCGCGAATGGCGCGCAGGATGCGGTCGATCACCCCGGCGTCATGCAGGAAGTTCTGGCCGAAGCGCTTGCGCGCGCGGTGTTGGTATTCGGACATGTGCGGCTCCGCGCAGCGCCTCGAGGCGTGGTGCCCGAGGCTGGATGCAAAAAAGAAAGTCGCACAGTCTACCAGCGAATGGCCCCGCGGGCGCGGGCCTTGGTCTCAGCGGGTCATTGCCTGCGGCTGGCGGCCATCTGGTAGGCGGTTTCCAGTGCGACCTGCAGGCTGCCGATGTCCACCTTGCCGGTGCCGGCCAGATCCAGCGCCGTGCCATGGTCCACCGAGGTGCGGATGATCGGCAGGCCCAGGGTGACGTTCAGCGCGGCGCCGAAGCCCTTGAACTTGAGTACCGGCAGGCCTTGGTCGTGGTACATGGCCAATACGGCATCGGCATGTTCCAGATACTTCGGGGTGAACAGGGTGTCGGCTGGCAGCGGGCCGATCAGGTTCATGCCTTGCGCACGCAGGCGCTCCAGCGTCGGCTCGATGATCTCGATTTCCTCGCGGCCCAGATGGCCGCCTTCGCCTGCGTGTGGATTGAGCCCGCAGACCAGAATGCGCGGCTGGGCGATGCCGAATTTGTCTTGCAGATCCGCATGCAGGATGCGGGTGACGCGTTCCAGACGCTCGGCGGTGATGGCGGCGGCGACATCTTTCAGTGGCAAGTGTGTGGTGACCAGTGCCACGCGCAAGCCACGGGTCGCCAGCATCATCACCACTTGCTGGGTATGGGTCAGTTCGGCGAGAAACTCGGTGTGGCCGGAGAAGGTGATGCCCGCTTCGTTGATCACGCCTTTGTGCACGGGGGCCGTGATCATTCCGGCAAAGCTGCCATCCAGGCAGCCCTGACCCGCGCGGGTGAGGGTTTCCAGCACGTAAGCGGCGTTGGCGGGGTTCAGTTGGCCTGGGGTTACCTGGGCTGCCAGTGGCGTATCCCAGACGTACAGGGTGCCTGCCGCTGCAGGTCGCTCGGGCCATTGCTGCGCATCGACCGCGAGCAGCTCGATGGACACGCCCAGCTGCTGGGCGCGCTCTGCCAGCAATTGGCGGCTGGCGATGGCGACCAGAGGCGCGGGCTGGGCCTGCTGAGCCAGCAGCAGGCAGAGATCGGGGCCGATGCCGGCGGGCTCGCCTGGGGTGAGGGCAAAGCATTGCTGCGCAGTCATGGTCGTTCTCTGTCTGTATGGGCGCGGAGGGCCAGTTTACGCTGGCGGGCCAACAACGAAAAAGCCCGGCACTGTGGCCGGGCTTCTCTACGCGATTAACGCTGTTACAGCTTGGTCTCGACGTAGGCTTCGTCGCGGATCTGGCGCAGCCAGGCCTGCAGCTCCTCGTCGTACTTGCGGTTGCGCAGTAGATTGGCAGCCTGTTGCTTGCGGAACTCCTCGCTGTTGTCCGTAGCGCGGCGTCCCAGAACCTGCAGCACATGCCAGCCGTAAGGGCTCTTGAACGGTTTGGACAGCTCGCCGCTGGCGGTGTTGTTCATCACCTCGCGGAACTCGGGCACCAATGCGTTCGGGTCGATCCAGTTCAGGTCGCCACCATTGAGCGCAGAGCCTGGATCTTCGGAGAAATTCTTCGCCAGTTCGGCGAAGTCTTCCCCGGCTAGAATGCGCTGATACAGGCGCTCCACCAATCGGCGGGTTTCTGCTTCACTGCGAATTTCGCTGGGCTTGATCAGGATGTGGCGTACATGCACCTCGTCGCGCACCTGGGTATCGCCGCCGCGCTTCTCGATCAGCTTGAGGATGATGAAACCGCCCGGTGTACGCACTGGCTCGGTGACTTCGCCCGGGTTCAGCTGACTGATCATGGTGTCGAACGGCGGCGGCAGCTGACCGGCTTTGCGCCAGCCCATTTCGCCGCCTTCCAGGGCGTTCTCGCTGGCAGAGCGGGAGACCGCCAGTTGAGCGAAGTCCGCGCCCTGCTGCAGTTGCTGGTACAGCTCCTGCGCCTGACGGTCGGCCGCCTGGATTTCGCTGGAGGATGCCCCCTCGGAAACCGGAATCAGGATATTGGCCAGGCGGAACTCTTCCGACAGCTGCATCTTGCCCAGGTCGGAGGCGAGGAAGTTCTGCACTTCCTGGTCGGTGACCTGGATGCGCTCGGCCACACGACGCTGGCGCACGCGGCTGATGATCATCTCGCGGCGAACCTGGTCACGCGCATCGGCATAGGACAGGCCGTCACGTGCCAGCGCTTCGCGGAACTGCTCCAGACTCATGCCGTTGCGCTGGGCAATGGTGCCCATGGCCTGGTTCAGCTCTTCGTCGGTGATGCGGATGCCGGAGCGTTCACCGATCTGCAGCTGGATGTTCTCGATGATCAGGCGTTCGAGCACCTGTTGGCTGAGTACATGCTCGGGCGGCAGAGAGCCGCCACGCTTGTCGATGGTTTGTTGCACTTCACGCAGGCGAGCATCGAGTTGGCTCTGCATGACCACGTCGTTGTCGACGATGGCCACGACGCGATCCAGTGGGCGAACCTGGGCCTGAGCCGTTGCCGCCAGCAGGACTGCGCCCAACAGCAGGGGGCGCAGGCAATCAGAAAGCTTGGTCTTCACGTTCACGGTAACCTTGAATGCCTTGGTCGAGGAAAGTTTCCACCTTGTTGCCAACAACGCCGCCGAGGCCCTTGAGGACGATCTGCAGGAAGATGCCGCGGTCCGGCTCGTCGTTGCGCGATGGGTCGAGGCTGACTTCGTCGTAATCGATCCAGTAGCGGTTGATCAGGCGCAGCTTCCAGCAGCAACTGTCGTATTCGAAACCACCGAAGGCTTCGAGCGTGCGGTTGCGGCCATAGTCGTACTGCCAGCGCGAGATCAGGCTCCACTGCGGAGCCAGCGGCCAGATGACGGAGAAGTCATGCTGGTCGATCTTGTAGTAGTTCTTGATGTAGTTGGGGTTCGGTTGCCCGTTGTCCAGGGTCGCGTTGCCGTAGTCCGGGTTGGTGGTCCAGGTACCGCTGTCACGGTCATAACGCACGGTGTCGTTACGATAGCGATAGCCGAAGTTGACGATCTTGCCCGGGTTGTCTTCTGGCTGGTAGTGGAACATCGCGCTGCCCGAGCGGGTGGCGTGCTGGTCCGGATCCCAGTTGAAGGTCGACGAGAAGCGCCAGTCGCGGTTGAAGCGATACAGGTACGCCAACGCATAAGGCGAAACGTCCGCGGTGGCTTCCTCGCGGGTGCGGTAATCGATGCCTGGCAGTTGCACCTTGCGGTCTTCGAAGTAGAAGGCCTGACCAATGCTGAAACGCTGACGCTCGAAGCCGTTCGGCTCGATCCAGCGGCTGGTCACGCCCAGCGACAACTTGTTCTCGTCGCCGATGCGATCTTTGCCGCTGAAGCGGTTCTCGCGCCACAGCGAGGCGTAGCTGAAGGTCGGTTCGCCAGTGTCGAATACCGGGATATCGGTCTGGTCTTCTTCCGGAACATAGAGGTAGAAGGCGCGCGGTTCCAGAGTCTGACGGAAGTCCTTGCCGAACAGCTGGGTGTTGCGGTCGAAGTACAGGCCGCTGTCGAGGCTGAACAGGCCGACGCCACGACTCTGCGTACCCTTGTACTCCTGCTCGGCAAGAAGGGTGTTCTTGCCCTGCTGATCCAGGCTGAGGTCGTAGTTGGTCTGCAGGTACTTGACCTGCGGCTTGATGTAGCCCCAGGACCAGTCCAGCGGCAGGCTAACACCAGGCTCGAGGTGCAGACGCTCGCCATCGGCTCTTGCCAGGCCGACCAGTCGTTCGTCGTACCAGAGGTCTTGCGGGCGCCCCGTCACACCGTCTTTGTCGACGAAGAAGCCCGAGCGCAGGTTGCGATCGAAACGCACGTATTCGGTGCCATAGGTGAAGTCCAGGCCGCCCGGATTGAAGGGCAGTTTGCCGTCCAGAGTGATCTGCGGCAGACGGTCGTATGGCGTTACATCGGTGATATTGGCCAGCTTGTATGCATGCAGATTCAAGCGTGCGGTGTAGCTGTCGCCACGGTAGGTCAGGGTACCGCGTTGGTCGACGTAGGTTTGCTTGTCGATGCCCAGGTCGGTATTCAGGTCCTGGAAGTAATAGGGGTCGCTGATATCGGTGTAGTCGACTTCGGCGAGCAGACGCGAGTTCAGGCCCTGCTTGTGCTGCCAGCTGTACATCCAGCGCTGATCTTCGTACTCGGACTGCAGTTTGCGCTCGTCGTCCTCGTCATTCAGCCATGCACCGCCGACCTGGCCTTCGCTGCTTTCGGTCAGGTAGCGGAACTCGCCTTCCATCAGCAGGCCGCGTTTGGCCATATAGGTCGGGTACAGCGTGGCGTCGTAGTTCGGCGCCAGGTTGAAGTAGTAAGGCGTTTGCAGCGAGAAACCGTTGCTGCTCGACGTACCGAGGCTCGGCGGCAGGAAGCCGGACTGGCGACGGTCGTCGATCGGGAAATAGATGTACGGGGTATAGAACACCGGAATGTCCTTGACCCGCAGCGTCACGTTGGTTGCGGTGCCGAAACCGGTCGCCGGGTTCAGGGTGATGTTGTTGCCCTTCAGGTGCCAGGCATTGTCACCGGGTTCGCAGCGGGTATAGGTACCGTCCTTGAGGCGGATGATCGCGGTCTCTTCACGCTTGGCGTAGAGCGCGCTGCCGCGTACGTGGGCCTGGTGCATGACGTACTCGGCGTTGTCGATCTTGGCTTCGCCGTTGTCCAGTTGCAGCTCGGCCCGGTCGCCGACTACCAGCATGCCCTTGTCGCGCAGGCGCACGTTGCCGACCAGCTCGCCACGGTTTTCCGTCTGATGCAGGCTGGCCTCGTCGGCCTCGACCTGCATGCCGGATTGACGCAGCACGACGTCGCCCGCGAGGGTGGCGATCTGCTTTTCCTGCTCGAAGCGCGAGGCCTTGGCAGAAACGAACATTGGCGACTCGTCCAGCGGCGTGGTGTCATCCATGCCCGGACGCAGCGGCTCGACATAGGCGCCTGCGCAGTACGGACCGGCCTCGGCCAGTTGCGCGGCAGTCAACTTGTCGCGTGGAACCCAGTCCAGGTGACTGTAGTCAGGGCTACGCGAGGCGAGGGCGCGGCCCTTGCTCTCGGTAACCAGCACCGGTACAGCGTCCTGCTTGGCTACGGCCTCGCTGGTGGCACCGCCCGTGCTGACAGCATCGCGGCTGTGCACCGGGCGCGGAGGCAGGGCGCTGGCCGCTGATTTCGGCGCGCAGGCCCAGCTGCCCGTTGGCGAAGCCTGGCAATCATATTGCTCGGCGGCAAAGGACTGTAGGCTGAATACGGGCTGTAAGGCCAGGAAACTGCCGGTAACCAGCAGTGGGAATTTTTTGCGGAACGCGGGATGTTTTACTGCCATCTTGTTAGTCCGGGCTTCCTGCGCGTTATCGGCCCAGGGGCCGCACGCCTCTCGATGGGCTGAAAAAGATGCTGGATAATAAAGCATGACCCGCGCAACGGCTAGCGCCGTCGGAGACCCCTTGATGTCTGAACACGATGTACGTCTGCAACAGCTGCACACCTGGCTCGCCGAGCAACTGCCCCTTCTGTTCGCCGCGCGCGACTGGGGGGCGGTGCCTGCCGCCGAGCTCACTGCGGCCAGTAGTGACGCCAGTTTTCGCCGTTATTTTCGCTGGCAGGCGGGTGCGCGCAGCCTGATTCTGATGGATGCACCTCCGCCGCAGGAAAACTGCGAGCCGTTCGTTCGTATCGCGGCCCTGCTGGCCAGTGCAGGTGTGCATGTGCCGCAGGTATTGGCTGCCGATCTGCAACAGGGCTTCCTGATTCTCGATGATCTGGGCCAGCAGACCTACCTGGACGTGATAAACGAGCGCAATGCCGATCAATTATTCGACGACGCCATCGAGGCCTTGCTGCAGCAGCAGCGCCTGCCGCTCGATGGCAAGCTGCCGCATTACGACGATGCCTTGCTGCGGCGCGAGTTGCAGCTGTTTCCCGAGTGGTATGTGCAGCGCCATCTGCAGCGTACCTTTACACCTGAACAAGAGGCCGCCTGGCAGCGCATCAGCCAGTTGCTGATCGACAGCGCTCTGGCGCAGCCCAAGGTGGTGGTGCACCGCGACTTCATGCCGCGCAACCTGATGCAGAGCACGCCTAATCCTGGGGTGCTGGATTTCCAGGACGCGGTCAACGGCCCGGTCACCTACGACATCACCTGCCTGTTCAAGGATGCGTTTCTCAGTTGGCCCGAAGCGCGAGTGCAGGATTGGCTGCAGGATTACTGGCAGCGCGCGAAAGCGTCGGCTATCCCGGTGCAGCCATCGTTCGAGGACTTTCTGCGCGCCAGCGACCTTATGGGTGTGCAGCGCCACCTCAAGGTCATCGGCATCTTCGCGCGCATCTGTCACCGCGATGGCAAGCCCAAGTACCTGGGCGACGTGCCGCGTTTCTTCGCTTATATCGAGGCCGTGCTGGCTCGCCGACCGGAGTTGGCCGAGCTGGGTGAACTGTTGGCCAGTCTGGCGATGGATGAGGGGGCGCGTGCATGAAGGCGATGATCCTCGCCGCGGGCAAGGGTGAGCGCATGCGCCCGCTGACCCTGCATACGCCGAAACCGCTGGTGAAGGCGGCCGGCGTGCCGTTGATCGAGTACCACATCCGGGCACTGGCGGTGGCGGGATTTACCGAACTGGTGATCAACCACGCCTGGCTGGGCCAGCAGATCGAGGACCATCTGGGCGACGGTTCGCGCTTTGGCGTACGGATCGTCTATTCACCCGAGGGAGAGCCGCTGGAGACCGGCGGCGGCATCTTCAAGGCGCTGCCGCTACTGGGCGCTGAGCCGTTTCTGGTGGTCAATGGCGACGTCTTCACCGACTACCCCTTCGCTGCGTTGCGCAGACCGCTCGCCGGCCTGGCTCACCTGGTGCTGGTGGATAACCCGGCGCATCACCCACAGGGCGACTTCGTCGTGACAGAGGGGCAGGTGAGTGATGCAGACGAGGCGGGGGAGCGGTTGACCTACAGCGGTCTCGCCGTACTGCATCCGCGTCTCTTTGCTGGTGCTACGCCTGGCGCGTTCAAGCTGGCGCCGCTGCTGCGTGAGGCCATGGCGGCAGGTCAGGTCAGTGGTGAGCGTTACGGCGGCTGTTGGGTCGATGTCGGTACCCACGAGCGCCTGGCCGAGGTCGAGCGTCTGTTGCAGGAGGCTCGCTAGGTGTTGTGGCCGGCCACTATGCTCGGCGCCGCGGCCGGACTCGCTCTGGCCAGCATTCCAGGCGCCTTGCTGGGCGGATTGCTCGGCCAGGTGCTGGATCGCCGACTGCGCCTGCACGGTTGGGATAACCTGCGTGAGCGTCTGGGTGGTCGTGCTGCGCCGGCGGATGACGAGCTGCTGTTTCTGATGCTGGGGCGTCTGGCCAAGAGCGACGGCCGGGTGGTGCAGAGCCATATCCAGCAGGCACGCTCGGAAATGCAGCGACTTGGGCTGGACGCCACAGCTCAGCGGCGCGCCATCGAAGCTTTTGCTCGAGGCAAGACCGGGCGTGACAATCTGCGTGCTCCTCTGCAGCGTCAGCGCGAACGCGCGGATGCCATGCTGCGAGCCTGTTGGCGCATGGCCTGGGTCGATGGGCGGGTGTCGGCCAGTGAGCATGAGCTGATTCTGCTCTGGGGCAAATGGCTCGGTTGGGACAGTGCCCGACTCGATGGCCTGGGTGACGAATACGCGCCGCGCCGCAGTCAGCAACCCACGCCTGCCGGGGGCAGTTACCAGGAGGCGCTGCGGTTGTTGGGCGTGAACGAAAGTAGTGAGCCTGAGCAGATCAAGCGTGCCTACCGGCGTCTGCTCAGTCGTCATCACCCGGACAAGCTGGCGGGTTCAGGCGCTTCACCTGAGCGCATTCGTGAGGCGACCGATATCACGCGACAACTGCATCAGGCTTATGCGCTGATTCGTCAGCGCCGGGGGATGCGCTAGCCGATCTTTTTTTGCCCTGCTAGCTGCCGGCGGCGCGTATATGCAGTTTCAGCCAGCCACGTATGCGGCGGTAGAGCTGCTCTTCCTGGACATCCAGATTGCCTGGCAGCGCCTTCATCGCCACCTGTATATAAGTGGGCAGTTTGGCCCGCTTGCTGGCCTGCAGGCGTTTCAGGGCTGCGCTGCGATCGGTGGCCTGGTCCTTGTAGAAGAAGTCGCCGGTGGCCACCGGCAGTTGCGCGACCAACTCGTCCAGCGGCGGAGCGAAGCCTGCGGGCAGTTCGGCCACCACCATCAGCAGGTTCTGCACATTCGCGGGCTTGCGTTCGTTCAGGTAGCGCGCGGCCCAGTAGGCGCCGCTGCCGTGGCCGAGCAGGACGATTTCCTTGGCCTGCTGCTGGCTGGCGAAGGCAATGGCGGCGTCGATGCGCGCCATCACACGCTCGACGTGGGCCTGACGCCGTTGCTCCGGGCTGTCCGTGGGCTGTGCGCCGTCCGCCGCAGGAGCCCTGCTATCGGCTGCGGGAGCGTTCTCGGTCGTGGCAGGTTCACCTTGCGCAGCTGCAGCTTCGGCGCTGGCATCACGCAGCGGCAGCGGGTCGCCATCGGGGTCCGGCAGCGTCAGGCTCAGACTGTGCCAGCCAGCGTCCGGTAGCTTGCGCCGCAACGGACCGACAGCCGCGGCGCCATCGGCGTTTTCCACGTCACCAGGCACCAGGATCACCGCGCCACTGGGCTCGCCAACGTTGGCCGGAAGCCACAGGGCGAGGAAGCTCTCGGTGCCGGCCTGCAGCATCTGCTGCTCGCGTTTGTCCAGGCGTTGCTCCAGTGCAAGCGCGTCGCTGACGCTTCGCTCAGGCAGCGGCGCACGTTCGTTCGATGACGGTGTGTCGGCCTCGCCAGGCGCAGTGCCCTGAGTGCCCTGAGTGTCCTGAGTGTCCTGAGTCGGCTCCTGTGCCCAACTCGTGGCGGCGCAGACCAGGCAGAAACCGAACAGTGCGAGTGAGTTGAGGCGCATCGATGAAGCTCCTTGGGGGCTGCTGCAGAGCCTAACAGGCCGTTAAAAGCGTAGGCGACTGATGGCAGAGCCGAAAGACAGCCGAACAAGCGGAGTGCACAAGCTGCGGATGAGCATTTTGCCTGGGCTCGCACGCCAGGATGTTTTTTAACGCAGTATTGCCAGCGCAGGTAGTTTTTCAACGGCCTGCCAATGCCGAGCCCCGCTTTTGTCAGGGCATTGGCACAAGACTGGAGTAAGGTAGGGGATCGCGTCAGCGGATTCACCGTGCATGAAGTCCCTTCTCCATTTCCTCTCCTTCCTGTTGGTACTGGCTACCTCCGGCGTCTGGGCCGAGAGCGCGCGCCTGCCATTGCGTCCGGCTTTCGATGCTGAGCAGCGCGCCTGGCTCAAGCAACATCCGCAGTTGCGCGTGGGCCTGATCCAGCAGGCGCCCTGGGTGCAGCGTGGGCAGAACCGGCAATTGACCGGCGCCAATGTCGAGCTGATGCAGCGTTTGCTCGAAGGCATGGGCGTCGCCGCCGACTGGCGTGTGTATCCAGACCTGGCGGCGCTGGAGCGAGCCGCCAGCGCTGGCGAGATCGACCTGGCGCCAGGCCTGCAGCAGACGCCCGCCGGCCTGCGTATCTGGCATTACTCCATGCCCTATCTGCGTGTGCCGCATCTGGTGGTTGGCGAGCGCAGTGGCAGTGGCGCGGTGGATCTCGACCAGCTGCCGCTGGAGCAGATGGTGGCGTTGCGCACACCGAGCCAGGCGGCCGAATATCTGGCGCGCACCCATAGCAACCTGCGTTTGCGCGCAACGCCTTCGGATCGCGCCGCCTTGCTGCTGGTGCTGAATCAGGAGGTCAGCTATGCGGTGCTCGATGAAGCGAGCCTCAGCCTGCTGCTGCGCGAGTCGCGCTTCTCCAACCTGAGCATCGTCGGGGATATCGGCTTGCCGCAGCTGCTGCGTCTGGCCACGCGCCGCGATCAGCCGCTGTTGTCCGGGATTATCGACCGGGCCCTGCAAGCACTGCCTGCACGCGAGCTGGAGGAGCTGCGCGACACCTGGATGCCGCTGCGTTATCCGCAATCCACCGACTTCGTCGGCTTCTGGAAGACCCTGGCACTGTTCCTCTGCCTGCTGTTACTGATCATCGGCACGGCGCTGTATCGGCAGCGCCAGCAGACCCGTCTGCTCGAGCGCGGGCTGCTTGGCGCGCGCGGCGAGCTGGATCGTCACCAGCAGGCCGCCGAGGCGCTGCGCCTGAGCCAGTTCTCCATTGACCACAGCACCGTGGGCATTCTCTGGGTCAACTGGGACAGCCACCTGCGGTATGCCAACCGCGCGGCCGAACGCATGCTCGGCTACGCCAGCGGCGAATTGGTGGACAAACCGTTGAGCCAGCTGGAGCCCGGCCTGCACATGGACCGCTGGCTCAACCTGTGGAAGCGCGTGCGTGAGCAGGATGAAGGTTCACCGAGCTTCGAGGTGGACTGTCTGCGCGCCGATGGCAGCCGCATGCCGGCTGACGTCTCGCTGAGTTTTCTGCGCTATCGCCAGGCCGAGTACCTGGTGGTGTTTCTCAGCGATGTCACCGAGCGCCGCCGCGCCCGCGCCGCGCTGGAGGAGAGCGAGGCACGCTTCAAGGGCATCGCTGGCAACGTGCCGGGTCTGGTGTTTCGTCTGGAACGTGCCGGGCCGGGTGCGGTGGTCAATTTCGCCTACATCAGCGAAGCCAGCCAGGAGATGGTCGGCTGGCCGGCCCGCGAGCTGCAGTGTGAGGATCGCGGTATCCGCAGCCTGGTGCATCCGCAGGATCTGAGCAGCTACCTCAACAGCCAGACCCTGGCGCTGCAGGGCGAGAGCGACTGGTACTGGCAGGGGCGCATCCTCACCGCCGACCAGGAGGTGCTGTGGGCCGATATCCGTACCACCGCGCGCCCGCTGGGCAATGGCCGGGTGGTCTGGGACGGGATTCTCTGGGACATCACCGAGAACAAACTGGCCGAGCTGGCCCTGGCCGATTCGCGCGGGCGTCTGCGTGAACTGTCGGCGCACCTGGAAAGCGTACGCGAGGAAGAGAAGGCGCGTATCGCCCGCGAAGTACATGACGAGTTGGGCCAGGTGCTGACCGTGCTCAAGCTGGAAACCGCCATGTGCGAGCTGGTCTGCGCCGGGCAGATTCCCGAGCTGGACGAGCGCCTGACCAGCATGAAGCGCCTGATCGCCCAGTTGTTCCAGCTGGTGCGCGATGTCGCCACGGCGCTACGCCCGCCGATTCTCGATGCCGGCATTGCCTCGGCCATCGAATGGCAGGTGCGCCGCTTCGAGGAACGCACGCAGATTCCCTGTCTGGTGGAGGTGCCGGAGCATCTGCCGCGTTTGCCCGATGCCCAGGCCATCGGCCTGTTCCGCATCCTTCAGGAGGCGCTGACCAACGTCATGCGTCACGCCGGCGCGCACAGCGTCGAGGTGCGTCTCTGGCAGGAGGGCGGCGCCCTGTGTCTGTCGGTGGCCGACGATGGCAAGGGCTTCGATCCGGCGCTGCGCAAGCCTGGGCAATCCTTCGGCCTGGTCGGCATGCAGGAGCGCATGCTCATGCTCGGTGGCCAGTTGCAGATTGACAGCCAGCCGGGCGAGGGCACTACCCTGTGCGCGCGCATAACCCTGGATGAGGAGATCGCAGCGTGATTCGGGTACTGGTGGCCGAAGACCACACCATCGTGCGGGAAGGCATCAAGCAACTGATTGGCATGGCCCGCGATCTCGAGGTGGCGGGTGAGGCCTGCAATGGCGAGCAACTGCTCGACGTGCTGCGCCGCACGCCCTGTGACGTTGTGCTGCTGGATATCTCCATGCCCGGCGTCAACGGTCTGGAAGCCATTCCGCGGATCCGTGCGCTGACCGGCGCCCCTGCGATTCTGGTGCTGTCCATGCACGACGAAGCGCAGATGGCGGCGCGCGCGCTCAAGGCCGGTGCCGCCGGCTACGCGACCAAGGACAGCGATCCGGCGCTGCTGATCACGGCGATCCGCAAGGTGGCCAGCGGCGGTCGCTACATCGACCCGGCGCTGGCCGACCGCATGGTCTTTGAGGTCGGCCTGACCGATTCGCGCCCGCCCCACGCGCAACTGTCCGAGCGCGAGTTCTCGGTGTTCGAGCGCCTGGTACGTGGCGAGGGCGTCAACGATATCGCCCTGCACCTGGCGGTGAGCAACAAGACGGTGAGTACGCACAAGGCGCGCCTGATGCAGAAGCTCGGTGCGCATTCGGTGGCCGACCTGGTGCGCTACGCCATGGAGCATCGTCTGGTCTGAGGCAGCTTGTGTAGGAGCGGCTTCAGCCGCGATGAATTGCCTGCGGGAGCTTTGCGGCTGAAGCGCAATGCCGCCCAGCTGTTCCAGCAGGGTGGATGACGCTCTTTTCATCCACCGTTGCGGTACGAGTACATCCGCATCGGTGGACATGAAAAGCGATGTCCACCCTACCCATGGGGTGTCTTCGATAACCGAGGCAATCGCTCGGAATTTGTAGGGCGAGCCCTACACAAGATTCTCCTCGCGCCTGATATCAGCTTGTCATCCCGCCCGATTTTTCACTCGTGCTTGCCGGCCTACTCTTGGCCATCGGCCTGAGACAAGAACAAGGGTGTGGTGTGATGGCAAACGATGTACTGGTGAGCTTCCGTGGCGTGCAGAAGAGCTATGACGGCGAAACGCTGATCGTCAAAGACCTCAACCTGGATATCCGCAAGGGTGAGTTTCTGACTCTGCTCGGCCCGTCCGGTTCCGGCAAGACCACCAGCCTGATGATGCTGGCCGGGTTCGAGACGCCCACCGCGGGCGAAATCCTCCTCGATGGCCGCTCGCTGAACAAACTGCCGCCGCACAAGCGCGACATCGGCATGGTGTTCCAGAACTACGCGCTGTTCCCGCACATGACCGTGGCGGAGAACCTGGCCTTCCCCTTGAGCGTGCGCGGCATGTCGCGCACCGACATCAGCGAGCGGGTCAAGCGTGCGCTGTCGATGGTGCAGCTCGACAGCTTCCGCAACCGTTATCCGGGCCAGCTCTCCGGTGGTCAGCAGCAGCGTGTGGCCTTGGCCCGTGCGCTGGTGTTCGAGCCGCAGCTGGTGCTGATGGACGAACCCCTCGGTGCGCTGGACAAGCAGTTGCGCGAGCACATGCAGATGGAGATCAAGCATCTGCACCAGAGCCTGGGCGTGACCGTGGTCTACGTGACCCACGATCAGGGCGAGGCGCTGACCATGTCCGACCGCGTGGCGGTGTTCCATCAGGGCGAGATCCAGCAGATCGCCCCGCCGCGCGAGCTTTACGAAACCCCGCACAACACCTTCGTCGCCCAGTTCATCGGCGAGAACAACCGCCTGCCTGGCGAGCTGGTCAGCCGCGATGGCGAGCAGTGCGTGGTGCGCCTGGCGCGTGGCGAGGAAATCAAGGCCACGGCGGTCAACGTCGGTGCCGTGGGCGAGCAGGTGAGCCTGTCGATTCGCCCCGAACGCATTCGCCTGAACGGTCACAGCGAGGCCTGCCCGAATCGTTTCTCCGGGCGCATCGCCGAGTTCATCTACCTGGGCGACCACGTGCGCATTCGCATGGAGGTCTGCGGCCAATCCGATTTCTACGTCAAACAACCGGTGGCCGAGCTCGACCCGGCGCTGACGGTTGGTGACCTGGTTCCGCTCGGCTGGTCTGTCGAGCATGTCCGCGCGCTGGATCCACTCCACGTCGAGTGAGCCTTTCGCGCAGTGCTTCACCTTTACCCCGTAACACAGAGGAGCTGATAAGAATGACGAAATCCCTGAAGCTCGCGGCCTTGGCCCTGGGCGTTAGTTGTGCCATGCCGGCACTGGCGGTGGATCTGACAGCGGTTTCCTTCGGCGGCGCGAACAAGGCGGCGCAGGTCAAGGCGTTCTACGAACCCTTCGAGAAGGACACCGGCAACAAGGTGATCGGCGGCGAATACAACGGTGAAATGGCCAAGGTCAAAGCCATGGTCGACACCCGCAGTGTGAGCTGGGATCTGGTCGAGGTGGAGTCGCCGGAGCTGGCCCGTGGCTGTGACGAGGGCCTGTTCGAGGAGCTCGACCCGGCGCAGTTCGGCGACGAGGCCAACTTTATCGACGGCGCCATCCAGCCGTGCGGCGTGGGCTTCTTCGTCTGGTCCACGGTGCTGGCGTACAACGCCGACAAACTGAGCACGGCACCGACCAGCTGGGCCGACTTCTGGGATGTACAGAAATTCCCGGGCAAGCGCGGTCTGCGCAAGGGCGCCAAGTACACCCTGGAATTCGCCCTGATGGCCGACGGCGTACCGGTCAAGGACGTGTACAAGGTGCTGGCCACCAAGGAAGGCCAGGATCGCGCGTTCAAGAAGCTCGACGAGCTGAAACCCAGCATCCAGTGGTGGGAAGCTGGTGCCCAGCCGCCGCAGTACCTCGCCTCCGGTGACGTGGTCATGAGCTCGGCCTACAACGGCCGTATCGCGGCAGTGCAGGCCGAGAGCAACCTGCAGGTGGTGTGGAACGGCGGCATCTACGACTTCGATTCCTGGGCCATTCCGCGTGGCGCCAAGAACGCCGAAGTGGCCAAGGCGTTCATTGCCTATGCGGTGAAGCCTGAAGCGCAGAAGACCTATTCGGAAAACATCGCCTACGGTCCGGCCAACAAGAAGGCCATCGAGCTGCTGGCGCCGGAGCGTCTGAACCTGATGCCGACCACCCCGGAAAACATCGCCAACCAGGTGGCCATCGACGTGACCTTCTGGGCTGACTACGGCGAGCAATTGGAGCAGCGTTTCAACGCCTGGGCCGCGCGTTAACAGGCTGTTGAAAAACTACCTGCGTTGCCTGGCCGTCGTTAAAAACAGCCTAAAAATGCTCATTTACAGCACGTAAACTGCGCTTTTTCGGCTGTTTTTTCCTAGGCCAGCCAGCCTCGTCTACGTTTTTCAACGGCCTGCTAAGTCGCCTATCCGGCCCCGCCTCCTGGCGGGGCCGTCTGAATTTCTTTCTTGCTTGCGGAGTTGTCCATGGCCGCCGTACTGCCTGCCAACGATTTGCCCGGGCCGAGCCTGAAGCAGCGACTGGCTCGTGCCGAGCGTTTCAATCGCCTGAAATCCAAGGCGCTGATCCTGCCGCTGTTGCTGTTCCTCCTGCTGACCTTCCTGCTGCCGATCGGCGCGCTGCTGATGCGCAGCGTCGACAACCCGGAAGTGGTTGGCAGCCTGCCGCGCACCGTCGAGGCGATTGCTGCCTGGGATGGCCGTGGCCTGCCGGATGAGGCAGCGTACCGGGCGATTGCCAGCGATATGCTCGAAGCGCGGCGTAACCAGAGTCTGGGCGATCTGTCCAAGCGCCTGAACATGGAGCTGGCGGGCTTTCGCAGCCTGGTCAGCAGCACCGCACGCAAGCTGCCGTTGCGCGAGGAGCCGACTTCCTACCAGGAAGCCTTCCTCGATATGGACGAGCGCTGGGGTGACCCCGCCTACTGGCAGGTTATCCGCCGCAATGCCTCGTCAGTGACGCCGTATTACCTGCTGGCTGCACTCGATCACCGCATCGACGATCTGGGCGAACTGGCCAAGGCCACGCCGGATCAGGCCATCTATCTGGACATTTTTGCCCGCACCTTCTGGATGAGCCTGGTGATTACCGCCATCTGTCTGGTACTGGCCTATCCGCTGGCTTATCTGCTGGCCAACCTGCCGACCCGTTCCGGCAACCTGTTGATGATTCTGGTGCTGCTGCCGTTCTGGACCTCGATTCTGGTGCGGGTTGCCGCTTGGATCGTGCTATTGCAGTCGGGAGGGCTGATCAACGGCGCGTTGATGTCGCTGGGGATCATCGAGCAGCCGCTGCAACTGGTGTTCAACCGCAGCGGCGTGTATGTGGCCATGGTGCACATCATGCTGCCGTTCATGATTCTGCCGATTTACAGCGTGATGAAGGGCATTTCACCCAGCTACATGCGTGCGGCGGTGTCGCTCGGCTGTCATCCGTTCGCCAGTTTCTGGCGGGTGTACTTCCCGCAGACCCTGGCCGGTGTTGGCGCCGGTTGCCTGTTGGTGTTCATCCTGTCGATCGGCTACTACATCACCCCGGCGCTGCTGGGCAGCCCGAACGATCAGATGATCAGCTACTTCGTCGCCTTCTACACCAACACCACCATCAACTGGGGCATGGCCACGGCCCTCGGCGGCCTGCTGCTGGCCGCGACCCTGGTGCTCTATGTGGTGTACAGCTGGCTGGTCGGCGCCAGCAAGCTGAGGCTTGGCTAAAAGCGGCCATAGAACACGCCTGCGTAGCAGGCCATCTGATGACCTTCTCCCGCTTGCGGGAGAGGGTGCCCGAAGGGCGGGAGAGGGCGGCTGTTTAGCAAACCCTCTCCCCTACGCCGGGCGCCCCCAACCCCTCTCCCGCAAGCGGGAGAGGGGAGCTAAAAACGCTCACTGGAGTAAAACCCATGCTCAGCCCCTACATGTCACCTGTCGAGCGCCTCTGGTACTACGGCCTGCGTATCTTCTGCGCCTTGGTACTGCTGTTTCTGATCCTGCCGGTGCTGGTGATCGTGCCGCTGTCGTTCAACTCCGGCACCTTTCTGGTCTACCCGCTGCAGGGCTTCTCACTGCGCTGGTACGAGGACTTCTTCATGTCCGCCGACTGGATGCGCTCGCTGAAGAACAGCCTGATCATCGCCCCGGCGGCGACGATGCTGGCTATGGGCTTCGGCACCCTGGCGGCCATCGGCCTGACCCGTGGCGAATTTCGCGGCAAGGCGCTGGTGATGAGCCTGCTGATCTCGCCGATGATCGTCCCGGTGGTGATCATCGGTGTCGCCAGCTACCTGTTCTTCGCGCCGCTGGGCCTGGGCAACAGCTACCTGTCGCTGATCCTGGTGCATGCCGTGCTCGGCGTACCCTTCGTCATCATCACCGTGTCGGCCACCCTGCAGGGCTTCAATCACAACCTGGTGCGCGCTGCCGCCAGCCTCGGTGCCTCGCCGATCACCACCTTCCGCCGCGTGACCTTGCCGCTGATCGCGCCCGGGGTGATTTCCGGCGCACTGTTCGCCTTCGCCACCTCGTTCGATGAAGTGGTGGTGACCCTGTTCCTCGCCGGCCCGGAGCAGGCCACCCTGCCACGGCAGATGTTCAGCGGCATCCGCGAGAACCTGTCGCCGACCATCGCCGCCGCCGCCACGCTGCTGATCGGCTTTTCGGTGCTGCTGCTGTTGACCCTGGAGTGGCTGCGCGGGCGTAGCGAGAAGCTGCGTACCTCGACGCCGGAATAGATCGCTGCCGCTTCATCATCAGGGCCTCGCCGGGAAACCAGCGAGGCCTTGTTCGTTTCTGGGCGTAGAATGTTCCGTTTTACCGGCGTAACAAGGCGGCCAGATGGACTTCGATGATCCCGGTTTTCGCGAGTTGATCGACGCGTTGCATGACGGCGTCTACATCACCGATGCCGACGGCATTACCCTCAAGGTCAACAGCGCCTATGAGCGCCTGACCGGGTTGCGTGCCGAGGACGTGGTCGGCCAGCACATGCAGGCGCTGGTGGAGCAGGGCGTGATCTCGCAGTCGGTGTCCTTGCGCGTGCTCAAGGAAGGCAAGGCGCTGTCGTTGATGCAGAGCGTCAGCCAGGGCAAACGCCTGTTGGTCAGCGGTACGCCGATCTTCGCTGCCGATGGCCAGGTGCGCTATGTGGTCAGCACCGTGCGCGACATGACCGAGCTGCTGCGTATGAAGCATGAACGCGACGAGCTGCAGCAGCTGAAACAGCTGCGCAACAGCACGGCCAAGCTGCATGCCGGGCAGCGTGACGATCTGCTCGATGCCTCGCCGGTTGCCGACAAGCCGGCTTCGGGGCGCGTGTTCATGCAGGCCCGGCAGGTCGCCGGCAGTGATGTGAAGGTGTTGCTGCAAGGGGAAACCGGCGTCGGCAAGACCCTGATCGCCCACTACATCCACAAGAGCAGTCCGCGTGCGGCGCAGCCGTTTCTGGCGCTGAACTGTGGGGCGCTGCCGGAGAACCTGATCGAGGCCGAGCTGTTCGGTTATGTGCCGGGGGCTTTTACCGGCGCCGGCAGCAAGGGCAAGCGTGGTTTGCTCGAACTGGCGCACCAGGGCACGGTATTTCTCGATGAAATCGGCGATCTGCCGCTGCCGCTGCAGGTCAAGCTGCTCAAGGTGATCGAGGAGAGCCGCTTCATTCCGGTCGGTGGGCTGGAGTTGAAGGAGGTGGACGTGCGCATCATTACCGCCACCCATCACGACCTGCGCAAGATGGTCGCCGAGGGCCGTTTTCGCGCCGACCTCTACTACCGGCTCAACGTCGTGCCGATCCACATTCCGGCCTTGCGCGAGCGTCCCGAGGAAATTCAGCCGCTGCTGGATTTCTACCTGGCCGAGTTCAACCAGCGCTATGGCCGGGCGCTGAGCTGGGAGCTGGAGGCGCTCGACGCCCTGACCGACTATGCCTGGCCCGGCAACATCCGCGAGTTGATCAACCTGGTCGAGCGCCTGGTGGTCACCAGCAGCGGCGAGCGCATAGAGCTGTTCGACCTGCCGGAGGAAATGCGCGTCGCTCGCGGTGATGCCGGTGGCGACGACCTGCTGCCACTGCGCAAGCAGGTGGAAAACCTCGAACGGCGTCTTATCCGCCGCGCGCTGATGCAGTACAAGACCACCCGCGAAGCGGCCAAGGTGCTTGGCCTGAGCCAGGCGACACTGGTGCAGAAGATGAAACGCTGGGAACAGGATTGATTGAAAAATGGATCAGATCAGGGTGTTCTGATTGGTTTTCTGATCAAGCGCGGCCCGCAGCGCGCTGTGACAAATCGACGCAAGCCTTCTGCCACGCCGCTTTCAGCGAGCTGGCACAGGAATGGCTATGGCAAGCCCCGAACCCGTTCAGCATAACAACGCATAAGGGGCCTGCTGATGAGTATTGCCGCATTCAAGATCGCCAATAAGCTGCTGACCGGCCAGGGCGCCGTGGAGCAACTGGCGGTCGAACTGCCTCGACTGAATATCACCAACCCGCTGATCGTCACCGACGCCATCCTGATCAAGTCCGGTACGGTCGATCACGTGCTCAAGCATCTGGGCGAGCGGGCTTATGGCATCTTCGACGGTGTCGAGCCGGAGCCGGAAATCGCCATCGTTGAAGCCTGCGCCAAGGCCTACCGTGACGGCGGCCACGACGGACTGATCGGCGTGGGCGGTGGCAGCGCCATCGACATCGCCAAGGCCGTGGCCGGTTACGCAGGCCACGATGGTGCGCTGGAAGAGCTGTTCGGCGTCGATCAGGTCAAGCGCAAGGGGCCACCGCTGATTGCCATTCCGACTACCGCCGGCACCGGTTCGGAAGTGACCAACGTGTCGATCCTGTCGGACAAGCAGGCGCAGCTGAAAAAGGGCATCGTCAGCGATTACCTGCTGCCCGACGTGGCTCTGGTCAGCCCGGTGATGACCCTGACCTGCCCGCGTGGCGTCACCGCCGCCAGTGGAGTCGATGCCCTGGTGCATGCGGTGGAGTCGTACCTGTCGGTCAATGCCTCGCCGATTACCGACGCGCTGGCCATTGGCGCCATCAAGCTGATCGCCAGGGCGCTGCCCAAGGCCTATGCCAACCCGGCGGATCTGGCCGCACGCGAGGACATGGCCACCGCCAGTCTGATGGGCGGCATGGCCTTCGGTAATGCCGGCGTTGGCGCCGTGCACGCCCTGGCCTATCCGCTGGGCGGGCGCTTCAACATCGCCCATGGGGTCAGCAATGCCTTGCTGCTGCCCTACGTGATGGCCTGGAACAAACTGGCTTGCGTCGAGCGCATGGCCGAGATCGCCGCCGCCCTGGGTGTGCAAACCCACGGCCTGAGCGACAAGGCGGCCGCCGACCAGGCGGTCGAGGCCATGGCCGAGCTGTGCGCCAGCGTCGACATTCCCAAGGGCATGCGCAGCTTCGGCGTGCCCGAGGACGCCATCCCGGCGATGGCCGAAGAGGCCAGCAAGATCGACCGCCTGATGCGCAACAATCCGCGTCGCCTGACTGCCGGCGACATCGAGCAGATCTACCGCGCGGCCTACTGATTTCTCTGCAACAACCGATGGACAGCCCCGCTAATGCCGGGGCTTGCTGCTTACAACTCTAATAAAGCTGGGTGACTCAAATGTCCGAACTGCATCAACAAGAACTGGGTGTGGAAGCCCCTTACTGGCCGCTGGGGCCGTTCAAGGTGCGTCTGCCGTTCATTCATTACCGCTTTGAAGCCTCCGACTACATGCAGGGCCTGCTCATGTGTGCGGTGGACCTGGCGGCTATCCCGCTGATGACCGAATTCCTCGGCATGCCCTTCGAGGTGGCGCTGGCCGTGGTCATGCTCAATGGCCTGCTGTATCTGACTCACCACCTGCTCGGCGACCCGGTGGTGCCGGGCTGGATCACCCCGGCGATTCCGCTGCTGATGGCCTACTGCAGCCAGTTCCCGGAGGGGCAGGAGCGCATCCATGCATTGATTGCCTTCCAGTTGATGTTGGGGGCGTTCTCCATCGGACTGGGGGTGACGGGCATGGCGCGCAAGGTGGTGTCGCTGGTGCCCTCGGCGCTCAAGGCCGGCATCATCATGGGCGCCGGCCTCAGTGCGGTGGTGACGGTGTTCAAGGAGGGCGGTCGCTTCGACATCTTCCCCTGGACCATCTCCATCGCCGTCGGTATCGCCTTCTACCTGGTGTTCTCCATGCACTTCCAGGAGCTGAAGAAGCGCAGCCGCTTCTGGTGGAACTTCGCCAAGCTGGGCATCTTCCCGATCATCCTGCTGGCCGTGGTGGTCGCACCGATCTTCGGTGAGGCGCCGTGGCCGAGCATCGAGTGGGGCATCAGCAAGCCGGACTTCGCCACCCTGTGGCGTGAGTACACCGTGTTCGGCCTCGGCATGCCGCCGCTGATGATGTTCGTCACCGCCATTCCCACCGTGCTGGCCGCCTATCTGGTGGTGTTCGGCGATGTGCTCGGCGCCAGGGCGATTCTGTCCGAGGCCGATCATGTGCGCAGTGACGAGAAGGTCGACTTCAACCCCAACCGTTCGCACATGATCTTCGGGGGGCGTAACGCTTTCATGAGCATCTTCGGCCCGGACGTGGCCATGTGCGGCCCGCAGTGGTCGGCCATGCAAGTGGTGATTACCGAGCGCTTCAAGGGCGGCGCCAAGGCGATGAAGTCCATCTACGGTGGTGTCGGCTGGTTCCGCTGGGGCACCAACACCGGCCTGCTGCTGCTGCCGGTGGTGACCCTGTTGCAGCCGATTCTCGGTGTGGCGCTGGCGCTGACCCTGCTGATCCAGGGCTATGTCAGCGTACGCCTGGGCATCATGGAGGCGCGCAGCCAGCGCGACCTGGGCATCGCCGGAGTGATTGGTGCGGTGCTGGCGATCAAGGGCGCCGGCTGGGCCTTCGCCATCGGCGTCGGCCTGTGTGCGCTGATCTACGGCGCGCGGATGTTCCGTGGCGAGAACGACCAGACCTTCACCAAGGACCTGCCGCCGGCTGAGTGATTCTTTCGAGTTGAGCAGCCGGAGGCGCTCCTTCGGCTGCAGGAGTTGTACATGAAACTGATCGACCCCGATTTGCTGCGCCATCAGGCCTATGTCGACGGCCAGTGGTGCGACGCGCCTGACGGCAGCGTCACGGAAATCTTCAACCCGGCCAATGGTCAATCCCTGGGCTGTGTGCCGAACATGGGCGCGGCCGAAACCCGCCGCGCCATCAACGCAGCCCAGGCCGCGCAGCCGGCCTGGCGTGCGCTGACCGCCAAGGAGCGCGCCACGCGTTTGCGCACCTGGTACGAGCTGATGCTCGCCCATCAGGAAGACCTGGCGCAGATCATGACCGCCGAGCAGGGCAAGCCGCTGACCGAGGCGCGGGGCGAGGTGCTGTATGCCGCGTCCTTCATCGAGTGGTTCGCCGAGGAGGGTAAGCGGGTCTATGGCGACACCATTCCCGGTCATCAGCCGGACAAGCGCCTGATCGTGACCAAGGAACCGGTGGGTGTGACAGCAGCGATCACCCCGTGGAATTTCCCGGCGGCGATGATCACCCGTAAGGCCGGCCCGGCATTGGCCGCCGGCTGCGCCATGGTGCTCAAACCGGCGCCGCAGACGCCGTTCAGCGCGCTGGCGCTGGCCGTGCTGGCCGAGCGCGCCGGCATTCCTGCCGGGCTGTTCAGCGTACTGCCGGCCGATGCCGAGCGTTCTCGTGAGGTCGGCTCCGAGCTGTGCGCCAACCCCATCGTGCGCAAGCTGTCCTTCACCGGCTCCACTGGCGTCGGCATCAAGCTGATGGAGCAGTGTGCGCCGACGCTGAAGAAGCTGTCCCTGGAGCTGGGTGGCAATGCGCCGTTCATCGTCTTCGACGACGCCGACCTGGACGCGGCGGTCGAGGGCGCCATGGTCGCCAAGTACCGTAATGCCGGGCAGACCTGCGTCTGCGCCAACCGCATCTACGTGCAGGATGGCGTGTACGATGCCTTTGCCGAGAAGCTGGCAGCGGCGGTGGCCAGGTTGAAGGTCGGGCAGGGCAGCGAAGCGGGCGTGACCACCGGCCCGCTGATCGACGCCAATGCCGTGGCCAAGGTGCAGGCGCATCTGGCCGATGCGCTGGATAAAGGCGCCAAGGTGCTGCAGGGCGGCCAGGCGCTGGGCGGCAACTTCTTCGAACCCACCGTGCTGATCGACGTGACGCCGGACATGCGTGTGGCGCGTGAGGAAACCTTCGGCCCGCTGGCGCCGCTGTTTCGCTTCAGTGACGAAGCCGAGGTGGTGCGCCAGGCCAACGACACCGAGTTCGGCCTGGCTGGCTACTTCTATACCCGCGATCTGGGCCGCGCCTTCCGCGTCGGCGAGGCGCTGGAATACGGCATGGTCGGCATCAACACCGGGTTGATCTCCAACGAAGTGGCACCGTTTGGCGGCATGAAGGCCTCGGGGCTGGGTCGCGAGGGCTCCAAGTACGGGCTGGATGAGTACCTGGAGATCAAATACCTCTGTCTCGGCGGTATCTGAGGCCGTAGGCTCACGGTGGGAGGGGCTTTGGCCGCGACTGCTATCGGCGCTAGCCCCCCAACGCTCGCCGCTGAAGCGCCTCCCACTCTGCAGGGCTTGCCTGTCCTGGTGCGCCGTCGTCAGGCGGCGCTGCCAGATAGCCTCTGAGCCGTTACAATGCCTGCCACCGTGATCAAGCACTCAGAGGTGCGCCATGCAACCCTTCGCCATCGCCCCGTCGATCCTGTCCGCCGACTTCGCCCGTCTGGGTGAGGAAGTGGATAACGTACTCGCCGCCGGGGCGGACATCGTCCACTTCGATGTCATGGACAACCATTACGTGCCCAACCTGACCATCGGCCCGATGGTCTGCTCGGCGCTGCGCAAGTACGGCATCACCGCGCCTATCGACGCGCACCTGATGGTCAAGCCGGTGGATCGCATCATCGGCGACTTCATTGAGGCGGGCGCCTCCTACATCACCTTCCACCCGGAAGCGTCCGAGCACATCGACCGTTCGCTGCAACTGATCAAGGCCGGCGGCGCCAAGGCTGGCCTGGTGTTCAACCCGGCCACCCCGCTGGACGTGCTCAAGTACGTGATGGACAAGGTCGACATGATCCTCTTGATGAGCGTCAACCCCGGTTTTGGTGGGCAGAAGTTCATCCCCGGCACCCTCGACAAGCTGCGCGAGGCCCGCGCGCTGATCGACGCCAGTGGTCGTGAGATTCGCCTGGAGATCGACGGTGGCGTCAACGTGCAGAACATCCGCGAGATCGCCGAGGCGGGCGCGGACACCTTCGTCGCCGGCTCGGCGATCTTCAATCAGCCGGACTACAAGGCCGTGATCGACGCCATGCGCGCCGAACTGGCCCAGGTGCGTGGATGAAACCGCTGCGCGAGCTGTGCGGCGACGAGTTACCGCGCCTGGTGATGTTCGATCTCGACGGCACGCTGATCGACTCGGTGCCGGATCTGGCCGAGGCCGTCGACCGCATGCTGGTCGAGCTGGGGCGTGCGCCGGCCGGTGTCGAGAAGGTTCGCGACTGGGTCGGTAATGGCGCGCGGGTGTTGGTGCGCCGTGCTCTGGCTGGCGGCCTGGATCACGCGGCGGTGGGCGAAGCGGAGACGGAGCAGGCGCTGGCGCGTTTTCTCGATATCTACGCCGATTGCCACAGCCTGACCGCGCTCTACCCAGGCGTGCACGAACTGCTTGAGGCTCTCAGCACTGCGGCTGTCGAACTCGCCGTGGTGACCAACAAGCCGGAGCGCTTCGTCGCGCCGTTGCTGGAACAGGTCGGTCTGGGGGGGTATTTCCGCTGGATCATCGGTGGCGACACCCTGCCGCAGCAGAAACCTGACCCGGCGGCGTTGCTGCAAGTGATGCACCTGGCAGGTGTCGAGGCTGGTCAGTCGCTGTTCGTCGGCGACTCGCGCAACGACGTGCTGGCCGCTCACGCGGCGGGCGTGCCCTGCGTTGCGGTGAGCTATGGCTACAACCATGGCCGGCCGATTGTCGAAGAAAAGCCGAACCTGGTGGTCGATAGCCTCGCCGAGCTGCTCTGACCAGTCTTCAACTGTCGATGGGCTCTTTGTGCGTTTGTAGGAGCGGATTTATCCGCGAAATCAGCGATGAAGATCGCGGATAGATCCGCTCCCACCAAGCTATCGCTTTGCCCCGCTTGCAGCGCTTGGCTTGTAGCTGCTACCTTGGCCGCTCTCTTTATTCCCCCGCCTGTCGAGATCGCACCGTGGTGGTTAGCTGCAAACTCTGGATGAAAGTGATCAAGGCCCTGGCCCGTTGGCGCTGGCGCGCCTGATCTCGTCCTGCCGCTGCGCGCGGCCCGTTTGCACCCGACCGTTTTCCCCGAGCCATGAGGCTGATCATGACCCATGAAGAATTCCTGCGTTTAGCCGCTGAAGGCTATAACCGCATTCCCCTGGCCTGCGAAACCCTGGTGGATTTCGACACGCCGCTGTCCATCTACCTGAAACTGGCCGACGCGCCCAACTCCTACCTGCTCGAATCCGTGCAGGGCGGCGAGAAATGGGGCCGCTATTCGATCATCGGCCTGCCGGCGCGCACCGTGCTGCGCGTGCATGGCCATGACGTCGTGGTCAGCACCGACGGCGTCGAGGTCGAGCGCCACCAATGTGCCGACCCGCTGGAGTTCGTCGAGCAGTTCAAGGCGCGCTACAAGGTGCCGACCATCCCCGGTCTGCCGCGCTTCAACGGCGGCCTGGTGGGTTACTTCGGTTACGACAGCGTGCGTTACGTCGAGCCCAAGCTGGCCGCCGGCGTCAATCCCGATGCGCTGGGCACCCCGGATATCCTGCTGATGGTCTCCGACGCCGTGGTGGTGTTCGACAACCTGGCCGGCAAGATGCACGGCATCGTTCTCGCCGATCCGGCCCAGGCGGACGCCTTCGAGCAAGGCCATGCGCGCCTGCGTGAAATCCTGCGCAAGCTGCGTCAGCCGATCACTCCGCGCCTGGGGGTGGATCTGTCCGCGCCGCTGGGCGAGGAGCCGGCGTTCCGCTCCAGCTACAGCCAGGGCGACTACGAGGCCGCGGTCAGCTCGATCAAGGATTACATCCTGGCCGGCGACTGCATGCAGGTGGTGATCTCCCAGCGCATGTCGATTCCCTTCCAGGCTGCGCCGATCGATCTGTACCGTGCACTGCGCTGCATCAATCCGACGCCTTACATGTACTTCTTCAACTTCGGCGACTTCCATGTGGTCGGCAGTTCACCGGAGGTGCTGGTGCGTGTCGAGGACGGTCTGGTCACCGTGCGCCCCATCGCCGGTACGCGCCCGCGTGGCGCCAGCGAGGAAGCGGACAAGGCGCTGGAAGAGGATCTGCTGTCCGACGCCAAGGAAATCGCCGAACACCTGATGCTCATCGACCTGGGCCGCAACGACACCGGGCGCGTGTCGCAGATCGGTTCGGTGAAGCTGACCGAGAAGATGGTCATCGAGCGCTATTCCAACGTCATGCACATCGTCTCCAACGTCACTGGTCAGCTCAAGCCTGAGCTGTCGGCGATGGACGCGCTGCGCGCGATCCTGCCGGCCGGCACCCTGTCCGGTGCGCCAAAGATCCGCGCCATGGAAATCATCGACGAACTGGAACCGGTCAAACGCGGCGTCTATGGCGGCGCGGTCGGCTACTACGCCTGGAACGGCAACATGGACACCGCCATCGCCATCCGTACTGCGGTGATCAAGGACGGCGAGCTGCATGTGCAGGCCGGTGCCGGCATCGTCGCCGACTCGGTGCCCGCGCTGGAGTGGGAAGAAACCCTGAACAAGCGCCGCGCCATGTTCCGCGCCGTTGCGCTCGCCGAACAAACTGCCGTCCAGGCCCAGGAATAAAAGGAGCCGTACCATGCTTTTGATGATCGACAACTACGACTCCTTCACCTACAACGTCGTGCAGTACCTGGGGGAGCTGGGCGCCGACGTGCATGTGGTTCGCAACGACGAACTGAGCATCGCCGAGATCGAAGCGCTCAAGCCCGAGCGCATCGTTGTCTCGCCCGGCCCCTGCACGCCGACCGAAGCAGGCGTGTCCATCGAGGCCATTCTGCATTTTGCCGGCAAGCTGCCGATTCTCGGCGTCTGCCTTGGCCACCAGAGCATCGGCCAGGCCTATGGCGGCGACGTGGTGCGTGCGCGTCAGGTGATGCACGGCAAGACCAGTCCGGTGTTCCATGAGGACAAGGGCGTGTTCGTCGGCCTCAACAACCCGCTCACCGTGACCCGCTATCATTCTCTGGTGGTCAAGCGCGAAACCCTGCCGGATTGCCTGGAAATCACCGCCTGGACCCAGCATGAAGACGGCTCGGTCGACGAGATCATGGGCCTGCGCCACAAGACCCTGAACGTCGAGGGCGTGCAGTTCCACCCCGAGTCCATCCTCACCGAGCAGGGCCACGAACTGTTCGCCAACTTCCTCAAGCAGACCGGAGGCGTGCGCACATGAATATCAAGGAAGCCCTCAATCGGATCGTCGCTCAGCTCGATCTGACCACCGAGGAAATGCAGGCGGTGATGCGCGAGATCATGACCGGCCAGTGCACCGACGCGCAGATCGGTGCTTTCCTCATGGGCATGCGCATGAAGAGCGAGACCATCGACGAGATCGTCGGTGCTGCCAGCGTCATGCGCGAGCTGGCCGCGCCTGTGGTGATCGATGCCGAACGTCTGGTCGATACCTGCGGCACCGGCGGCGACGGTATGAATATCTTCAACGTCTCCACTGCGGCGGCCTTCGTCGTAGCGGCGGCCGGCGGCAAGGTGGCCAAGCACGGTAACCGCGCGGTCTCCGGCAAGAGCGGCAGTGCCGATCTGCTCGAGTCTGCCGGCGTCTACCTGGGGCTCAAGCCCGAGCAGGTGGCGCGCTGCGTCGAGAGCGTGGGTGTCGGTTTCATGTTCGCTCCGGCCCATCATGGCGCGATGAAGCATGCCATCGGCCCGCGCCGCGAGCTGGGCTTGCGCACCATCTTCAACATGCTCGGCCCGATGACCAACCCGGCCGGCGCCAGGCATCAGGTGATCGGCGTATTCAGTCAGGCGCTGTGCCGTCCCATGGTCGAAGTGCTGCAGCGCCTGGGCAGCGAGCATGTACTGGTGGTGCACGCCCAGGATGGCCTGGACGAGGTCAGCCTGGCCGCGCCGACCTTCATTGCCGAGCTGAACAATGGCGTGGTTTCCGAGTACCGCATCCAGCCGGAGGACTTCGGCATCAAGAGCCAGAGCCTGATCGGTCTGACCGTCGACAACGCCGAGCAGTCGCTGGAGCTGATCCGTGATGCGCTGGGCCGACGCAAGACCGAAAACGGTCAGAAGGCCGCCGACATGATCGTGCTCAACGCCGGTGCGGCGTTGTATGCCGCCGATCATGCCAGCAGCCTGCGCGAAGGCGTGCAGCTGGCGCATGATGCCCTGCACACCGGCCTGGCGCGCGAGAAGCTGGAAGAGCTGGTGTCCTTTACTGCGGTATTCAAACAGGAGAACGAAGGGTGAGCGTACCAACCGTACTGGAGAAGATCGTCGCCCGTAAGTTCGAGGAAGTGGCGGCGCGCCGTGTTCAGGTCAGCCTGGCCGAGGTCGAGGCCGCCGCGCGCAGTGCCGATGCGCCGCGTGGTTTTGCCCGCGCGCTGCAGGAGCAGGCGGCACGCAAGCAGCCGGCGGTGATCGCCGAGATCAAGAAGGCCTCGCCGAGCAAGGGCGTGCTGCGTGCTGACTTCGTCCCCGCCGATATCGCCCGCAGTTACGAGGCAGGTGGCGCCACCTGCCTGTCGGTGCTGACCGACATCGATTTCTTCCAGGGCGCCGATCAGTACCTGCAGCAGGCGCGCGCCGCCTGTGCGTTGCCGGTGATCCGCAAGGATTTCATGGTCGATCCGTACCAGATCGTCGAAGCTCGTGCCCTTGGCGCCGACTGCGTGCTGCTGATCGTCTCCTGCCTGGATGACGTGCGCATGGCCGAGCTGGCCTCGGTGGCCAAGGATTTCGGCCTCGACGTGCTGGTCGAGGTGCATGATGGCGATGAGCTGGAACGTGCGCTCAATACCCTGGACACGCCGCTGGTGGGCATCAACAACCGTAACCTGCACACCTTTGATGTCAGCCTGGAAACCACCCTCGACCTGCTGCCGCGCATCCCGCGTGATCGCATGGTGGTGACCGAAAGCGGCATTCTCAATCGCGCCGATGTCGAGCTGATGGAAATCAACGAGGTGTATGCCTTCCTCGTCGGTGAAGCCTTCATGCGTGCGGAAAGTCCGGGCAGCGAATTGCAGCGTCTGTTCTTTCCCGAGCGTGGCCGGCCCGCAGTGATCGGTACCGATCCCGAATAACGCGCATGAAAAAGCCGGCAATCAAGCCGGCTTTTTTGTGGGGCTGGTTCAGCGCGTGCCGAACACCACCATGGTCTTGCCTTTGACATGCACCAGGCCCTGTTCTTCCAGGGACTTGAGTACGCGACCGACCATCTCGCGCGAGCAACCGACGATGCGGCCGATTTCCTGACGGGTGATCTTGATCTGCATGCCGTCCGGGTGAGTCATGGCGTCCGGCTGTTTGCACAGGTCGAGCAGGGTGCGCGCAACGCGACCGGTGACGTCGAGGAAGGCCAGGTCGCCGACCTTGCGTGTGGTATTGCGCAGACGCTCGGCCATCTGACTGCCCAGGGCGAACAGGATGTCCGGGTCCTGCTGGGTCAGTTCGCGGAACTTGGTGTAGCTGATTTCCGCGACCTCGCATTCGGTCTTGGCTCGCACCCAGGCACTGCGTTCCTTCTCCGTGCCTTCTTTTTCGAACAGGCCCATCTCGCCGAAGAAGTCCCCGGCATTGAGGTAGGCAATGATCATTTCCCGGCCGTCGTCATCTTCGATGAGGATGGTGACCGAGCCTTTGACGATGAAGAACAGTGTTTCGCAGCGATCGCCCGCATAGATGATGGTGCTTTTGGCGGTGTAGCGGCGGCGATGACAGTGTGCGAGAAGCTTGTCGAGGTTCTTGATTTTAGGTGTGAGGGTAATAGCTACCATGCCCGAGTCCCGAATATGAAAAGTGAAGGCCTTTGTCCAACGGCAATTTCTTATTTGTTATCCAGCAAGTGTGCCAGCAATCCGGCGTCAGCTTAACAGACAGGCCATGACCGGAGGGTTTTTTGCGACCCATGTAACATAACCACAGGGAACTCTACCCCATTGAGAGCACATCAGCCTGCAGTTCGCCTGTGCTAATCTGCGGACCTTTTCCACTCTGGGAGCCAAGATCGATGAAAGCGCGTGTGCAATGGGCCGGTGAAGCTCTGTTCCTCGGCGAGTCCGGTAGTGGCCATGCCGTGGTGATGGATGGCCCACCCGAAGCCGGTGGCCGTAACCTCGGCATTCGGCCTATGGAGATGTTGTTGATCGGGCTTGGTGGCTGCAGCAACTTCGATGTAGTGAGTATTTTGCGCAAGGGCCGCCAGCCGGTAGAAAGCTGCGAAGTGTTCCTCGACGCCGAGCGTGCTGGCGAGGAGCCCAAGGTATTCACCAAGATCCACCTGCACTTCGTGGTCAAGGGGCGTGGGTTGAAAGAAGCCCAGGTCAAGCGCGCGGTGGAGCTTTCAGCGGAGAAGTACTGCTCGGCCTCGATCATGCTGGGCCGTGCTGGTGTCGACATCAGCCACGATTATGAAATCATCGAGCTGGGCTGAACAGCTTCGCTGCAGACGACAAGGGCGCCGATTGGCGCCCTTGTTCGTTTCAGATGCGGTAGGTGCTCTTGGTCATGATCTTCGACAGCAAGGTCATGCCAAATTTGACGGGCGCCGGGAAGCGCACGCCGCCAGCGGCCATTGCGCTATTGGCATGCTGCTGTTCGTCGACGCGCATCTGTTCGAGGATGGCGCGTGACTTGGCGTCGTGTTCGGGCAGTTGCTCCAGGTGCTCGTCCAGATGCTTGCACACCTGATCTTCGGTGGCGGCGACGAAGCCCAGGCTGACCCGATCACTGACCAGACCAGCGACGGCACCAACCCCGAACGATAGGCCGTAGAACAGCGGATTCAGTACGCTCGGGTGGCTGCCGAGTTCACGAATGCGTTGCTCGCACCAGGCCAGGTGGTCGGTTTCCTCATCGGCCGCATGCTCCATGGCGCTGCGCACCTCCGGCAGTTTGGCAGTCAGTGCCTGGCCTTGGTAGAGGGCCTGGGCGCAGACTTCGCCGGTGTGGTTGATGCGCATCAGGCCGGCGACATGACGGGACTCATCACTGCTCATCTCGCTCTCGTTCTGCACGATGGCGGGCGAGGGACGACCCGAGGCGCCGCTGAAGGGCAGCAGGGTGCGCAGGGCGGCATCGGCCTGCAGCAGCAGGCGGTCGACGGGGGAATACTGGCGTTCGCTGGCCATGGGGCACCTCCTGGTGGAACGACGCCCTAGTCTACTGCAAAGTTGCGCGAGCGTCCGCGCTCAGGGCAGCTCGCGCAGCACGCGAAACCCCAGGGCATAGTCGCGATGATGCGGTTGCTTGAGGTCGCGCATGCTGCTGCGCAGGTAGACCGGGCCGCTGTTCCAGGCGCCGCCGCGCACCACGCGCGGGCTATTGTCGAGCAGGGCGGCGCTCTGTGTTTCGCTGCCGTCGAAGTGCTGGGTGAAGTTCGAGGCCGTCCACTCCCAGACATTGCCTGCCGTGTCGTACAGGCCGAAGCCATTGGCCGGAAACTGACCGACGGCCGCCGTCTTGTTGCGCAGCAGGCGTGAGCTGGCGCAACCACGGCAATGAGCACGAGGTGCCCGTTCATCGCTGTCGAGTTCCTCGCCCCACCAGTAGTAGCTGTGGCTGCCGCCGCGTGCGGCATATTCCCATTCGGCTTCGGTGGGCAGGCGATAACGCGCGCCAGTCTCGCGTGACAGCCACTGGGCGTAGGCGTGAGCGTCGCGCCAGGACACGTGGATCACCGGACGCTGAGCGGAAAGGCCCCAACCTTCGTTGTCAGGCATGGGCAGCTTGTTGGCTTCGGCATATTTCTGCCAGTCGGCGAAGGTGACTTCGTAGCGGCCCATGGCGAAAGGTTGGGCGAAGACGATGGTACGCGGTGGGCGCTCGTTGTCGTTGCCGCGACCGCTGGCATCGCCCAGGCGAAACTCGCCGGCGGGTATAACCACCATGTCGGGGCCGTGGCCGCCGCCGGGCAGCGGATCGCTGATGATCTCGGTGGCGACTGCCGGTCGGTTCGCCAGTAGGACGCTGGCAGTGATGGCAATGGCGGCGACTGTCACGCGGTGCGCTTTCAGCACTTGCACGGCGCGAGGCCTCCGGCGACGATCTGCGTGTTCAGACGGTCCATGCTGTGAGCTCCCGATTCTGCTAAACCGCGGATGGTAACCCTGCTTGCCTGGCTGGCCAAACTTCACAAGGAGCGGGTGTTGAAGAACGATATTCATGATCTTGGCCTAGTGCTAGATTCCAAGGTCAAACTGGTGGTCATCGAGTCCTGGGATGAATTGCGCGTGCTGGAAACCCTGACCGGTCTGGCAGTCAGGCGCGGTCTCGGCCTGCATACCTGGTCGGTCACCGAAGGTTTGCAGCGCCTGGGCTTCGGTGGGGCGCCGGTGGACGAGTCGCCAACCCTGGAGCCGGAGGCGGCGCTGCGCATGATCAAGGCCGATCCGCAGCCGAACCTCTACGTGATGTGCGACTTGCATCCTTTCCTCGATGACAACCCTCGGCTGGTGCGCCTGCTCAAGGAAATCGCCATGAGCGAGGCCGCGCACAAGCCGACGCTGGTGCTGGTGTCGCATGCGCTCAAGCTGCCGGCCGAAGTGCAACGTTTCGCCGCCCGCTTCAGTCTCGCGCTGCCGTCGGAGGACGAACTGCTGAGCATCGTGCGTGACGAGGCGACGCGCTGGAGCGAGGGCAATCGCGGGGCGCGGGTACGCACCGACAACCGGACGCTGCAGCAGGTGGTGAAGAACCTGCGCGGCCTTAGTCATGCCGAGGCGCGAGCGCTGGCGCGCAACGTCATTTGCGATGACGGGGCGATCACTCAGGAGGACATCCCCGAGCTGAACAAGACCAAGTTCCAGCTGCTGGATCTGGAGGGCGTGCTCAGTTTTGAGTACGACACGGCGCGTTTTGCCGAAGTCGGCGGGCTGGTCAATCTCAAGCGTTGGTTGGGCGAGCGCCAGGCCGGTTTTCTCGAAGGCAAGCTGATGGATGCGCCGAAAGGCGTAATGCTGGTGGGCGTGCAGGGCGGCGGCAAGAGTCTGGCCGCCAAGGCCGTAGCGGGGCTCTGGGGCCTGCCGCTGCTGCGTCTGGATTTTGCCTGCCTGTACAACAAGTTCTTTGGCGAGACCGAGCGCAACCTGCGCGAGGCGCTGCGTCTGGCTGAACAGATGGCGCCCTGCGTGCTGTGGATGGACGAAGTGGAGAAGGGCCTGGCCAGCGGTGACCATGACGGCGGCGTCAGCCAGCGCGTACTCGGCACGCTGCTGACCTGGATGGCCGAGCGCAAGGCGCCGGTGTTCGTCGTCGCCACGGCCAACGCCATCGACCGCCTGCCTCCGGAGCTGGTGCGCAAAGGGCGTTTCGATGAATTGTTCTTCGTCGACCTGCCCAGTGCTGAGGTGCGTGCCGAGATCTTTCGTATCCACCTGCAGCGCCGCGAGCTTGAGCCTGCCGGTTTCGATCTGGCGCAACTGGCAGAGGCCAGTGAGGGGTATTCCGGAGCTGAGATCGAGCAGGCGGTGGTCAGTGCGCTGTACGCTGGTCAGGCGCAGCAGCAGGCGGTCGATCAGTCGCTGGTGCTGCGCGCGCTGCAGGGCACCGCGCCGCTGTCGGTGGTGATGGCCGAGCGTCTGGCTGCGTTGCGCGCGTGGGCGGATGGGCGAACGGTCAACGCGGGTTGATCAGGCGCCGGTAAAGGGGCGGGTCAGACGGGCGCTGAGCTTGCGCACCAGCCAGCGTGGTGCCAGGCGCGGACTCAGGGCCAGCAGGCGATTGCGCCAGCCGGGGATGATGATGGCGCGGTTCTTTTCCAGCGCGCGAACGGTGATCAGTGCGACTTCCTCGGCGCTCATCATCAGCTTGCTGCCAGCCAGGCGCGTGACGTCCATCTGCGCCGCGCGGAAGAAGGCGCTGTGCGTCGGCCCCGGGCAGAGTACCGACACACGCACGCCGCGACCTTTCAGCTCCTCGCGCAACCCCTCGGAAAAGTGCAGCGCATAGGCCTTGCTGGCGTAGTAGCTGCTCATCCAGGGGCCTGGCTGGAAGGCGGCAAGCGAGGCGACGTTGAGGATCTGCCCGGCACCGTGCTCGGCCATGCGCTGGCCGAGTGCGTGGCTCAGGCGGGTCAGTGCCAGTACATTGACTTCCAACTGCTCCTGCTCGCGGCTCCAGTCCTGTTCGAGGAAGGCGCCGGCGCAACCCTGGCCGGCGTTGTTCACCAGCAGGTCGATGTGCCACTGACCTTCTTCCAGCTCCAGCAGCAGGCCAGATAACTGCAACGGCTCGCTCAGGTCGCAGAGGCGAAACAGCACCTCGACGCCGAAGCGTTGAGCCAGTTCGCAGGCAATGCTTTCCAGGGCGTCACGTCGGCGCGCCACCAGGATCAGATTGCGCCCCCGGCGCGCCAGGGCTTCGGCCAGGGCCAGGCCGATGCCGCTGGAGGCGCCGGTGATCAGTGCATAGCTGCGCATGGTCGGGGGATTACTGCTCCTGATACTCGCTGGCGCGCTCGACATAGCCCTGATACTGAGGAATGGCGATGGCGGCGACGATGCCGGTCACTGGTACCAGCAAGAACAACCAGGCCAGTACCTTGACGCCAGTGCTGTTCGGCGGCGGCGGCGGGCCATAACGGTTGACACCCTGGGTGCCGGGGATGATCAGCATCAGCAGGGCGAAGACGCTACCGACGAATGGCACGAAATTGAGCAGCCACAGCCAGCCAGACCAGCCCATATCGTGCAGGCGCTGAACGCCGATGAACACGCCGATCACGATCATGGCGATCACCGCGACGCCCAGTATCAGGGTGCCCAGAACACTGGACATGGCCGAGGCACCGGCAAACAGCAGCATCAGTGGCAGCATGCACAGCAGCATGGCCATGGTCCAGCCCAGATAGCGCACGCGGCCGATGCGGCCGTTGACGCTGAATACCTTGAGTTCGCAGTATTGCGGTAACTGCTCGGCGACGCTGGCCTGCGGCGGTGCATAGGGCGATGCCGCAGCCGCAACTGGGGCGGAGGCTGGCGCGGGCGCGGTTTCGGTCAGCTGCGCCTGGCGCGCGAGGTATTTCTCGATGATGATGCCGCAGGCGGAACACTCGGCCGCCTTGGCCTGTTCATGGCCGCATTTCGGGCAGGTCATGGTGGGGGCCGCGGCCTGTTCGGCCTGCACGGTTTCAGCCTCGGTCGGCACCAGGCTGAGGTTGGCTGTCTGGTCCAGCTCCTTGCGCACTTTTGCACCGGCCTTCTGTAAGGCGGTCAGATACTGCTCAGCCTCGCTTTCGCCCAGATCACGCTTGAGTGCCACCGGGGCTCCGCTGAACAAGCTGTCGATGCGAGCAAGGTCGCTCTTGAACAGGCGGGCCAGGTTGGTCTTGACCGTTTCCAACGAGGCCTCGGGCATCAGTTGGCCGTCGAACACTATCTTGTAGCGCGGTTGATTCATGCGAGCTTCCTTGTCGGCGGAAGGGGAGTGAGTGAAGTGCCCGTTCAGCAGCAGGCAAAGCGTAAGCCTAGAGTGCCGCGAGGCCAATATACAAGCGGCCTGAAGCGCAGTGGTGGAGCATTTTCAGGCGTTGCCTATTGTGCTCCAGCGGCCGACCAGCTGGCCGCGGCGTAGTAGACGTATTTCGCCGAAATCACCCAGCAATCCTTCGCTGAGCGCAGGGCGCAGAAATACCCAGTCCTGAGTGCTGAGTTGCGTGCCGCGGCTGCCGATCAGGCGTTCCTGATTGGCGCTGCGCCCATATAGCTCGTCGTAGTCGAGCCCTGCGGGGGAAATCGGCTGCGCCGGCCAGCGGCCGCCGTAGAGGTAGTAGGCGTTCTGCCGGTTGGGATTCCAGGCTTCGAGTACCGGCTGTAGCGGCTGCAGGTAGGGCAGGGCGCCCTTGACGGCCTTGAGCACCGAGCTGGCGATCCATAGCGCCGGCTGATGCGCCTGCAGCAGTGGCGTGTCAAATTCTGCCGGCTGGAGCAGTGCAGAGCCGACGGCGACTTCATTGAGCGCGCTGTTCTGCTGGACGTGCAGCGGGTAGGTGAGACTGCCGCCGCCGTTGAGCAGCGCTTCCTTCGGCCAGAGTCCGGTGAATGCCTGCGCGCTAGCGATGAACTGGCGGTAGCGTGCATCCGCCTCATTGAATGCCTGGGTCTGGCTTTGCCAGATTGGGTTGTGGGCGACATGGGCGTCATACCCCATGAGCCCTTGCAGCTGCAGAGTCGGCAGTTGGCGCAGCTGATGCAGCGCCTGCGTCAGAGCCTGTGGCGTGGCGAAGCCGCCACGCTCGAGGCCGATGTCGATTTCCAGTGCGATACGCAGCGGCCGACCCAGCGCCTTGGCTAGTTCGGCGTAGTGCAGCAGGCGCTGCTGGCTGTCGATCAGCCAGGTCACCTGGCGGCCGGGAGCGAAATCCAAATGGTGCGGCAACTGGCGATAGAAGTTCAGCGCCGCCGCGACCGGCATGGGCTTGCCGAGCAGCAGGTCGGCCTGGGGAAAGTTTCTTGCCAGGTGATCCAGCTGCGGCTGATTGAAGACCATGAAACGCTGGGTTTGCAGATGCTTGGCCAGGTACTCCAGCAGGCCGGTGCTGGCCAGCGACTTGGCGACCAGGCGCAGCTGCAGGCGGCCGGCGAGCCGAGTCGCCAGCAGGTCGGCATTGGCGTCGAGTCGGTCGAGGTCGAGCAGCAGGGTTGGTGCACCCTCGCTGTCGCGTTGCAGCTGCCGATTGAGCGCGGCGAAGTAGGCGTCATGTGCCTGCCCCCGGTCATGCGGACGCAGCGCCCAGCCGCCAAGCAGGCCCAGCGCTCCCAGACCGAGCAGGTGACGGCGTTTCATCGTGGCCAGCGTTGTCCCAGTTGCTGGCTGCGTGTCAGCGCGGCGCGGTATTCGCGGTCGAGTCGCGCCACCAGCTCTTGCACCGAGGGCAGATCGTCGATGCCGCCAACGCCCTGGCCGGCCGACCAGACGGTCTTCCACGCCTTGGCCTCGTCGTCCACCGGCTTGAGTTTTTCGCCGTAGTTGACGTCGGCCTTGTTCTGCAGCTGCTTCAAGTCATAGCCGGCCCGCTCCAGACTCTGGCGCATGAAGCTCGCGGGGATGCCGGACACTGCCGGCGTGTGGATGATATCGGCGGCCTGGGCACCGAGAATCATCGCCTTGTAGTCGGCCGATGCATTGTTCTCGGTAGTGGCGATGAAGCGTGTACCCATATAGGCGAGATCGGCTCCGAGTAGTTGGGCAGCGAGAATCTCATGGCCGTGGTTGAGGCAGCCGGACAGCAGCACGGTCTTGTCGAAGAACTGCCGAATTTCCGCCAGCAGCGCAAAAGGGCTCCAGGTGCCGGCATGGCCGCCGGCGCCGGCGGCCACGGCAATCAGGCCGTCCACGCCCGCTTCGGCGGCCTTTTCCGCATGGCGGCGAGTGGTCACGTCATGGAACACCAGGCCGCCATAGCTGTGTACGGCGTCGACCACTTCCTTCACCGCGCCCAGGCTGGTGATGACGATAGGCACGCGGCGTTCCACGCAGATGGCCAGGTCCGCCTGCAGGCGTGGGTTGCTGTGGTGAACGATCAGATTGACGGCATAAGGCGCTGCGTCAGTCGTGAGGCTGGCTGCGATCTCTTCGAGCCAGGCGCAGAAGCCGGCACTGTCTCGTTGATTCAATGCCGGGAAACTGCCGACGATGCCACTGTTGCAGCAGGCGCTGACCAGCGCCGGGTTGGACACCAGAAACATCGGTGCAGCCACCAGGGGCAGACGCAGGCGTTGTTCGAGCAGGGCAGGCAGAGACATGGCGAACTCCTCAGAAGGGGCGGACGACGACCAGAATGACGATGCCCAGCAGGGCAAGGACCGGCGCTTCGTTGAACCAACGATAGAACACGTGACTGCGGCTGTTCTCGCCGCGGGCAAAACGCTTGAGCTGAGCGCCGCACAGGTGGTGATAGATCACCAGTGCCACCACCAGCGTGAGCTTGGCGTGCATCCATCCTTGCGTGAGGTAGTACGCCGAATTGAGGCTGAGCAACCAGATACCCAGACCCAGCGTGGCGATCATCGACGGGATCATGATGCCGCGATACAGCTTGCGCTCCATGATGCAGAAACGTTCGTGGCTGGCCGCGTCACTGCTCATGGCGTGATAGACGAACAGGCGCGGCAGGTAGAACAGGCCGGCGAACCAGCAGACCATGGCGATGATGTGCAGAGCCTTGAGCCAGAGATAGAGCATTTTCGCTTCCCACGCGGAAAAATGGCCTCGATAGTAGAGGCTGCTGATGGCTGGCGTCACCTCCGTGGTTGGAGCTTGGCCGATGCGGCTTTATCATCGGCAGCTTTCCAATGGCTTTTGCAAAGGGGCATGTGATGATCAAGGTCGGTATCGTCGGCGGCACGGGCTACACGGGTGTCGAACTGCTGCGTCTGCTGGCGCAACATCCGCAGGCAGAGGTGACGGTGATCACTTCCCGCTCCGAAGCCGGCCTGCGCGTCGATGAGATGTATCCCAACCTGCGCGGCCACTATCCGGATCTCGCCTTCAGCGTCCCGGATGTCGCCACGCTGGGTGCCTGCGATGTGGTGTTCTTCGCCACTCCGCACGGTGTGGCGCATGCCCTGGCCGGCGAGCTGCTGGCTGCGGGAACGCGAGTGATCGACCTGTCCGCCGACTTCCGCTTGCAGGACGCCGAGGAGTGGGCCAAGTGGTACGGCCAGCCGCACGGCGCGCCCGAGCTGCTGAGCGAGGCGGTGTATGGTCTGCCCGAGGTCAATCGCGAGGCGATCAAGACGGCGCGTCTGATCGCCGTGCCCGGCTGCTATCCGACTGCCGCTCAGCTCGGACTGATCCCGCTGCTCGAGGCCGGGTTGGCGGATGCAGGTAGCCTGATCGCCGATTGCAAGAGCGGCGTCAGCGGCGCTGGCCGTGGCGCCAGTGTCGGCTCGCTGTTCTGTGAGGCCGGCGAGAGCATGAAGGCGTACTCGGTCAAGGGGCACCGCCACCTTCCGGAAATTCGCCAGGGGCTGCGCCAGGCAGCGGGCAATGATGTCGGCCTGACCTTCGTCCCACACCTGACGCCAATGATTCGCGGCATCCACGCGACCCTCTATGCGCGCGTGGCCGATACCTCGGTCGATCTGCAGGCGCTGTTCGAGAAGCGCTACGCCGGCGAGCCCTTCGTCGACGTGATGCCGGCCGGCAGCCATCCGGAAACCCGTAGCGTGCGCGGTGGCAACGTATGCCGTATCGCCGTGCACCGTCCGCAGGGCGGCGACCTGGTCGTGGTGCTGTCGGTGATCGACAACCTGGTCAAGGGCGCCTCTGGTCAGGCCGTGCAGAACATGAACATTCTCTTCGGTCTCGACGAGCGCCTCGGCCTGTCGCACGCGGCCCTGTTGCCGTGACACCGGGCTGGGAGGTTCGCCTCAGCGATCCGCGTAGCGAGCGCAGGCGCCGCTGGCGTCTGTTGCTGCTGGTGCTGTGCATCCCGCTGGCTTTTGCCCTGGGTTGGTATTGGCCGCAGGCGCAGCCGCAGCAGACGTCCGAGGAGGCACATGCACTGCTGACCCGCGTTGCCGAGCAGGAGCAGGAGCTGGAGCTGTTGCGCCAGCGCCTGGCCGTTGTCGGCAGTAGCGACAAGGTCACCCAGCAGGCCATGGAGCAGAACCGACAGACCATCAAGCTGCTGGAGGAACAGATCTTCAAGCAGCAACAGGACCTGGCCTTCTACAAAGGCGTGCTCGCGCCTGCCAGCCGTCGCGAGGGCCTGCGCATCCGCACCTTCGAGCTGCAAGCCACGGACGTGCCACAGCGCTTTCGCTACAAGTTGCTGATGAGCCGAGTCGGTGCCAGTGATGAGGCATTGCAGGGGCGCTTGCGTATCACCGTGGAAGGTCAGCAGAACGGCAAACCGGCGACATTGGAACTGGCGGCGCTTTCAGAGGAGGTGAGCGAGAGCAGCATTCCTTTCTCCTTCAAGCACTTCCAGTCTTTCCCCGGAGCCGGCCGCTTCGGCGAACTGCAGCTGCCTGATGGCTTCGAGCCGCGCCAGGTCAAGGTTCAGGCAGAGGTCCAGGGCGACAAGCCGCTGAGCCGTACATTTGAATGGATAAAAACAGGAGCGATAGCCACCCATGTGGAGTAAAGACAAGACCAAACCCGACTTGCAGCGCTTCAGCGGCAAGACCAGCCTGATCGCCGCTGGTGCCGAGCTGGTAGGCGACATGCGCTTCCAGGGCGCCGTGCAGGTGGATGGTCGGGTCAGCGGTAATCTGCTGGCCACCGAGGGGCTGGTGCGCGTCAGTGTTGGTGGCGTAGTTGAAGGCGAGATACGTGCCCCCCATATCGTGATCGACGGAGAGGTCAATGGTGATGTGTTCGCCAGTGGTCATCTGGAGTTGGGCGCCCGTTCGCGGGTACGCGGCAACCTGCATTACGGCCTGATGGAAATGGCCAGGGGGGCGCAGATCGAAGGGCGTCTCTGCCACCTCAAGGATGGCGAGCGACCGCTCGAGCTTCCGGCTGCGCTGGAAGTCGAGCAATAGTTGACCAATTTTGTAGGGCAAGCGGATAATGCGCGTCTAGCAGGCTGTCGTTGTCGACGGCCAGGCACGCAGGTTGTTTTCATGACCCTGCTAACGCAGTGTGGCGCATGGCGCCGGGAGTTATAGCATGAGCGTCGAAACCTTCACCCCTGCCCCCTTGCACTTCACCCAAGGTGCGGCCAGCAAGGTGAAGAATCTGGTCGATGAAGAGGGTAATCCGCGCCTGAAGCTGCGCGTGTTCGTCACGGGCGGTGGTTGCTCGGGTTTCCAGTACGGCTTCACCTTCGATGAGGATGTGGCCGAAGATGACACCATCGTCGAACGCGAGGGTGTGAGCCTGGTGGTCGATGCCATGAGCTTCCAGTACCTGGCGGGCTCCGAGGTCGACTATCAGGAAGGGTTGGAAGGTTCGCGCTTCGTGATCAAGAACCCCAACGCCACCACCACCTGTGGTTGCGGCTCGTCCTTCTCGATCTGAGGCCTGGCCTGGCAAGAAACGCCGCGCACTATGCGCGGCGTTTTCGTTTGTGCGCAGTGCTTTAGGCCGGATAGATGGCGCCGAGTACGCGCAGGCCTCTGGCGCCCGTCACGCTCGGACGATTGCCGGCAATACCTTCCAGTGCGCAATGGGCCAGCCAGGCGAAAGCCATGGCTTCGACCCAGTCCGGATTTACGCCTTCAGCCTCGGTGCTGCTCACCTGGGTGTTACTCAGCATTTCGCTCAGGCGCTTCATCAGACAGGCATTATGGGCGCCGCCGCCGCACACCAGCAGGACGTCTGTATGCGCCTGCGCGTTGCGCAAGGCGGTGACGATACTGCATGCGGTGAGCTCGACCAGCGTGGCCTGGACGTCCTCGCTGGGCAGCGCCGGAAGGGCTTGCAGGTGGCCAAGCAGCCACTCGAGGTTGAACAGTTCGCGGCCTGTACTTTTCGGGCCCTGAGTGGCGAAGAACGGGTCGCTCAGCAGTCGCGCCAGCAACTCGGGCTGCACCTTGCCGCTGGCGCCCCAGGCGCCGTCGCGGTCATAGGTCAGACCCTGGCAATGCTGAATCCAGGCATCGAGCAGCACGTTACCGGGGCCACTGTCGAATCCCAGAACGTCCTGTCCGGGGGACAGCAGGCTGAGGTTGCTGAAGCCGCCGACATTCAGCACGGCGACCTGGCGCTGACTGCTGCCGAACAGATCATGATGAAAAGCGGGCACCAAGGGGGCGCCTTGGCCGCCAGCGGCTACATCGCGACGACGAAAATCGCCGACCACGCAAATGCCGGTGAGCTCGGCCAGTAGTGCCGGGTTGCCGATCTGAATGGTGAAGCCGCGTGCGGGTTCATGGCGCACGGTCTGGCCGTGGCTGCCTATGGCGCGAATCTGTTGTGCGGTCAGGTTCTGTTGCAGCAATAGCTCGTTGATAGCGGCCGCAGCCAGCTCGACCCAATGCTGTTCGGCAATGGCCGCCCGAGCCAGCTCGTCATCGCCAGAGGCGCACAGCGCCAGCAGCTCGCAACGCAGCTGTTCTGGCATGGGGCGGTAGAGTGTGGCGATCAGCTTGGGGCGCTGACCCTGATCGATCAGCGCGATGTCCAGTCCGTCCAGGCTGGTACCGGACATCACGCCAATATAGAAAGGCATGGCTTACTGCTGATTGGCGGCCAGCATGGTGGCTTTTTCCTGGTCCATACGTGCCATCAGCGGTTTGCTGAGCTGCATGAAGCGCTGCTTCTCGCTCGCAGCGATCGGATCTGCCATCGGCAGCTTCTGGCTGAGTGGGTCGACGTGGACACCATTGACCTGGAACTCATAGTGCAGGTGAGGTCCGGTGGACAGGCCGGTAGTGCCGATGTACCCGATGATCTGCCCCTGCTTGACGTTGACGCCGTTACGAACACCTTTGGCAAAGCCCTGCATGTGTGCGTAGAGAGTGCGATAGCGCTGACCATGCTGGATGATCACGGTATTGCCGTAACCACCATTGCGGCCTGCCAGCATTACTCGTCCATCACCTGCCGCTTTGATCGGCGTGCCGCGCGGAGCTGCATAGTCGACGCCTTTGTGCGCGCGGATCTTGTTCAGGATCGGGTGCTTGCGACCGGTGGAAAAGCGCGAGCTGATACGAGCGAAGTCCACTGGCGTGCGAATGAAGGCCTTGCGCATGCTTTCGCCATCGGCGCTGTAGTAGCTGGTGGTGCCTTGTTTGCTGGTGTAGCGCACGGCGGTGTAGGTCTTGCCGCGGTTGGTGAAGCGCGCGGAGAGAATGTCGCCAGTGCCGACGCGTTTGCCGTTCACCACCTTCTCTTCATAAATGACTTCGAACTCGTCGCCTTCGCGAATATCCATGGCGAAGTCGATGTCGTAGCCGAATACGTTGGCCAGCTCCATGGTCAGGTTATGCGACAGCCCGGCACGCTTGGCCGAGAGAAACAGCGAGCTGTTGATCACGCCGCGGCTGTAGGCCGTCACCACTTCCGGCTTGACCTGGTCGCGCTGGAAGTCGAAACCCTTGTCGGTGCGGCTGAGGTGGATGGTTTCCAGGTCGCTGAGCTTGCTCTGCAGGCTCTTGAGCTTGCCTTCTTCGTTCAGTTCGAAGTCCAGCACCTGGCCGACTTTGAGGCGACTGAACTGCTTCGCGTCTTTGCTGCTATTGAGCGCTTCATGCAGGTCGTTGGCATTCAGGCCAACCTTGGCAAACACGGTAGAAAGCGTGTCGCCGTTACTGACCGTGATGTTGTGGTGGTTGGGATCGGAGGGAGGAGTGGTGTCGGCTGTTTCTAAGGAGGCTTCGTCAGCGTCTTCTGCGCTGTTATCGGCGGTGTCGGTGCCTTGCTCGATATCGGCGAATGGCGAGGCGGCACCTGGGACTGGCAATCCCGCTCGGAGATCGTCCTTTTCCTGCAGGACCATCTCGGCATCGTTGCCCAGATCAAGGTCGAGGAAGGTCTTCTGCGCTTCGACTTCACGCGAAGGAAACACCAGCAGAGCCAGGCTAAGCAGCGCGGCAACGCCGCTCGCTGCCAGAATATGGGATTTTGGATAGAGTGGCGGCGCTTTAGATGTAGAGGTCATAGGGCTGCTTTTGAAGTGAAAAGGCGAAAATTAAAAGAAGAGCATGATGAATATGCACTAACTGTATAAAATATAACCAAAACCGCCCTGAGGCAACCCTGCAGACGATGATCGACGCCGGGTCTGCCTCACGCTGAGCAAAACTTGTGATTTGTCGGCGTTCTTGTATGGTTGGTTCCCTTTTGAATACGGTCATTGCGAGTCATTTTATGAAGTCGGTTGAAGAGCAGCTGGCGCTGATCAAGCGCGGTGCGGAAGAGGTTCTGGTTGAGGCTGAGCTGATCGAAAAGCTCAAGCGTGGTCAGCCGCTGCGGATCAAGGCGGGTTTCGACCCTACTGCGCCGGACCTGCATCTCGGTCACACCGTGCTTATTAATAAACTGCGCCAGTTCCAGGAGCTCGGTCACCAGGTGGTCTTCCTTATTGGTGACTTCACCGGGATGATCGGTGATCCGAGTGGCAAGAGCGCTACCCGTCCGCCGCTGACTCGCGAGCAGGTGCTGGATAACGCCGAGACCTATAAACAGCAGGTCTTCAAGATCCTCGACCCGGCCAAGACCGAAGTCGCCTTCAATTCTACCTGGATGGATCAGCTGAAACCGGCTGACTTCATTCGTCTGGCCTCGCAGTACACGGTGGCGCGCATGCTCGAGCGCGATGACTTCGACAAGCGCTACACCAGCAATCAACCCATTGCTATTCATGAGTTCCTCTACCCCTTGGTGCAGGGCTACGACTCCGTGGCGCTGAAGGCTGATGTCGAGCTGGGTGGCACCGATCAGAAGTTCAACCTGCTGATGGGGCGCGAGCTGCAGCGCGCCTATGGCCAGGAGTCTCAGTGCATCGTCACCATGCCGTTGCTGGAAGGTCTCGATGGCGTGAAGAAGATGTCCAAGTCGCTGGGCAACTACGTCGGTATTCAGGAAGCGCCGGGCGTGATGTACAACAAGCTCGTCTCCATGCCCGATGCGCTGATGTGGCGTTACTTCGAGCTGCTCAGCTTCCGTTCCATGGAAGAGATCGAGCAGTTCAAACGTGACGTCGAGCAGGGTGCGAATCCGCGTGACATCAAGATCAAGCTGGCTGAAGAGCTCGTTGCGCGTTTCCATGGTGAGGAGGCGGCTGCCAATGCACACCGCTCCGCTGGCAATCGCATGAAAGATGGCGAGCTGCCGGAGGATCTGCCGGAGGTCGAGCTGGCGTCTGCTGAAGATATGCCGATCTCTTCTGTCCTTAATAAGGCAGGTCTGGTGAAGAACGCTGCGGTCGCTCGTGACCTGCTGGGTTCGGGTGGTGTGCGCGTCGACGGTGAAGTGGTCGATCGCGGCTTCCTGTTCAAGGTGGGTTCGAGCCATGTCTGTCAGGCGGGCAAGAAGGCCTTTGCGCGCATCACGCTCAAAGCTGAGTAACAAAACTGCAATTAAAGCTTGACGCGCATTCTGCTGGCGGTAGAATGCGCGCCACTTCAGCGATGAAGCTCTTCAAAAACTTCTTGTTAATCAATAAGTTAAGTTTAAAAGAGGGGTTGCAAAGCTGGAGGCGGTGTGTAGAATGCGCACCGGTCGACAGGGTGCTGGTCAGGTCCTGTTGATGCTTCGGTCGAATGGACCGAAAGCGGTTGAAAGAGGTGGTTGACAGCGGTTTTGAACGCTGTAGAATGCGCCTCCCGCTGGAGAGAAGAAGTTCTGATCGAAGGCGCAAGTTGTTGAGTAGAAAGAAAAAATTCTTCGAAAAAC
>NZ_CBDAMB010000018.1:0-81324 GCF_965197125.1 Pseudomonas spartinae
CCGTATGCCTATCTCAAGGACGTGCTGACACGACTGCCGACGCAGCGGGCGAGTGAGATCGGCCAACTACTGCCGCATCAGTGGGTACCTGCCTGAATCACGCAAGGTGAGTTCGGCGGACGCTTACTACCGGGCTGAATCCGGCGCATCCGTGTTTCCTACAACCTTCTTATAGCCTGTCGCGACCGGCAATAACCGGCCAAAAGCAGCCTGTCGTAACCAGCCTGAACCAGCCGTTCTCTTGTAGTTCTGAGTTGACTGCTCAGGCTGGACTCTAAAGCTGAGCGCTACTCAAATCAGGGGAGAGATCGGGTGAGCCGAGTGAAGGGGGCGCATGGTCGTCCTCCACTGGGGAGTAAAAGCCCTTGCTGATCTTCGTCATATAGCCTTTCGAATAGAACGTGCCCATGGCACTGGCGAAAAATTTCCTCCACTCGGCTGAAGATATGGATTTGAGTTCATTGAAGCGATCATAGAGTTCATCCGCGAGGGCATTGGCCTCCATGACTGCTTCGGCTTTGGCAGTGGCGATTCTTACCTGTACGAAAATATACGCGATCAAATAGAATCTGCGCCCCTCTGGTAGTTGAACCCTGAGTACATTCGAGCGCATCTTGGTTCGCTCTGCACGAAACAGCGAGGCGGCTGCGGCAATATTGATGGGCAGATCGGGTTGCAGTTCACGAATGCGATTTTTCGCCAATCTATCTGACACTACTGCATCCATAAGCCGGATTTCATCTATGATCGACTGGTCCGGATAGGGCGTTCTAATTTCCTTGGTGTCACATAGCGCACAACTGCGCTTGCTATCGAAAGAGTGGGGTGTGAGGTCGGTGCACTCTTTGCACGCATAGAAAACTAGCGTCTTTGAAGAATACGAATATAGGGAGTCTGTAGAGTCTAGCGATGACGAATTAATCTTAGCCAGGTTCAAATACCTTTTTGAGTCTTTCACCCAATGAAAAATGGGCTGAGGCAGCTTGTGCGCCAGATAAGCGATCCACATTTCTGCTAGTGACTGTTTGTCGTCGGTTTCTATGAGCCAGGCTTTCCAAGATTCGGCCCACGAAATGTTAAGGGTGGCGAGACTCAGCGACACTCTGTCAGTAGTGCGCGCGATTCTGTTATGAATACGCAGTTTTTCCTGTTCATTCTCCAGGATTTTAAAGTTCTCAGGAACGCTTTTCAGCCGGGTTCTAAAGACCTCATCGCTGGACCAGTTGTCGTTGAGAGCGTCGTAAATGGCTATGCATTTTGACGTTGCCCGAGAGTAGGCGCTAAACAACTCAGCGGTATCAAGCAGCTCCGCGCCAAGGATCAAGACAATAGGCGCTTCCAAGCCACGAAATTTCGTGATCGATTCCCAACGTGGTTTCTCTCTTTGCAAATACTCAATGTACTGTCCTGAAAGGAACCTAGGAATCAAAATTACAATATCCTCAGGTCGCACCCCGCTATCAATCAGTTTTTGCCTGATCTGAGATATTTTCAGGCATGGATCTGCGGTAATTATCTCGACGGCAGTGTCGTGCTCCAATACCCGTGGGGTCGAATGCTGGAGGTTGGGTGGCACCGCCTCTTCGAGTATGCTCGTTACCGCCTTTGGCATCCGCATGATGATGGTGAGTGGAAACGGATCTACACCAAGCAGCTCGCTGAGGCCTTTCAACGGGATGTTGTCATGTTCGTACGGGAAGACCTGCGTCTCGTCGCAGAAAAAAGCCTTGGGCTTGTCCTGGAACCATTTTGTGAGGGTTTCGCACCAAGATGGGAGGAGGGCCTGAGACTCGTCGACAAGCAGGGCGCTGTAATCGGCCATACGCCTTTGCTCAATAGCGTCGTTCAGATCGAGCACGCATTGCTGCCTATACCATTCGTCTTCTTTGCCTGGTTCACTGGTTCGGCCCAAAGCGTTGCGCGCCTGGCCACATAGACCGTGCCAGGTCACTACATCGCAGCCTTTTGAATCAACAAGCTGGGTGCGGACATACTCCGTGAGCTTGTTGTTGAACGAAACCACCAGCACCTTTTGTTTCTGGGAGGCCAGTCGCCGCGCGGTTTCGATCACGATTAGCGTTTTACCGGTTCCGGGCCAGCCGGTCACGAGCGACGTTTGGCTCTTCAGCACCCTGGTGACAACTGTGCTCTGCTCCCCGGTTAGCTGGAGCCACTGCTTGTTGTCGAAGATGATGCGGCTGGCCCAGCCCCGCCTGCCGTCGATTTCTGGCGTGAGGTATTCAATGACGCGAGCGGCACGAGACTCCCCCAAATCCGAGTTACCCAGAGCGGCTTTCCAGTAGTCCATCAAGTCGATGACCCGCTGCGTAACGTTCGGCATCTCGCGATAGTCGATGTAGAGCGGTTGTTGGGGACCAGATGTCGTGTCGTACATGCCAGGCGCGATTGCCTTTCCTGCGAAATCGGAGTCCGGGAAAATAAATCCGTAGCCGATCAGGAGGTGCAGTGTCGGATCCGACCCCAACCATCTGGCGATCCCATGCACGTTGCTGCGAGTCTGACCGATGGGGTCTATGGAGTAATGATTCTTGAGATGCACAAACTCGTTGTTTTTGACGCCGTATTTGCCGCTCTTCACTTCCAGCACGAGCAGCCCTTTCTCCGGATGGATGATCAAGAAGTCAATCTCCCCGGTTGGTTTTGCCCGAGGGTCGACTTTCCTCACAGCGGAGGAAAGCCATGGAAGGCTATGGATGACAACGTAGTCGTCCGGTAACTCCGCTTTGAGGATGCTGTAAAGATCTCGCTCACCCTTGCTCTCGGTGCCACGGGGTCCATTGTCCGGGATCATCCTTGCCATCGATACAGCACCTTCTACAGATTAAGCTCAAAACCGCAGATGTACCTGAATGGGCGAAAAGGGGATAGATCTATTTACCGCTCCTCTGCCCGCATCTGGCCGTTCTCGGCCTGTTCCAGGACGCCCGTGTATGGGGCGTACCCAAAATTTGATGGTATGTTGCGGTTAGCGCGAGCCGGCAGGGCCGGCTCGCGAACATCCGCTTTACAGCTCCAAGGAAAGGGGGTTAGCCGACTGGCCGCAGCACCTGGGTGAGCATATGCGCTGGTGGACGCGGCTGAGGAAGCCCACTTCGAAGGCTCTCCGTTCTATCGCGCATGGCAGTAAGTCGCGCTCGGCGATCATCACTGCCCAGAGCCAGCCGCTACGGGCGTGGTCGAGCCAAGTCTGGGCCAGCTTCACGCCCTGATTGAATGCTTCCCTGCAGTCAGCAGCCCAGATGATTTCGACACCAGGGTGGCCATCATGAGGTGGCAGGCAAGTCATCACACCCTTGCTCATCTGGCACCTCCTCGCACTTCGGAGAGCGCGCGGCGATAGAGCACGACCATCTCATCGAGCAGATCCAAGGCTGAATATGCAGCGATCCGTACGCGCAGATCTGCCGGCTGCAGCCCGTCAGGTTCAGCCAGTTGATCGAGCAGATTGCCGAGCATGACACCGCGTAGTTCAGCCGCAGCTTCAGCGGGTAGGGGAGAGCGTTCGGATTCATGCAGCGGGCTTCGCTGCAGGGGGAAAGGTACAACGCAGGATTCGAACTCAGCCATGGCACACCTCCAGGTCAGAGGTGTGCAGCAGTACTAGAAGCCCAAGGCGGAGCTCTCGGGTAAAAAGGGGGTAGCGCATTTTCCTTATGCTCCTCGGTTTGATTAAGGAGCTGCCACCCACCGTTCTGACGCAGTATGGTGGCAGACCGTACGGGGGTCAGAAACCGGTAACCGAGGGAACCGGCCAGGCAAAAGCCTGCCCCGCACGGCCTGCCATAGAAAGCGATAGCAAACACTGGAGTATTTGCCGCTTCGCCATGACACAACCGCGCCCTCGATTAATCGGGTTCTGACGCCCGGTCGTGGGATTTACCACGACGGGCGCACTCTAGCCCGAGGGTTTCAGGATGGCAACCTACTGTGGCGTAGGTGAGACCGAAGACGGGTAACACCTCGGTCCCTGATTCGGCGACGGCATGTTCGGGCTCGTCTCGGGGGCGGGGGGCGGATAATATGTAGGCTGATTGATGATGGTGTCGTCAGAGCCGTCGCCCTGTGAACCGATCTATCTCCCGCGTCAGCAAAAGCTCTGCGCGATTGACGGTAGAAGTGACGGTAGGGCCCCATTGCAATCACAACGAATCCCTTTAGCCAAGCGGGCTCGGGCGGCTTGTTGATAATCGAGTGGGAGTGATCCCGCCCGTTGCATGAATAAACCGGCTCAGGCCGGTTTTTTCATGCCTGCACGTTTTCAGTGTTGCAGCACAGGCAGCGTGACGGTGAGGGCGAATAGGCTCAGGCTCAGGACGCTGATCACCAGCAGGCGTCTGTCCTTGCGAATCTGGCTGGTGAGTATTGCTTTGCGCTGGCGCCAGTCGCAGGCGATGGTGATCCATCGTTTCTCCAGCAGTTGGCGCCAATCGTCCTCGCTCAGCCAGCAGGCGACATGATGTGCCGGCAGGTCCAGCGCGGGGAACAACTCCTCGCAGGTCAACGGCCCCAAGGATATTTGAAAGCGCTGCCCATGACGCTCGCAATCCAGCTCAAGGTGGACTTGCGGTCGGCTATCCATGGCGTGAGTGTCTTCTGGGTCGGGGGTGAAGACTTCGTAGGACGTGATTTGCGCGGTGCCTGGACGTAGCAACGATCTGCGGATTTTTTCCCAGAGCAGCCGCGTGAGTTTGTAAAAGGCCCAGGCGGAGAAGGCGAGCAGTGACAAGCTGATCAGCCATAGCAGGCCTCCGAGCAGGATGAAGACCACGATCATGCTCAGAATCCTCTCAGCAGGGTCGGCGCGGCTTCCCAGATCATGTAGCCCATGATCATCAGCATGATCGCGGCGAAGGGCGATGCGGCGCTTGGGGCTTCGGGGGTGGCGTCTGCCGGAGTTGCCTTGGGAACGTAGAGCAGAAAGGTTCCTGCCTGCTTGTTGAGCTCTACATGTTCTTCGTTGAGTACGAGATGTTCCACTTCGTAGGTGCGCTGTTCGTACTCGTAGCGCAGGCGATAGACGTACTTGAGGCTGACCATTGTGGTTTTGCCTGCACTGATGCGGGCTTTGACAAGCTTCTGATCGATGATCGCCGCTTTAACGATGTCATGCGGGCGGCTTAGCCGGTAGCAGTCGGACCAGATCATTTCGCCGAATGCGGCCATGAGCCCGATCCACATCAGCAGGAGCAGGGGCGTGATCGCTGCGATCATGATCCCCAAGGGGGCGTCGAATAAAAGGCTGTCCATGTCCGGGTGAGCGCGTCCTGTTGATTGCCTGGGGATTCTATCGTGGTGAGCACCGCCTTTTCTCGGCGTTATCTCGCAGTGGCGGCCGCGGCAATTTGTCTTTCCAGGGCACTCGTCGGGCTATGCATGAAAATGAGAAGATACCGCAATTGAGTATGCCTGCAGATTGCCGAGGATGAAGATGTCGTTTACCCGTAGACAAGTGCTCGCCGGTCTGGCCAGTCTCGGAGTTGTCGGTCTGGGCGCCGGTGGCGTGCGTTACTGGCTGGGGCGCCCGGAGAATGTGGCGACCCATGATTACGAGCTGATCGCCGCGCCGGTGGATGTTGAGCTGGTGCCGGGGCATATGACGCCGGCCTGGGGTTATGGCGGGCAGGCGCCTGGTGTCGAGCTGCGCTGCCGTCAGGGCGAGCGGTTGCGGGTGCGCTTCATCAACAAGCTGGAGCAGCAGAGCACCATCCATTGGCATGGCATCAGGCTGCCGCTGGAAATGGACGGCGTGCCCTATGTGTCCCAGGCGCCGGTGTTGCCGGGCGAGTATTTCGACTACGACTTCATTTGCCACGACGCCGGCACCTTCTGGTATCACCCGCATACCACCAGCGCCGAGCAACTGGGGCGCGGCCTGGTCGGGCCGCTGATCGTCGAGGAACGCGAGCCGACAGGGTTCCTTCATGAGCGTACGCTGAGCCTGAAGACCTGGCATATCGATGAGCAGGGCGCCTTCACGCCGTTCATGGTGCCGCGCCAGGCGGCGCGCGAAGGTACCCGCGGGCGCCTGACCACCATCAATGGCGAACCCAATCCGACTATCGAACTGCCGGAAGGACAGGTGGTACGCCTGCGCCTGGTCAACCTCGACAACACCGTCACCTATCGTCTCAATCTGCCGGGCGGCGAGGCGCGTATCTATGCGCTGGACGGGAATCCGGTGCAGCCGCGGCCACTGGGCAAGGAATACTGGCTTGGCCCGGGCATGCGCATCGATCTGGCGCTCAAGGTACCGGCTGCCGGTGAGGAGCTGTCGTTGCGCAATGGGCCGTTGCGCCTGGCGACGCTCAAAGGTGCCGTCAGTACGCAGGTGGCCGGTGACTGGCCGCCGGCGCTTCCAGCCAACCCCATTGCCGAGCCGGACCTGTCACGCGCCGAGACGCTGCGCTTCAACTTCGAATGGGCAGCGGCGCTGGCTTCGCCGGCCGATGAAGCGGCTGGGCGCTACAAGTACTGGCAGATCAACGGTCAGGCGTGGGACATCAACGACAAGACCTGTGCCGACCGGCCGATTGCCACGTTGAAGAAGGATGGCCACTACATCTTCGTGCTGCGCAACATGGCGCAGTACCAGCACCCGATCCACCTGCATGGCATGACCTTCAAGGTGCTGGGCTCGGACCGGCGCAAGATCACTCCGTATTTCACCGATACCTATTTGCTGGGCAAGAACGAGACGGCGCGCATCGCCTTCGTGGCCGATAACCCCGGTGTGTGGATGTTCCACTGCCACGTCATCGACCATATGGAAACGGGGCTGATGGCGGCCATCGAAGTGGTGTAGGGTAGGCGCCGTTTTTCAGGCCGCCCAAGGTGGCGGGTTGCCCTACGGATTGATGCAATGAAACGACCGCAGATCATCGACCGCTCGCGTGACGAGCATTTCATGCGCCTGGCGCTGGCGCAGGCGTGCCTGGGTGCCGAGCAGGGTGAAGTGCCGGTTGGCGCCGTGCTGGTGCAGGACGGTGAGGTGGTCGGGCAGGGCTTCAATTGCCCGATTCTGCGGCATGACCCCAGTGCCCATGCCGAGATGGTGGCGATCCGTGCAGCGGCGGAAAGTGTGCAGAACTATCGGCTGCCCGGCAGCACCCTGTACGTCACGCTGGAGCCCTGCAGCATGTGCGCCGGGCTGATCGTGCATGCACGCATCGCCCGCGTGGTGTTCGCAGCCAGCGAGCCGCGCGCGGGGGTGGCGATCAGCCAGGGGCAGTTCTTCGATCAGGGCTTTCTCAATCACCGCGTGCGGGTTGAAGGTGGCTTGCTGGCCGAGGAGAGCGGGGCGCTGCTGAAAGATTTCTTCAAGGCTCGGCGAGGCTGAGCGTCGTCACTGGGAATGAGCATGAACAAACGGATCTTGAGTCTGCTGGCGGTTCTGGCTGCGCCAGCGTTCGCGGAGCAGCCTGAGGTGTATCTGGTCGCCAGTGTGCAGCTGGGCGGTTCCAATCTGGCGCAGAGCATTTTCCTGCACGAGCCGCAGATCACCACGCTGGAGGCGTGCCAGGAGGCTGTGCGGGTCGGTCAGCGTGATCGCGACTGGCAGCACTATCACCACATCTTCATGCGCGATCGCTTCCAGGGCTTTACCGGTCATCTGGACTACCGCTGCGTGTTCGCCACCCAGCGTTTCAGCGCCTGGAACGACCGCACCCGCTACAGCCATCCCTACCTGATCAGCATTGATGCACAGGCCAATCTGCAGGTCGAGCGGATGCCGAGTCAGGCCCAGTGCGCGACTCGACTCAAGGGCCTGGCGCAGGCACGGCAGGCGATCAGTCGCTGTGCGGTGGGCAATCAGAGTTTGCTCTGACAGCTCAGAGCGGCGGGGTTTCTTCTTCGGGCTTGCGCTTGTCGATGCCGGGCAGGTGGATACCGTTCTCGGCGACCTGCGAGCCCTCCAGCTGGGGCTGGGTTACCCAGGTGAGGATGTCGTAGTAGCGGCGGATGTTGCGTACGAAGTGCACCGGCTCACCACCACGGGCGTAGCCGTACCGGGTCTTGCTGTACCACTGCTTCTGCGCCAGGCGCGGCAGGATCTTCTGTACATCGGCCCATTTGTTCGGGTCCAGGCCTTCGGCTTCGGTCAGCTTGCGGGCATCTTCCAGGTGGCCGCCGCCGACGTTGTAGGCGGCCAGGGCGAACCAGGTGCGATCCGGCTCGGCGATACCTTCCGGCAGTTGCTGGTGCACCTGGATGAAATAGCGGGCGCCGCCGTCTATGCTCTGCTTCGGGTCCAGACGATTGGACACGCCGACCGACTGGGCGGTGCGCTGGGTCAGCATCATCAGGCCGCGTACGCCGGTCTTGGAGGTGGCGTTGGGCTGCCACAGCGATTCCTGGTAGCCCATGGCCGCCAGCAGGCGCCAGTCGATCTGGTGAGTGTGGGCGGCCTGGCGGAACATCTTTTCGTAGCGCGGCAGGCGCTTTTGCAGGTGCTGGGCGAAGGTGTAGGCGCCCACGTAGCCGAGCACGTCGACATGGCCGTAGTAGCGCTCCTTCAGGCGCTGCAGGGTGCCGTTGGCCTCGGCGCGCTTGAGGAAGGCATCGATTTCCAGCAGCAGGCTGTCATCCTCACCGGAGGCCACTGCCCAGCGCATGCTGTTGGTGTTGCCGAGGTCGAAGGCCACGCGCACGTTGGGGAAGTACACCTGGTTCATTGCCAGTTCGTTGGAGTCCACCAGGGTCAGGTCGATCTGCCCCTCGTCGACCATGCGCAGCAGGTCGACCACCTCGACCGCGTCGGAAACCTCGAACTCCAACTCGGGCAGCTCCAGCTTGAGAGCCGCCAGCTGTTCGGCGTGGCTGCTGCCGGCCAGCACCAGAATGCGTTTGCCGATCAGGTCTTCGGGTTTGGTCGGGCGGCTCTCGCCCTGGCGATAGATGACCTGCGGCGTGACTTCCAGATAAGGGATGGAGAAGCGCGCCTGACGCTGGCGCTGCGGTGTGTCCACCAGGCCTGCGGCAGCCATGACCGGACCGTTGGCGCGGCCAAGGCTGGCGAACAGGCTGTCGAGGTTGTCGGCGGTTTCGATCTTCAGTTCCAGGCCGAGATCGGCGGCAAAGCGCTTGGCCAGTTCATATTCGAAACCGGTGGCGCCGTTGCGGTCCTGGAAGTAGGTGGCGGGGCTGTTACGAGTGACCACGCGCAGCTCACCCTCCGCCTTTGCCTGCTCAAGTACGCTGGGCTTGGGTTCTTCGCCACAGCCAGCAAGCATCAGGAGGGTTCCAATCGCCAACAGCCCTTTGGCGCAACGCATGCGTATCGCAGGTCGTGCAAACATCGGCGCAGTATACGCAAAGCGCAGGCGGCGCCATATCTCGACAGCGCTTCGCTTCTCTGCTAGTGCGCGTTCGTCCTTAAAGGGCCTGGCTACAGGTGCCGCCGGCTGTCGCTTTAGGGTAGAATGCCCGGCCTCCAGCACACCCCTTCCCAGAGGCTGTTCCGACGATGTTGATTCTGCGCGGCGCTCCCGCCCTTTCCGCTTTCCGCCATGGCAAATTGCTCGAGCAACTGACCAGCAAGGTGCCGGCCGTGACCGGGCTGTACGCCGAGTTCGCGCACTTCGCCGACGTCACTGGCGTGCTCAACGCCGATGAGGAACACGTGCTGGCCCGGCTGCTCAAGTACGGCCCGAGCGTGCCGGTGCAGGAGCCCAGCGGCAAACTGTTCCTGACCATTCCGCGTTTCGGCACCATCTCGCCCTGGTCGAGCAAGGCCAGCGACATTGCCCGCAACTGCGGCCTGGCCAAGATCCAGCGTCTGGAGCGTGGTATCGCCTATTACGTCAGTGGCGAGCTGAGCGAAGCTGATAACGTCGCTGTCGCCGCTCTGTTGCACGACCGCATGACCCAGCTTGTTCTGAATGCGCTGGAGGACGCCGCCGCGCTGTTCAGTCACGCCGAGCCCAAGCCGCTGACCGCCGTGGACGTCCTTGGCGGTGGCCGCGCCGCGCTGGAGCAGGCCAACCAGGATCTGGGCCTGGCCCTGGCCGAAGACGAAATCGACTACCTGGTGAAGAGCTTCAATGACCTGGGGCGCAATCCGCACGACATCGAACTGATGATGTTCGCCCAGGCCAACTCCGAGCACTGCCGCCACAAGATCTTCAATGCCAGCTGGGACATCGACGGCCAGAGCCAGGACAAGTCGCTGTTCGGCATGATCAAGAACACCTACCAGATGCACAACGAAGGCGTGTTGTCCGCTTACAAGGACAACGCCTCGGTCATCGTCGGCCATACCGCCGGTCGCTTCTTCCCCAATCCTGAGACCCGCCAGTACGGTGCGGTGCAGGAGCCTGTACATATTCTGATGAAGGTGGAGACGCACAACCACCCGACCGCCATCGCCCCGTTCCCGGGCGCTTCCACCGGTTCCGGTGGCGAGATCCGCGACGAAGGTGCGACCGGTCGTGGTGCCAAGCCGAAGGCCGGCCTGACCGGTTTCTCGGTCTCCAACCTGAACATCCCCGATTTCCTCCAGCCCTGGGAAAAGCCCTACGGCAAACCCGAGCGCATCGTCAGCGCGCTGGACATCATGATCGAAGGCCCGCTGGGCGGCGCCGCGTTCAACAACGAATTCGGTCGTCCGGCGCTCAACGGCTACTTCCGTACCTTCGAGCAGGCGGTCAGCAGCCCGCGTGGTGAGGAAGTACGCGGCTATCACAAGCCGATCATGCTGGCCGGCGGCCTGGGCAACATCCGCGAAAACCACGTGCAGAAGGGTGAGATTTCCGTCGGCGCCAAGCTGATCGTGCTCGGTGGCCCGGCCATGCTCATCGGCCTGGGTGGCGGCGCTGCTTCGTCGATGGCCACCGGTGCCAGCTCGGCCGACCTGGACTTCGCCTCGGTACAGCGCGAGAACCCGGAAATGGAACGCCGCTGCCAGGAGGTCATCGACCGCTGCTGGCAGCTGGGCGAAGACAACCCGATCAAGTTCATCCACGACGTCGGCGCCGGCGGTATCTCCAACGCCTTGCCGGAGTTGATCAACGACGGTGGTCGTGGTGGTCGTTTCGAGCTGCGCAACGTGCCCAACGACGAGCCGGGCATGGCCCCGCACGAAATCTGGTGCAACGAGTCGCAGGAACGTTACGTCATGTCCGTCGACGCCGCCGACTTCGAGCGTTTCAAGGCCATCTGTGAGCGTGAGCGCTGCCCGTTCGCCGTGGTCGGCGAGGCCACCGCCGAGCCGCACCTGACCGTGACCGACAGCCACTTCAGCAATACCCCGGTGGATATGCCGCTGGAAGTGCTGCTGGGCAAGCCGCCGCGCATGCACCGCAGTGTCAGCCGCGAAGCCGAGCAGGGCGATGATTTCAGCGCCGCCAGCGTGAGCATCGAAGAAGCGCTGGGCCGCGTACTGCGTCACCCGGCCGTGGCCAGCAAGAGCTTCCTGATCACCATCGGCGACCGCAGCATCACCGGCCTGGTGGCGCGCGACCAGATGGTCGGCCCCTGGCAGGTACCGGTGGCCGATTGCGCCGTGACTGCCACCAGCTTCGACGTCTACAGCGGTGAAGCCATGGCCATGGGCGAGCGCACCCCGCTGGCCCTGCTCGACGCCCCGGCGTCCGGGCGCATGGCCGTCGGCGAGACCATCACCAACCTGGCTGCCGCGCGCATTGGCAAGCTGTCCGACATCAAGTTGTCGGCCAACTGGATGGCCGCCGCTGGCCACCCGGGCGAAGACGCCCGTCTGTACGATACCGTCAAGGCTGTCGGCATGGAGCTGTGCCCGGCGCTGGGTATCACCATTCCAGTGGGCAAGGACTCCATGTCCATGAAGACCCGCTGGCAGGACGAGGGCGTCGACAAGAGCGTGACTGCGCCGCTGTCGCTGGTCATCTCCGGCTTCGCCCCGGTGCAGGACATCCGCCAGACCCTGACCCCGCAACTGCGTATGGACAAGGGCGAGACAGACCTGATCCTGATCGACCTCGGTCGTGGTCAGGACCGCATGGGCGCCTCGATCCTGGCTCAGGTGTATGCGCAGATCGGCCAGCAGGTTCCGGACCTCGATGACGCCGAAGACCTCAAGGCCTTCTTCGCCGTGATCCAGGGCCTCAATGCCGACGGCCACCTGCTGGCCTACCACGACCGTTCCGACGGCGGCCTGTTGACCACCGTGCTGGAAATGGCCTTTGCCGGTCACTGCGGTCTGTCGCTGAACCTCGACGCGCTGGCCGACGACAGCTCCGAGCTGCCGGCCGTGCTGTTCAACGAAGAGTTGGGTGCGGTCATCCAGGTACGCCAGGACGCCACGCCGGAAGTGCTGGCGCAGTTCAGCGCAGCCGGCCTGGACGACTGCGTGGCGGTGATCGGTCAGCCGGTCAACAACTGCGACGTCAGCATCAGCTTCAACGGCGAGCCGGTGTTCAGCGGTGATCGTCGCCTGCTGCAGCGTCAGTGGGCCGAGACCAGCTACCGCATCCAGCGTCTGCGCGACAACGCCCAGGGCGCCGACCAGGAATTCGACCTGCTGCTGGAAGAAGACAATCCCGGCCTGTCGGTCAAGCTGGGTTTCGACGTCAACCAGGATATTGCCGCGCCTTACATCAAGAAGGGTGTGCGTCCGCAGGTGGCGATCCTGCGCGAGCAGGGCGTCAACGGTCAGGTGGAAATGGCCGCCGCGTTCGATCGCGCCGGTTTCTCCGCTATCGACGTGCACATGAGTGACATCCTCGCCGGTCGCATCAGCCTGGATGAGTTCAAGGGCCTGGTGGCTTGCGGCGGCTTCTCCTACGGTGACGTGCTCGGCGCCGGTGAAGGCTGGGCCAAGTCTGTGCTGTTCAACGCCCGTGCTCGTGAAGGCTTCCAGGCCTTCTTCGAGCGCAAGGACAGCTTCGCCCTTGGCGTGTGCAATGGCTGCCAGATGATGAGCAACCTGCATGAGCTGATTCCGGGCACCGAGTTCTGGCCGCATTTCGTGCGCAACCGCTCCGAGCAGTTCGAGGCGCGCGTGGCTATGGTCCAGGTGCAGGAGTCGGCGTCGATCTTCCTGCAGGGCATGGCCGGTTCGCGCATGCCGATCGCCATCGCTCACGGCGAAGGCCATGCCGAGTTCGAAAGCGAAGAGGCGCTGCTGGAAGCCGATCTGTCCGGTAGCGTGGCCCTGCGCTACGTCGACAACCATGGCAAGGTCACCGAAGCCTACCCGGCCAACCCCAACGGTTCGCCGCGTGGCATCACCGGCCTGACCAGTCGTGACGGTCGCGTGACCATCATGATGCCGCACCCGGAGCGGGTATTCCGCACCGTGCAGAACTCCTGGCGCCCGGACGAGTGGCAGGAAGACGGTGGCTGGATGCGCATGTTCCGCAACGCCCGCGTCTGGGTGGACTAACAGCGGCCGCGTAGCGGCCTTCTGCTGACCCTCTCCCGCTGCGGGAGAGGGGAGCAGGGCGCCGTAGCCTGGAGGCAATCCGGGACAGCGCAGCTACACCCGTCCCCGGATTTCATCCGGGCTACGCAGGCCCTGCGATGGCCGATGATTCCCAGCAGACCCTCCCCGAAGTTCGCCAGGTCAAACCCGGTGAAGTTCATCGCCTGTGCCGCTGCGGGCACTCACCCAAGATGCCGAACTGCACATCCGGCTGCGCCCAATCCCTGATTCTGTACCCCGAGCGCGAGCAGCGCCCGCTGCTTTGCCGCTGTAGCCGATCCGCGGATCTGCCCTACTGCGATGGCAGCCACAGCCCTCCCGTCAGTGGTCTTGCCGACAGATGGCGGCGCTTTTTCAGCGGCCGTTGAGAACGTCACGCCTGTCGACTGAGTCGAAAGCGGTGAAGCGTTTTAACGCTACGCTTGGATTTGTGCGGGCGGTCTCAAGACAAGTCCATGTCAAAATGCCATCATATTGGCGCCATGGATTGTCTGTTGTTCGGTTGCCCATCTGCGGAGAGTTTGATGTACAAACTGTGTTTCTACGTGCCGGAAGCCCATCTGGAACCGGTGAAAAAAGCGGTGTTTGCAGCGGGAGGCGGACGTATCGGTCTGTATGACAGTTGCTGCTGGCAGGTGCTGGGTGATGGCCAATTCCGTGCTCTGCAAGGTAGCCAGCCGTTCATTGGCCAGGTCGGCAGCGTCGAGCAGGTCGCCGAATGGAAAGTGGAAATGGTCGTCGCCGACGAGTTGATCCATGATGCCGTCAAGGCTCTGAAAAAGAGCCATCCCTACGAAACCCCGGCCTTCGATGTCTGGCGGTTGTCCGACCTGCAGTTTTGAGTCGATATTAAAAAGGCGCCGATGGCGCCTTTTTCAATGCAGGGCTCAGGGCCTGATTTCGATCAGTGTGCCGTCCTTGACCAGGCTCCACACCTCACGCATGTCGTCGTTCTTCATGGCGATGCAGCCCTCGGTCCAGTCCAGGGTATGGAAGAACCACTCCGGGTATTCCTCGTCCAGTGGTGTACCGTGGATCATGATCATGCCGCCCGCTGGCACGCCGGCAGCCTTGGCCTTGGCCAGATCACGGGCGTTGGGGTAGGAAATGTGCAGCGACAGTTGGTACTTGTCGCTCGGTTTGCGCCAGTCGATCCAGTAGAAGCCCTCCGGCGTACGCAGATCGCCTTCGCGCTGCTTGGCGCCACTGGGCTGTTTGCCCAGGGAAATGCGGTAGGACTTGATGGTCTTGCCGTGTTGCTGCAGGTGCAGTTTGCGCTCGGACTTGAGTACCAGCACCTTGTCCACGGTGCGGCTGCTGCTCACGGGCGTGGCGCTGGCCATGGCGTTGAAGCTGAGGATCAGGCAAAGCAGGGGCAACAACCAACGCATCGGGGACGTCCGCAGGGTCAACGGGGTGTGTAATGGGCACGCAGCGCTTCGAGAGGCTCGTTGCGTACCGGAAAGAGATTCTGCCGACGGTCGGCGAAGAAGCATTCTAAGGTACGGCCTATGGTCGGGAAAGCCAGCTCTGACCAGGGAATCTGCGATTCCTCAAACAGGCGTACTTCCAGGCTCTCTTCGCCGGCGGCGAAATCCAGGTCGACCAGCTCGGCGCGGAACAGCATGTACACCTGGCTGATATGTGGCAGGTCGAAAAGGGTATAGAGGCTGAGGTCGCGCACGCGGGCGCAGGCCTCTTCGAGCGTTTCACGGGTGGCGGCTTGCTCGGTGGTCTCGCCGTTCTCCATGAAGCCGGCCGGCAACGTCCAGTAGCCGCGGCGTGGCTCGATGGCGCGGCGGCACAGCAGCACTTGGTCGCGCCACACGGGCAGGCAGCCGGCAACGATGCGCGGGTTTTCATAGTGCACGGTGGCGCAGTGGCCACAGACATGGCGCATGCGGTTGTCACCAGCCGGGATCATGCGGCTGACCGGGTTGCCACACTGGCTGCAGAATTTCATGCCCGCTCCTCTTTTCTGGGGCTATCTTGGCGGCCGGCGTGCTGGCCGGCAAGCCCGCTAGCGGGCACCTCTAAAAACTGCCTGCGTTGACATCGCAGCGTAAAAAAACAGGCTGGAACGCCGGCCCGGTCAAATGCTCATTTACAGCCCGTGAACCCGAATGCGGGCCCAGTGCTTTTTCGCCTATTTTGCCTTGCGCTGGCTGCCTCGCCTGCGTTTCTAGGGCGCTCGAGTACGGCCAGCTTGTGCCGTCGTCGGGGGTTGGGCGGCCGGCCGCTTTCATGCCATGATGCCTGGCAAAACAAGACTCCGAGTATGCCCATGCTGGACGAGTTGCTCCACCGCGTGCGCGGCTACAGCCCGCGCCCTCTGGAGACCGAGCGCAGCTTCCCCGAGGCGGCGGTGCTGGTCCCAATTACCCGCAGTGATGAACCGGAACTGGTGCTGACCCTGCGCGCCAGCGGTTTGTCGACTCACGGTGGCGAGGTCGCCTTCCCTGGCGGCCGGCGTGATCCTGAGGACCGCGATCTGGTCGATACCGCGCTGCGTGAGGCCGAGGAAGAGATCGGCCTGCCGCCGGGCTTGGTCGAGGTGGTCGGGCCGCTCAGCAGTCTGGTTTCACGGCATGGCATTCAGGTCACGCCCTATGTCGGGGTGGTGCCCGATTACGTCGAGTACAAGGCCAACGATGCCGAGATCGCCTCGGTATTCTCGGTGCCGCTGGAGTTCTTTCGCTCCGATCCACGTGAGATGACCCATCGCATCGATTATCTCGGGCGCAGCTGGTACGTGCCGTCCTACACCTATGGCGAGTACCGCATCTGGGGCCTCACGGCGATCATGGTGGTGGAGCTGGTCAATCTGGTCTTCGACGATGCACAGATTGCCCTGCACCAGCCGCCCGAACACTTCATACACCTGCGCTGATAGCGCCGAGGACTGACGAGCATGAAATACCGCCTGGGAAGCTCCCGTGTCGACGCCCATCCCGATAGCTGGGTTGCGCCAAGCGCCGACCTGATCGGCAAGGTCCGCCTGGACGCGGGGGCCAGCGTCTGGTTCGGTGCGGTGCTGCGTGGCGACAACGAACTGATTCATATCGGTGAGAACAGCAATGTGCAGGACGGCAGCGTCATGCACACCGACATGGGCTTTCCCCTGACCTTGGGCAAGGGCGTGACCGTCGGCCACAACGTGATGATGCATGGCTGCACGGTGGACGATTACAGCCTGATCGGCATCAACGCGGTGATTCTCAACGGCGCCAAGATCGGCAAGTACTGCATCATCGGCGCCAACAGCCTGATTCCCGAGGGCAAGGTCATCCCCGATGGCAGCCTGGTGATGGGCAGCCCGGGCAAAGTGGTGCGCGAACTGACCGAGCAGCAGAAGCAGATGCTGGAGGCCAGTGCCGCGCATTACGTTCATAATGCGCAGCGCTATTCCCGTGAACTGGTACCTGATGACGATGAGTGACGTAGAAAAGCCCGTGCGTTCGCCCTGCGTGCATGTCTGCGCGCTGGATGAGCAGGACGTCTGCATCGGCTGTCAGCGTACCGCTGCCGAAATCACCCGTTGGGGCCGCATGGACAATGCCGAGCGCCGCGTGGTGCTGCAACGCTGCCTGGAGCGCGCCCGTGCTTCAGGCCTTTTAATGCCTTCCTGATTCACTGTTCGAGGAACCCTCATGCCCCGTATTGGAACCCCTTTGTCGTCCTCCGCGACCCGTGTACTGCTGTGTGGCTGCGGCGAGCTTGGCAAGGAAGTGGTGATCGAGTTGCAGCGCCTGGGCTGTGAAGTCATCGGCGTCGACCGTTACGCCAATGCGCCGGCCATGCAGGTGGCGCACCGAAGCCACGTCATCGACATGCTCGATGGGGCGGCTCTGCGTGCCGTGATCGAGAAGGAGCAGCCGCACTACATCGTGCCCGAGATCGAGGCCATCGCTACTGCCACGCTGGTCGAGCTGGAGGCCGAAGGGTTCAACGTGGTGCCCACTGCCCGTGCCGCGCAACTGACCATGAACCGCGAAGGCATTCGTCGCCTGGCAGCCGAAGAGCTGGGCTTGCCGACTTCGCCGTATCACTTCTCCGATACCTACGAGGACTACGCCGCAGCGGTGAAGTCGGTCGGTTATCCCTGCGTGGTCAAACCGATCATGAGCTCCTCCGGCAAGGGCCAGAGCGTGCTCAGAAGCGATGCCGACCTGCAGAAGTCCTGGGACTATGCCCAGGAAGGCGGCCGTGCCGGCAAGGGCCGGGTGATCGTCGAGGGCTTCATCGATTTCGATTACGAGATCACCCTGCTCACCGTGCGTCATGCCGGTGGCACCAGCTTCTGTGCGCCGATTGGTCATCGTCAGGAAGGCGGCGACTATCAGGAGTCCTGGCAGCCGCAGCCTATGAGTCCGAAGGCGCTGGCCGAGTCCGAGCGCGTGGCGCTGGCGGTGACCGAGGCGCTCGGTGGTCGTGGCCTGTTCGGCGTCGAGCTGTTCGTCAAGGGCGATCAGGTGTGGTTCAGCGAAGTCTCGCCGCGCCCGCACGACACGGGGCTGGTGACGCTGATCTCCCAGGAGCTGTCCGAGTTCGCCCTGCATGCCCGTGCCATTCTCGGCCTGCCGATCCCGGTGATTCGTCAGATGGGGCCGTCGGCTTCGGCGGTGATCCTGGTCGAGGGCAACTCGCAGCAGGCCAGTTTCGCCAATCTCGGCGCTGCGCTGAGCGAGGAGGACACGGCGCTGCGTCTGTTCGGCAAGCCTGAAGTCAAAGGTCAGCGCCGCATGGGCGTGGCACTGGCGCGCGATGAGTCCATCGAGGCCGCTCGTGCCAAGGCGCTGCGCAGCGCACAAGCGGTACGCGTCCAGTTGTGAGCCGGCATGCGCTGTGGTGGCTGGCGACCTTGCCATTGCTGCCACTGGCGCTGCCGTTGGCCCTGCATACCCGGCGCACCGCTCTGCGCCTGCCGGTTGCCGAGGGTGAACCCTGCGGTATCGCCGCTGCGCATTTTCCGGGGCAGCCCTTGCGCCTGTTGCTGATTGGTGAGTCGACCGTGGCGGGCGTCGGGGTCAGTCACGTCGAGCAGTCACTGGCGAGTTGCCTGGCCGCAGCCCTGGCCGAGCGCCTGCTGCGACCGGTGCGCTGGCGTGCGTGCGGCGAGAACGGCATCACCGCGTCTCAGGCCCATGAGCGCCTGCTGCCGTTGGCGTTGGCAGAGCCGGCCGACCTGGCGCTGCTGGTCTTCGGTGTCAATGACATCACTCATCTCACGCCGAGCGAGCGCTGGCAGCAGGCCCTTGCCGGCATGGCGGATGCGTTGGGCGAGCGGGGCTGTCGCGTGGTCTTCAGCGGCGTGCCGCCCCTGCAGCATTTCACTGCCTTGCCCTGGTTGCTGCGACAGTTGATGGGCTGGCGGGCCAGTCTGCTGGATGCTGAACTGCAGGGCCTGGCGCAGCGCCTTGGGGCGTTGCATTGCCGGCTGGACCTGCCGTTCGAGGCGCATTACCTGGCCGAGGATGGCTACCACCCGTCGGCATTGGGTTACCGGCAGTGGGCCAATGGCCTGGCCGAACGCCTCACTCCGTTGCTGTTGTGTCCGGCTTGACCTTTTTCACCTGCCATACGCGCACGCTCTTCACCCGGTTATCCGCTGCCTGGAGAATTTCCAGGCGATAGGGGCCAATCTTCAGGCACACGCTGCTATCAGGGATGCTCTCCAGCGCTTCGGTGATCAGGCCGTTGAGGGTCTTGGGGCCGTCGCTGGGCAGATGCCAGCCGAGCGTCTTGTTCACTTCGCGAATGTAGGCGGCGCCGTCGATGACCAGCGTGCCGTCTTCCTGCGGGTGGATGTCGGGGCTGCGCAGGCTGTCCTGATTGCTGAAATCGCCGACGATCTCTTCGAGAATGTCTTCCAGGGTGACGATGCCGATCACGTCGCCATACTCGTCGACGACGATGCCGATGCGTCGTTTCTGCTTCTGGAAGTTAATCAGCTGGGTCGCCAGGGGCGTGTTTTCCGGAATGAAATAGGGTTCGTTGCAGGCGGCCAGCAACGCTTCCTTGGTCAGCTGGTTATGCGTCAGCAGACGGGCGATCTGGCGCATGTGCACCACGCCCTCGATCTGGTTGATGTCGCCACGAAATACCGGCAGGCGTGTGTGCGGCGTGCTGCGCAACTGGCCAACGATGGTTTCCAGATCGTCTTCGAGGTCGATACCGGCCACTTCGTTGCGCGGGATCATGATGTCATCGACCGTGACGCGCTCCAGGTCGAGGATGCCCAGCAGCATGTTCTGGCGGTTCAGCGGCAGGTCCGAGCCGGACTCGCGCACCACGCTGCGCAGCTCCTCGGTGGACAGGCTGTCGCTGGCGCGTTGCGAGGGGTCGACGCCGAGCAGGCGCAGCAGGCCGTTGCTGATCGCGCCGGTCAGCCACACCACCGGATAGAGCACGCGCTGCAACAGGCTCAGCACGCGGCTGGCCGGAAAGGCCACCAGCTCAGGGCGCAGGGCAGCCAGGGTCTTGGGCGTGATTTCGCCGAAGATCAGCACGACGATGGTCAGGCCAGCCGTTGCGATGGCGATGCCGGCTTCGCCCCACATGTCCACGGCCAGCACGGTGGCGATGGAGGCCGCAAGGATGTTCACCACGTTGTTGCCAACCAGAATGGTGCCGAGCAGGCGGTCCGGGCGGTCGAGCAGGCGGGTGACGCGCTTGGCGCCGCTGTGCCCTTCCTTGGCCAGATGCTTGAGCCGATAGCGGTTGAGGCTGAGCATGCCCGTCTCGGAGCTGGAGAAGAACGCCGAGCAGAGAATCAGGAAAATCAGCAGGCCGAGCAGGTAGCTCGAATGAAGTTCGTCCACGACGTCTGCCTCAGATGTGCAGGATGAATTCGCGCACCAGCTTGCTGCCGAAATAGGCCAGCATCAGCAGGCAGAACCCGGCGAGGGTCCAGCGAATGGCCTTGTGACCGCGCCAGCCGAGCTGGTGGCGACCCCACAGCAGAACGGCGAACACCACCCAGGCGAAGCAGGAAAGGATGGTCTTGTGCGCCAGGTGCTGGGCGAACAGGTCATCGATGTACAGCGCGCCGGACAGCAGTGACAGCGACAGCAGCAGCCAGCCGGCGAAGAGGAAGCCGAACAGCAGGCTTTCCATGGTTTGCAGGGGCGGGAAGTTGCGGATCAGCCCGGACGGGTGCTTGTGCTTGAGCTGATGGTCTTGCAGCAGCAACAGAATCGACTGGAACACGGCGATGGTGAGCATGCCGTAAGCCATGATCGAGAACAGGATGTGGGCCAGGATGCCGGGGTGCTCGTCGATCGGATTGATGGTGCCGCTGGGCATGAACTCCGCCGCCAGCACCGTCAGCGTGCCGAGCGGGAAGAGCAGCAGCAGGAGGTTTTCCACCGGGATGCGCAGGCAGGCCAGCAGGATCAGGCCGATGACCGCCCAGGCGATCAGGCTGGCTGCGTTGAAGAAGTCCAGGTTGAGGCCGTGCACGTCATACAGCTGGTAGAAGAGGCTGATGCCATGCAGGCACAAGGCGAGCACGCCTAGCGACGCCAGTAGGCGTTTGTCGGGGATGCTGCGCTGCGTCAGGCGCAGACCTTGGTAAGCGGCGGCGCCGGCATAGAGGAGGGCGGCGGCGAGACTGGGCAACAGAGGGTGCATAAATCCGTGTAAGGCGAGCCCGAAAGGCGCTGAGTGTGGCACAGATGGGCGTCAGCACGAAAGACTGCCAGCGGTGTCGGCAACTCGGCGAGTTCGCTATAATCCGCCGCCTGTCGCACACCCGGCGCGCCGGGTCGCCCCTATCGAAGGAACGCGCATGTTCGAAAATCTTACCGATCGCCTGTCCCAGACGCTGCGTAACGTCACGGGCAAGGCCAAGCTGACCGAAGACAACATCAAGGATACGCTGCGCGAAGTGCGCATGGCCCTGCTCGAGGCCGACGTGGCCCTGCCAGTGGTCAAGGACTTCGTCGGCAAGGTCAAGGAGCGTGCCGTTGGTACCGAAGTCTCCAAGAGCCTGACTCCAGGCCAGGCCTTCGTGAAGATCGTTCGCGCCGAGCTGGAAGAGCTGATGGGCGCGGCCAACGAAGATCTGGCACTAAACGCCGCACCGCCTGCCGTGGTGCTGATGGCGGGTCTGCAGGGCGCGGGTAAGACCACTACCGCCGGCAAACTGGCCAAGTTCCTCAAGGAGCGCAAGAAGAAGTCGGTGTTGCTGGTGTCTGCCGACGTCTACCGGCCGGCGGCGATCAAACAGCTGGAAACGCTAGCGGGCGATCTGGGCGTCACCTTCTTCCCTTCCGATGCCAGTCAGAAGCCTGTGGATATTGCCACTGCGGCGATCCGTGAGGCCAAGCTGAAGTTCATCGATGTAGTTATCCTCGATACCGCCGGTCGCCTGGCCGTGGACGCCGAGATGATGGCCGAGATTCAGGCGCTGCACGCGGCGGTCAAGCCGGTCGAGACCCTGTTCGTGGTCGACGCCATGACCGGCCAGGATGCCGCCAACACGGCCAAGGCGTTCGGCGAGGCGCTGCCGCTGACCGGTGTGGTGCTGACCAAGGTCGATGGTGACGCCCGTGGCGGCGCCGCGCTGTCGGTGCGTCATATCACCGGCAAGCCGATCAAGTTCATCGGTATGGGCGAGAAGAGCGATGCGCTCGAGCCCTTCCATCCGGATCGTATCGCTTCGCGCATCCTCGGCATGGGCGATGTGCTCAGTCTGATCGAGCAGGCCGAGCAGACCCTCGATCGTGAAAAGGCCGAGAAACTCACCAAGAAGCTGAAGAAGGGCAAGGGCTTCGATCTCGAAGACTTCCGTGATCAGCTGCAGCAAATGAAGAGCATGGGTGGTCTCGGCGGCCTGATGGACAAACTGCCGTCCATCGGTGGCGTCAACCTGTCGCAGATGGGCAGCGCCCAGGGTGCAGCCGAGAAACAGTTCAAGCAGATGGAGGCGATCATCAACTCGATGACGCCTGCCGAGCGTCGCGACCCGGAGATCATCAGCGGCTCGCGCAAGCGCCGCATCGCTCTCGGTTCCGGCACCCAGGTGCAGGACATCGGACGGCTGATCAAGCAGCACAAGCAGATGCAGAAGATGATGAAGAAATTCACCGCCAAGGGCGGCATGGCCAAGATGATGCGCGGCATGGGTGGCATGCTTCCGGGCGGCGGCGGAATGCCGAAATTCTGAGGTCTGCGCCCCGGTCGATGGCCGGGAGGAAAAAGAGATTTGCAAACCGCCGCATAATCCTTAAAATATGCGGCCTTTCGGGCCTAGGCCCATTTTTGATGTGTGCCTCAAGTTAGCACCGACTACAGGAACGATGTTCTCATGGTAACTATTCGTCTCGCTCGCGGCGGCTCCAAAAAGCGCCCCTTCTACCACCTGACCGTGACCAACAGCCGCAATGCGCGCGACGGTCGCTTCGTAGAGCGTATCGGTTTCTTCAACCCGGTCGCTTCGGGTGCTGAAGTCAAGCTGTCCGTGAACCAAGAGCGTGCCACCTACTGGCTGAGCCAGGGTGCGCAGCCGTCTGAGCGCGTTGCTCAGCTGCTCAAGGAAGCTGCCAAGGCTGCTGCCTAAGCATCTTTTATGAGTACGACGCCGGCCGTCGCCGAGGATTTGATCGTTCTCGGCAAGATTGTTTCGGTGCACGGCGTCAAGGGCGAAGTGAAGGTGTATTCCTTTACCGATCCCATCGATAACGTGCTCGATTACCAAAGCTGGACGCTCAAGCGTGACGGTGAGGTAAAGAAAGTGGAATTGGCCAGCGGCCGCCTGCAGGGCAAGGTGCTGGTTGCCAAGTTGAAAGGTCTGGATGATCGCGAAATTGCGCGTACTTACGCCGGTTTCGAGATTTGCGTGCCGCGTAGCGAGCTGCCAGATCTGGAAGACGGCGAGTTCTACTGGTACCAGTTGCAGGGCTTGAAGGTCATCGATCAGGCGGAGCAGTTGCTCGGTGTGGTTGACCATCTGTTCGAGACCGGTGCCAATGATGTGATGGTGGTCAAACCCTGCGCGGGTAGCCTGGATGATCGCGAGCGCCTGTTGCCCTATACGGAGCAATGCGTACTTTCGATCGATCTGGCAGCCGGCGAGATGCGGGTCGACTGGGATGCGGATTTCTAAGGCTCATGCGCGTAGAAGTCATCACCCTGTTCCCGGAAATGTTTGCCGCCATCGGCGAGTACGGCATCACCAGTCGTGCGGTCAAGCAGGAGCTGCTCAAGCTCAATTGCTGGAATCCGCGGGACTACACCACGGATCGCCACCATACGGTGGATGACCGCCCTTTCGGCGGTGGCCCGGGGATGGTGATGAAGATCAAGCCTCTCGAGGACGCCCTGGCCAGTGCCAGGCAGGCCGCGGGAGAGACGGCGAAGGTGATTTACCTGTCGCCGCAGGGGCGTCGCCTGAATCAGGCAGCGGTCCGCGAGCTGGCGCAGGAGGATGCATTGATCCTGATCGCCGGTCGTTATGAAGGTATCGACGAGCGTTTCATTGAAACGCATGTCGACGAGGAATGGTCGATTGGTGACTACGTCCTGTCCGGCGGTGAGCTGCCGGCCATGGTACTGATCGATGCGGTGACGCGCCTTTTGCCTGGTGCATTGGGTCATGCCGATTCGGCCGAGGAGGATTCCTTTACGGATGGCCTGCTCGACTGCCCGCACTACACCCGCCCGGAGGTGTATGCGGATAAACGTGTTCCTGAAGTGTTGCTTAGTGGCAACCACGAACACATCCGGCGCTGGCGTTTGCAGCAGTCCCTTGGTCGGACCTGGCAACGCCGCGCTGATCTTCTGGATAGCCGCTCGCTTTCTGGAGAAGAGAAGAGGCTGCTGGAGGAATACATCCGCCAGCGGGACGATAGTTAACGTATCGATGGCAGGCCGGGAGGCTTGTCTTAGGAGCGCAGCATGACCAACAAGATTATCCAGATGCTCGAAGCTGAGCAGATGAACAAAGAAATCCCGACTTTCGCACCGGGCGACACCGTTGTCGTGCAAGTGAAAGTGAAGGAAGGCGACCGTCAGCGTCTGCAGGCCTTCGAAGGCGTCGTGATCGCCAAGCGTAACCGCGGCCTGAACAGCGCCTTCACCGTGCGCAAGATCTCCAGCGGTGTTGGTGTTGAGCGTACCTTCCAGACCTACTCGCCGCTGGTCGACAGCCTGAGCGTCAAGCGTCGCGGTGACGTGCGCAAAGCCAAGCTGTACTACCTCCGCGATCTGTCCGGCAAAGCCGCACGCATCAAGGAAAAGCTGTCCTAAGTTCGGACGCTTCTCAAGAAAAAAGCAGCCTGCGGGCTGCTTTTTTCGTTTCTGGGCCGCGTTGACCGACGGGTTTCGCGGTCAGCTCCATCCATCGAATGAGCAGTCGTGGCATGACCTTGAGAGAGCAAGAAATTCAGCGGCGCACTGCGCTGTCGGAGACCCGCGTGACCAAGGCGGTATTTCCGCCAACCACCAATCATCACAACACGTTGTTCGGCGGCACGGCGCTGGCCTGGATGGACGAGGTGTCGTTCATCGCCGCCACGCGTTTCTGTCGTTTGCCGTTGGTGACGGTGTCCAGTGATCGTATCGATTTCAAGCATGCGATACCGGCGGGCTCCATCGTCGAGTTGGTCGGCCGGGTGATCAAGGTTGGCAATACCAGCCTCAAGGTGGAGGTCGAGGTGTTCGTCGAGGGCCTGTATCAGGAGGGGCGCGAGCGGGCGATCAGTGGCAGTTTCAGCTTCGTCGCCGTCGATGACCAGCAAAAGCCCGTGCCGGTATTGCCGGGCTTCGCTCACTAGGCCGTCATCGCGGTCAGGGGCGCAGGCTGATTTTCAGGCTGGCCTGTGACAGGTCGATATTGTGCAGGCTCAGGCTGCCGAAACTCTGGCTGGTCGGGGCGTCCTTGACGCGGATGTTGTCGAAGCGCAGTTCGCCGATGGAGCTGGGCAGGTTGACGTTGAACGAGCCATCGTCGTTCAGTGTCGAGCGCAGCTTGCTGGTGTCGTAGCGCACGTCGCGCAGGCTGGTTTCAGCGTCCAGGTTGTCGAGTACCGGCATCACCAGCTTGGCCAGTTGCTTGACCGTGCCCAGGTCGTCACCGCTTTCCGCGCGCAGCAGCAAACCTTGCAGTGCTTCGTCGAGGCCTTGGGCGCTGACCGCGCTCATCTCGCTGTCGCTCAGCGACTGCATGCCGCGCGGCGTTTCATCCTGGCTGATGGTGCTGGGGGGCTGCAGTCGCTGAATGTCGGCGCTGGCCATTTGAAACGGCGTCATCAGCGCTGCCACCAGGGTGGCGGCCAGGCGCAGATTGCTCTGCTTCTTCAGTGCCTTGCTCAGTTGTTTCTGGGTCAGCAGTCCCTGCTCCACCAGAACTTCACCGAGCCGCTTGTGGCTGGTCAGTTGGGCCTTGATGGCAGCATCCAGCTGCGTGGCGCTAATCAGTCCCTTGTTGATCAGAATCTGGCCGAGTCGCGAGTTGACGTGTTGGGACATGAGAAGCTACCGGGAAGGTGATGGCATGGTGAAATCATCGTTCCGCCCGGCCTGCCTGTCACCCAACCAAAGATAGGCTGGCCGCGCGAATCGTCATGTGGCTGCGGGTTCTTGCTGCACAGTGCTCTCGGTCGTTGTTTCTTCTGTTTCGATTAGTGCCATCAGCGTCCAGCCTGTGCCGGGTGTGAAGGTCAGGGGTTGCGTGGCGATATGCAGCCAGCCATTGGGCGCGCGGGCCAGCAGCAGGGTCGCGCGTTTGCCGTACAGCGCGTTGTAGGCGTTCCAGTCGAAGGTCTCGGTGAGGGTGGTACTGCGTACTTCGTCGCCACGTGCCAGGCGGCTGGCGAACTGCGGATAGCTCAAGGCCTGGCCGCCCAGCGCCAGGCCGCGCACCTCGTCACTGCTGCGGTGCTTGTCGCTGCGTCGTCCGTCGGCGCTGGTGGGCAAGGTAAAGCGCCGGTTGCTGGGGAAGTCGTGACGGTAGTGCATGCAGGCCAATGCGTTGAGTTCTGCCGAGGGCGCCAGTGCCAGCAGGTGACCCAGGCCGACCAGGTCCAGGTGTGCTTCGGCATGCTGCGAGGTTGGATTGCCAAAGTAGGTGGGTAAGCCGGACATGCGCGCCGCGCGAATATTCTCCCAGCTGGAGTCGGTCAGCAGGACCTGGCTACCCAGGCCCTGGATGGCCTTGCCTATCGCTCGCGCGACCGGGTTGGCGCCGACGATCAGAAAGCCGCTGGGAGAGGGCTCGGCGACCTTGAGCAGGCGCGCCAGTGGGCGTGCGGTTGCGCTCTGCAGGACCACGGTGCCAATGATCACCAGAAATGTGAGCGGCACCAGCAGTTGCGCCTGCTCATTGCCCTGTTGCTCCAGGCGCAAAGCGAAGATCGCCGAGACCGCAGCGGCGACGATGCCGCGCGGTGCGATCCAGGCCAGCAGCGCGCGTTCGCGCCAGTTGAGGCTGGAGCCCAGGGTGCAGACGGCGATATTCAGTGGGCGCGCGACCAGCTGGATGACCGCGAGCAGGGCCAGCGTTGCCGGGCCCAGCGCCAGCAGCGCCTGCAGGTCGAGGCGGGCGGCGAGGATGATGAACAGGCCGGAGATCAGCAGCACGCTGAGGTTCTCCTTGAAGTGCAGGATCGGCCTGATGTCCACGCCGCGCATGTTGGCCAGCCACATGCCCATGACCGTCACGGCCAGCAGGCCGGACTCGTGCACCATCAGGTTGGCGGCGATGAATATGCCCAGTACTGCAGCGAGGGAGGCGAAGTTGTGCAGGTATTCCGGCAGCCAGCGCCGCCGCAGGACGACGCCGAAGGCCCAGCCGGCAGCCGCGCCGAGCAGGCTGCCGCAGGCGATCACCGCGGCGAAGGTGCTCAGGCTCTCGCTCAGGGCGTTGCCTTCTGCGTAGCTGACGATGAAGGCAAAGGTCACCACGGCCAGCAGGGCGCCGATGGGGTCGATGACGATGCCCTCCCAGCGCAGGATGTTCGCCACTGCCGAGGTGGGGCGCACCACGCGTAGCATCGGGGCGATCACCGTCGGGCCGGTCACCAGGGTCAGGGTGCCGAACAGCAGTGCCAGGTCCCAGGAAAACCCCAGCAGGTAATGACTGGCGATGCTGATCACCGCCCAGGTCAGCAGTGCGCCGATGGTCACCAGGCGATGCACGACCTTGCCGATCTCGCGCCACTCGGAGAGGTGCAGGGTCAGACTGCCTTCGAACAGGATCAGCGCCACGGCCAGCGAGATGAACGGAAACAGCAGTGGGCCGAACAGCTCCTGCGGATCGAGCACGCCCAGCAGGGGCCCGGCGAGAATGCCGCCGAACAGCAGGAACAGGATGGCCGGCAGGCGCAGGCGCCAGGCCAGCCATTGACTGGCCAGGGCCAGCAGGCCGATGCCGCCCAGGCTCAGCAGGATGTGTGTCTCGCTCATCGGATCTCCCTATCGAGCATTTCTGGCAACTGGCTGTGGTGCCATTGCCGCGTTGAAGGCGAGCGCCTGTATGAGTCAGATGGCATGCCCGATAAACTTCGCTTCTCGCCTGCTTGATTCGCTGGCGCTGACCCTTCGGGCGTTACTCCCGTTGGTCGTTGTGTCTTGCTCTGGCGGCCCCGTCTGCGTTTTTCAGTTGCCCTGTCGCGGTGGGGCTGTGGAACACTGGCGCTCATCTTTCTTCGTGGACTCTCGATGGCAACGTTAACTCATCCTCTGATCGAGCGCTTCCTCGAAGCCTTGTGGTTGGAGAAGGGGCTCTCCGCTCACACCCAGGCCGCCTATCGCAGTGATCTGGAGCACTTCAATGCCTGGCTCGATGTGCGCGGGCTGGAGCTGCCGCATATCGGTCGTGACGCCATCCTCGATCACCTGGCCTGGCGTCTGGAGCAGGGCTATCAGGCGCGCTCCACCGCACGTTTTCTTTCGGGGCTGCGCGGTTTCTATCGGTTTCTGCTGCGTGAAACGCTGATCGGCGAAGACCCGACCTTGCAGATCGATTTGCCACAGATAGGTAGGCCACTGCCCAAATCGCTGTCCGAGGCGGACGTCGAAGCGCTACTGCAGGCGCCGGACCTGGATGACCCCATTGGCCTGCGCGATCGCGCCATGCTCGAGGTGCTCTATGCCTGCGGTTTGCGCGTCAGTGAGCTGGTCGGGCTGACGCTGGAGCAGGTCAACCTGCGCCAGGGCGTGCTCCGGGTCTTCGGCAAGGGCAGCAAGGAGCGTCTGGTGCCGCTGGGCGAAGAGGCGATTGCCTGGATCGAGCGCTACATGCGCGAGGCGCGCCCGTTGTTGCTGGGGGGCAAGCCCAGTGATGTGCTGTTTCCCAGTCTGCGCGGCGAGCAGATGACCCGGCAGACCTTCTGGCATCGCATCAAGCACCAGGCGCAGGTCGCGGGAATCAGCAAGTCGTTGTCACCGCACACGTTGCGCCATGCCTTCGCCACCCACCTGCTCAATCACGGCGCCGACCTGCGTGTCGTGCAGATGCTGCTGGGGCATAGCGACCTTTCTACCACGCAGATCTACACCCATATCGCGCGTGCCCGATTGCAAGAGTTGCATGCCAAGCACCACCCGCGCGGCTGAGGGCGCCGTCTGGTCGTCCAGGCGCTGCCGGTCGGGTCATCTGTGGTAGGCTGTAGCGATTTTCACTGGTCCGTCGTTCGACAGGAGTGTTCATGTCCCTGCCCCGTATTTCCATTGCTCTGGCGCTCGCGCTGGGCAGTAGCGTCACCCTGGCTGCCGACCCTGATCAGGTCATTCGGCAGTCGCTCAAGTCGCTCGACGCCAACCTGCCGATCGAGGCCATTGCCGAGAGTCCGATGACGGGTATTTACCAGGTGCAGCTCGAAGGTGGTCGTCAGCTCTACACCAGCGCTGACGGTCAGTTCCTGATCCAGGGCTATCTGTTTCAGGTCAAGGACGGCAAGGCCGTCAACCTGACCGAGATCGAGGAAAGCCGTGCGGTGGCGCAGCAGATCAATGCCATTCCGGCCAAGGAAATGGTGGTGTTCGCGCCGAAGGATCCGAAGACCCACATCACCGTGTTCACCGATACCGACTGCGGCTACTGCCAGAAACTGCACAGCGAGGTGCCCGAGCTCAACCGCCTGGGCGTCGAAGTGCGTTACGTGGCCTTCCCGCGTCAGGGCATGAACAGCCCGGCAGCCAAGGAGCTGGCCAGCGTCTGGTGCAGCAAGGATCGCCAGGCGGCGATGAATCTTGCCAAGACTCGCCAGCCAGTGCCGGAAGCGACCTGCGACAACCCGGTGGCCAAGCAATACCAGCTCGGCCAGATGATCGGGGTCAACGGCACGCCGGCCATCGTCCTGGCCAACGGCAAGATGATTCCGGGCTATCAGCCGGCGCCGCAGTTGGCCAAGATTGCGCTGGAGTCGAACGACTGACGGTGGATTGACTAACAAACAGCCGCTTCGTAAGGTGCGGCTCTTTATCTGCGGCCGGAGCATGCTCCGGCCGTTTCGTGCAGTGCTGATGGGGAATTGAGTGTGAAGCCGGTCAAAGTGGGCATCTGTGGGTTGGGCACCGTCGGTGGCGGTACTTTGAATGTACTCAAGCGCAACGCCGAGGAGATTACTCGGCGTGCCGGTCGCGGCATCGAGATTGCCCAGATCGCCATTCGTTCGCCCAAGCCGCAGTACGACACCACCGGCATTGCCATGACCAGCGACGTATTCGAGCTGGTCAACAATCCCGAGATCGACATCGTCATCGAGCTGATCGGCGGCTACACCCTGGCCAAGGATCTTGTGCTCAAGGCCATCGACAATGGCAAGCACGTGGTCACCGCCAACAAGGCGCTGATCGCCGTGCACGGTAACGAGATCTTCGCCAAGGCGCGCGAGAAGGGCGTGATCGTCGCCTTCGAGGCCGCCGTAGCCGGCGGTATCCCGGTGATCAAGGCGATCCGTGAGGGACTGGCGGCCAACCGTATCAACTGGCTGGCCGGCATCATCAACGGCACCGGCAACTTCATTCTCACCGAGATGCGCGAGAAAGGTCGTGCCTTCGAGGATGTGCTCAAGGAAGCGCAGGCGCTGGGTTATGCCGAGGCCGATCCGACCTTCGACGTCGAAGGTATCGACGCCGCGCACAAGCTGACCATCCTGGCGTCCATCGCCTTCGGGATCCCGCTGCAGTTCGACAAGGCCTACACCGAGGGCATCACCAAACTGACCACGGCCGATGTGAACTACGCCGAGGCGCTGGGTTATCGCATCAAGCACCTGGGCGTGGCTTGCCGCACCGAGGCCGGTATCGAGCTGCGCGTGCACCCGACGCTGATCCCGGCCGATCGCCTGATTGCCAACGTCAATGGCGTGATGAATGCGGTGATGGTCAATGGCGATGCCGTTGGCAGCACGCTGTACTACGGTGCTGGCGCCGGCATGGAGCCGACCGCTTCGGCGGTGGTGGCCGACCTGGTGGATGTGGTGCGTGCGCTGACCACCGATCCGCACAATCGCGTGCCGCACCTGGCCTTCCAGCCTGACTCGCTGTCCGATCACCCGATCCTGCCCATCGAGGCATGCGAGAGCGCCTACTACCTGCGTATCCAGGCCAAGGACCATCCGGGTGTGCTGGCGCAGGTGGCGAGCATCCTGTCCGAGCGTGGCATCAATATCGAGTCGATCATGCAGAAGGAAGTCGAGGAGCAGGACGGCCTGGTGCCGATGATCCTCGTGACCCATCGCGTGGTCGAGGCGCGTATCATCGAAGCCATCGCCGCCATGGAAGCGCTGGATGGCGTGACCTCGCCGGTCATGCGTCTGCGCGTCGAACAGCTCAACTAATCCCGTGTCCATCCGCAGGTTTCGCCCTGCGGATGCTGCAGAACGAAGGTTTATCCCATGCGCTATATCAGTACCCGTGGCCAGGCGCCGGCCCTGAATTTCGAAGATGTGCTGCTGGCTGGCCTGGCCAGCGATGGCGGCCTCTACGTGCCGGAGAATCTGCCGCGCTTCACCGTCGAGGAAATCGCTTCCTGGGCGGGCTTGCCGTATCACGAGCTGGCCTTCCGGGTAATGCGCCCGTTCGTTGCCGGCTCCATCGCCGATGCCGATTTCAAGAAAATCCTCGAAGAAACCTACGGCGTGTTCGAGCACAACGCCGTCGCGCCGCTGCGTCAGCTAAATGGCAACGAATGGGTGCTGGAGCTGTTCCACGGCCCGACCCTGGCGTTCAAGGATTTCGCCCTGCAGCTGCTCGGTCGCCTGCTCGATCACGTGCTGGCCAAGCGCGGTGAGCGCGTGGTGATCATGGGCGCCACCTCCGGCGACACCGGCTCGGCGGCCATCGAAGGCTGCAAGGCCTGCGATAACGTCGACATCTTCATCATGCACCCGCACAACCGCGTGTCCGAGGTGCAGCGCCGGCAGATGACCACCATTCTCGGTGAGAACATCCACAACATCGCCATCGAAGGCAACTTCGACGACTGCCAGGAGATGGTCAAGGCCAGCTTCGCCGACCAGGGCTTCCTCAAGGGCACTCGCCTGGTGGCGGTCAACTCGATCAACTGGGCGCGGATCATGGCCCAGATCGTCTACTACTTCCACGCTGCGCTGCAGCTCGGCGGCCCGGCGCGTTCCATCGCCTTCTCGGTGCCGACCGGCAACTTCGGCGACATCTTCGCCGGCTACCTGGCGCGTAACATGGGCCTGCCGGTCAGCCAACTGATCGTCGCCACCAACCGCAACGACATCCTGCACCGCTTCATGAGCGGCAATCAGTACGTCAAGGAAACCCTGCATCCGACCCTGTCGCCGTCGATGGACATCATGGTCTCGTCCAATTTCGAGCGCCTGCTGTTCGACCTGCACGGTCGTAATGGCGCTGCCATCGCCAGCCTGATGGATAGCTTCAAGCAGGGTGGTGGTTTCAGTGTCGAGGAAGATCGCTGGGTCGAGGCGCGCAAGCTGTTCGATTCGCTGGCGGTGAGCGACGAGCAGACTTGCGAGACCATCACCGAGGTGTACAAGGAGTGCGGCGAGTTGCTCGATCCGCACACTGCCATCGGTGTGCGTGCCGCGCGTGAGTGCCGCCGCAGCCTGGCAACGCCGATGGTGGTGCTGGGCACCGCGCACCCGGTCAAATTCCCCGAGGCGGTGGAAAAAGCCGGTATCGATGCCGTTCCGGCGCTGCCGGCGCACCTGACCGATCTGTTCCAGCGCGAGGAGCGCTGCACGGTGCTGGCCAACGACCTGAAGGCCGTGCAGCAGTTCGTCGCTGCCCACGGTAATCGCGGCAAGCCGCTCTAAGCTGGCTGCTTCGATGAAACCGGCGCCCTAGTGGCGCCGGTTTCGTTTGGGCGTTGCTCAGAGGGCGAAGATCAGCGCCGCAAGCGCCATCAGGACGATCAGTGTCAACCAGATCAGCGCATTGAGGCGGCTGGCGCGGAGGATGGCGGCGCCGCGCAGGTGCACGGGCGGGTTCTCTTCCAGGTACTGATCGACGCGGCGCTCGGCTTCCTCCTGGTCGTTCGCCAGGTATTCGCTCAGCAGGTCGATGGCTGCCTGGCGTTGGTCGGCCTGTGCGAGTTGGCGTACTGCGGGTGGAAGTTCTTGCATGACGCTACCTCTCTCCTGGGGTTGGTCAGGGGCGCAACTGCGACCCGGTTAGCGCTTTTTTCCGTGCGCGGCGAAGGCGCCTGAGGTTTAATTCGACACTTCGCGAATGGATGCGTTTTAACCGAATCATGGATGACTTCTGCTGCCTGTCTCTTTTCTTTCCATTTCAGTCTGCTTTTCGGCCAGCCTTGCGCCGAGGATGACATCTGCGCGCTCATCTGACGAACGGCATCACATTTATCACATGTGATTACTTTACGGTTTACATGTAAGGGTCTAGGCTGCATTCATGGATAGCAAATCATCAGCCCATTACCAGCGTCTTTATCGTCAGCGCCTGCGCGAGCAGGGGTTGGTCAAGAAGGAAGTCTGGATATTGCCCGAGCACGCGCCGCTGTTGCTTGCGTTCGAGCGAAAACTGCGCCAGCCACAGTCGCTGCTGGCTTCGATGGAGAAGGAGGAGGGTATGAACATGCCTCAGGTTTGGACCGCTCAGGCGCTGCATGAAGCGCTGGCGGCAACGGAACTGTTCCAAAACGGCCAGGCCGGCATCGAGCTGCTTCAGGGGGCCGACGCCAGTCTTCACATCACCATGCACGAGTACGGCGACCTGCCGCTGTTCGTCGCCGTGTTCGGCGAGCAGATCATCGTCGAGGCACTGCTTTGGCCGGCGGCGGACGTCAAGGATGCTGCAGCCTTCAATGAAGAGGTGCTGCGTACCCACAAGCTGTTCCCGCTGTCGTCCATCGGCCTGGAAAGAACGGCTGACGGACGTGATTGCTACACCATGTTCGGCGCACTGAGTTCGTATTCGAGCCTGTCCGACGTGGTGTTCGAGATCGAGCTGCTGGCGGACAACGTGATCAAGGCCACCGAAGCCTATGAAGGCTTCCTCAAGGGTTAAGGGAGAGTGCGATGAACGTCTGGAGCAAATTGCTGACGGCGCTGCGTGGCGGTGCCAATGAAGTGGGTGAGGCTGTGGTCGATGGTCAGGCCCTGCGTATCCTCGATCAGGAAATCCGCGACGCCGATGTCGAGCTGCGCAAGTCCAAGGAAGCGCTGGCCGAGATCATGGCCAAGCACAAGCTGGCCAGCGACAAGGTGAGCAAGAGCGCGGCGAGCATCGCCGAGTACGAGCAGTACGCGCTCAAGGCGCTGGACGCCGGTAATGAGACTCTGGCCAAGGAAGTGGCCGAGAAGATCGCCAATCTGGAGCTCGAGCAGGCCAGCGAGCGTGAGCAGGCCGAGGGCTTCGCCGCCAGCGTGGCGCAACTGCGCAAGGCCGTGACCCAGGCCGAGGGCAATATCAAGCGCCTCAAGCAGCAGGTGGATACGGTCAAGGCCACCGAGAGCGTGCAGAAGGCGCAGATGGCCGTGGCCCAGCGTTACGGCGGCTCCCAGGCCAAGCTGCAGACGGCGGTCGAGTCGCTCGAGCGCATCAAGCAGAAGCAGGCCGAGCGTGCGGCGAAGATGGAGGCCTCGGCCGAACTGGCCGCCACCAGCGCGCCGGACGACTCGCTGGAGGTCAAGCTGCGTGCCGCTGGTATCAAGGCCGATAACGCCAGCGCCGACAGTGTGCTGGCGCGCCTGAAGGACAAGTCCAAGGCTTGACCCTGGTGTGAAAGATACGGGGCGCTCGCGCCCCGTTTCCCTGATTCGGGAAAGGAATAAATGGAACTCTTCCTGCAGATTTCGCTGTCGTTTCCCACTGCCATCTACAGCTTCCTGCTGTGTGTGGCGGTCATCTATTGGCTGGTGGTTGCGGCTGGTTTGATCGAAATCGACCTGCTCGACATCGAGGCCGATTCGATGATGGACGGCGGCGGCCAGACCGAGGGCCTCGCCGGCCTGCTCTACAAGTTCAAGCTCGACGGTGTGCCGGTGACCCTGGTGCTGACCCTGCTGTTCTTCATCGGCTGGTTCATCTGTTATTTCATCGAGCTGTGGCTGCTGCGTCATTTGCCGCTGGGCATTCTGCGCTACCCGCTGGGGCTGGTGGTGATCGCCGGCGCGCTGGTTGTGGCGGCGCCGCTGTGCGCGGCCATCTGCCGGCCACTGCGCCCGCTGTTTCACAAGGTCGAGGCGATCAGCAGCAAGTCGGTGCTGGGGCAGGTGGCGGTGGTGCGCAGTGGCCGCGTTACCGCCAGTCATGGCGAGGCGTTGCTGGAAGACGGTGGCGCCGGGTTGATCCTGCGCGTGCGTGCCGATGAGGCGCTGGGCTTCAAACGCGGCGACCGTGTGGTGTTGCTGGAATACCTGGCCGCCGAACACGCCTATCGCATCATCACCGAAGAAGAGTTTCGCGGCGTATAGCGTCTGCCGACAATCCGTACGTCACACAGGGCTGGCAGGGTAGGGCATCACCGAGCCGGTCTGCACAATTAGCAAAGGAGTACAGCTGTAATGGAAAACCTCATCCCCTTCATCGTCGGGGCAGGGCTGGTCGTCCTCTTCGTGATCGCCTTGATCGCTCTGTTCAAGGCCTTCTACATCAAGGTTCCACAAGGCACCGCGCTGATCGTCAACGACATGAGCTCGACGCCCAAGGTGCACTTCACTGGCTCCCTCGTGTACCCGGTGATCCACCTCAAGGAGTTCATGAAGATCTCCCTGATCACCCTGGAAGTCGACCGCCGCGCCAAGGACGGGTTGATCTGCCGCGACAACATGCGCGCCGACATCACCGTGGCCTTCTACCTGCGCGTCAACGAGACCCAGGAAGACGTGCTCAAGGTGGCCAAGGCCATCGGCGTGGACCGCGCCTCCGATCGCGCAGCAGTGAACGAGCTGTTCAACGCCAAGTTCTCCGAAGCACTGAAGACCGTCGGCAAGCAGTTCGATTTCGTCCAGCTGTTCGAGAATCGTCAGGACTTCCGTGACCGCATCGTCGAAGTCATCGGCAACGACCTCAATGGTTACGTGCTGGAAGACGTGGCCATCGATTATCTGGAGCAGACAGCCAAGCATTCGCTGGACCCGAGCAACATTCTCGATGCCGAAGGTATCCGCAAGATCACCGAGCTGACTGCCGCACAGAACGTCATCACCAACGAGCTGGAGCGTAACGAAGAGCTGGCGATCAAGAAGAAGAACGTCGAGACCCGCGAGGCGACCCTGTCGCTGGAGCGCCAGCAGGCCGATGCCGAGGCCCGTCAGAAGCGCGAGATCGAGACCATCCAGGCCCGTGAGGAAGCGGAAACCCTCAAGGTGCGCGAGGAGGAGCGTCTGAAGGCCGAACAGGCACGTATCCAGACCCAGCAGGAACTGGACATTCGCGCCGAGAATCACCAGCGCGAAGTGGAAGTGGCGCAGCAGAACCGCCAGCGTGCCGTGGTCATCGAGGTGGAGAAGGTCACCCGCGCCAAGGATCTGGAAGTGGTCTCGCGCGAGCGCGAGGTCGAGCTGCAGCGCATCGAGAAGGAAAAGGCGCTGGAAGAAGAGCGCAAGAACATCGCCGCCGTGGTGCGCGAGCGCGTCGCGGTGGAGAAGACCGTGGCCCAGGAAGAAGAGCGCATCAAGGAAGTCCGTGAGATCTCCGAGGCCGAGCGCATGAAGCAGGTCACCGTGCTCAATGCCCAGGCCGAAGCCGAGCAGGAGCTGGTGCGTCAGGTCAAGCAGGCCGAAGCCGACGAGACCCGCTCCAAGCACAAGGCGGTGGAAATCAACAACCTCGCCCAGGCCGAGTTGGAAGCGGCGGCCAAGAGCGCCGAGGCCAAGAAGAAACTGGCCGAAGGTATCGAAGCCGAGCGCGCCGCGCCTGGCCTGGCCGATGCGCGTGTGCGTGAAGTCACTGCCGCGGCCAAGGAGAAGGAAGGTCTGGCCGAGGCCCGCGTGCAGGCTGAGCGTCTGATCGCCGAAGCCAAGGGCGAGCAGGAGAAGGGGCTGGCCCAGGCGCGTGTCACCGAAGCGCAAGCGGCGGCCAAGGAAAAAGACGGCTTGGCCGATGCCAAGGTGTTGGAAGAGAAACTCGGCGCCCAGGCGCGTGGCGAAGAACAGCTCGGCACTGCCAAGGCCAAGGCCACCCAGGACCTGGGTATGGCCGAGGCGCAGGTCTTGCTGGAGCGTCTCAACGCCGAGGCAGAAGGCCTGGGCAAGAAGTTCGGCGCCCTGGATGCGCTCAGCGACAACGCGCGTCAGCACGAAGAGTTCCGCATGCAACTGGAAAAGAGCTTCGAGGAGGCCATGGCCGCCATCGCGGCGAACAAGGAAATCGCCAAGGATCAGGCCGAGGTGCTGGCCACCGCGCTGGCCAAGGCGAAGATCGAGATCGTCGGCGGCGAGGGCGACTTCTTCAATTCCTTCGCCAAGTCGCTGTCGGTGGGTAAGGCCATCGAAGGCGTGGTGGGCAAGAGCCCGGTGGTACAGGACGTGCTTTCCCGTCTGCTGGCGGGCAAGGCAGCGCCAGCCGCGCCGGTGGCCGCACCGAACACCGGTTCGGAGCAGGCCTGAGTCAGGCCTGAAAAGTGTAGGGTGGACAACGCGAAGCTTGTCCACTGCTCTAGGCGTCGCCAATGGTGGACAAAAAGAGCGTTGTCCACCCTACCGGCCACAGCATGCCGAGCCTTGTGGGAGGGGCTTTAGCCGCGAGCCTCCCACGCTTTTTCCAGACCCCTTGCCTGCTGAACGGGCGAGGGTGCTCGATGCCGCATATCCAGGAAGAACACGATGTCGGACGCACAAACACAGGACGTATTGGACAAGGCCGTCGCCGAGGGTGGCGCCTACGAGGTGCTGCACAAGCGCCTGCAGGAGCAGGGCCAGCGCCTGCGCAGTTTGACCGAGACGCTCAATGGCCAGCGTCTGGCCGAGTTCGGCAGCAGCCACATGGAGGCTGTCGGTCGGGTGCGTATCCGCACCGAGAACAACTGCATCGCCCGCGACATCGTCCAGGTCGGCGACTGCCTGCTGTTTGGCTACAACGTGTTCATCGGGCTGAAGAAGGAAACCGGCGTTTCCGACGTGTTCTCCCTCTACCGCCTGGTGGAGAACGCCGAAGGTTACGAGGCCGAGCCGGTGCCGCTGGAAGGCAGCTTCCTGGCGCAGTCCAGTTTCGTCGCCGACTTCAACGAGCTGTACACCTACTACAAGAACACCCGTCTACTGCAGTTGGCCATTCGCGATGGCAAGCTGCTGGCGAGTTTCCAGATCGGCGAACGGATCACCGATATCCGCGTGTTCCGCTGGTCGATCTCGGTCGATGGGCGCGAAGTGCGCTACATCGACAACCGCGGCGAGCGCGATATTGCGCTGCCGGCGCCGTTCGACTTCGAATGGCAGAAGACTTCCCGCGAGATGGTGGTCATGGGCCGCCATCCGCACATGAACATCCTCGACACCGTATTCGTCGAGACCGTGGGTGGCGACCTGACCATCAAGGTCGAGAACAACACCCAGGACGGCCTGGGCATCTACCGTGAGCCGGTGGTGGACAAGACCCAGTCGCTCGATGATGCGCAGATCGAATACGCCCGCCTGGGCAGCCTGATCCTGCTCAAGGTGCTGCCGTACCGCGAGGAGCAGTGGCGCTATCTGGTGTTCAACAGCCTGACCAATCAGGTCGAGCGCATCGATGCCATCGGCCTCGCCTGCGTACAGCTGCCGGAAGACCACGGCATTATCTTCCCCGGTGGTTACTACCTGCAGAGCGGCGAGTACAAGACCTTCGAGCAGCCCATGGGCGGCATGCGCTTCAAGCGCTCGGTGCGCTCGCCCAACGGCGAGGACGTGCAGTACATCTTCTATCACCCGGAAGAAGGCCGCGCGGCGCTGTTCACCTACAACATGATCAACCGCCAGCTGCATAACCCGATCTTCGGCCACGGTTATGCGCGCCTGGAAGACGGGCGCATGGTGATCTTCTCCGCCGAGGGCAGCGAGCCGACCCGTATCCACCCGATGCAGATCTGGCAGACGCCGTTCGAGAGCGACGACCACGCCGCCCGCCAGCCGGCGCGCAGCGGATTCTTCGGGCGTATCGGCAACGCCGAGCTGGTGCGCGGCGTGTCCGACCTGTTGGGCCTGAGTCGCGAGATCGACAGCCGCGAAGTGTCGGTGGCGCGTTACACCCAGCTGTGCCAGAACACCCGCCGTCTGTTCGATGTATACCACTGGCTGGGTGACGCTCAATGCGCCGAGCTGGCGCCGCTGCTGCGTGAGGTGGCGGCCACCTCCGAGCTGGTGCTCGATGAGTTCGAGAAGGTCGAGAGCATCCGTCAGCAATCGGCCCGCGCCATGGCCGAGGCCGAGACGCAGCACAAGAGCCTGCTTTCCGGCCTGCTGGTCGACAGCTGGGACGAGGTGCAGCACTTCGTCGAGGCGCTGGGTGCCATCAACGCGCAACGCGGCCAACTGCTGACCATCCGCGATTATCGCTATATCGATGTGGCGCGCATCGACGCCATGGAAGCCGAGCTGCTGCAAGCTCAGGAGCGGGTGGCCACGGCCACCTCCGCCTTCCTCGCCAGCGACGCCGCACTGCAACCCTACGTGCAGCGCCTGGGGGAACTGGATGGCCTGGCGCAGAAGGCCGAGACCGTCACCCAGTTGAACGAGCCGCTGGCCGAGATGCAGGTCATGGCCGGCAACCTCGACATGCTGTCGAGCCTGATGGCCTCGCTGAAGATCGACGATGCCACTCAGCGCACCGCGATCGTCGAGTCGATTTCCGAGGTCTACGCCCACCTCAACCAGGCCAAGGCGCGTGCCGAACAGCGGCGCAAAGGCCTGGGCTCGGCCGAGACCGTGGCGCAGTTCGGTGCCCAGTTCAAACTGTTCAGCCAGGGCATTACCAACGCCCTGGCGCTGGCCCAGGATCCGGAGAAGTGCGACGAGCAGCTGTCGCGCCTGCTGGTGCAGCTCGAAGAGCTGGAAAGCCAGTTCGGCGACCACGAACAGTTCCTCAGCGATATTCTCGGCAAGCGTGAAGAACTGCTGGAGACCTTCGAGTCGCACAAGCAGAGCCTGCTCGACGACCGCCAGCGCCGCGCCCAGGGCGTGCTCGACGCCGCTCAGCGCATCCTCGATAGCCTGGGCCGACGCACCGCGCGCCTGAGCCAGATGGAGGAACTCAACGCCTTCTTCGCCGCCGACCCGCTGATCCTCAAGCTGCGCGAGATGGCCGAGCGCCTGCGCGAGCTCAAGGACAGCGTCAAGGCCGATGACGTCGAGGCGCGCCTCAAGGCCGCCCGCGACCAGGCGGTGCGCGCCCTGCGCGACAAGAGCGAGCTGTTCGAAGAGGGCGGCAACGTCATCAAGCTCGGCCCGCGTCACCGCTTCAGTGTCAACACCCAGGAACTCGACCTGACCCTGATGCCGCGCGGCGATGCGCTGTACCTGCACCTGACTGGCACCGATTTCCTCGAACCGCTGCGCGACGAGACCCTCGAAGGCCTGCGTGACTACTGGCAGGTATCGCTGGAGTCCGAATCGCCCTCGCTGTACCGCGCCGAATACCTCGCCGGCCTGGTGCTCGATGCCGCCGTGGCGGGCCGGGAAGGCCTGACCCTGGATCTGCTCAAGACCCACCTGGCGCAGCCGGAAACTCTGACCCGGTTGATCCGCGACTTCGCCGCGCCGCGTTACAAGGATGCCTACGAGAAGGGCATTCACGACCATGACGCGGCGCTGATCCTCGCCCAGTTGCTGCCGCTGCGCGAAAGCGCCGGCCTGCTGCGTTACGCGCCGAAGGCGCGGGGCTTTGCCGCGCTGTTCTGGAATCGCTGGGGGCAGGATATCGAGGCCGAGCTGTGGCCGGAGCGGGCGCGCAGCAGCCTGCACCTGCGCCAGTTGTTCGGCAGCGAGGACGGCGTGCAGCGCCTGCGCGAAGAGATCGACGCGGCCATGCTGCGCTTCCTGGGCCAGCATCCGCTGCCTGTGGATACTGCGCAGCGCCAGGCGGCAGCGGCCTATCTGGTCGAGGAACTGGCGGCCAAGCCCATCGAATTCAGCTTCAGCAAGTACGCCCGGCAACTGCTCGACACCCTGCAGCAGCGCATGCAGGCCAGCCATGTCTGGGACGATTACCGCGCCGCGCTGGACAACCTGCGTGGCCGCCCGCTGCAGCGCTGGTCGCTGGCGCAGACCTGGCTCGACGGCCTGTGTGCGCAGGACGCCGCCATGGCCGAGCTGGCCGACTACGTGCCCGAAGCGATCGCCGTCAGCCTGCTGGATGACGAGTTCGCGCGGCGCTTCACCGAGGTCGACCTGCGCTTTACCGTCAGCGGCCTGCTCGGCGATCACCCGCGCTTGCACGAGGGACGTCTGTCCCTGGCCATCGACGACTACTTCGCCCGCCTGCAGCAGCATCTGCACGACTTCGTGCCGCAGTTGCAGCGTTACCAGGCGCTGCGCCAGGAGGTCATCAACCGCGAACGCGAGGCGCTGCGCCTGAGCGAGTTCAAGCCACGGCCGCTGTCGTCGTTCGTGCGTAACAAGCTGATCAATGACGTCTACCTGGGCTTTATCGGCGACAACCTGGCCAAGCAGATGGGCACCGCCGGCGAGAACAAGCGCACCGACCTGATGGGCCTGTTGATGCTGATCTCGCCGCCCGGCTACGGCAAGACCACTCTGATGGAGTACGTCGCGCACCGCCTGGGCCTGATCTTCATGAAGGTCAACGGTCCGGCGCTGGGCCACGAGGTGCGCTCCATCGACCCGGCGCAGGCGCCGGACGCCACCTCGCGCCAGGAGCTGGAAAAGCTCAACCTGGCGCTGGAAATGGGCAACAACGTGATGCTCTATGTCGACGACATCCAGCACACCCACCCCGAGTTCCTGCAGAAATTCATCTCGCTGTGCGATGGCACACGGCGCATCGAAGGCGTGTGGAAGGGCAAGACCAAGACCTACGACATGCGCGGCAAGAAATTCTGCGTGGTGATGAGCGGCAACCCGTACACCGAGTCCGGCGACGTGTTCAAGATCCCCGACATGCTCGCCAACCGCGCCGACATCTACAACCTCGGCGACACCCTGGGCGGCATGCAGGAGGCCTTCGCGCTGTCCTACATCGAGAACAGCCTGACCTCCAACCCGGTGCTGGCGCCGCTGGCCACCCGCGACATGGCGGACGTCTACCGCTTCGTCGCCAAGGCCGAGGGCAAGCCGTTCTCCGCCAACGAGCTGAGCCACACCTACGGCGCTGCCGAGATCAACGAGATCAGCTCCACCCTGCAGCGTCTGATGCAGGTGCGCGACGTGGTCGGCCGGGTCAACCAGCAGTACATCGTCAGCGCCGCGCAGGCCGACAGCTACCGCACCGAGCCGCCGTTCAAGCTGCAGGGCAGCTACCGCAACATGAACAAGATGGCCGAGAAGATCAGCTCGGTGATGAACGATGCCGAGCTGCTGCAACTGATCGCCGACCACTACCAGGGCGAGTCGCAACTGCTCACCACCGGCGCCGAGGAGAACCTGCTCAAGCTCGCCGAGCTGCGTGGCAATCAGACCCCCGAGCAAGCCGAGCGCTGGGCGCAGATCAAGCGCGACTTCATGCGCAACAAGGCCATGGGCGGCAGCGATAGCGACGTCGGTGGCCGCGTGGTGGCGCAACTCAACGACCTGGTGGAAAGCGTGCGTGGCCTGGGTGCCGGCAAGCCGGCCAGCGAGGCGGCGAGCATTCCCTGGGCGCAATTGCTGGCCGGGTTGGACAACCTCGGCAAGCTGCATCCGCAGGTGGAGGTGATCGCACCGCCGCAGCCGGGCACGCAGAAATTGCTGGAAAGCCTGGCCGATAGTCTGGAAAACAGCTTCCTGCCGCTGATCAAGTCGATGGACAAGAAGATCGACATCGACTTGCGTACCCACAATCGCATGCTGGAAATCTCCACCCAACTGCGTGACCTCGGCACGCTGCTGGGCCAGAAGCGACGCAGCGACCCAGCCGATAACGAGGCGCCGTGAGACGAGGGTGGCTGATCGAGCTGCGCCCGCTGCTGCTGATCAGCGGCGTGATGCTGCTGGTGCAACTGGTCAATGGTGCCCTTGGCGGTGCCTTGAATGTCTGGGGCCTGCTGCCCCGGCATATCGAGGCGCTGCCCGGGATTCTCTTCGCGCCCTGGTTGCATGGCAGTTGGGCGCATCTGCTGAGTAACCTCAGCGGTCTATTGGTGCTCGGCAGCCTGGTGCTGCTGCGCTCGCGCCGCGATTTCTTCCTCGCCAGCGCCTTCATCATCATCGGCAGTGGGGTGCTGGTCTGGCTGTTCGGTCGCACCGGCCTGCATGTCGGCGCCAGTGGCTGGCTGTTCGGCTTCTGGGGACTGTTGTTGGCGCGCGCCTGGTTCGAGCGCAGCCTGCTCGATCTGCTGCTCGCCGTGCTGGTGTTCTTCCTCTACGGCGGCTGGTTCTTCGGCCTGCTGCCGCGTGCCGGCGTTTCTTTCGAATACCATTTGGCGGGGGCTTTTTGTGGCGTGCTTTACGCTGCCTTGAGTCGCCGTAATCATCGATAAAAGGGATTTTCCATGGACTTCAATCGCCTCGACCAGCAATTGCGCGACAGCCTCGCCGACCTGCGCCTGAGCAATGAGGAGCGCGACGAGCTGCGCCAGCTGGGCAGCGAGTTGAGCAGCGATCAGGTGCGCTTCATGCGCAACCGCGCTTTTGCCCTGGCCCGTGAGCTGATGCGCGAGCCGGGCAATGTCGAACCGGTGCTGAAATGGCTGGAGCAGGTGGTCAAGACGCTCGACAGCGTTGGCAGCGCGCCGCGCGTGGAACATGCCACGGCGCACTTCAGTCCCGGCGAGAGCTGCCGGCGCAAGATCCGCGAGTTGTGCCGGCAGGCGCGCAAGAGCGTGGAGATCTGCGTCTACACCATTTCCGATGATCAGCTCAGTGAAGAGGTGTTGGCGTGCCATGAGCGGGGTATCGCCGTGCGCGTGATCACCGACAACGAAAAACAGTTCGACGTTGGCAGCGATATCCAGTGGCTGCGCGACAAGGGCGTGCCGCTGCGCATCGACGCCGGGCCTTATCACATGCACCACAAGTTCGCCTTGTTCGACGGTCGCCTGCTGCTCAACGGCAGCTTCAACTGGACGCGCAGTGCCAGCACCAGCAACGAGGAAAACCTGCTGGTGATCGACCACCCGCAACTGGTGGCGGCTTACAGCCGTGAATTCGAGTCGCTCTGGGCGCGTTACGAAGGTAACTGATGAGTCAGCCTCACGCCCGCCAGCTCCTCGGCTTTTATCGCAGCTGCTACCTGGCCGACAGCCGTGATCTGGATCTGGATAACCTAGCCAAGCTGCCCGCCAAGCGCTGGGCCTGGCTCGATGGACGTGAGGAACTGGCCAGCGGTGGCGTGCCGCTGTTGCCATTGTCGGCTGAACTGGGCCAGGCCCTGGCCGAGGCGCAGGCGCTCTATCAGCGTGAGCTGCAACTGGTTTACGGCGTATTGCCGATCTGTGGCCGTCTGCAACTGGAAACCGGTGCCTCGCAGGCGATCTGTGGTCCGCTGTTCTATTACGAGGCCAGCCTGCAAGCGACGGCGGATGGCCAGAGTCAGCTGCTCGCCATCGACGTGCAGCGTGCGCATGGCAACTGGCGCCTGTTGCGCCGCCTGTTCGAGGAGCACGGCAACGAGAGCCTCGATGCTCTGCCGCTTCCGACAGGCGCGTTGGATGCCGCCTCACTGGGGCAATTGCTGGGCTGGGTAGAGCGCAACACGCAGGTGCGTGAGGTCAGCGAAGCCGCAGGTTTTCCGCAGCTGGCCGGTGACGAGGTGTTGGCCAAGGCCCTGCGTCGGCGCAGCCTGTCGCTGCAGCCCGGCGCCTTCGTCGCGCTGGTGCCGCGTGGCAGCGGTAGCCGCGGTATCGCCCATGAGCTGCAGCTGCTGCAGGAAGCCGAGCAACTGTCGCCTGCCTTGCTGCAACTGCTCGGTGAAACGCCAGCCGTGCAGGCGCCGGGCTCGATCAGCACGCCGCAGCGCTTGCCGGCGCAGCTCAGCGCGGCCCAATGCCGGGCGCTGGCCAATGCCGCACGTTATCCGCTGAGCCAGATATCCGGCCCGCCCGGCACCGGCAAGAGCTACAGCCTGGCCGCACTGGCACTGGATCGTTACCTGCAGGGCGAGAGCGTGCTGCTGGTCAGCCGCAGCGCCCAGGCGGTGCGGGTCATCGCGCACAAGCTACGCGAGGATTTCGGCCTGCGCGACGGCGTGCTCGAAGGCGATGGCCAGAGCCTGCGTCAGGCTCTGCGCGAACGCCTGGAACGCATGCTGCAGGGTGAGATTTCCGATGTCTCCGAGCAGCTCGAGGCGCGTCAGCGCAGCGAACTGGAAGTGCTGACCCAGGCCGAGCGGCGCCTCTACGCGGATTTCCGCCAGCGCTGCGAACAGGCCGTGCGCTGGAGCCGCCTGCTGCTACGCGCCCAGCGCGGCAGCCTGGCCTTCTGGCAGCGCTGGCTGCAGGTACCCTGGGTGCGCAAGCGGGTTGGTAGCAGCGTACGTCCCTGGGCCTTGCTGGACGAATTGCGCGACAGCCAGCAGCGCCGCCAGTTGCTCAGTCGCGAGCACCTCAACAGCCATCGCAGCCTGGCGCTCAAGCGCCTGCTGCTGGCTGACCGTGGGTTGTTCGTGCGCTACAACCAGGCCATTCGCGCGCGCAATTCGCAGCGCCAGCTGGCCCTGTTCGAGGATATCGACCCGGCGCGTCTGCTGGCGGCCTTCCCGATCTGGGTGGTGACGCTGGACGAGCTGCACCGCCTGCTGCCGCTGCGCCCGCAGCTGTTCGACGTGATGGTGATGGACGAGGCGACCCAGTGCGACATCGCCTCGGCGCTGCCGGCGTTCCAGCGCTGCAAGCGTGCGGTGGTGACCGGCGATGCGCGGCAGTTGCGGCACATTTCCTTCCTCTCCCGTGTGCGCGAGACGCAGCTGTTGCAACGCGCCGGCCTGCAGGCCGAGGCGCGTGAGGCCTGGAGCTACCGCGACAATAGCGTACTGGATCTGGTCGGCCTGCAACTGGCCAGCCAGGAGGCGGTGGTGTTTCTCGACGAGCACTTTCGCAGCCGCCCGGCGCTGATCCGCTTCAGCAACGAGCTGTTTTATGACCAGCGCCTGCGGGTGATGAAGGAGCGGCCGGGCGGTGAGGCTTGCGACAGCCTGCAGTTGCTGCGCATTCAAGGCCAGCGCGGGCGCAATGGCGTCAATGAGGCAGAAGTGGAACGGGTGCTGGCGCTGATCACCGCGCACCTGGCCGAGTACGGCGGCAGCCCGATCAAGCCCAGCATCGGCGTGTTGTCGCCGTTTCGCGATCAGGTCGAGCGCATCCGTCTGCGCATCGGCGAAACCCTGCCGCTGGAGCGACTGCGCGAGTTCCGTCTGCTGGTGGATACGCCCTACGGCTTTCAGGGCGAGGAGCGCGACCTGATGATCCTCAGCTTCGCCATCGACCGGGAATCGAGCCAGGCGGCGGCCTACCTGAATCGTGCTGACCTGTTCAACGTCGCCATCACCCGCGCCCGCGAGCGCCAGGTATTGCTGTTCAGCGGCGACGAGCGCCAGCTGCCGGCCACGCACCTGTTGCGCCGCTATCTGGAGTACCTGGAGAAGCCCAGCGCGGTCTGGCAGCCCGGCGCCACCGAGGCGGCGCGGCAGACGCTGTGCGCCGCGTTGCAGGCCCAGGGCGTCAGCGTCTGGAACCACTACCCGCTGGCCGGGCAGGTGCTGGACCTGTTCTGCCGGCGTGGCGACAAATGCCTGGCCATCGACCTGATCGGTTTTCCGGGGGAGGGCGAGAGCTTCCTCGAACTGGAACGCTACCTGGTGCTGATACGCGCCGGCCTGGAAACCCTGCCGCTGAGCTACGGCCTCTGGCACGAGGCGCCGGAGCAGGCGCTGCAAGCGGTGCTGGCGCGGCTCTGAGTGGTATTCAGCCAGCACCCTGGATGTCAACTTGCCCCCAGCTGCGCCAGGACTGGTCGTCGTTCAGACGCTCATGCAGTTGCGTTTTCAGGCGCTGATAGCGTTGCGCATCCGCCTCCTTCATCGCCGCGATGGAGTGGTGCAGGCGCTGCAGGTTGGAGGTGCCACAGCTACCGATAAGGGTGTGCAGGTCGATGCAGGCGAGCGCTTCCTCCAGCAGACCGGCATCGAGATAAGCCGTCATCAGCGGCTGCTTCATGCCGTTATCGGCACGCTCGCGAGTCAACATGTCCCTGGCTTGCTCGAGTTCGCCCATGTCGATCAGAGCCTGCGCGATTTCGTTGTAGTGATAGCGCGCATCTTCTGGCTCGATATCCTCTCCTGCCTCCAGTTGCTGGCGCAGCTGCTGCAGTAGATCCCTGGCCGCCTCGGGTTGACCCAGTTTATCCAGTAGCTGGCTGTAGAGGATGCGCTCGCTCAGGCTGTCTTCGGGGGCGAGTTCGGCGTGCAGCCGTTCGGCCTCTTCTAGGAAGTTGCGCAACGACCAGGTGTCGCGCTGAGCAGGCGTGCGGCCGGCCTGTTCACGTAGCAGGTGCTGCAGGTGATAAAGGCGCATGCCTGGCCATGAGGCCTTGCCTTGTTCGCCGACGAGCAGGCGCTCGGCCTGGCGCCGCAGGCTGGTCGCCCATGACGCGTTGCTCTGGGCATGCTCCTCGGCCAGGCTCAACACCAGCCAGTGCTGCACCGAGGCATCCAGGCGCTGCATTTCTCGATCCAGTAGTTGCTGGGCCTGGGTGATGTCGCCACGCCGTGCATGCCAGCTGACATGGCACTGCAGCAGTTGCGACGTCAGACCGTCCTTCTGCGTTGCAAGCAGGCGCTGCAGGAGCTCGGGACGCTGGGCCTCGATGAAATGCTCGAAGAGCTGCGGCGCGTCGATCATGTAGGTTTTCGAGGCATCCGTAGCTGCCAGCAGTTGCAGTGCCTGGTCATATCGTCCGTGGGCCGCCAGAAGCTCCACGATGCTGTATCCGGGCAGATCGCTGCGCTGGGCAAGTTGCAGCAGCTGTGGAAAGCGTTGCAGATCGGCCAGTGTTTGCAGCAGCGGGCGCCAGCTGAAATCGGGTTCGTTATTGCTGTCGAGCTGCGCCTCGACCCTGGCCAGAGCCGCATCGGCCAGCTCTGGCTGGTCGCACGCCTGTCGCAGGCGAGCGAGTTCCAGCAGTTGCCCTTCACCGATCTGCTGATTCAGGTCCAGGGCGTCCAGTGCTTTGCGAGCTTCTTGTGTTTTGCCCTCGGCCAATAACAGCGTGCCGTGCGTTAGTGGTGAGTTGGAGCAGGTGACGTCGAAACGGTTCTGCAATTGGAGAGCCTTGCCGGTATCGCCTCGGTTCACCAACTCCTGCAGCGTCGTTTGCAGGGCCTGCTCGCGGTAAGCGGAGTCAAGTTTCCAGAGCAGCTCCAGAGCCTCTTCTTCGCGATCCAGCAGCATCAGTCTTGAGCAGAGTGAGACGTGGGCGAGCTGCCAGGCGTCGCCCCAAAGCTGTGCGGCCAACTGCAGGGCGAGGTCGGGGGCGCTGCCTTGCAGCACGAATAGGCGGTTGAGTTGAGTCGCCTCGCTGGGGGTGAGGCGAGCGGTGCCGCCCTGCAGCTCTAGTCTGGGCTCTTCAGGTGCATTGGACAGGTGAAGAACGAACAGAACAACGACGACAGCGATGACCCCAACGAACAGCTCCACGACGACTTCCTTATCAGCTAACGATCCCTGGCCAGCCTTTTGCTCATGTTTCGGCCGAGGCGTTTTATACGGATTGCCAGGCGGGCTTACAACCGCGTTGCACAGCATTTGCCAACCGGTTTGAAGGTGAGGCGCATGTTCCCGGCAGCGGGGCGCGTGGCAAGCTAATCTCGCGGGGTGGCTTGACGAACGAAACGAGGGTGACCTAGGTCTTCTGACAGACCATCTAGATGCCGGGGGGCTCATGACATTGCGTAACGCTGTTCAGCTGATCACCTATCCCGACCGCCTGGGGCGCAACCTGGGGGAACTCTACCAATTCCTGGATCGGCACCTGGGCGATGCCCTGGGCGGCGTGCATATCCTGCCGCTGTATCCGTCCAATGCCGATGGCGGCTTCTCGCCGCTCACGCACATGGAGGTGGACCCGCGCTACGGCGACTGGACGGATGTCGAACATATCTCCGCACGTTTCGACCTGTGCGTCGATCTGGTGATCAGCCATATCGCCGATGAGTCGCCGGAGTTTCTCGACTTCGTCGCCAAGGGTCAGGACTCGGCCTACGCTGATCTCTTCGTGCAGGTCGATGGTCTCGGCGAGATCAGCCATGACGACCTGGCCAAGATCCATATCCGCAAGGAAAAGGAGCCATTTCGCGAGGTGCGTCTGGCCAATGGCGAGACCTGTCGGGTCTGGTGCACCTTCACCGAACGGCAGATCGACCTCAACTACGACTCGCCGCAGACCTACCAGTTGATGGAGCAGTACATGGCCTTTCTCGCCGCGCGCGGGGTCAAGTTGTTCCGTCTGGATGCCTTCGGCTACACCACCAAGCGCATCGGCACCAGTTGCTTCCTGGTCGAGCCGAACGTCTACCGCATCCTCGAGTGGTTCCGCGAAACCGGGGCCAAGTACGATGCCGAGATGATGCCGGAGGTACACGACCACATCAGCTACCAGTACGCCATCTCGCGGCGGCAGATGCGCCCTTACGGCTTCGCCCTGCCGCCGTTGGTGCTGCATGCCCTGCTCAGCGGCAGCAGCCGCTACCTGAAGAACTGGCTGCGCATGTGCCCGCGCAACCAGGTCACCGTGCTCGATACCCATGACGGCATCTGCATCCCGGATGTCGAAGGCATGCTGCCCGAGGCGCAGATCCAGTACCTGATCGATGAAGTCTCGACCCGCAGTGCTGACCCCATCCTGCGGCGTTCGGCGGTGAACGTGCACAGCGTTGGCGCCATCTATCAGCTGACCTGCACCTTCTACGAAGCCTTGATGCGCAATGACGAGGCCTATATCGCCGCGCGTGCCATCCAGTTCTTCGTGCCCGGTATCCCGCAGGTGTACTACGTCGGCCTGCTGGCTGGCTGCAACGACTTCGATCTGCTCGAGCAGACCGGCGAGGCGCGTGACGTCAACCGCCATTACTACAGTCTGGAGGAGGCCGAGCAGGCCTTGCAGCAGCCGCTGGTCCAGCGCCTGTTGGCGCTGATGCGCTTTCGTTGCCAGCACCCGGCTTTCGAGGGGCGCTTCGAGCTGAATTATTCGACGGACGATCAACTGCTGCTGGCCTGGCGCCATGGCGAGCATTACTGCCGCCTGCACCTGGATCTGAGCAGCCTGCAGGCGATCATCGACTACACCGATGAGCAGTTGCGGATCACCCGAATGACCTGCTGAAGGTCGGCGGGGGCCATGCTTTCGCGGTAGACTGGCGCTCTTTCGACCAGTCAAGAAGCCCGCCATGGCCCTGCCATCAACCACCTACAAGATCGACCTGAACCTCACCGACATGGATCGCAGTGTTTATGAAAACCTGCGTTTCACCGTCGCGCGCCATCCTTCGGAAACCGAGGAGCGCCTGGCCGCACGGTTGATTGCCTACGCGCTGTTCTACCACGAGCAACTGGCGTTCGGCCGTGGCCTGTCGGATGTCGACGAGCCGGCGCTGTGGGAGAAGAGCCTGGACGATCGTGTGCTGCACTGGATCGAAGTCGGCCAGCCGGACAGCGAGCGCATCACCTGGTGCTCGCGGCGTACCGAGAAGTTCAGCCTGGTGGCCTACGGCAATCTGCGCGTGTGGCAGGGCAAATGCCTCGACCCGGTGCGCAGCCTGAAGAACATCAATGTGGTCGCCCTCGGTCAGGAGGCATTGGCTGACCTGGCGCTGGACATGCCGCGCTCGCTGTCCTGGAGCGTGATGATCAGCGATGGCGAGCTGTTCGTCACCGACGAGCGTGGTCAGCACGAAATCCCGATGGAGTGGCTGGCTGGCGAACGTTGAGCCAGATGCGTGGCGTAGGGCGGACGACGCTTTTTTCGTCCGCCATAGTGAGCGCCCATGATGGACGGATGAAGCGTCGTCCACCCTACGAAACCTGATGCTTCAAGGCGGGGGCAACCCGCCAGGCCGTAGCCCGGATGCAATCCGGACTAAGGTGCAGTTCCCTCTCCCGCAAGTGTGAGAGGGGAGACAACCCCCGTCCCATCTGAACAAGTGACACCCTGCCCATGCGTATCGAAGCCCGTCCCTTGCCCGCTCAGTTGCCTGATCTGGGCAACCTGCCGCCCCTGCTCACACGCCTCTACGCCGCCCGTGGCGTGCAGTGTGCCGAAGAGCTGGACAAGGGCCTGGCGCGGCTGATTCCGTATCAGCAGCTCAAGGGCATCGATGCCGCAGTCGAGCTGCTGGTCGCGGCGCTGGAGCAGCGTCAGCGCATCCTCATCGTCGGCGACTTCGATGCCGATGGCGCCACCGCCAGCACGGTCGGCGTGCTCGGCCTGCGCTTGCTCGGCGCGGCGCATGTCGATTATCTGGTGCCCAATCGCTTCGAATACGGCTACGGCCTGACCCCGGAAATCGTCGCCGTGGCGCTGCAGCGCCAGCCCGACCTGCTACTGACCGTGGACAACGGCATTTCCAGCGTCGATGGCGTAGCCGCAGCCAAGGCCGCCGGGCTCAAGGTGCTGGTCACCGACCACCACCTGCCGGGGCCGGAGCTGCCGGCCGCCGATGCCATCGTCAACCCCAACCAGCCGGGCTGCGAGTTCCCGAGCAAGGCCATGGCCGGGGTTGGGGTGATGTTCTACGTGCTGCTGGCGCTGCGCGCACGCCTGCGCGAGAGCGGCTGGTTCGCCAGCCATGCGGAGCCGAATCTGGGCGAGCTGCTCGATCTGGTGGCGCTCGGTAGCGTGGCCGATGTGGTGCCGCTCGATGCCAACAACCGCATCCTGGTGCACCAGGGCCTGGCGCGGATTCGTGCCGGGCGTGCGCGGCCGGGGTTGCGGGCGATTCTCGAAGTGGCCGGGCGCGACCATCGGCGTATCACCTCCACCGACCTGGGTTTCATCCTCGGCCCACGGCTGAACGCGGCAGGGCGCCTGGACGATATGAGCTTGGGGATAGAGTGCCTGCTCTGCGATGACGAGGCCCTGGCCCGCGACATGGCAGTGCAGCTCGATCAGCTCAATCAGGACCGCAAGGCCATCGAGCAGGGCATGCAGCGCGAGGCGCTGGCCCAGCTCAAGGATCTGTCACTGGACGACATGCCGTTCGGCCTGTGCCTATTCGAGCCAGACTGGCACCAGGGCGTGATCGGCATTCTCGCCTCGCGCCTGAAGGAGCGTTATCACCGCCCGGCCATCGCCTTCGCCGATGCCGGTGATGGGCTGCTCAAGGGCTCTGCACGCTCGGTGCCGGGGCTGCATATCCGCGATGCGCTGGATGCGGTTGCAGCCAAGCATCCGGGGCTGATCAGCAAGTTCGGCGGGCATGCCATGGCCGCCGGACTGTCACTGCCGCAGGCCAATTTCGGCGCCTTCGCCGCCGCCTTCGATGCCGAGGTGCGCCGCCAGCTCTGCGAGGACGACCTGACCGGTCGCCTGCTGTCCGACGGCCAGCTCGATGCCACCGAATTCCACCTGGAGCTGGCGCGTGCCCTGCGCAATGCCGGGCCCTGGGGCCAGCACTTCCCCGAGCCGCTGTTCCACGGGGTGTTTCAGATCGTCAATCAGCGCATCGTCGGCGAACGTCATCTGAAGCTGGTGCTCAAGACCGAATGCGGCAGCGTGCAGCTCGATGGCATCGCTTTCAACATCGACCGCGACGTCTGGCCCAACCCCACGCTGCGCTGGGCCGAACTGGCCTACAAGCTCGACCTCAACGAGTTTCGCGGCAACGAGAGCGTGCAGTTGATGGTGGCGCATATCGCCCCACGCTAACGCGCGAGGCTGGCCAGCACCTCTTGCAGGTGTTCACGCGTCGCGGTGGTGCAGGGCAGCAGTGGCGCTCGCGGGGCTGCATCGTCGATCACGCCTTCAAGCGCAAGCGCAGCTTTGATCGCCGCCGGGTTGGCTTCGCTGAAGGCGGCCTGCATCCAGGGCAGCAGGCGGTAGTGCAACTGCCGTGCGCCCTGCAGATCGCCTTGCGCCACGCGCTGCTGCATGGTCACGAATAGATCGGCGCGAATGTGCGCCGAAGCGCAGATAGCCCCCGCGCCGCCCAGGCACAGGGTATTGAAAATCTGCACGTCTTCACCGGTCAGCACCTGCACCTGAGCATCGGCGATCAGCGCCATGGTGGTTTCGGCATCGCCCCCGCAGTCCTTGATCGCCTGGATATTGGGGTGGCGGACGATGCGTCGCAACGTTTCGCGCTCGATGCGCACGCCGCTGCGGTAGGGTACGTCATACAGCACCAGCGGCACTTCGGCGGCGTCGGCCAGGGTGGTGAAGAAGTGCTCCAGACCCGCCTGGGACGGACGGATGTAGTAGGGCGCTGGCACCAGCAGGCCGGCCAGTGGGCGGCGCTGGATTTGCCGCTGCAGGTCGAGCAGGGCGCTCAACTGGTTACCGGCTAGCCCCATGATCACGCGCTGGGCGGGTACGCGCTGGAGCACGGCATCGAGCACCGCCAGTTGTTCGCTCTGGCTCAGCGCCGCAGCTTCGCCGGTGGTGCCGCAGACCACCAGGCCTGCGACGCCATCTTCCATGAGGGTGCCGACCAAGCGGTCGAGACTGGCGAAATCGATCTCGCCGTTGCGAAAAGGGGTGACCAGCGCCACCCAGATACCGTTGAAGCCTGACATGCGAAAAACTCCTTGCGACTGACCGTCTGGGTCGCCGTCAGGGAGGGTGCGGGTTACGAGCGGGAGGGGAGATGCAACCTGGCGCTTGTCCTGTCAGCCCATCTGACGGGACAGCACGCCCCGGTCAAATGAGCGACTGTTTCTTGGATTTCTTGGCAACGACGACGCACGCGCACTGGCAGGCAGTGAAGCCTGGGAGCAGTGGCAGAGTGTCGAAGGTGGCGTACATGGAAGGCCCGTTGCCTGAATCGTTCGGCGATGTTGCTTGGCCGCGCGCACGGCTGTCAAGCGGGCGCACGGTAATATCTGGAAGCATTCCGCTGGCTGCCGGGCAAATCGCCGAGGCCTACACTCGGGCGGGATTTCCTTTGGAGGATGCTCGATGAATACCCGTGGCTTGCTCGATCAACTGCTCAAATCCGGTCAGGACATGCTGCAACAGAAGGGCGCTGGTGGCGCTTCTTCCGGGCTGGGTGGTGCGCTCGGTGGTCTGCTCGGTGGTGGCGCAGGCAAGGCCAAGGGCGGCGGCAGCGATCTCGGCTCCATGCTCAAGGGCGCCGGTGGCGGCGCGGCGCTGGCCATGCTCCTGGGCAACAAGCGGGTGCGCAAGGTGGGGGGCAAGGTGGCGGTCTATGGTGGTCTGGCTGCGCTCGGCGTGCTGGCCTACAAGGCATACGGCAACTGGCAAGCGCAGCAGGCCCAGCAGGGCGGGGCGCAGCCGGTAGAACCGCAGACCCTGGATCGCCTGCCGGCGCCGCAGGTCGAGCAACACAGCCATGCGATTCTCAAGGCGCTGGTGGCGGCGGCCAAGGCCGATGGCCATGTCGATGATCGTGAGCGTCAGTTGATCGAGGACGAACTGGGCAAGCTGGCGCAGGATGCCGAGCTTCAGGCCTGGCTGCATACCGAGCTGAACAAGCCGCTGGACCCGGCCGATGTGGCGCGCGCCGCCTCGACCCCGGAAATGGCCGCCGAAATGTACCTGGCCAGCGTGCTGATGGTGGACGAGGAACATTTCATGGAGCGTGCCTACCTCGAGGAGCTGGCGCGTCAGCTACAGCTTCCTGCGGCGCTCAAATCCGAGCTCGAAGCTCAGGTCCTGGCGCTGCCGGCCGGCGTCTGACGCACGCTCTTCACCTCAGTCCGCATGCCAGGTCTGGCCTGGCATTGCCTCTGCTCCGTGGTCGCTCAGGTAGGCATCGACGGCCGCGCCTACCGTGGGCTGATGATGTCGCTCGAGTGCTTCAGGCAGCAGACCGAAGCGGCGCAGCTTATCCTTGACCGGCCCTTTGACCTCGGCGAAGTGCAGCTCTATGCCGGCGTCCGTCAGCATCTGTTGCAGTTCGCCCAGCATGTCGGCGGAGGTCACGTCGATACTGGTTACCGGTTCGGCGGCGACCACCACACGGCGTACCGGGGCGGGTGATTGTGCGATCGCCTGCAACAGGCACTGCTGGAACAATTCGGCATTGGCGAAGAACAGCGGGGCGTCCCAGCGAAACAGCAAAAGGCCGGGGATCTGCCGGGCATCGGGATGTCGCTCGATGTCGTGGAAACCACGGATACCGTCGACGCGGCCTAGAACGGCGTAGTGCGGGCGCCAGCCATCCCAGAGAAATTCGATCACTGCCAGCGCCACGGCGATACCGATGCCGGGGATGACGCCGAAGGCCACCACGCCAGCGAAACAGGCCATCGATAGCCAGAACTCCCACTGTTGCACGCGGAAAATGCGCTGCAGATCGGTGATGACGAACAGGCCGATGACGGCGGCGATCACGACTGCGGCCAGTGCGCTGCTGGGCAGGTGCTGCATCAGGTTGGGGGCGACGACCAGCAGCAGGGTGACACTCAAGGCACCGACCACGCCGGTGAGCTGCGTCTTCGCACCTGCTGCTTCGGCAACGGGCGTGCGTGACGCGCTGCTGCTGATGGGAAAGCCCTGGAACAAGCCGCCCGCCAGGTTGGCTGCGCCGAGGGCGACCAGCTCCTGATTGGGGTCCACCGGACGCCCGGTGTGGGCAGCATAGGTGCGCGACAGCACGCTGGTGTCGGCGAAGGCCACCAGGGCGACGGCGATGCCACCCAGCACCACACTGGCGAGATCGATACCGCTGAGCCACGGCAGCGTGAAATCAGGCAAGCCTTGCGGCAGTTCGCCGAGTACCTGGACGCCCTGTGCATCGAGATCCAGCAGGGCGACCGCGAGTGTTGCCAGGGTCACGGCGATGAGAATGCCGGGCAGTTGCTTGAAGCGGCTCAGCAGCAGAATCAGCGCCAGCGTGCCGCCGCCCACGGCCAGACTGTAACCGTTGACCTGGCCAGCCAGCACCGCGTTGATGATTGCCCGGGTGTCGCTGATCGGGCCCTGGCTGTCGATGGAAAAGCCCAGCAGTTTGGGCGTCTGGCTGATCAGAACGCTGAGGGCGATACCGTTCATGTAGCCGTAGCGGATGGGCTTGGACAGCAGCTCGGTGATGAAGCCCAGGCGCAGGAGCCCGGCGATCACGCAGGTCAGGCCGGCCACCACGGCCATCATGCTGGCCAGGGTTACCGCGCGCATCGGATCGCCGCCGGAGAGTGGCAGCACCACTGCGAGAATCAGCGCCGCCAGGGCCGAGTCCGGGCCCAGTACGAGAATGCGGCTGGGGCCGAACAATGCGTAAGCCAGCAACGGCACGATGGTCGCGTACAACCCGTAGATACCCGGTACGCCGGAGGCTTCGGCGTAGGCGATGCCCACCGGGACCAGCATGCTGGTCAGTACCAGGCCGGCGGCGATATCCCTGGGCAGCCACGCCAGGCGATAGTCCTTGAGCACCCGCAGACCGGGAAGCCAGCGTTGCCAGCCGCTCTGTTTGGGGACGACGGGCAAGGGTTTGCGCGTGGGGCTCGATGGGCTTGGCGGCATCGCGGCGGGGCTCGGACGGAAACAACTGCAAGTAAAGCGCAGAGCGCCGCTGTTTCACCACAGGTATTGCCGGGGCATGGGCGAACATTCATCCCGGGCATCAGACCAAAAGATCATTCTGCCTGGCTTGCGGGCAGGCTAGTCTCCAGGTTCCGATTCGCAGGTCGCGAGGACGCTCATGACGCAGTTGCTCCAGGACACTTATGACTACCTGATCGTCGGCGCCGGACCGGCCGGTTGCCTGCTGGCCAATCGGCTCTCCGCCGACCCTGGCGTCAGCGTGTTGCTGATCGAAGCCGGTGGTCGTGACAACTATCCCTGGATCCATATTCCAGTCGGTTATCTCTATTGCATCGGCAATCCGCGTACCGACTGGTGCTACAGCACCGAGGCCGATCCCGGCCTGCACGGGCGTTCGCTGAAATATCCGCGCGGCCGTGTGCTCGGTGGCAGCTCCTCGATCAACGGCATGATCTACATGCGTGGTCAGGCGGCCGACTACGATGATTGGGCTGGCGCCGGCAATCCCGGCTGGGCCTGGCGCGATGTGTTGCCGCTGTTCAAACGCTCGGAAAACCATTTCGCCGGCACGAGTGAAGTGCATGGCGGCGACGGCGAGTGGCGGGTCGAACGCCAGCGATTGTCCTGGGAGATTCTCGAGGCCTTCCGTGAGGCGGCGGCGCAGAGCGGTGTCGCCAGCATCGATGATTTCAACGGTGGCGATAACGAAGGTTGCAGCTACTTTCAGGTCAACCAGAAACGCGGGGTGCGCTGGAATGCTTCCAAGGCCTTTCTGCGCGACATCCGCCAGCGTCCCAATCTGCAGGTGCTGACCGGCGCCGAAGCCGAGCGTCTGGAGCTGGCCGATGGGCGTGCCAGTGCCCTGCACCTGCGCTGCCAGGGGCGAGCGCTGCGCGTCACGGCGCGGCGCGAGATCATCCTGTGTGCTGGCGCCATCGGGTCACCGGCCTTGCTGCAGCGCTCCGGCATCGGCCCGCGCGCGCTGCTCGAAAAGCTGGGTGTCGGTGTCCGCCACGAGCTGCCCGGCGTCGGCGGCAACCTGCAGGATCATCTGCAGTTGCGCCTGATCTATCGGGTCGAGGGTGTGAAAACGCTCAATCGCATCGCGGCCACGCCCTGGGGCAAGCTGGGCATGGGCCTGGAGTACCTGCTCAAGCGCAGCGGCCCCTTGTCGATGGCGCCCAGTCAGCTCGGCGCCTTCGCCAAGTCCGACCCCGGACAGGCGCGCGCCAACCTGCAGTATCACGTACAGCCCTTGTCTCTGGAGCGCTTTGGTGAGCCCTTGCACGACTTCCCGGCTTTCACCGCTTCGGTGTGCAACCTGCGCCCGCACAGCCGCGGTCGTGTGGACATCGCCTCGGTCGATGCCAGCGTCGCCCCGCTGATCCGTCCCAACTATCTGAGTGATGAGCGGGATCTCAAGGTGGCCGCCGATGCCATTCGCCTGACCCGGCGTATCGTCGCCGCGCCTGCGCTGGCGAGCTACCGGCCCGAGGAATACAAGCCGGGGCCGGCCTATGACAGCGAGGAGGATCTACAGCGCGCTGCTGGTGAGATCGGCACCACCATCTTCCATCCGGTGGGCACCTGCGCGATGGGGCAGGGGCGTGAAGCGGTGGTCGATGCGCGCCTGTGCGTGCACGGCATCGCTGGTTTGCGCGTGGTCGACGCCTCGATCATGCCGAGCATCACCTCGGGCAACACCTGTTCGCCGGTGCTGATGATCGCCGAGAAGGCTGCGCAGATGATCACCGAGGACGCGCGACGTCAGCACCAGGCGAGTTCGGTGCGTGAGACTGCGCTCAGTTGAGGCGCATGTCCTGGCCGTCGTGGAATACGGCGCGGTTGCGCCCGCCGTGCTTGGCCTTGTATAGCGCCTCGTCGGCCAGTTGCAGGACCACGCTGAGTTCGGCGTGATCCACTGGCCAGAGCGCGCCGCCGACGCTGCAACCGACGCGCACCTCGGCGACCTCCAGCAGTACCGGCTGGCCAAGTGCGGCGATGGCGCGCTCGGCTACCAGGCGCGCGTGGCTTTGCCCATCCTGCCCGGGCACTTGCAGCACCATGAGAAACTCGTCGCCGCCCAGGCGCGCAACCATGTCGCCATCACGCAGGCAGCCGCGCAGGCGTTGGGCGATCTCCCTCAACAGGTGGTCGCCGCTGGCATGGCCGTGGGTGTCGTTGACCGGTTTGAAGCCATCGAGGTCGAGATAGAGCAACGCCAGACAGTCATGTTGCAGGTGGCTGCGTTGCTGGGCCTGGGGTAGAAATTTCTCCAGCGCCATGCGGTTGGGCAGGCCCGTCAGTGCGTCGTGGTGGGCGAGGCTTTCCATCATGCCCAGTGCTGTCTGCTGCAGAGTCAGGCTTTCCACCAGGTGGCGGATGGACTGACTCAACTGGTGAATTTCACGACTGCCGCGCAGTTCGGGAATCTCGGTGATCTCCCCGGCGCTGAGGCGGTCCGCCGCATTGGCGATGTCGCGCAGCGGCCGGGTGAAGTAGCTGCTGACCAGCCAGCCGATCACCGCGAACACCAGCGCCAGGCCGCTGCCCCACAGCAGGATGCTGCGCAGCAGGTTCTGCGCCGGGGCATCGGCGATTTCCAGTGATTGCCGCGCTACGACCGTCCAGCCCAGCCCGGGGTAGTCCCGATAGCCCTGGCTCAGGGTCAGGCCGGTAAGGTATTCGTTGCCATCCGGCCACTGCTGCACCTGCCAGCGACTCTGCCCGGGCTGCAGTCCGGCCAGGGCTGGCAGCTCCAGCTTCTGGCCGATCAGGTTCTGCGGGCCAAGCAGGATGTCGTGGTCCTGGCCAATCACGAAGAATTCGACCAGGTGCCGATCCTGGCTGGGGCCAAGGATCGAATCGCGGATCTCGTTTGCCCAGGCCCAGGACAGGTGACTGGACAGGACGCCGGCCAGGCTGCCGTCGTCGGCGATGACCGGCAGGCTGATGTCGACGAACTTCATCGCCTCACCACTGGGGTTGGGCAGCAGCTTGGCCAGCATTTCCGCTTCATGCACATCGCCGATGAACAGCCCGTTGCGTCCTTCCTGATAGACGGGCCTGTGCGCGATGCTGACGTTTTCCAGTATGCCGTTGCTCGACGCCAGGACCCGGCCGTTCGGGTCAGTGAAGCCGATCCAGGCGATGCTCGGGATTTCCTGCTGCAGGCTGTCGAGCAGGCGTCGTACCTCGGCGATGTCATTGGGCTGACGCAGCGCCTGGAGGTTGCCGAGCACCCGCAGCACCGAGGCGCGCGATGCCATGTCGCGATCCAGTCGATCGACCATCGAGTAGGACAGTTCGGCCATGTCGCGGCCCACGTCCTGGCGAATCTGCTGGCTGGTGTGCTGGCCGATCAGCGTGCCCAGCAGCCAGCTGAGGGCGCACACCAGCAGGGCGACGAAAAGGGCGAAGATGCTGCGCAGGCTGTAGGTGAAAGGCATGTAAAGCGATTCCTGAAGCATCAGGCGAAGAGTAGTAGGGCGTATTCCACATAAACACCACACAATCTGCAAACTGCATCCACAGTGGCGTTGCAGCATCGCGGGCATTGATTCCCTCTACAAGGATGCCTGCGATGTTACGCCGTCTGATGATTCATTGTGTTGTGCTGCTGCTCATGGTGCCGCCAGCGGTACTTGCTGATGAGCAGGGCTTCAGCCCTTATTTCGCGCTGGATGGCGCTGACCCCGAGCTGGACCGGCTGCCGCTCAAGTCCACGGCGGTCGAGGTGCAGGTGCTGGGCATGATCGCTGATGTGCGGGTGGTCCAGCAGTACCGCAATGAAGGCAGCCGTGCCCTGGAGGCGCGCTACGTGTTCCCTGCCTCGACCCGCGCGGCGGTGCATCACATGCAGGTGCGGATCGGTGAGCGCGTGCTCCAGGCGCAGATCCGCGAGAAGCACAAGGCCCAAGCTGAATTCCAGCAGGCCAAGAGTGAGGGCAAGACCGCGGCGCTGCTGACCCAGCAGCGGGAAAACGTGTTGCAGATGAATGTGGCCAACATCCTGCCAGGTGATGTGGTGGATGTGGAGCTGCGTTATACCGAGCTGCTGGTGCCGCGCGAGGGTGTGTACAGCTTCGTCTACCCGACGGTGGTGGGGCCGCGCTACAACGGCGCGCCGGGTATGGCGAGCCACAAGCCGCTGGGCTGGACGGCGACCGCACATCTGCCAGAGGGTGTGCCGCCGGCAACCAGTTTCAGTCTGCAGGTGGAGCTGGCCAGCCCGACCTCGCTGACCTCGGTGGTCTCGCCGACTCACCGTATCGAGCAGCAGGTGTTGGCGGAAGGGCGGGTCAAGGTGAGCCTCGCCGATGACGGTCGGCCGGCGGACAACCGTGATTTCATCCTCGATTACCGCCTGGCCGGCGACGCCCTGGAAAGCGGTGTGCTGCTCAGTCAGGGCGCCGAGGAGAACTTCTTTCTGGCGCTGATCGCACCGCCCAAACGGGCGGCAGCGAGCAGGGTCGTGCCGCGCGAGTACATCTTTGTGGTGGATATCTCCGGCTCCATGCACGGTTTTCCGCTGGACACCACCAAGGCGCTGCTGCGCAATCTGATCGGCGAACTGCAGCCGACGGACCGCTTCAATGTTCTGCTGTTTTCCGGCAGCAATACCGTGCTGGCGCCGCGGCCGCTGGCGGCCAGCCAGGACAATATCGACAAGGCGCTCAAGTTGCTGGAAACGCGCATGGGCAGTGGCGGTACCGAACTGCTGCCGGCGCTGCGCGAGGCCATGGCCATGCCGCGTGACCCGGAGCGCTCGCGCAATCTGATCGTGGTCACCGATGGATATGTCACTGTCGAAAGCGATGCCTTCCGCCTGGTGCGCGAGAACCTGGGGCAGGCCAACCTGTTTGCCTTCGGTATCGGCAGCTCGGTCAACCGTGCCTTGATTGAGGGCCTGGCCCGGGCCGGGCAGGGCGAGCCGTTCGTGGTGCTCAATAATCAGGATGCGCAGCTGGAGGCTGAGCGCCTGCGGCGGATGATCGAGGCGCCGCTGCTGACCCAGGCGCAGATGAGCTTCCATGGCCTGGATGTGTATGACGTCGAACCAGCGGCCTTGCCCGATCTGTTCGCCGACCGTCCGTTGCTGATGTTCGGCAAATGGCGCGGGAAGCCGCAGGGCTACCTGCAGGCCGGCGGGTTGAGCAGCCAGGGCAGCTTTCACACCGAGGTACCGATTGGCCCGGCGCAGGTGTTGGAAAGTGGACAGGCGCTGCGCCATCTCTGGGCCCGGCACAAGGTGGCGGCGCTGATGGACGAGGAGAACCTGAGCCGGGGTTATGCCCATAGCCAGGCCATTCTCGATCTGGGGCTGAAATACGGCCTGCTGACTCCCTACACCTCGTTCGTGGCGGTCGACGAGCAGGTACGCAACCCGCAGGCCGCTGAGACTGCGACCGTCGACCAGCCGCTGGCGCTGCCGCAGGGCGTGAGCAACCAGGCGGTGGGGGCTATGGTGCCGTCGACGCCGGAGCCGGGCGTGTGGGCAATGTTGCTGCTGGCTGCTTGCCTGGGAGGCTGGATGTGCTGGAGGCAGCGTGATGCACGCTAGGTGGCAATTGCCGGGTGGCGTCTGGCTGTTGCTGCCGGTGGTGGCTCTGTGGCCGCTGTGGCAATGGAGCGCCAGCCGTCTGTTCGATGGTTCGGACGACCCGTTCGGCATTCTCGCCCTGCTGGCGCTGCTGCTCCTGCTTGGGCGTGAGCGTGCACGGCTGCTGCCGGCGCCGCGTCCATCTTGGTTGCTGGGGGCGTTGCTGCTCAGCGCCTGCGCCACCTTCAGCGCTGCTGCCTGGCCGATGCTGCTGCGCGCGGCGTTAGGCGTGTGCGCGGTGATGGCGGGCATTCAGGCGCTGCGCCAGCCCGCGCAGCCGCGCCTGGCGTGGTTCGGTCTGGCCGTTCTGGCGCTGCCGCTGCTGGCATCGCTGCAGTTCTTTCTGGGGTATCCGCTGCGGGTGATTACCGCCGAGGTCAGCAGCTGGCTGCTGCAATTGGGTGGCGTGGCGGTCGAACGGCGTGGCAGCACCTTACAGGTGGCGGGGCAGTTGGTGATGGTCGATGCGCCCTGTTCGGGCATTCAGATGATCTGGGTGGCCTACTTCACGGCGTTTTTCAGTGCGGCCTGGTGGCGTGTAGGCGATGGCAGCCTGCTGCGGCGCCTGCCACTACTCGGCGCGCTGGTGCTGGTCGGCAATATCCTGCGCAACAGCGTGCTGGTGATGTTGGAAAGTGGTCAGTGGCAGGGCGCACCGTGGTTGCACGAGGGCGTGGGGCTGCTGGTGTTCGCGGTGGTCTGCCTGCTGGTGCTGCGGCTGATGGCTGGCGCGCCGCAGGCGGCTTCGCCTGCGCAAGCGCTGCAAACTGTGCAGGCACTGCCAGGGCGCCCCTTGCTGCTGGCAGCCTTTGCCGGCCTGGCGTGCTGGCCGTTGCTGGGCGAGCAGGCGAGTGCAGGAGCGCCGCAAGCGAGTTTCGTCGAATGGCCGCAGCAGTTCGAGGGGCGGCCGTTGCAGCCCCTGGCTCTGTCGGAGGTGGAGCAGCGCTTCGCCGCCGGTTTTCCTGGCGCCATCGCGCGCTTTGATGATGGCGAGCGGCTGCTCAGCCTGCGCCATGTCACCCGGCCGAGCCGCAAGCTGCATCCGGCGGCCGACTGCTACCGCGCGCTGGGCTTTGTCATCGAACGCATCAGCCTGCAGCGCCGGGTCGGCAATCCGGGGCTGCAACGCTGCTTTACTGCCCGCGACGGGCAGTCCGTGCAGCGCGTGTGCGAATACATCGAGGACGCCGCGGGGCAGAGCTTCAGCGACACGTCCGCCTGGTATTGGGCAGCGCTCAGTGGCCGTTCGGCGGGGCCCTGGCTGGCCGTGACCACGGCAACGGTTATCACGGCGCAAACGCGCTGAGTGGGTGCACACATGGCGGCTTGCGCAGATGGTACCGCCTGCCGCTTGGCCCTTATCCCCGGGCGGCGCTCTAAGGTATACTTGCGGGCTTTTCCGCAAACTTCGGGTCGCGGCCGGCCAGCAGCCCAGCCTTAGCGTCATCGCCGCCACCCTTCAGCCTGAATGAGTGCCGTCCGCCATGGAAATCAATCCGATCCTCAACGCCATCAAGGACCTGTCCGAGCGAACCCAGTCAATTCGGGGGTATCTTTGACTACGATCACAAGCATGATCGCCTGGTCGAAGTAAACCGCGAGCTGGAAGACGCCAGCGTCTGGAACAAGCCCGAGTACGCGCAAGCGCTGGGCCGTGAGCGCGCCATGCTGGCGCAGATCGTCGAAACCATCGACGACCTGACCGGCAGCCTGGCCGACTCCAAGGATCTGCTGGACATGGCCGCCGAAGAGAACGACGAAGGCGCGGTGAACGACATCGTTGCCGAAGTCGAGCGCCTGCGCGAGATCCTCGAGAAGCTGGAATTCCGCCGCATGTTCAGTGGCGAGATGGACCCGAACAACTGCTACCTGGACATCCAGGCCGGCTCCGGCGGCACCGAGGCCCAGGACTGGGCCAATATCCTGCTGCGCATGTACCTGCGCTGGGCCGACAAGCGCGGCTTCAGTGCCGAGATCGTCGAGCTGTCCGAAGGCGAAGTCGCCGGCATCAAGGGCGCCACCGTGCACATCAAGGGCGAGTACGCCTTCGGTTGGCTACGCACCGAGATCGGCGTGCACCGCCTGGTGCGCAAGAGCCCGTTCGACTCCGGCGCGCGTCGCCACACCTCGTTCTCGGCAGTGTTCGTGTCGCCCGAGATCGACGACAAGGTCGAGATCGAGATCAACCCGTCCGACCTGCGCGTTGACACCTACCGCTCCTCGGGCGCCGGTGGTCAGCACGTCAACACCACCGACTCGGCAGTACGTATCACCCACGTGCCAACCAACACCGTGGTGGCCTGCCAGAACGAACGTTCGCAGCACGCCAACAAGGACACCGCCATGAAGATGCTGCGGGCCAAGTTGTACGAGCTGGAAATGCAGAAACGCAATGCCGCCTCGCAGGCACTGGAAGACAGCAAGTCCGATATCGGCTGGGGCCACCAGATCCGCTCCTACGTGCTCGATGATTCGCGCATCAAGGACCTGCGTACTGGTGTCGAACGCAGTGACTGCCAGAAGGTGCTCGACGGCGACCTCGACGGTTACCTCGAAGCCAGCCTCAAGCAGGGCCTGTAAGCTCAGTAACCCATCCGTGGGCACCGAGCAGTCGGTGCCTGCTCAAATTTTGTACGATACGCCAGGCAGATAAAGCGACCATGAGCGACCAACAACTCGACCAGAACGAACTGCAACAGGAAGAAAACAAGCTGATTGCCCAGCGCAAGGAAAAGCTTGCTGCCGTCCGTGAGCAGGGCATTGCCTTCCCCAACGATTTCCGCCGCGACAGCCTGTGCGCTGACCTGCAGAAACAGTACGAGGGCAAGAGCAAGGAAGAGCTGGAAGCCGCTGCCATCCCGGTCAAGGTCGCCGGGCGCATCATGCTCAATCGCGGCGCCTTCATGGTGCTGCAGGATACTTCCGGTCGTCTGCAGGTCTACGTCGACCGCAAGGGCCTGCCGGCCGAGACCCTGGAAGCGATCAAGACCTGGGACCTGGGCGACATCATCGCCGCCGAAGGCACCCTGGCGCGCTCCGGCAAGGGTGACCTGTACGTGCACATGAACAACGTGCGCCTGCTGACCAAGTCGCTGCGTCCGCTGCCGGACAAGCACCACGGCCTGACCGATACCGAACAGCGCTACCGCCAGCGCTACGTCGACCTGATCGTCAACGACGAAGTGCGTGACACCTTCCGCGTGCGCTCGCAGGTGATCGCCCACATTCGTCGTTTCCTCAACGAGCGCGGTTTCCTCGAAGTGGAAACCCCGATGCTGCAGACCATCCCAGGTGGCGCCGCGGCCAAGCCGTTCGAGACCCATCACAATGCGCTGGACATGGCCATGTTCCTGCGTATCGCCCCGGAGCTGTACCTCAAGCGTCTGGTGGTTGGTGGCTTCGAGAAAGTGTTCGAGATCAACCGCAACTTCCGTAACGAAGGCGTTTCGACCCGGCACAACCCCGAGTTCACCATGCTCGAGTTCTACCAGGCCTATGCCGACTACCGCGACAACATGGACCTCACCGAGGAACTGTTCCGCGAGCTGGCCCAGGCCGTGCTGGGCAGCACCGACGTGCCCTACGGCGACAAGGTGTTCCACTTTGGCGAGCCGTTCGTGCGCCTGTCGGTGTACGACTCGATCCTCAAGTACAACCCGGACATCACCGCGGCTGACCTGAACGACGTCGAGAAAGCCCGCGCCATCGCCAAGAAAGCCGGCGCCAAGGTGCTTGGCCACGAAGGTCTGGGCAAGCTGCAGGTGATGATTTTCGAAGAGCTGGTGGAGAGCAAGCTGGAGCAGCCGCACTTCATCACCGAGTACCCGTTCGAAGTGTCGCCGCTGGCCCGTCGCAATGACCAGAACCCGGCTGTGACCGACCGCTTCGAGCTGTTCATCGGTGGCCGCGAGATCGCCAACGCCTACTCCGAGCTCAATGACGCCGAAGACCAGGCCGAGCGCTTCCTCGCCCAGGTGGCCGAGAAGGACGCCGGTGACGACGAAGCCATGCACTACGACGCCGACTTCGTCCGCGCCCTGGAGTACGGTATGCCGCCCACCGCCGGTGAAGGCATCGGCATCGACCGCCTGGTCATGCTGTTGACCAACTCGCCGTCGATTCGTGACGTTATCCTGTTCCCGCATATGCGCCCGCAGGCCTGATGCCTCACAGAAAGCCGCCTTCGGGCGGCTTTTTGCTACTTGTCCGTGTCGATTGCCTGGCAATTTCGCTTGGCTCGTCGCCTGCAAGCGAAGCGGGGCCTTTTGGTTGTTTGTTCAAGCTACTACTCTGCTAGTCATAACTAGAACCTCGAGGGTCGACCCATCGTGAGCACCGTACCTGCATCCCCGAATGCCACTCGGGCCGCCAACGCCGTCGCCGAAAGTGTTCAGTACCAGGGGCGCAAAGCCAGCCGTCAGGGTAGTGAACAGCGTCGCCAGGCCATTCTCGATGCCGCCATGCGCATCATCGTGCGCGAAGGCGTACGCGCCGTACGCCACCGCGCGGTGGCTGCCGAGGCGCAGGTTCCGTTGTCTGCCACGACCTACTATTTCAAGGACATCGATGACCTGATCACCGATACCTTCTCCCAGTTCGTCGAGCGCAGTGCGGCGCAGATGGCTGCGTTCTGGGCCAGCACTCAGGGGGTGCTGGAGGAGATGGTCGGGCGTCTGGATGGCAGCGAGCGGGCGCGCAGGCAACTGGCTGACGAAATCGCCGCAATGGCAGTGCAGTACGTGCAGCGCCAGCTACGCGAGCGCCGTGATCACCTGGTCGCCGAGCAGGCGTTCCAGCAGGAGGCCCTGCTCAATCCGCGCCTCGGTGACCTGATGCGCGCCCATCGGCAGATCCTGCAGCAGGGCGTTACCCACTTCTTCGAGGTGCTGGGCTCGCGCCAGCCCGAGCAGGATGCGGTGCTGTTGACGGCCACCATCGTGCGGATGGAGTATCAGGGCCTGCTCGACGGTGTCGAGAATCTGGACAGTCAGGGAATGCTGGCCATCCTTAAACGTTATATGAATCTGGTTCTGGGGCTTTGATGCCCGACCGGCTGGTGGTTTTCACAAGGAGAGCGTAATGAAAGCCTGGCGCGCACTGGTCGCCCTGTCCTTCCTGCTATTGAGTGGTTGCCTGGTCACTTTCAAGGATCCCATCCCGGCCAACGAGGCGGCACCCATCCCGCTGCTGGGGGAGTGGACCCGGCAGGACGAATGGGGTGATCAGCTGTATCTGGAAATCACCCGTGCCGGCTCCAACCTCTATGAGGCGCGCATCTACGAAGGCAGTCCGGACAACGCCGGCGACCTCGAGGAGTTCGGCTTTACCGTCGCCCACCATGGCCGCCGCTGGTACCTCTCGGCGGGCCTGCCGAAGAGCCTGGGGGCCAACTTCGCCATCGCTGGTTTCGAGTTGACCAAGGACAACGAACTGGTGGTGTACAACCTCGACACCGACCGCATTCTTCAGGATATGGACAAGGGCCTGCTCGAAGGGCAGACCGTCTCCATGCCGGAAGCTGACGGCGCACTGATCACCAGCCCGCTGGACAAGGTGTTCGCCTATCTCGACGATCCGGCCAACGCCGACCTGTTCGTCGAGGTCGCGCGCTACCAGCGGGTGGCCGAGTAGGAATCGCAATGAACAGCCAGCAAAAACTGGACGATTATCAGATTTGCATACGCGCGCTCAGCGACCGCATCGTCGAAGCGCAGACCCCGATCCGAGTGCTGGATGCGGTGAAATGGGACGACGGCGTCCGCGATGCCTTTCTCAAGGCCAAGGGCAAGGCTCTGCCAGCGGTCGACCGCGACTACTACCTGAGCCGGCCGCTGGGCTTCGATGCCGCAGCCAAGCGCCTGGAGTTCCAGAACATCGAGCGCGACATCACTCGCCAACTCGGCCAGTTCAACCCGGTCGGGCAGATCATGCGGCGCATGTGCCGCGAGTACCGCATGGTCATCCGCATGCTCGAAGCGCGTGGCACCGAGGACTTCGGTCTGATCAGCCAGGAACTCTACGGCGCGGCTTCCGACGCCTTCCATGCCGGTGATCCGACCCTGGCCGACCTCGGCCTGATGCTCTCGGACTACCTCAACAACATCGCCGCCCGTGGCGACCTGGAAGACGAGCCCAAGACCCTTGCCGCCAGCGATGCCGTCAACATCCTGCAGCAGCGCCTGGCCGGCGTGTTCGGTGATGACACCGTACGGGTGCTGGAGTCCGATGGCATTCTCGCCGATGCCGCCGCTGGCGCCGACTACATCAAGATTCGCAGCGATGCCCGCTTCAACGAGCGCGACGTCAAGGCGCTGGAAGTCCACGAGGGGCTGGTGCACGTCGGCACCACGCTCAATGGCCTCAACCAGCCGATCTGCACCTTCCTGGCCAAGGGCCCGCCCTCGTCGACCGTGACCCAGGAAGGGCTGGCGATCCTCATGGAAGTGATCGCCTTCGCCTCCTACCCAACTCGCCTGCGCAAGCTGACCAATCGTACTCGCGCCATCCACATGGCCGAGGAGGGCGCGGACTTTCTGGAAGTGTTCGAGTTCTTCCGCGAGCAGGGTTACGGTCTGGAAGGTGGCTACAGCAACGCCAGTCGGGTATTCCGTGGCTCGCTGCCCAATGGCCTGCCATTTACCAAGGACCTGTCGTATCTGAAGGGTTTTATCCTCATTTACAACTACATCCAGCTAGCGGTGCGCAAGGGCAAGCTGGAGCAGATCCCGCTGCTGTTCTGCGGCAAGACCACCCTGGAGGACATGCGTACCCTGCGCAAGCTGGTGGACGAAGGCCTGGTGCAGCCACCCAAGTACCTGCCACCGCAGTTCCAGGACATGAACGCGCTGTCGGCGTGGATGTGCTTCTCCAACTTCCTCAATCATTTGAGCCTGGATCGCATCGAAGCGGACTACGCCAACATTCTCTGAATCACGCCGCACACCGGGTGCGCTGCGCGCATCGCTTGCCAGCGCATGGCCTCGGTGTGGATCGTTGCGGTGTGAGCAACCTGTCTTAGCCCGGATGACGTCCGGGCCACCCGGAGACCAACCCGTGCCCAGCCATCAACTCGAATACGAAATCCTCGGTGCTTCGGCGCAATCGGTAGAGATCATCCTCGATCCTGGCGAGACGGTGATCGCCGAAGCCGGGGCGATGAACTACATGACCGACGGCGTGCGTTTCGAAACGCGCATGGGGGACGGCTCGTCCAGTGGTCTGCTGGGCAAGCTGTGGAGCGTCGGCAAGCGCATGCTCACCGGTGAATCGCTGTTCATGACCCACTTCAGCAATGCCGGCAAGAGCCAGGCGCGGGTCGCTTTCGCGGCGCCTTATCCAGGCACCGTGGTGCCTATCGATCTGGCGCAGATCGGCGGTCGCTTGATCTGCCAGAAAGACGCCTTCCTCTGTGCGGCGCATGGCACCAGCATCGGCATCAGCTTCGCCAAACGCCTGGGCGCCGGATTCTTCGGTGGCGAAGGGTTCATCCTGCAGAAGCTCGAAGGAGACGGCCTGGCGTTCGTGCATGCCGGTGGCACGGTGATCCGCAAGGAGCTGAACAATGAAACCCTGCGCCTGGATACCGGTTGTCTGGTCGCCTTCAGCGGCGGCATCGATTACGACATCGCCCTGGCCGGCGGACTGAAGAGCATGCTCTTCGGCGGCGAAGGGATCTTGCTGACCACGCTCAAGGGGACTGGCACCGTGTGGATTCAGAGCCTGCCGTTCTCGCGCCTGGCCGAGCGTGTCTATGCCGCGACCGTTCAGGCGCGTGAAGAGGTTCGAGCCGGTGGCAAGTAGTCTGCGAGCGCTGGCGTTGCTGCTGGCCGGCCTGTGGCTGGCCGGTTGCAGTGGCCTGTTGTTCTACCCGGAGCCAGGGCTGCCGATCACCCCCGAGCGTGCCGGGCTGGAGTACCGCGATATCGAACTGCATGCCGCCGATGGCACGCGTCTGCATGCCTGGTGGCTGCCGGCCAAGGCCGGGGTGAAGGTCAAGGGCACGGTACTGCATCTGCATGGCAATGGCGGCAATCTGGCCTGGCACCTGGGCGGCGTGCACTGGCTGCCGGAGCAGGGCTATCAGGTACTGATGCTGGATTACCGGGGGTATGGTCTGTCTGCAGGCAAGCCGCGGTTACCCGAGGTCTATCAGGACATCGATGCGGCCTTTGCCTGGCTCGAACAGGCACCGCCGGTACAGGGGGCGCCGCTTTTCGTGCTGGGACAGAGCCTGGGTGGTGCTTTGGCCGTGCATTATCTGGCGGAGCACCCCGAGCGCCGGTCTGCCGTGCAGGCCATGGCGCTCGATGGTGCGCCGGCCAGCTATCGTGACGTCGCTCGTTATGCCCTGAGCAACTCCTGGCTGACCTGGCCGCTGCAGGTGCCGCTGTCCTGGCTGGTGCCGGATGGTGACAGCGCGATTCACAGCATCGAACGACTCGAAGGGCTGCCTCTGCTGATTTATCACAGTGTTGACGATACGATCGTGCCGCTTTCCAATGGCCAGCGTTTGTATCAAGCTGCGCGCCCGCCACGTGCCTTTCAGGCGACCCGTGGCCCGCACGTGCAAACCTTTGCCGAGCCCGTCTGGCGCCAGTCACTGCTGGCGTTCTTCAGCGCGCCGCAGGCTTATGTCGAGCGCCAGGCGCCGATGACCGAATCCGCAACAGAGAGTCCGCAATGACCGAACGCAATCCTATCCCTCTGATCCTTACGGGTGTCGCCAGCGTCTTTGGCACCGTCGCTGTGCTCTGGTACTACGGCTACGTCCATTTCGCCAAGCCGGAAGACGCGCTGCTGTTGTCCGAGTTCACCATGCTCAAGACCATTCCCGGCGAGGACTACAAGGTTTCGCTGAAACCGGCCAGCCAGGAAGCGCAATGCGTCGATGGCGTGCTGGTGCTGTTCGATCTGGAGCAGAAGGGCCTGACCGGTGTGCTGGTCGACAGCAAGAAACAGGCGGTGCGCTGCATGGGCCAGGAAACCCCGGCGTTGCAGCAGTAATGCCCAGGCGTCCCCCGCGTAAAAAGAAACCCGCCTGATGGCGGGTTTCTTTTTTGCAGCGCTGCGATCAGGCGCCAGCGGAGGAGCGCGGAGCAACCGGCTGGTTGTCGTTGGAGATGGTCACCTCCACGCGACGGTTCTGCGCACGACCGGAGTCGCTGGAGTTGTCCGCAACCGGATACTCCTTGCCATAACCCTGAGCGACGATGCGTGTCGGCTCTACGCCAGCGCGAATCAGCGCGCGGCGCACGGACTCGGCGCGACGCTCTGACAGGCTCTGGTTGTAGCTGGCCGAGCCGACGCTGTCGGTATAGCCCTCGACGATCACCTGACGCTCCGGGTTCTCCTGGAGGAAGCGCGCCAGCTGCGTGACGTTGGGCAGTGCGCTGCTCTTGAGTTCGGCCTTGTTGAAGTCGAACAGAACGTCACCGAAGGTCACCAGGGTGCCGCGTTCGGTCTGCTTGGCATCGAGGCTGTTCTGCAGCTTGCGGATCTGTGCATCACGAGCGTCGAGCAGGGCCTGGGCGCGCTGAGCCGAGGAGTTCTTCAGTTCTGCTTCAGCAGTGCGCAGAGCGATGGTCTGCTTGGCGACCTCGACGCGTTTGTCGGTCAGGTAGGCCAGTTGGTCGACCTTCTTCTCGTCTTCTTTATCCATGTAGGCCTTGTCGGCCTTGTTCAGCCATTCCTGGGCTTCCTTGGTCTCCAGCGCGGCCACCTTGTTTGCCTGCGGGTCGCTCTGCAGCGAGGAAAAGTTGCTGCGCGCAGATTCCAGGTTGGCATTGGGCTGGTGCGAGCAGGCGGCCAGGCCGACGCTCAGGGCCAGAAGGGCGGGGATCATCACGTGTTTACGCATGGCGTTCATCCTTTGATCTGTCAGCGAATGGGTGGGTGACATGCCGCTCATTGAGCGTTGCGCATGCCTTCCTCACGCAGTTCCTGAACACCCTGGCGGGCGTCCTGCAAAGCCTGCTCGGCCTTGGCGGCCTGGGCCTTGCGCTCGGCGAGTCGAGCGTCCCACTCGGCCTGCTCGGCCAGGCGACGGGCTTTCTCGTACTCTTCATCGTGCATGGCGAACTCGGCTTCTTTGAGCTTGTCCTGCGCGGCCTTCATCTCGACTGGGGCGAACTCGGTGCCCCCGGCGCTGATCGCCGAGTTCACGGCAGATTGCGTCACTGCGTATTGCTCGCTGGGCGGGTTACCAGCACAGCCAGCCAATACCAGGCTGCTACCCAGCACCAGGGCAGCCAGTTTGATGCCGTGCATGCGGCTGCGCGGGGCTTTTTCGGTATGGGTCTTCATGGCGGCTAACTCCATTTGAAACACTCCTATGAACGACGATATCCGTAGTGATTGGCCTGTCGTGTTGTCCGTCAACCAAGTGGTTTGGCGATGTCGGCATGTCACGCTGGCCTGCAGTTGGGACCGGTCGTTTTTTCGAATGGTTCAGAAAAAAACACAGCCTGCTTACGATTTTCAGGATGACCGGTTGGTCAGGTTTTCGTATTCGGCAAGAGCTGCGAGCGGCTTTTTACGTTCGCTCGGGATGCTCATGGAGTCCTCTGATTTAGAGGGTTTGGCTGGTTTTTGTGGGGCGAAGGCAGGCCGTAACGCAGACGCGCTCGCTGATGTTGGAGGAGCCCTTCGCGGGTGCGTGAAGAGCTGAGTGGGAGAGGCGCTGTCTCCCTGAACATCCGAGATTGAGCAATATGTCGAACGTCAGAGGCCGTTCAAGGCGTCAATGGCTCGTTTCATTGCCCATGTCGTTGAGTTCGCGCAGGTATTTGCGCGAGAGCGCCAGAAAGCGTGGCGTCGGACCGATGTCCTCGTACAGCGGGTCGCCCTGTTCGTCCAGCGCCACCACCTTGCTGCCGCGTACGTAGGGCAGGCTGGCCTCCAGTTCCTCGAGCGCCGCACCAATCAACTCGCCGAGCAGCTCTTCGCTGTGATGCTTGGGATACATCTCGGTAAGGGCCGCCAGGCGAGCAGCCGATTCGATGTCCAGATGGATGTGGTAGCGAGTCGGGGTCAGGTGACCCTTGGCGTTCTGTTCCCAGTGTTTTGCCAGTTCGCGAATTCTCATGTCGTAGCTCCTCACGGCGGGCGCAGATGGTGCCGGTTGGCGAATCCGCAGCGCCCAACAATTAGCCTAGACCCAGCACGCAGGCTTACCTCGGTGTGCGTCGCACGCTTGTAAGAAGTTGGCGCGCTGGGCACTCTGTTGACACTGGATGGGACAAGGAGTGCGACATGGCGGAAATCGATGCGCGTCTGCGTGAAGAAGTGCACCTGCTCGGCGATCTGCTCGGGCATACCATCAGCACCCAGCTGGGCGATGAGTTTCTCGACAAGATCGAGCGCATACGCAAATCGGCCAAGGCCGGTCGTCGTGGTTCAGCCGCAGGTGCCGAGCAACTGACCAGCACCCTTGGCGATCTGGGCGACGATGAGCTGCTGCCGGTGGCGCGTGCCTTCAATCAGTTCCTCAACCTGGCCAACATCGCCGAACAGCAGCATCGCGTGCGTCGTCGCCGCGCGGATGAGCCCGAGCCCTTCGAGCTGCGGGTGCTCGACGAACTGCTCGAACGTCTGCTCGCTGCCGGGCAGAGCGCAGATGAGCTGGCGCGGCAACTGGGGCGTCTGGACATCGAGCTGGTGTTGACCGCTCACCCCACCGAAGTGGCGCGCCGTACGCTGATCCAGAAGTACGATGCCATCGCGGCGCAATTGACGGCACTGGATCACAGCGACCTGCTACCCACCGAGCGTGAAGCCATTGCCCAGCGCCTGCAGCGGTTGATCGCCGAAGCCTGGCACACCGAGGAAATCCGTCGTAGCCGGCCCAGCCCGGTGGATGAGGCCAAGTGGGGCTTCGCTGTCATCGAGCATTCGCTGTGGCAGGCCGTGCCGCAGTTTCTGCGTCGTGCCGACCGGAGTCTGCATGGCGCAACGGGGTTGCGCTTGCCGCTGGAGGCCGCGCCGATTCGCTTCGCTTCGTGGATGGGCGGCGACCGCGACGGCAACCCCAATGTCACCGCGCGGGTGACACGCGAGGTGCTGCTCCTGGCGCGCTGGATGGCGGCGGACCTGTATCTGCGTGATATCGACCAACTGGCCGCCGAGTTGTCCATGCAGCAGGCCAGTGACGAACTGCGTGCGCAGGTTGGCGACAGTGCCGAACCCTACCGCGCATTGCTCAAGCAGCTGCGCGAGCGCCTGCGTGAAACGCGCAGTTGGGCGCAGCAGGCACTCAGTGCCGACGTGGCGCCGAGTGCCGCAGTGCTGCGTGACAACCATGATCTGCTGGCGCCGCTGCAGCTGTGCTACCAATCGCTGCATGCCTGCGGCATGGGCGTGATTGCCGATGGCCCGCTGCTCGATTGCCTGCGCCGTGCGGCCACCTTCGGCCTGTTTCTGGTGCGTCTGGATGTTCGTCAGGACTCCAGCCGGCACGCGGCGGCGATGTCGGAAATCACCGACTACCTGGGACTCGGTCGCTACGCCGAATGGGATGAGCAAACGCGCCTGAGCTTCCTCCAGCGCGAACTGGAGAACCGCCGGCCGCTGCTGCCAGACGACTATCGACCCTCGGCCGACACCGCCGAAGTGCTCGCCACCTGCCGTGAGGTGGCTGCCGCCCCAGCCGCTTCGCTGGGCTCCTACGTGATCTCCATGGCCGGCGCCGCCTCCGATGTGCTGGCCGTGCAACTGCTGCTGAAAGAAGCCGGGTTGCGCCGACCGATTCGAGTGGTGCCACTTTTCGAAACCCTGGCTGATCTCGACCACGCCGGGCCGGTGATCGACCAGCTGCTGGGCTTGTCCGGCTATCGTGCGCGCTTGCACGGCCCGCAGGAGGTGATGATCGGCTATTCCGATTCGGCCAAGGACGCCGGTACAACCGCAGCGGCCTGGGCGCAGTACCGCGCCCAGGAGGAGTTGGTGCGGCTGTGCCGTGAGCATCAGGTCGAGCTGCTGCTGTTCCACGGTCGCGGTGGCACCGTCGGCCGTGGCGGTGGCCCTGCGCATGCGGCCATCCTCTCGCAACCTCCTGGATCGGTCGCGGGGCGTTTCCGCACCACCGAGCAGGGCGAAATGATCCGCTTCAAGTTCGGTCTGCCGGATATCGCCGAGCAGAATCTCAACCTGTACCTGGCGGCAGTGCTGGAAGCCACGTTACTGCCGCCGCCGGCGCCGGAGCCGAGCTGGCGCGCGATGATGGATCGTCTTGCCGATGTTGGCGTGAAGGCTTATCGCGGTGTGGTGCGCGAGCATCCGCAGTTCGTCGAGTACTTCCGCCAGGCCACGCCGGAGCAGGAGCTGGGGCGCTTGCCTCTGGGCAGTCGCCCGGCCAAGCGGCGTGAGGGCGGCGTGGAAAGCCTGCGAGCCATTCCATGGATCTTCGCCTGGACCCAGACACGCCTGATGCTGCCGGCCTGGCTCGGCTGGGAGCAGGCGCTGGGGCAGGCGCTCAAAGGTGGGGATGCCGAGCTGCTCAAGCAGATGCGCGAGCAGTGGCCGTTCTTCCGCACGCGCATCGACATGCTGGAAATGGTGCTGACCAAGGCCGACGCCAGCATCGCTGCGCTGTATGACGAGCGTCTGGTCGAATCGGGGCTGCAACCGCTGGGTGCACAATTACGCGACCTATTGTCGCAGGCGTGTGCTGCCGTGCTGGAATTGACCGGCCAGACTCGACTGCTCGCACACAGTCCGGAGACCCTGGAATCGATCAGCGTACGCAACACCTATCTCGACCCGTTGCACCTGCTGCAGGCCGAGCTGCTGGCGCGCTGCCGGCAACGCCAGCAGGCGCCGGAGAGCCCTCTGGAGCAGGCGCTGCTGGTCAGCGTGGCGGGTATCGCGGCGGGTCTTCGCAACACTGGCTGAGCTCGCCAGTGCGCTGAAAAACAGGTGCCCAAGCGGCGCTTGATGCCAGGTCCAGGCCGCCGGGAGGAGGGTTTTTATCCGACTTTTGGCGGCTTGTGCGCCTGGGGTGCGCTGTGTATCTTGATCAGCCTTTTGGCCGCTACAGCTGCCGCCTACCACTTAAGAGATTGGCCCCACGAGGCGAGTCCGACCGATTACTACATAACTCTTGAGGAGCACATCGATGCGCGTGATTCTGCTGGGAGCGCCCGGTGCCGGCAAAGGTACCCAGGCTCGCTACATCACCGAGAAATTCGGCATTCCGCAAATCTCCACTGGCGACATGCTGCGTGCTGCGGTCAAGGCTGGTACCGAGCTCGGTCTGAAGGCCAAGAGCGTGATGGACGCTGGCGGTCTGGTCTCCGACGACCTGATCATCAATCTGGTCAAGGAGCGTATCGCTCAAGCCGATTGCGCCAACGGTTTCTTGTTCGACGGTTTCCCGCGCACCATTCCCCAGGCTGAAGCCCTGCGTGATGCTGGCGTCGCTCTGGATCACGTGGTGGAAATCGCCGTGGACGACGAAGAAATCGTCAAGCGCCTGTCCGGTCGTCGCGTGCACCCGGCTTCCGGCCGCGTTTACCACACCGAGTACAACCCGCCGAAGGTCGCAGGCAAGGACGACATCAGCGGTGAAGAACTGGTCCAGCGTGAAGACGACAAGGAAGACACCGTGCGTCATCGCCTGTCCGTCTACCACTCGCAGACAAAGCCGCTGGTGGACTTCTACCAGAAGCTTTCCGCTGTGACCGGCACTCCGAAATACAGCCACATTCCGGGTGTAGGCAGCGTCGAGCAGATTACCGAGAAGACCCTGGCCGCACTGTCCTGAGTCGATCGGCATCACCCAGCGCCCTGCCTGGCAGTCGCGCTCCCCACAAAGGCCCGTTACGGGCCTTTGTCGTTTGTACTGGCCGAATCGACCAGTTTCGGTCGACATCGGGCATGAAGTCCTCGGCGAAGCACGCTAGCATCAGGCTGCTGTCTTCGGCTCACGTCGCCTCGTGGCAAGCGCGCGGCATGGGTCATCACCCAAGGAAAGAGGACATTCAATGACCGAGAAATCAGCACATCGCCGCATCTGGCTGGGGCTGGCTGCTGCCCTGTTGAGCGCTCCCGCGGTGCAGGCGGCGGACACTGCGTCTGCCAAGCCCGATTGCGCGGTGGCGGAATTCACCATGGGGCTGCGTTTTCAGCAGCAGTCCGCAGAAATCCAGGCGCTGCAGTTGCAGGCCTACAACATCGCCACGGAGAAGCTGGACAAGGCCGTCGCGGCGGCCAAGGATCCATCGAAGCTGGCCATCGTCACTGACCTCGATGAAACCGTGATCGACAACAGCGCCCTGTTGGCGCGCGATCTGGCCAACTGTCACCAGTACGACGCGTGGGACACCTGGCTGCCGTGGGAGCGTGATGGCACGCCCGAGTTGATCCCCGGCGCGAAGCAGTTTCTCGAGCATGCCGACAAGCTCGGCGTGACCATCCGCTACATCTCCGACCGTGCCGACGAGCAGAAGAAATACACCCTGGCCACCCTGAGCAAGCTGGGCCTGCCACAGGTATCGGAGCAAAGCGTGCTGTTGCTGGGGCCGCCCAAGGTCGAGCGCCGTGCCATCGTTAGTGCCGATCACCAGATCATCATGTTGCTGGGCGATACGCTGCATGACTTCGACGCGCGTTTCCGCAAGACGCCGCTCGACGCGCAGCGCAAGACCGTTGCCGAAGAGTCGGGCAAGTGGGGCGTTGAGTGGATCGTGTTCCCCAATGCCGGCTATGGCACCTGGTCCAAGGCGCCGCTCAAAGGCTGGGAGGCCGAGCCGGTGGTCGAGCCCTGGTAAGAGCCTGTTCAAAGTCTGCTGCGCGTCGGCCCAGCCGCGTTAAAAACAGGCTCGGACAGTGACTTGTCACTGAACGTCCGCAGGACGGCCCGCAGGGCGAGCGCAGCGAGTAATGCTCATGTACAAAAGTACACTCCGCTTTCTCGCCTGTTTGATTCGCTGGCGCTCACCCTTCGGGCCAGCCTTCGGCTGTTACTCCCGTTGGTCGTTGCGCCTTGCATTGCTCTAGCTCGCGAGACTTTGAGCAGGCTCTAAGGGCGCCCGTCGGTCGCCCGTCGGTCGCTCGGCGCGAGCCGGGCACCGTCATGGCGCTGGAAAAAATGTTGTCGAGCCGGTCTAATGCCGGCTCTTTTTCTTCAGCTGTCCGAATGCAATGACCACTCTCCTGGCCCTCGATACCGCCACCGAAGCCTGCTCCGTCGCGCTGCTGCACGATGGTCGCGTGCTCAGCCATTACGAAGTCGCCCCGCGCATGCATGCGCAGCGCCTGTTGCCGATGATTCAGCAACTGCTGGGGGAGGCGGGTATTGCCGCATCGGCGCTGGATGCCATCGCCTTCGGCCGTGGTCCGGGGGCATTCACTGGCGTGCGCATCGCCATTGGCGTGGTGCAGGGCCTGGCCTTTGCCCTGGAGCGGCCGGTGCTGCCGGTCTCCAACCTGGCCGTGCTGGCCCAGCGTGCGCTGCGTGAGCAGGGCGCGACCCGGGTGGCCGCCGCCATCGACGCTCGTATGGACGAGGTTTACTGGGGCTGCTATCGCGCCGAGGCCGGTGAGATGCGCCTGCTCGGTCAGGAGGCGGTGTTGCCGCCGGAACAGGCCGAGGCGCCGCGTGGTGCTGGCGAAGATTGGTTCGGTGCCGGTACGGGCTGGGGCACTTTCGCCGCGCGCATCGCGCTCAGGCCGACCAGCATGGATGGCAGCATGCTGCCGCATGCCGAAGACCTGCTGACCCTGGCCCGTTTTGCCTGGGCACGTGGCGAGGCGCTGCCGGCCGATCAGGCGCAGCCGGTGTACCTGCGTGACCAGGTCGCCACACCGAAAGCACCGCCGGCATGACAATTGGTCGGATGCCCGCGGCCAAGTTCCCTTCGGGATTTGCCAAGGGCGCAGCCCGCCGCTACATTGCCAGCACTGTCCCTTGTTCAGCCAGGCCCACCGAGCAGCCCTAGATGCGGATCGACGGTTACCTACCTTCCTACTCGCCAGATCGCGGCCCCCGTTCGGGGACTGCGGTCACGCCCTATCGTGAGGCGCAGCGGGAAGTCGAGGCTCAGCGTGAGCAGCCGGCCGCTCCGGCCAGCAGTCAGGGGCTGGAGCAGGCACCGCAGATTCGCCGTGTACAGGCCAGCAGCAGTAATACCGACAGCCTGCCGGCCCGTTCGCAGGATCTCGGTTATCAACAGCCCACGCTGAGCAACCGTGCTGCTCAGGCGTTGTCCAGCTACAGCACCACCGCCGCTTACGCCAGCGAGTACGATGCGCAGGAAGTGCTCGGGCTCGACCTCTACGCGTAACTTCGTGTCACGGCGTGCTTCACGCCCTCAGCCAGGCCCGCCACTTGTCGATGAGCGCTGCGCTTCCCTATTACCTTGGTTGTCCGTCCTGGAGCGAAGCTGCCTGGCGCGCCACCTTGTATCCGCAGAACACCCGGCCCACCGAGTTTCTCAGCCGCTACACCGAAGTGTTCAATGCGGTGGAAGGCAACACCACGTTCTATGCCAGGCCCAGCGAGCAAACGGTGGCACGTTGGGTGCTGGCGATGCCGGCGCACTTTCGTTTCTGCGCCAAGTTGCCGCGAGATATCAGCCACAGCGAAGACCTCTGCCAGCAACTGGATGAGGTCACACGGTTTCGCCAGTTGCTGGCGCCGCTTGGCGAACGGGTGGCGCCGTACTGGTTGCAACTGCCCGCCAGCTTCGCACCATCGCGATTGGCGGAGCTGGCGGCGTTCATCGAACAGTGGGGCGACTGGCCACTGGCGATCGAGGTGCGCCACCCGGAGTTCTTCGCCAAGGGCGATGCCGAGCGCGTGCTCAATCGCCTGCTGCACGAGCATGGCATCGAGCGTATCTGCCTGGACTCGCGTGCGCTGTTCAGCTGCGACTCGCAGGAGCCCGCCGTGCTGCATGCGCAAGCCAAGAAGCCGCGCCTGCCGACTCGGCCTGCCGCGTTCAGCCAGCGCCCGCAGTTGCGCTTCATCGGTCACCCCGAGTTGCTGGCCAACGACCCCTTCATGCTGCCCTGGCTGGACAAGGTCGCCGGCTGGATCGAGCAGGGCCTGCGCCCTTATGTATTCGCCCATACTTCGGACAACCGCCTGGCGCCGGAGCTGGCGCGACGCTTTCATGAGCAGCTGATGCAGCGCCTGCCCGGCTTGCCCGAGCTGCCGGTGCTGCAGATCGAGCCGGAACTGGAGCAGTTGGGCTTACTCTGATGGAGCATGGATATGCTGATACGGATAATCGGCCGGTTGCTGTTGCTCTCCCTGTTGTTGGGCGCAGCACTGCTGGTAGCGCTGTGGCGTGGCTGGCTGGACGTGGCCCCGCGTTTCAACCCCTGGGCGCCGCTGGACGTGCGAGAGACGCCGAACCTGCTGACCTCCTTCAAGCTCTGGCGCCTGCGCGATGACCGCGAGCTGTGCGGCCGTGCCCTGGCGACGTCCGGGCTGCGCTTCACCCGTCTGGCCGACAGCACGCCGCACCCGGGCTGCCCGGTAGAGAACGCCGTGCGCATCCAGGGCGCCAACGTCAGTCTGAGCAGCAGCTTCATGGCCACCTGTCCGCTGGCGGTGAGCTTCGCCCTGTTCGAACGACATGGCTTGCAGCCGGCTGCGCAGGCGGTGTTCGGTCAGCCAGTCAGTCGTGTCGAGCATGTCGGCAGCTTCGCCTGTCGCAGCATTGCCGGTAGCCAGCGGCCCAGCCAGCATTCCTATGCCAATGCACTGGATGTGGTCGGTTTCCGGCTGCGCGACGGCCAGCACATCAGCGTTCTACGCGACTGGCCGGGGCAGGGCGACAAGGCGCACTTTCTGCGTCTGGTGCAGGAGGCGGCCTGTGACAGCTTCAACGTCACTCTGGGGCCGGAATACAACGCTGCCCACCGCGATCACTTTCACCTGGATATGGGCATGTGGCGGATGTGCCGTTAGTGGGGTAGGCCACAGATCAACTGTCGGTCGGCGGCTATACGCGGAGCGCGCCGTGCGCACCCTACCGGCGTGGCGCGACTAGCTGTGATCTCTCAGTAGGTTGTTCATCCGGGGCATTCCCGGAATTCTGGAAGCGCGACCAACACAGCCTTCCAGGAGCCCCGGATGAACCTGCATAAACATGCCCGTCTTACCCCGCGAGGTC
>NZ_CBDAMB010000019.1:0-63020 GCF_965197125.1 Pseudomonas spartinae
CGTATGCCTATCTCAAGGACGTGCTGACACGACTGCCGACGCAGCGGGCGAGTGAGATCGGCCAACTACTGCCGCATCAGTGGGTACCTGCCTGAATCACGCAAGGTGAGTTCGGCGGACGCTTACCCTGCGGCAGCAGGTCAACAAGGTCAATCCGCGCAAAGAGTTCTTCCGCCTAGGGATTACCGACATCAAGCAGGAACTCGAAGTGTTAGGCGTGCAGACGCAATGGACTATGGCTGCTCAGGCTCGTGAGTACCGTGAAACGTTGCAGATCGAACAGCAGATCCTTGAAAACCCGGCTGTCGCTGCGGAATGGACGCGTCACCAGATGGAGTATGAAGAGGTGGCAGATGAGGCTGAGGCCGCCATCGATTGATGCCACGTTTGGGGGGCGATGCCAGCAAATTACGGGTGTCAGTCACGGCCATAGGCTCTGACCAGTTATTGGTGTAAGCGGGATGGCGAAACTCTAAATAGAGTTTTCCGAGTTTGCCCCCCTGACCTGTTATCGGTGCCTGCGTAGAGTCGCCTTTGACGCATCAGCGTCTCCACTGACTCTTTACAGGAAACTGAAATGTCCAAGAAATCCGTAAGCAAGCCCATGACCCAAGACGCCAAGGCTCGAATCTATTCGGCAACTGCCCGTGACAATAACGGCATCATCCCGCCGGATAGCTTTGCTTCACGAGCTGCAAGTGCTGCTGACAAGGCAGACCGCAAACAGTGAACCAAGGATGCCAGGGGGGCTAGCCTCCCCTGGCAGAGGTGCCCAGATGAAACTTCCCGTATCTCCCTATCCGTCAATCGGCGAGATTGTCTATGAAGTTGCCGTTCGTAGCGGCCTAGTGCTGTCTACAGATATCAGCAATCTTTACGAGGATCTGAAAGCATTCAAGGATGACCGTAAACGACCGGGCCTGGACCCCATCGAGATTCCAACAACCATTCTCTACAGCTTGGAAGCGCGCCTGGCTGACTATTTGGGGGATCCATACGCAGCGAACATGATCTTCGTGGGCGCTCGCCGATGGCTTGAGTTCTATGCCGGGTTTGTAACACGGCACGATGCAGGCCTGCTTGAGCGTCAGCATATGCGTGAGCTCCTCTGGCCAACAATTTTTGGAGTAGGCGGTTATTTGCTTTTGAATGCAGTCTACCTAGTTCTGCCGTTGGTTAAGCCTACTGTCGTTCTGAATAGCTCTGCGCCATTCGGGTGTGTGATCAAAGCGCTATGCACCCGAGGTAGCAAGGATTACAGCCTAATTTGCGAACATCGAGCAAAAGAACACGGCATCGACTTCGATAACTGTCGCGACACGCTGGATGCATGGCTGAAAGGCCCCACTGTGCCTAATTTAGATCGTGCGCTTGAGCTTCTAAAGGCGTTGGGCCTCGATCATGAAATGGGGCCAAAGCTGTGGGTCGTGGCTGGTCGGTTGTTATCTCGAACGCCACTCGAGTACCGTAAGTCGATCGCCAATCATTTCAGCCTGACAGAACTCACTATTGTTGACGCTGAAGAAGCATTCTTCTGGCGTAAGCGAGAGGTCGCGATGGACAATGTGCGGCAGTACAGCATTGGCCCTGACCGCCCCTACGGTGCTTTGCGCGAAGCGCTCTACAACCCTGATGTGCCGCGCGATGCGGCAGCCGTTCAGGACATGCTCACTCGTCTTGAGCGTACTTGGGAGCCTATTGCTGGGCAGACATATCACATCGTCGAATGGCTTCGTGCTCGATTCTTGGTGCTATGCAGGCAAAATGAGAAGGCGCTTGAGCATTACCAGACAGCCTATAATCTCGGTGTTGGTCGCGATCCTGATATTTTCAAAAATGTGCTCGCAGAGGCACTGGCACTTGCTGGAAAACTAGGTAAGAAAAAGCTGGTGAAACGCTACGACTCACTGCTTGGTTTGCACTGGATGGGCGAGTGGGATGGGGAATTGAGCAGCCTTCCCGAGCTGTTCGACAAGCGCTTTGACCCTAGGCTGTTTTACGACTGATGCATCATGAGTCTGCCAGCTGCCCTTACTGGTGCGGCAAGGGCTAGCCAGGCCACCAGTCTTAGGCTGGAAGCATGTTCTCGATGGCCCAGCTCTGTGCACTAAGCCAAAAAAAATAGTCCGCATTAATGCGGACTCTTGATTATCTGGGTGCTCAAGCTATTCCTCTGGAGGTAAACCGCACTCAGTCCGCATCTCATTCATCATGTCGAAGCTGATCGGGAAATTTGGATTTTCCTCTTGGATTTCCGCGACCATGGCATCGAAGCAGGCTTCAGTACCATGATTGGTATCCTTTGACTTGCTTGCTTTGTAAGGCGCATAGCCCCGTTGCGGGCCGACATCGACGCGATACGCCGTGGTGTGACCATTGTTGTCATAGTCCAGATACCAGCCCGATTCGACGATGAAATAACCGTTGGCCCCTTTTCCCATCATCGTGCCCTTCGGAAACCCAGGCTGATTCGAGATCGTGGCGCAGCCGTATTGGTCGCAGAGCACGTTCAACGAGCCGGGTACTTCCTCCAGCGTCTTGGTGCCGGTCTGGGTGTCGATGAAGGGCAGGCGCTTGATCCGTGGTGTGCGATCCCCTGCAGGGCGGCAGTCGTAGCTACCGATGCTTCTGTGTTTCGTGGTTGAGCAGCTAAAGACGTTCTCGCCAACAACGTAGTCCACCTCACGCTGTTGGGCCGTGGCGACGTTACTCGCTGTGACGGCAGTGATCAGGGTGGCTGCAAGGGCGAAAATCAGTTTGGGGTTTGTGGTCAGGTTCATGATCGAACTCCCTTCGTATGGTGAGCGGCTGGCCACTCGGTATGGGTTGGGTTACTTCTTCTTTTTCTTGTAGCGAACGACGATCCGGTTATGCACCGGGTACTTCTCGATCTCGTAGTCGGGGTTGAAGGTCAGCAGGTTGTGCACGGCAATACTGGTCGCCGAGAGCAATCCGAATGCACCCGTGACTCCTCCTGCGAAACTGCCGGCTGCCAGGCCAACGCGGCCTACGGTGTACACGCGGCAGGTCAGTCCAGTTACCTCGATCTTGCTTTCGACCAGGCGAACGGCCTCGATCAACTTGCCGCTTAGGCCCACGACCTCAAACGACTCTTTGCGGCTGATGAGTTGAGGCAACTTGGCGGTGGCCAAGTCATCGAATGTCAGTTGTGTCATGGTGAAGGTCTCGCTTATTGCGCAATGAAGGGTTTTGCAGTGTCGACTTAGATGGATGCGTATCGACTCTATGGGTTGGATAACAACCTTTGAAGCCCTTCATGTCAAGAGGATGGCATTCGACCATTCAGGTTGACCTGGAGGGTGTATGCCGAAGTCTGAAGAAACGAACCTGGCCAAAGTGGTGGGCTTGGCGATTGCCAGGCAGCGCATGCTGTGCGAACTGACTCAAGAGCAGGTCGCCGAGCGGCTGGGGATTGGTGGTGAAGCGGTGTCGCGTATCGAGCGAGGCATCGTGATGCCGAACATCGAGCGCCTGATGCAGTTCGCCGAGATATTTGGCTGTGAGGCTGCGGATCTTCTGACCCAAGCCAGCCACCGTCCTGAAGACCAGGCCGTGCGTATCAGCCAGATGCTAAACCAGCTCACACCAGCAGATCGTCAGCTGGTGCTGGAGATGATCGAGCGTCTCACCCAACGCCTGAGCCAGGATTGAGTTCAGGTTCGGGCGCCCGGTTGAACAGTGCCCCGCAACGCAGGCACAGACAGTCGTGTTGCATGAACTGAAAGCGCCGGGCGTCTTGCAGAAAGGGCTGGTTCTCAGCCCATTGCCGCTGAGCCAGTTCAATCCCTTCCGTCACAAATTCCAGCACCTGTTCCAGGTTGATCGGTTCCACTCCAGATGATGCAGCCTCTGGGGCGGAAGGTCGCCGTGCCGCATTCATAAAACCGCCTATGACGCTGGCCAGCATAACCAGCGTGCCGACCGCTTCGTTGGACAACACAGCGGATGATTCACAGATCAAGCAGCGTGTGGACATGATCGCTCCTCGGGGCGTGATGGTGCCCGCAGCAAAGGGTGGTTAGAGCAAGCCCTGTTCAGCCAGCGACACGATGCCTTCTGACCCCACGATGAAGTGATCCAGCGTGGTGGTGCCGACCATGGCCAGGGCGTTTTTGAGTGTTTGCGTCAGGCGTATATCTGCCTGGCTGGGAGAGGGATCGCCGGAAGGATGGTTGTGCACCAGGATCACAGCCGCGGCGTTTTGCGCGAGCACTGTTTTGATCACTTCACGCGGATAGACGCTGGCTGCGTCGAGGGTGCCGCGAAACAGCTCCTCGAAACGGATCACGCGGTGTTTGCTGTCGAGCAGTAGCACCGCGAAGACTTCGTGCGGCAGATCCTGCAGCAGCACTTGCAGGTGCTCCCTGACTTTGTGTGGATCGGTGAGCGCGCGGCCCTTACTCAGTCGGTGAGTGGCCAACTGCTGGGCCATACGCAGGATGTCGGTCTCGCTGACGGGCGAGTCCACCAGGTAGCTGCCGGCGACTTCACCGGCTCTGAGCTTGTGAAATTTCATGGTCTGTCTCCGGATGGCGAGCCGATTCGGCCCGCCCGTGGTTAGGCAGAAGGTTCGAGCTGTTGGGATTGGGCTTCGAGTTTCTCGGCGAGCGACTGGGTGTGAACGGTGCTGTCGGGTTTCGACGTGGCGGGCTGACCGTCCGGAAAGAACTCTTCAGCAATGGCGCTGCTGTCCTCGCCGTCATCCTCGAAGATGCCGTTGCCCAGACCGACACGCGCGGTGGCATCCAGTTCGGCTTGATCAAAACCAGCCGCCTGACGCGCCTCATCCAACTCACGCGCAGTGAGTAACGCTTGCTCCACGGTCATGCCGCTGCGCAGCGTCAGATCGACGTAGAAGATCGGCGTGCCATGGCTCTGCCGGGTGGATTTGCCACGTAGACGCAGCTCTAGCGGCAGGCACGCCAGACGATCACCTGATATGGCCCGGAAGTACTGCAGTCGGGCAATCAGCGTGCGGATGCTGTTGAAGCCCGTGGTGCGAAACACGAAGCTGCCCAGGGCATCCTCATCACCGATCACCACGTTCATTCGTCCGTAGGGCTTGCAGGCGTTGCCCTTGGCCAGCGGGCAGGCATCGGGTGACGGGCAGGGCAGCGATTGAACGCCGTCCTTACCGATACGCTTGCAGGTTTCACCGTTGCCGACACAGACCGGTCGACCGTTCTGCCGATCAAACAGGGTGTAATCAGCGCGGAAATTCAACTCAGGCTCGTTGAACAACAAGCGCACTGGGATGCTGCGCAGCTTGTCGTCTTTGCCTTGGCGCAGCTCGTCATTGAGCGGATGCAGAAGCCAGCCGTCTTTGCCTTGTACCTGCGAGGTGATGGTGAATTGGTCGTCTTTCTCGGGCAGGCGCTTGCCGTTCTTCTCGACGACCTTGCCGATGGAGATGCGCCCGAGTACGGGCGGGGTAATTGCTAGACCTTTGAGCATGATTGCGCTCCTTGAAATAAAAAAGGCCAGCCAGCAGCGTGAACTGCATGGACTGGCCAAGGGGGGAGGGATTGAGTTGAAGAGGGTGATCAGCCGATCAGAAAACGCCGACTACCTTCTTTGAGTTTCGGATAGCGGGCCTGCAGGTAAGGCTTTTCCTGAAGCAGGCGCTCGACATCGAGCACGGTGCTGTCTTTGGCTTTGCGCCAGCTCACGTAGCCGCTGGAGAACTCGGCACGGGTGGACTCACCCATTGCTTGCTGCAGCATCTGCTTGAGCTCGGCTTCGCGCTTTTCTTTCTCGGAGATCGATTGACGCACAGCCTTCAGCTCCAGGAAGGCAGCCACCAGGCCGGCATTGCCGCTGAAGTCGACGACCTGGCCGTTGTCCTGCGGATACAGGCAACGCAGCGCCAGCTCGGCCGAGGCACTGCCATCGGCAGGTGGTGGGGTATCCGTTTCGACGTACTGCCAGAAACGGCGCTCCAACTCGATCAGGCGAGCGATCATCTGCTCATCCCGCTCGATGCGATGGATCTCCAGCGTCTGACCACCGAGCAACACCGCCACATCGGCCGCCTGCTTACCGGTGACGGCGAGCTGGTGCATCACCTGCAACTGCACATATTCGGGTACGCCTTCTTTCCAGGGGCGTGCTCCGTTTATGCCGGCTGTCTTGCATTCGAGGATCTGCACTTCATCTGTACCAATCACTTCGCGATCAATGTTGGCCAGCATCCAGGGCAAATCCGGATTGGGATGCTGCAGTACGGCGTTGATGCGACGTACCTTGTGCTTCGTGCGCTTGCTGTAATGCCAGGCCACGATGGGCTCCAGCACGTTGCCCCAGTAAGCCGGGCTTTCCTCATCGTGCGGGTCGGTCTTCGGCAGTTTGCTGTCGCGGCCGGTTTTCTCCAGCCACAGCTCCAACTGGGATTTGTAGGGGTTGAGACCGACCGCCGCCGCTGCATCCGAACTGCCGATGCCTTGCTTTCGGATCTGCAGCCAGTCCTCGCGCGGCAGCTCCTTGGTGCTGACCAGGCGCAGGGCAGGACGTTTCTTGCTGGTGCTGTCATTCAATGACGTTGCTTTCATGGTGTTCACCTCGCGGACACAAAAACGCCCGGTCAGCGCTGAACTGACCGGGCGTTATGGAGTGGATGAAGTAGAAAAGGGGAAGATCAGGCGACCATTTGCAGGGCCGCATCCAGAGCGCGTTGCTTGACCTGTGCACCTTGGCCAAACCAGGCCGAGTCGAGTCGGTACTCAGTGCTGCGAGCGCGACGCTCATGGTCAACGTACTCGGTCACCGCGTTGAGCAGACCCCAGGCAGTGCCGCGAGCCGACTCCAGATCCGAGCCACGTCCACGCCCCTCGTACAGCTCCTGCACACGGCGCAAAGCGCGTTCGTTGGGCAACTGCTCGGGCAATTGCCCGGTCGGGCTGACCTCGCACAGCACATTCATGAAGTAGCCCAAAGCCTCATGCCACTGCACTTTGCGCTCAGCCAGCGCGCGCATGCGGTACATGAAGTCGTCCCATTGCGAAACGGCGATGCCGAGCTGCTTCTTCACCACCTTGGGATCGAAGCGGGTGTTGTGCGGCACCTTGATTGCACGGCTGGTGCCATCCAAGGCGACGGTCAGGGTGTTGTTGCACACCACGCGCACGGTAGTCGGTGTTGCCGTAGTCGCCAGGGTGCCGTCACAAGAAGTCGCCAGCAGCAAATAACCGTTCACCTGATCGTTTCCTTTGATCGACGTGCCTTGTCCGGTACGCGCCAGCGCCCAGAACTTGCGACCACCCTTGAGCACGCCAGCCGTTTCCAGCTCATAACCGGAGACCTCTGTCAGATCGCGATAGAACTCCAGCACCTCGCGCGGTTGCACGGTGTGATAGCGGTTGGAGACGACCGATAACGGAGCCTTGGTATCGGAGCGGTAGAGCACCTTCTGCTCCGGGAAGGAATGGATCGCGCCCAGGTGCCCGACTGCATCGGACTTGAAGTGCACGGGGCTTTCCATGATTTGCCAGTCCATGCCGGCTTCACGCTGCCAGACCTCGATAGGTTGCTTGCGAGGCAGGTTGTTGCCCAAGCCGTGCCACGGAGTAGCGCCAACGTAGGCCATTTGTTCGATTTGATGAGCCATGATGAATTTCCTTTGAGCAGTAGCCGGCATAAAGCGCCGCGCATGGCGCAGCACCGGCAATCAGGGATGAGTGAGAGTGAAGGGCGGCCTGATCAGACCGGCTGATTGAAGCGGTGACCGCAGCTCAAGCAGACGTTGTGTGCTAGCACATGACGGTCGAGTTTTTCACCAAGCTGAGCGCCCATCGCACAACCACCAGCAGCGCCAACCAGGCCGCTGAGAATGGCCGATGACAGGGCGTTGAGGTTGACATTAGGAGGCTTGGCTAGGGTGCTACTGGTAACTGCTGGGCCAGTGAGCAGGATGGTGCCGGCACCACGCAGCGCACCGCCCAGCATGCCGATGAAGGCAGCAATCCGCATGGCGGTGAGGTGCGTGGAGACCTGAGGAGAGCCGCAGCTCGGGCAGTGCAATGACATGGTTGAAGACTCCAGGGTGGGGATGTCATTGCGGTGATGTGTGACTGAAATTTCATTCGATTGAGACCAAAGCCCGCTATTTCCGCTACGAGTAGCGGAAATAGCGGCTAGCCGTGTCTTCATGCCGGCAATCCTGAGGGGCAAGTCATTGCCGGCACCTATACGTGCGCCTGCTCGTAGTAAAAAAAAAAATTAAGCAGACGCGATGAATGCTGGAGCAGGCATTCGTAGAGTGACGACGCAAGCGAAGGCACGCGTTTTGAGAGCAGGCCGTCTGCACAGTCGCGTTGCCAGAAATCGCTCGAATGCTCTTTAAATGTTTGGAGGAAAGTATGAGCCCAGAATTAGGTGTCGATTCTGAAGTGCGAATTATTAGGGTTAAAGATGTTGTGAAAATGACAGGGCTATCACGCTCAACAATTTATGATCGAATAAATAGCCTATCGCCACGATACGATAAGGATTTTCCACGACCAAGAAGGTTGGGTGGTAATTCAGTGGGGTGGTTGTCATGTGAGATGCAGCAATGGGTTAGCTCAAGAGAGGTGGTTCAAGGATTAAAAAGTTGTGATCGGGGAGGTGGGGGAGAGTAGCTCTCCCACTTTAAAGTCATCAAGATTTAATGCGAGGGCAGTAATGGCTAATCAAAGTGCGCTTCCTGAGCCTGGTTGTGAATATCCTTTATTTATTCCTGCGCCAATTTTTGCGGCAGCAGTAGATGAAGTAGAAGTAAACATCAAGGCGCCCAGGTCGCTTGTGATTTCTGGGGCACTGACAGCAATATCATTAGTTTCTCAGGGGCTAATTGATGTGCTGAAGCCAAATAATCAGGTGGTGCCAGTATCTTTAATGCTGGCGACCATTGCTGATTCTGGTGATCGTAAATCTACGGCTCAGGATGCGCTGTTAAAAAGTGTGAGGTCTTTTGAAGTAGGAAGAGATGATGAATATAAGCGTGATATGGTTCGGTGGAAGGCTGGGTTGGCAATATGGGAGCAGGGGAAGAAGGAGTTACTAAAATCTATCAGTAAAGCTTATCGTGATGATTTTGATACCAGCAGTATCGAAAGTAAAATAATGGAGCATGAGAATAATAAGCCTGAAAAGCCCAGGCGGTTTCGAATGCTGTATGACGACACTACGCCGCAAGCCTTGTTTCTGGGCATGTATGAGGGGCTGCCAACCGCAGGGCTTATCTCCGATGAGGCATCAGGTATTTTGAATGGTCGTACCTTTAGGGATTTTCCGAAATTAAATACAATCTGGAGCGGCGGAGTAATTGCTGTGGATCGTACCTCTTCAGAAAGTTATCGACTTGATGAGGCGCGATTAACTGTATCGCTAATGGTGCAGGAGAAGAACTTCATTGACTATTTGTCGCGTAAAGGTGAGTTGTCGCGCGGAGCTGGACTTTGGGCTAGATTTTTAATTTGTAAGCCTGATTCGATAAGGGGGACTAGGGTTATGGAAAGCTTCAGTAGTTCTTGGCAGAGAACTACTGAGTTTAACGTAAGGGTATCCGAACTGCTGGAGCGTAATGCTCGGTTTCAGGCGCAGGCTACAAGCTGTCGAGAGAGAATTAAGTTTACCCCTGCAGCATCTGCACTGTGGATGAAAGTTTTCAACGAGATTGAGGTTGGGATGCGTGAAGGGGGGCGATTTGAAAGAATGCCCGATTTTGCCTCTAAGCTAGCTGATAATATTGCCAGGGTTGCTGCATTGCTTCACTTTTTTGAGGGTGAGGAGGGAGATATCCCAATTGAGATCCTTGAGTTTTCTGTTTCTCTATGCTGTTGGTTTGCTGATGAGTTCAAAAAGATTTTTGTTCCTCCTGTTCAAATTGAAGTTGATGCTGATGAGTTGTATCAGTGGCTCGTAACAAGAAAGCGTGTAAGGGGGCGTGAAATCGATAAAAATGACTTACTTCAATATGGTCCGAATAGAATGAGAAAAAAGGAAGTACTTTCGCCGATTTTAGATTATCTTGTATCGGCTAAAAAAATAATTATTCATGAGCGCCGTCTGGGGCGAATGGTAGTAAGACTTAATGATTGATAGTCGTGGTGGTGTCAGCTTTTGGAAGGTTAGCACCACCAAAATCCAATATTTGAAATTATTGTTTTTGCTTTTCGATTATTTTGTCTAGAATAATTTGAGTTATGTCATCTTTTTCTCTCTTGCCGAGATATTGTTTGTTGTCTTCGATGTTGAGGAGTGCGCTTGTTATATTTTCGGCGTATTCGGCATTAGTTCTGTTCCCTTTTGGGGTGTTGGCAATGTGCTCGTCGATTAGTGCTATCAGTTTCTTGTAGTATATTGATTTTGCTTCGCCGCCTAGCTTCGCTTTACTACTTCTGTTGGCGATGATTTTATCATATACCCCTTCTAAGTAACCTTGGGCTTCAATTGCGCGGCGCTGAGAAAACCAAGCATTTATGTAGTCTTCTTTTGGTAAATTATATTCTATTTTTAAGATGTGAAGTGCTATCAAGTAGATGTTGCAGTTGACTCTTTCGTTAAGGTTAGATGTTACTATTCTTGTGAAGTCTTTATTAATTATGGCCTCCTCGATTTCGCTCTCTGTTAAGGTCTTTCTTTGTTTTTCAATTATTTCCTCAAGATTTATGTCGGACTCGGAGTATTTTAATACTGCTTCTGTATTGCTCTTAATGGTGCTAATGGTTTTTTTGAATAGCGATTCAAGTGTATTTTTATCTGCTTCAATCTTTGTTTGGTTCTTCATTGAGTGGCTCGTCCTTGGTGAGTAACTCTAGTTTTTTGCCAAGTGTTTTCCATGCCTCAGACATCTCTTTAGAATAGCTATGTCGTTGGTATGTTCGTTTAATTCTATTTTCTTCAGTGTGATTCAAGCAGCGCTCAGCTACCTCTGGTAGAACTCCAAGGGCAGTCATGATAGTAGCGCCGGTTCTCCTCAGGTCATGTGGGGTCCACTTCCCGCCTTTTAATAAGAGAGCTTGGGCTTTGGCACTGCGATTGCTCATGGTCCCTTGATCTGGTTTGCGCTGTCTGTCACCAAGCTGCTTTGTAACAGTTTTGGAGCAGACTGGCCCAGTGTCTTTGGTGTTGGGGTAGCACCACTCGCTTTTGCTGCTGATGACCTTGATGCGTTCGAATTGCTCGATTGCAAATTCGGATAGAGTCACGGTGTGCGCCTTTCCATTCTTGCTGTCTTCACTAGGAATGAGCCAGGTGCCTGCTTTCAGGTCGATATTCTCCCAGCGCGCGTTCATCAGTTCTCCTATACGACAACAGGTTGATAGGGCTATCCAGATTGCTGCTTCGGTTGATGGAAGCAGTCCGGCCTCTGGTGCTAGCTTGGCCAGTGTTCGGATTTCATCCTCACTAAGAACTCTGTCGCGCTCTGTATCCTTGCCGCCAATTTTTGCTTTGCGGATGCTCGCTGTTGGGTCGTGCTCAATCAAATCGCGATCCACGGCGAACCTGAACATTTGGCGCATAAGACTGAAGATCATTTTGGCCATCCGGTTAACGCCGCGGGCAAGCAGCGCATCGGTCACTTCTGTGATGTGGCCTTTTTTTACTTCGTCGAGAGGTAGTTCGCCCAGAAAGGGTAGGACGTCCTTATTGAACATCCGGCGAACCTCATCGCCGCCATCCTTGAGGTTAATCAGGTCTACCTTTGCCCAGTGGTCAAATAGGTCATTGACGGTTTTCCTGGCAGCAAGTCGAGCATTTGCTGCTTCGATGGCCGCTTTCTCAGCGGCGATTCTTGCAAGCTCGGCATCGCGAGCTGCAATTCGGGCAGCCTCCTCAGCTTCGAGATGCTCCTTTACATCCTTGATACCTGACTTGTGCAGCCCTGCAAGCTCTTTGGCTCGTTGGCCGGCTTCGGCTAGCGTCATCGTGCCTTCGTTGCCATCACGGCTGTATGTACCAATAGGGAAGGTCACGCGTTCGCTGCGGCTATTGGTATAGCGAAAGTAGAAAAGCCGCTCTCCGCTAGGAGTGATCCGAGCTACTAGGCTGCCATGTCCCCAGATGGCGACTTCGCTCAGCCATTTGTCACTTGTCCCTGGTTTGCCAGTCATCTGGCGGTCTGTAATGTTGGCCATATGGTCAGCTTTCCCGTTGCCAATTGGTTGCCAATTGAGATTGTCTGGTTGCCAATTCGTTGCCAATTGAGATCGGCTTTCTTCGAATCGAATAGGGCTATTTTGGACGAGAAATTAGCTGTAAGCCAGTAATATCAAGGGTTGTGCGGGGTTGCTTTGAATTTGGTTGTATCTGCTCGGACGGGTAATTACCTGTATGGGGTGCAAGGGGTAGAGTGTTCGAATCACTCCGTCCCGACCAAAAAATCCCTACATTAGAGCCTGGTCAGTGATGACCAGGCTTTTTTGTGTCAGAGACTTTTGGCGGGACTTTCTTCAGCCTGCCATCCTCTTCAAAACTGTCAGGGCTGGTGCGCGAGTCGGTAGCCGAAATCCTGTTGGCTTCATCGATCAGTTTGCCCAACTCGGCGGCCGAATAGTGACAGGTGATGCTGCCGTTTTCGTGGTCCAGCTGAGCCTTCCTGTCTTCCTTCATGATTGCTTTACGCGGGGTAGAGCTGCCAGCCCCGCTGATCTGTGCTGTACATAGGCGTACCCGGCGTGCCGCTCGACGGCATGGGCGTGGCTGGGGGAGAAGTTTCTGGCGTGTACAGTTGCCAAGCGGTGTGTCTTGCGACACTTGTTGAGCTCGTTCTCGTATCGACGCGACGAAGGCAGAAAGCCCGGATTGCTCAACCCGCTTGCGTTCCCGAGGGCTGCAGTGATCAATATTTCAGCGGTTGTCGCGATAGAGCTTGCGCAGCAGCGCGATCAGTTGTCCGCGCTCTTGCTGGTCAAGTGAGCGGGTCGAGTCGACATCGCTCTGCTGTGCTATTTCCTTGAGCTCCTTGAGCTGGGCCTCGCCTGACTTGCTCAGGAAAATGCCGTAGGAGCGTTTGTCCGGCTTGCAGCGCACGCGCATGGCCAGGCCTAGTTTTTCCAACTTGTTGACCAGCACCACTGCTTGCGGCGGTTCGATGGCCAGCGCGCGGGCAAGGTCGGCCTGCATCAGGCCCGGATGCTGTTCGATGATCATCAGGGCAGTGAATTGCGCGGGGCGCAGGTCGAACGGTTCCAGGCGCGCCGACAGGTGCTGAAATACCTTCATCTGTGCGCGTCGAAGCACGTAGCCGAGGTAACCATCCAACGCCAGGTCGAGAAGCGCTGGATCCAGGGGGCGGTCGCTGAGTTCGGGAATTTTGGCCATGTTGTCCGAATTGATCACGCTTTAAGTTAAGTAAGTTAATTATCTTGCAGTCTCGCAAGGCGAGATGCCAGCGCTAATTGGGCTACTGATCGGCTGGGCCGTGTTTTTTCAGGCGATAGGCGAACTGCGCGCGGGTCAGGCCGAGCAGGCGTGCGGCGGCGGCCAGGTTGCCTTCTGCCTTGTTCAGGGCGTCGTCGAGCAGGCGCCGTTCCAGGTGCTGGATGTCAGGCTCGATATCTAGCCGCTGGAGCTGTTCGAGCAGGTTGTCCGGGCCGCTGGCGTTGCTGTCCGTGTTGCTGGAGAGGGTGCCGCTCTGGCTTAGCGAGTAGAGCTGCGGTGGCAGCGGTTCGTTGTGGAAGAGGTGGATGAGGTCGATGGGGCGGCCCTCGTCGCTGGCGATCAGGCCACGCTCGATCAGGTTCTGCAGTTCCCGCACGTTGCCCGGGAAGTCGTACAGCAGCAGGGCCTTGAGCGCGCGCATGGTCAGCCCGGCGGGAGTGCGCTGGTATTCGCGGCAATAGCGGCTGAGGAAGGCATCCACCAGCAGCGGGATGTCGTCGCGCCGTTCGCGCAGCGGCGGCAGGCTGATGGGGTAGACGTTGAGGCGGTAGAACAGGTCTTCGCGAAAGCGCCCGGCCTGCACCTCCTGGCGCAGATCGACGTTGGTCGCTGCGACCACGCGCACGTCTACCTTGATCGGCTGGCCGCCGCCGACGCGCTCGACTTCGCGTTCCTGCAGGGCGCGCAGCAATTTGCCCTGGCCGGGCAGGCTGAGGCAGGCGATTTCGTCGAGGAACAGGGTGCCGCCATGGGCGCGCTCGAAGCGCCCTGGGCGTGAATGGCTGGCACCAGTGAAGGCGCCGCGCTCGACGCCGAACAGTTCGGCCTCGATCAGGTTGTCGGGTATGGCGGCGCAGTTGAGTGCGACGAAGGGCTGTTCGCGTCGGGGGCTGAGGCGGTGCAGCTCGCGGGCGAAGAGTTCCTTGCCGGCGCCTGACTCGCCGCCGATCAGTACTGTCGCCGGTGTTGGCGCCACCCGTTGCAGGGCGTGGCGGGCAGCGTTGAAGGCGGCGCTGACACCAATCGGGATCAGTTCGCCGGGCTCGCTGCTGAAGGGGCGTAGCGGCGCCGTCGCCTGGGCGGCGGGCGGCGTCGGGTTGGGGGTGGCATAGAGCAGGGCGAGGTCGGCACTGACGTCACCCCATTGCTCGGCGGTCTTGCCGATCACCCGGCAGACCTTGTGGCCCATGGCCCGGCACTCCACCTCGCGGAAGATCACCAGACGCCCGAACAGGCCGCTGACATAGCCGGTGGCGTAGCCGATCTCGGTCCAGCAGGCCGAGTCCTGGCCGATGCCGTAGGCGGCGATATGCTCGTCCGCCTCGCAGGAGTGGTGCCAGAGGAACTCGCCTTCATAGAGGCCGACATCGGCGTCGAACTTGAAGTGCAACGGCTCCACCTTGGTCATGCCTTCGAGGGTGTGCAGACGGGTGCCGGCGAAGAACACGGCGGTGCGGTCGGCCTGCGGCCAGCGCGTGCGGATCAGCTGCGCGTCGCGCGCACCGGACTGGTAGCCGGTACGGGTGAACAGCCCACGTGCGCGCTCCAGGCCGAGGCTGTCGATGAATTCGCGGCGCAACGCGCCGAACGAGGAGCCGTGCATCAGCAGCATGCGCTGGTCGTTGAGCCAGATGCGTCCGTCACCGGGTGAAAAGAACAGGCACTCGGCCAGTTCCGCCGTGGTTGGCGACTGATCCTGCTGCAGCAGCGAGCTGTCGCCGCGCAACGGGCTTGGATCTTTGCCCTGGGCGAAGTCACTGAACAGGTGCTTGGGCATCTCCATGGGGCAACGCCTCGCTTCATCAAATGATCAATGGGTAAAAAGTTAATTAGCATAACTTTGATCATTTGCGTAATCGTCGCTGCGCCGCAAGCGTGCTTGGTTTGTTCGTGAAACGGCTGAAATGGCCGGAATAGAGCCTCTTCATCGAGCTTCTGAAGGAGTGGGCACAGCGCTTGCTCTAGTGCTGGCAGGGCAGGTCTCGTGAGCGAAGCAGCGGGTGCCGCCCTCCACAAGTACAAGAACATCGGAGTGCGATATGTCCGCAGTCAAAGAGGCCGGTTTCCTGCGTGAAGCGCAGTGGCGCGAGAAGATTTTCAATGGCGGCTGGATCAGCCCGCTCGGTGGCGTCAACCCGGTGCGCGAACCGGCGACCAACACCCAACTGACCACTACCGGGTTGGCCAATGCCGAGGACATGCGCATCGCCTGCGCAGCGGCGAGCAAGGCGCAGCCAGCCTGGAGCGCGCTGGGGCCACGCGACAAGGCGCTGATCTTCCGCCGCGCCGCCGATCAGGCTGAAGCGCACTTCGACGAGCTGGCGCTGTTCGTGGCGCGGGAAACCGGCGGCAGTGTGCTCAAGGGCAGCCATGAGGTGCGCGAGGCCATCGTGCTGCTGCATCAGGCAGCCGCGATGCTTTCGCAGGGGCACGGCCTGGTGCTGCCGAGCGAGGCCGGGTGCCTGTCCTATGCGCGGCGCGTGCCGCATGGCGTGGTCGGGGTGATCTCCCCATTCAACTTCCCGCTGGTGTTGTCCCTGCGGTCGGTGGCGCCGGCGTTGGCAGCGGGCAATGCGGTGGTGCTCAAGCCCGATCCGCAAACGCCGGTCAGCGGCGGTTTCCTCATCGCTCGCCTGTTCGAGACGGCTGGCCTGCCTTCGGGCCTGCTGCAGGTGTTGCCGGGGCATGCCGAGGCCGGTGTGGCGCTGTGCGAGAACCCGCAGGTGAAAATGATCGCCTTCACCGGTTCCACCGCTGCCGGGCGCAAGGTGGCCGAGACCGCCGGGCGCACGCTGAAAAAGGTGGCGCTGGAGCTGGGCGGCAAGAATTCGCTGATCGTGCTGGAGGACGCCGACCTGCAGCTGGCCGCCAGCAACGCCGCCTGGGGTGCCTGGCTGCACCAGGGGCAGATATGCATGGCCACCGGGCGCATCCTCGCCCACGCCTCGATTGCCGAGGAGCTGACCCGTTTGCTGGTGGACAAGGCGCGCGCGCTGACGGTGGGCAACGCCGCCCGCGGCGAAGCGCACCTTGGCCCGCTGATCAACGAGCGCCAGCTGGCGCGGGTCAGCCAGATCGTCGACGACAGCGTCGCGGCCGGTGCGCGCCTGGAGGTGGGCGGCCCGTACGAGGGCCTGTTCTACAAGCCCAGCGTGCTCTCCGGGGTATGCCCGGGCATGCGTGCCTTCGATGAGGAAATCTTCGGCCCGGTGGCCTGCGTGGTGCCTTTCGAGGACGACGACGAGGCGGTCGAGCTGGCCAACGCCAGCGAATACGGGCTGTCCGCTGCGGTGATCTCACCCTCGCTCGGGCGCGCCATGGCCATCGGCGAGCGCCTGCATTGCGGCCTGCTGCACATCAACGACCAGACCGTCGCCGACGAGTGCATCAACCCCTTCGGCGGGCGCGGCAATTCCGGCAACGGCGGCAGCGTCGGCGGCCCGGCGGACTGGGACGAATACACCCAGTGGCAGTGGGTGACGGTCAAGGACACGCCGCCGCGCTATCCCTTCTGACCGAGCCTTTTTGCGAACACAACAAGAACAAGAGGACGCGAAATATGAACCTGCAAGGCAAGATCCTGGCAGTAACCGGTGTCGCCTCCGGTATCGGCGCCGAGACCGCCCGCCTGCTGCGTTTTCACGGTGCGCGGGTGATCGGCCTGGATCGCAGCGAACCGCACATGAGCCTCGACGGCTTCGTCGAGATCGATCTGGAAAGCCCGGCGCGCATCGACCAGGCCGTGGCCCAGCTCCCGGCGCAGCTCGACGGGCTGTGCAACATCGCCGGCGTGCCCGGGACGGCCAACCCGCATTTGCTGGCGCGGGTCAACTACCTCGGCCTGCGCCACCTGACCGAGGCGCTGCTGCCGCGCATCGCGTCTGGCGGCAGCATCGTCAACGTTGCCTCGATCCTCGGCGCGCAGTGGCCCGAGCGCCTGGAGCAGCACAAGGCGCTGGCGGCCACTGAAGACTTCGCCGCCGGCGAAGCCTGGCTGGCGGCCAACCCGGTGCCACCACAGACCTGCTACCAGTACTTCAAGGAGGCGCTGATCGTCTGGAGCATCACCCAGGCGCAGCCCTGGTTCATGGCCCATTCGGTGCGCATGAACAGCGTGGCGCCGGGGCCGGTGTTCACGCCGATCCTTGGCGACTTCGTGGCCATGCTCGGCAGCCAGCGCACCGAAGCTGACGCCCACCGCATGAAGCGCCCGGCTTATGCCGACGAGGTGGCAGCGGTGATCGCCTTCCTCTGTGCCGAGGAGTCGCGTTGGATCAACGGCGTCAACCTGCCGGTCGATGGCGGCCTGGCATCCACTTACCTCTGAACCTTCGGGAGTGAACCCCCGCTGATACCGGCTGCCCTGGCGGCAGTCACTGAGTCCGTACAACAAGAACAATGAGGAACGACATGAAGCACACACAAGCGAATACCCGCGTTCGCTCGCTGGCCCTGGTCGTGAGCCTGGCCAGCAGCGCGCCGGCCATGGCCGCGCAGATCGATCTGGGCGACAGCGACTGGCAAATGCGCTGGGACAACACCCTCAAGTACAGCCAGGCCTGGCGCCTCAACCGCGCCGATGACCGGCTAACCAATGCGCCCACGGCAAACGGACTGTTTCCCTCGATCCAGAGCCAGGGCGACAAGAATTTCAGCCGTGGGCTGGTTTCCAACCGCCTCGACATCCTCTCCGAGATGGATCTGAGCCATCGCAACTACGGCCTGCGCCTCAGCGGCGCGGCCTGGTACGACCACGTTTACAACGAGGACACCGACAGCCGCGAGCAGCCGCACTTTCTGTCCAAGACCCGCGACCTGCACGGGCGTGATGCCGAGCTGCTGGACGCCTTCGTCTACCTGCGCGGCGAGCTGGGGGAAAGCTCGCAGGGCGTGCTGCGTCTCGGCCGCCACAGCCTGGTCTACGGCGAAAGCCTGTTTTACGGCGCCAACGGTATCGGCGCGGCGCAGGGGCCGACCGATGTGGTCAAGCTGCTCAGCGTGCCAGGCACCCAGTTCAAGGAGATCCTGCGCCCGGTCAACCAGGTTTCCGGGCAGTTGCAGCTCACGCCACGACTGTCGGTGGGCGCCTACTACCAGTTCGAATGGGAGCGCTCCAGCCTGCCAGGTGCGGGCAGCTACCTGAGTGATAACGACCTGATCGGCGAAGGTTCCGGATCCATTACCGATGTCACCGGTGGCCTGACCCTGCATGCCAGTGACATCGAGGCCAAGTACAGCGGCCAGGGCGGCGTGCAACTGCGCTTCAAGCCCGAGGACACCGAACTGGAGCTGGGCCTGTACGCCGCGCAATACCACGACAAGGCGCCCAGCGGCCTGTACGGCTACGTCAACACCGCCGGGCCGTCGCCGGTGCTCTCCAGCTACCGCCAGGTGTTCGCCGAGGACATCAAGACCGTTGGTGCCAGCTTCTCCACCGCCTATGGCGACTTCAACTTCGCCGGTGAGGCCTCGTTGCGCTGGAACGCGCCGCTGGTCAGCAACCTGCAGGTGATCGCACCGGGCCAGGCGGCGGATAACGACGGTGAGGCGCGTTACGCCAAGGGCCGCACCGCGCACGTCAACCTCTCGACCATCTACCTGCTGTCGCCGTCGGCGCTGTGGGACGGTGGTTCGATCCTCGCCGAACTGGCGTGGAACCGCACGCTGAGCGTCACCGACAACCGCGCCGCGCTGGACAGCAACACCACCCGCGATGCCACCGCACTGCGCGTGCTGGCCGAGCCTGCTTACTTCCAGATCGCCGATGGCCTCGACCTGAGCGTGCCGATGGGTTTTGGCGTGGTGCTCGATGGCCGCTCTTCTGCGGTGAGCAAGTCCGGCTTCGGCAACACCCATGCCGGCGACTGGAGTGTGGGCCTCAAAGCCACCTACCTGCAGCGCTGGGAGATGGGCCTGAACTACGTGAACTTCTTCGGCGCCCCGGAGGCCGGCCTGCGTGAAGACGGCAACTTCAGCTACGCCCAGTCGCTGGCTGATCGCGACTTCGTCTCGCTTTACCTGAAGACCACTTTCTAAGAACAACAGGTGCAATGACTATGTTTAACAAGAACCTGATGATGACCCTGTGCAGCCTTGCCTTGCTCACCGGTGGCCTGGCACAGGCCGCCGTTAGCCCTGATCAGGCCGCGCGCTTGAAGACTGACCTGACCCCCATGGGCGCCGAGCGCGCCGGCAATGCCGACGGCAGCATCCCGGCCTGGGACGGCGGTTACACCCAGGTGCCGGCCGGCTATAAACGTGGCGACAAACGCGCCGATCCCTTTGCTGGCGAGAAGCCGCTGTACAGCATCACTGCCGCCAATATGGGCCAGTACGGCGAGCAATTGGCCGAAGGCACCAAGGTGCTGCTGAACAAGTACCCGGACTACCGCCTGGACGTGTATCCGACCCATCGCAGCGCCGCCGCACCGCAGTGGGTGTACGACAACACCTTCGCCAACGCCACCCGTGCCCAGGTTGATGTGCCGACCGAGAAGGTCAGTGGCGCCTACGGCGGCATTCCGTTCCCGATTCCGCAGAACGGTGCCGAGGTGCTGTGGAACTACCGCCTGTCCTGGCAGGGTGGCGACACCATCAGCGCGCCGTTCGACACCTGGCTGATGACCGCTGGCGGCAAGAAGGTGCAGGCCACCCGTGCCAAGTTCAGCTACCAGTTCCCGTACTACTTCGAGGAGGGCAACCTGGAGAGCTTCGGTGGCAAGTACCAGTGGGGCAAGCTGTACACCGAGCTGCCGTCGTCCAAAGCTGGTGAGGGCCTGATGACACACTGGGACGTCGACCCCACCGCCCGTGCCGCCTGGCAATACCTGGTCGGCCAGCGCCGCGTGCGCCGTGCGCCGAACATCGCCTACGACACCCCGGACTTCGTCACCTCCGGCGTTGGCCTGTTCGACGAGGCCTTCATGATCTTCGGCCCGACCGATCGCTACGACCTCAAGCTGGTGGGCAAGAAAGAACTGCTGGTGCCTTACAACAACAATCGAGCCGGGCTGGCCAAGAGCGATGATCTGGTTCAGCCGCGCTTTCTCAACCCGGATCTGGTGCGCTGGGAGAAGCACCGTGTGTGGGTGGTCGAGGCCACGCTCAAGTCGGGTAAGCGCCACGTGGTGCCGCGCCGCACCTACTACGTTGACGAGGACTCCTGGCAGGTACTGCTGGTTGACGGCTATGACGCACAGGGCCGTCTGGGCCGGCAGATGTACAGCCTGACCCTGCTGGCGCCGGACATGCCGGCCCTGACTGCGCAGGTGATGTGGGGCAGCTACAACCTCGACACCGGGGCCTACTTCCTCAATTCCTCGAGCAACGACCTGAAAGAGCAGTACCACGCCATTGAGCGGCCGTCTGCCACGTTCTTCACTCCTGACGCCATGGCCAACTCCAGCATCCGTTGATGCGAGCGCCCCGGGGCGGTGCTGCCTGCTGCCCCGACCTTCGAGGAGGTTTTGATGAAAGTCTTAGCGAAAGGGCTCAGCGGCCTTGCCCTGGTGCTGGCCGGTGTTTTCGCCCTTGGCGTGCAGGCGGCTCCCGCCGTGCTGGAGCGCCCGGCCTTGCACAGTGCCAAGGCGCAACGCAGCGTAATGCTGGATCTGGCGCATGCCGGGCAGCGCCTGGTGGCGGTGGGCGAGCGCGGCATCATCCTGCTGTCGGATGACAATGGCGCGAGCTGGCGCCAGGTGGACGTGCCGGTCAGCGTCAACCTGACGGCCGTGCAGTTCGTCGATGCCCTGCAGGGTTGGGTGGTCGGCCATCTTGGCGTGGTGTTGCACAGCAGCGATGGCGGGGAAACCTGGAGCAAGCAGCTCGACGGCATCCAGGCCGTCCAGTTGATTCTGCAGGCAGCGCAGGCCTCGGGCGATGCAGATGCCATCGCGCAGGCCGAGGCGATGGTCGCCGACGGCCCGGACAAACCCTTTCTCGATCTGTATTTCCAGAATGAGCGCGTCGGCTATCTGGTCGGTGCCTACAACCTGATCCTGCGTACCGAGGACGGCGGCCAGAGCTGGCACAGCTGGATGAAGCATCTGGACAACCCGCAGGGGCTCAACCTCTATGCCATTCGCGCCTGGCGTGGCGATCTGTATATCGCCGGCGAGCGAGGCCTGCTGCTGCGCTCGCGCGATGACGGCGAGCATTTCGCCGCCTTGCCATCGCCCTACGAGGGCAGCTTCTTCGGTCTGCTCGCCGCCCGTGAAGGCCTTCTGGCGTTCGGTCTGCGCGGCAATGCCTGGTGGTCGACCGATGGTGGCGAAACCTGGCAGGCACTGGAAACCGGCGTGGAATCGGCCCTGGCCGCGGCGCTGGAGCTGGCCGACGGCCGTTTGCTGTTGGCCGGGCAGGGCGGCGAGTTACTGGTCGCGCAGCCTGGCAGTGCTCGCGTGCAGAGCCTGCCGCTGCGACTGGCGCCGGGCCTGGCCAGCGTCGTCCAGGCGGCTGATGGCAGCCTCGCCAGTGGCGGTTTGAGTGGCATCACTGCGCGGCAAATCCCTGAACAATCGGCCCAGCGCTGAGTGATCCCGTATCGGCGTGGCACGTGCCACGCCTGAGGAGTGCGTAGTGAAATTCGAGAATCCCGCCGATGCCGCGCCGACTGTCGTCGCGCATCTGGATACCTTCGATCCGCGTTCGGGCAATGTCATCGAGCGCGCCATTTTCAATCACCGCCTGCTGGTGATCCTGCTGTGCCTGGCGCTGACCCTGCTGCTCGGCTGGCAGGCGCGCGGCATTGGTATCAATGCCAGCTTCGAGAAAACCATCCCCACCCAGCATCCCTACATCGCCAACTTTCTCGCCGAGCGCAGCGAGCTGAGCGGCGTCGGCAACGTACTGCGCATCGCCGTGGCGACCCAGCAGGGCGACATCTTCAACGCCGCCTACCTCGACACCCTGGCCCGCCTGAATGACGAGCTGTACCTGCTGCCGGGCGTCGACCGGCCCTATATGAAGTCGCTGTGGACACCGACCACGCGCTGGACGGCGGTGACCGAAGAAGGCCTCGATGGCGGCACGGTGATCCCCGATGGCTACGACGGTTCGCCCGCCAGCCTCGACGAGGTGCGTGCCAATGTCGCCCGTTCCGGGGAGATTGGCCAACTGGTGGCCGGCGACATGCATTCCAGCGTGATCTTCCTGCCGCTGCTCGACCGCAACCCGCAGACTGGCGAGGCGCTGGACTACGCCGCGCTGTCGCAGCAGCTGGAAGCGCTACGCGCCAAGTACCAGGCCGAGGGCGTGAGCATCCATATCACCGGCTTCTCCAAGATCGTCGGTGACCTGCTGGAAGGCCTGGGCCAGGTGGCGCTGTTCTTCGTAATCGCCGTGCTGGTCAGCGTGGCCATGTTGCTGGCCTACACCCGTTGCCTGCGCAGCACCTTCGCTGTGGTCGCCTGCTCGCTGGTGGGCGTGCTCTGGCAGGTCGGGTTGCTGGCGTCGCTGGGTTATGCGCTCGACCCGTACTCGATCCTGGTGCCGTTTCTGGTATTCGCCATCGGCATGAGCCACGGCTCGCAGAAGATGAACGGCATCATGCAGGACATCGGCCGTGGTCTGTCGAACCTGGCTGCGGCGCGCATGACTTTTCGCCGCCTGTTCCTTGCCGGGCTGACCGCGCTGATCAGCGATGCGGTGGGTTTTGCCGTGCTCTGGGTGATCGACATTCAGGTCATCCGCGACCTGGCGATCACCGCCAGCATCGGCGTGGCGGTGCTGGTGCTGACCAACCTGGTGCTGCTGCCGGTACTGCTCAGCTGCACCGGCGTCAGCGCCAAGGCGGCGCAGCGCAGCCTGCGTTACCAGCAGGCCGGGCAAGCGCAGCATCCGCTGTGGAGCGGCCTGTCGCGCTTCGCCACCCCACGCCAGGCGGTGCTCGCGTTGCTGGTGGCGGGCGTGCTGGCGCTGGGCGGCAAGCTTGTCGGCAGCCAGTTGCAGATCGGCGATCTGGACCCCGGCGCGCCGGAGCTGCGCGCCGACTCGCGCTACAACCGCGACGCCGCCTTCATGAACGCGCACTACGCCGCCAGCTCGGACATCTTCGTGATCATGGTGCGCACCCCCGAGGATCAGTGCACGCGTTACAACACCCTGGCCGCGGTGGATGAGCTGGCCTGGCGCCTGGAGCAACTGCCAGGCGTGGAGGCGACCAACTCCATGGCCAGCCTGAGCAAGATGGCCAGCGCTGGCTACAACGAGGGCAACCTCAAGTGGTATGAGCTGATCCCCAACGAAGGGGCGCTGGGCGCCGTGCAAACGCGCGCGCCGCGTGAGCTGTTCAACCAGGGCTGCTCACTGCTGTCGCTTTACGTCTACCTGGCTGACCACAAGGCGGCGACGCTGGCGCGGGTGGTAGCCGAGAGCGAGGCGTTCATCGCCCAGCAGTCGCTGCCGGAGGTCAAATTCATGCTCGCCGCCGGCAGCGCCGGCATCGAAGCGGCCACCAATATCGTGGTCGAGAAGGCCATGCAGCAGATGCTCTACTGGGTCTACGGCGCGGTGATCCTGCTGTGCTGGATCACCTTCCGCAACTGGCGCGCGGTGCTCGCCGCGATCCTGCCGCTGATGCTCACCTCGGTGCTGGCCGAGGCGCTGATGGTCGGCCTGGACATGGGCGTGAAGGTGGCCACCCTGCCGGTGATCGCCCTCGGCGTGGGCATCGGCATCGACTACGCGCTGTATGTGCTCAGCGTGCTGCTGGCACGCATGAAGGAGGGCGACAGTCTGGTCGATGCCTACTACGGCGCGCTACTGGCCACCGGCAAGGTGGTGCTGCTGACCGGCCTGACCCTGGCCATCGCCGTGGCCACCTGGGTGTTCTCGCCGATCAAGTTCCAGGCCGATATGGGCATCCTGCTGGCTTTCATGTTCCTGGTGAACATGCTCGGCGCGCTGATCCTGCTGCCAGCCCTGGCCTGGTTGCTGCTGCCGCGTGTCCCTCGCAAGGCGGCTGACTGAGACCGAGCAGGTCGACGGGCGCCCGTCGACCCGCTATGTGCCACCCAATCGTTCGCCCCATTGCAGGAGTGCCACATGATCAAGCCATTGCAGTTTATCGCCGCCAAATTACTGCGCGCGTTCGCCAAACGGATGAAGGCGAGTTTCGTTTATGCCAGTGCCGACTATCCGCTGCAGGCGCGCCAGACCCGTTATATCGACACGCCGCAGGGGCGCGCACGCGCGCTGTTTTATTGGCCATTGGCCGGATGCGATGAATTGCGACCGGTGTACCTGAACCTGCATGGCGGCGGCTTCGTGGCTGGCGTGCCGGAGCACGATGACAGCTACTGCCAGCGCCTGGCGCACAACCTGGGTTGCCTGGTGGTCAACCTCGACTACGTGCTGGCGCCCGAGCATCCTTTTCCGGCGGGGCTTAACCAGTGTTTCGCGGTGCTGGAATGGCTGGCGGACAACGCTACCGAGCTGGGCATCGACCCTTGGCGCATGGCCGTCGGCGGACACAGTGCCGGCGGCAACCTGAGCGCTGGCGTTGCTGCCCTGGCACGCAATCATCAGCGCCTGCGTGTAGTGCATCAGGTGATTGATTACGCCGCATTGGATCTGGCGGCGCCAGCCGAGAGCAAGACCTCGCCGCTGGCAAAGCCGCTGCTGCGGCCCGGGCTGATGAACTTCTTCATGAGCTGCTATTTCTCCGACCCGGTGCAGGCACTCGAGCCGCTGGCCTCGCCGGTGTTGGCCGAGATCGAGCAATTGCGAGGTCTACCGCCGGCGACGCTGATTACCGCCGAGTACGACGTACTGCGCGCGGAAGGCCAGGCCTATGCCGCGAAGCTGCGCCAGGCCGGTGTCGCCGTGCAGGAACGTATGTTTGTCGGCTGTGACCATATGTTCACCCACCTGGGCCCGGATGAGTCCGCCGAGCAGGCCTGGCAACTGATCGAGGACAGCTTGCGTAGCGCCTTCGCCGAGCCGCCGGCATGGCAAACAGCACATCTTCCGTAGCCCGGACGCAATCCGGGCATGGTCGACTCGCAAATCCCCGGATTGCATCCGGGCTACACGGCGCCGCAAGTAGGGCGCCGTGCCTTGTTGCCGCAGGCTGCGCTGCGCGCACCAGTCCCTACAGATCCAGTACCAGGCAAGCACTGCGCGAACGTGAGCAGCAGGGGGTGAACTGGTCGTTGCGGGCTTTTTCCTCATCGCTGAGAAACAGATCACGGTGCTCCGGCTGGCCATCCACCACGCGAGTCAGGCAGGTGCCGCAGATACCCTGGCCGCACGATACCGGGATGTCGAAACCGGCGTCCTCCAACACCTCCAGCGCGCTACGATCTTCCGGCACCTGCAGTTCCAGGCCTGAGCTGGCGATGCGCAGGGTGAAGGCGCCACCGCCGCTTTCGGCTTCCGGCGCGGCGAAGTATTCGCGGTGCAGGCGTTCTTCCGCCCAACCCTGAGCGCGCGCGGTGTTCAGCACGTACTCCATGAAGCCGTTGGGGCCACACACATAAAGCTGGCTGCCGGGCGGCTCGGCGGCGAGCAGGGCGGGCAGGTCGAGCTTTTGCGCGGCGTCGCCATCGTCGCGGTGCAGGTGGGTGTGCGCGGCGAAGGGCGCGTTGCTCAGACGCTCGGCAAAGGCGGCGAGTTTGCCCGAGCGCACGCACTGGTGCAGCGCGAAGTCCGCGCTGAGCGCGTGCAGGCGCCAGGCCATGGCCAGCAGCGGCGTGATGCCGATGCCGCCGGCCAGCAGCAGGCTGCGCGGCGCCTGCTCGTCGAGGGCGAACAGGTTGCGCGGCGCGCTGATGCGCAGGCGCTGGCCGATGCGCAGCAACTCGTGCACGGCCTGCGAACCGCCGCGCGAGGCCGCGTCACGCAATACGGCGATGCGGTAGCGGTGGCGTTCGCGCGGGTCATTGCACAGCGAATACTGGCGGATCAACCCGTTGGGCAGGTGCAGGTCGATATGCGCACCGGCCTCGAACGGCGGAAGCGGCGCGCCATCGGCAGCCACCAGTTCCAGGCCGAGGATGCCCTCGGCCTCCAGACGCATGGCGCGGATGATGACTTCGATCATGATGCGCTCCGCGCCAGGATCTGCCCGTCGGCCTGGGCCTGTTCGGCGTTGACCAGTCGCTCGATGATGCGCCGCGCCTGCACGCCGCCGGCATCGATATTGAGCTTGAGCAGGTTGCGCTCCGGGTGGCGCAGCAGGTTGCGTTGCTGGCGCTCGAGCATCTCCAGGTCTTCGCTGAAAATCTTGCCCTGGCCCTCGCGGATACGGTCGGTGAGCTCGTTGTCGTCGACCTTGAAGCGTCGCGCCATGCCCCAGAAATACCAGATCGAGGTGTCGTTCTCCGGGGTGATGAAGTCGACCACGATGCTGCTGGCCTTGTACTGATCGTGCGCTTCATAACCGCCATGCCCGGCAATCGCCACGCCGACCTCGATCAGCACATGGCTCGGCGGGGTGAAGCGGCAGATCTGCCAGCGATCCACCGGCGCCGTTTCGTCCAGGCCGTTGGCGCTCAATGCCGCACGCCAGAAGGGCGGCGCGGAGATGTTCTGCATGAAGCGGCTGGTGATCACCTCGCTGCCGTCGACGCGGGTATTGACCGGCGCCTCGTCGATCTCCTTCTGGCCGATGCTGCTGGCGTGCACGTAGGTCTCGTGGGTCAGGTCCATCAGGTTGTCGACCATCAGCCGGTAGTCGCAGGCGATGTGATAAAGGCCGCCACCGTAGGCCCACTCGGGGTTTTCCGCCCACTCCAGATGCGGCAGTTGCGCCGGGTCGGCCAGCGCCTCGTCACCGGGCCAGACCCAGATGAAACCGTAGCGCTCGATCACCGCGAAACGCTTGATGCAGGGGAAGTGCTGGACGCGCTGGTTGGGCATGGCGGCGGTCTTGCCATCACAACCCATGGCCAGGCCGTGGTAGCCGCAGACCAGCAGGCCATCCTCGACGTAGCCCAGCGATAGCGGCGCGCCCCGGTGCGGGCAGAAGTCTTCCAGGGCCACCGCGCGGTTTTCCGGGCCACGGTAGAACACCATGGATTCGCCACAGATGGTGCGGCCCAATGGCTTGCTATCGATCTCGTCCGGTGTGCATGCAACGTACCAGGCATTCTTCGGGAACATGGCAACCTCCTCGAGGCTATTGTTGTTATTGGATCCAATAGTCTGCTTTTAAGGGGTAGGTGACCAGCTTTGTTCGGGTTTATGGATCCATTAACGGGCGTTAATCGCACGAAAAGCCGAATTGACCTGGCCATTGGCTGCCGTAGACTGGCGCCATTGGATCCAATCAAGGAGAAGTCATGAGCGGACCGGGACAACGGGTTCTGGCGTTGCTGCGGCAGATGATTGCCGAGGGCAGTCTGGCGGCGGGCGAGCGCATCGCCGAGATCCCCACGGCCGAGCGCCTGGGCGTATCGCGTATGCCGGTGCGCATGGCGTTTCGCGTGCTGGAGCAGGAAGGCTTGTTGATTCGCCATGGCGCGCGCGGCTACGCAGTGCGCCAACTCGGTGAAGAGGAGCTGGCCGGCGCGGTGGAAGTGCGCGGCGTGCTCGAAGGCCTGGCCGCGCGCCAGGCTGCCGAGCGCGGTGTGTCCGAGGCCGTGCGTGCGGTACTGCTGGAGTGCCTGGCGCAAGGCGACCAGTTATTCGACAAGGGCTACCTGAGCGAAGAAGACCTGGCCAGCTACCACGACATCAATCTGCGCTTTCACCAGGCGCTGGTGGAGGCCAGCGGCAACCCGGCCATCGCCACGGCCCTGGCGCGCAACGACCACCTGCCGTTCGCCTCGGTCAGCGCCCTGGCCGTTGACCGAGCCCACCTGGATCGCGAATACCGCCGCTTCAACTTTGCCCACCTGCAACACCACGCCGCCGTCGACGCCGTACTTGCCGGCCAGGGCGCCCGCGCCGAAGGCATCATGCGCGAGCACGCCAACGCGACCCTGCGCTACGCCCGCTTGTTCGGCGCGGAAGAGGGCGCGAGCAGTGGGCGGACGGTGATTCAGAAGGGCAGCAGACGGACCGAGCCATAATCCCGCCGCAATCGCTGTTCTTATTTCGTGCAGATTGTCGAAAGCGTGGCGGTGGCCGGCTTGGACTGTTTCTCTATCCAGTGGTAATGCTGGAGCAAAAAGAGGAGGTCAAGCTAATACGTTGCCATGTCAGTGGTGAAGTAGTAAGTAATTGATTTAAATAGGTTTATTTGGCGGTGCGTATGACGATGATGCGGAGTTAGATGGAAGGCTCTACTATCAGATTAGTACTGCCTTCCATCTGATCGCTGTTATGTGCCTCATCAAGGAATCTCCGAAATGGAAGCTGAAGATTTCTCCAAAGAAACATCCATTAAAATAACCCTCGGCCACCTACTGCTTGCTTGGGAGGTCTTGTCTGATAAATTCTCAGACTTGCAGTCAAACGATAGTCTTTAAGAAGAAGAAAGAAGAGCCATTTGGGGTTTAGCGAACTTGCTCGAAAATTCATTGGCTGAAAACGACGCCACTGGAAAGCCCCAAGCAGAATGGGCGGTGCTTATCAGCAAATCGAAGGAATATATGAAAACAGTTCCTGTTGATTTCCTTGAATAGCCTGGTGCCGTGAGGGATATAAAATTGGTTCAAACCGTTCGCTTCGCTCACTGGGACGGGCTAAAGCTCGCTCCTTAACCAAACGTTATGCACTTCAAGCAGTTGGTCTGCAGACTCAGAAACTAGGAGGTCAGATATGAAGCCAAAACTTTCCGGAGGCCTGGTGCATGAATTGCCCGTCGATTTTGCCGTGGCATTAACTGAGGAAGATCTCAGCAATACTTGGGAGGGCCTGTCTGCAATTGGTCGTAATGAATTTATTTGTTGGGTTGAAGATGCCAAGCAAGAGAAAACGAGAGCGAAACGGATAGCACGAGCTACAGAAGAACTTTTAGAGGGAAAAAAGCGACCTTGCTGCTGGGTAGGGTGTATACACCGTACCGACAAGAAGCCTAGTAAATGGCAGCAGGATGTTTTGATAGATAAAAAGAAAAAGCCGATGCCAAAGTAGAATGAGGCCGGTGCATAACAAATTAATCAATCAATTTGACCGCATTGCGCTGCGCTTTATGCGTATATGGACTCTCCCCACAAGTAGTGAGCAAAGCTTTGCTTTTGCACCTGTCGTCAGCGCGGTTGCATTCGTATATCCGGCCTGTTGAGGGCTTTTCCGCCCCAGCCATTCTGTAGCTCGCGCAGCGGGGCCAAGCGTTCAAGTGATCCCAGGATCGTCATTGCTATCGGCCTTGTTCCGCTGCAGGGCTTGCCTGTTCCGACCGCGCCGCTATTCACTACCACCACAAGAAATACGTACCTGGCTACCTGCCGGGAGGCGGGCTTTGCGCTGTGCCGATTGGCACTGACGCGCCGCTCGTGGCTCCACACCGTCCAGCAGATGCGTACCCGCTCGTTGGCCAAGGCGACGCTGGCCTTGCGGTGGTCCATCACGCGTGAGCACGTTTGCGTGCCATTTATTTTATTGACTTAAAAAATTAATAGAATTAAATAATGCCCAGTCCCTCAAGCGGGGGCATACGCGTACGGCGATTCCTCAGCCGTGCGAATCACAATAAATCGAGGGGAGCGCGGATCATGGGCGCGGAATCTGGCTTGGGGCGCTTGCTACTTCTGGCATGGCTGTTGACCTTCGTGAGCACGGCTCAGGCGGCGCCTGCCGCTGGCGAGGTGCGTGTCTATAACTGGCTGCGCTACCTGCCCGAGCAGGTGCTGCGGGATTTCGAGCAGGAGACCGGCATTCATCCGCACTACGTCGAATTCGATTCGGTGCAGACGATGGAGAACAAGCTGCTGACGGGGAACTCCGGTTATGACGTGGTTTTCCCCGGCAGCAGCAGTCTGCGCAAGCTGATCGTCGCCGGCGCCGTGCAGCCGCTGCAGCGCGAGCGCCTCAGTAACATGCGCCATCTGGACGGCGCCTTTCTGCAAGGCCTGGAAGCCGCCGGCGACCCTGGCAATCGCTATGCCGTGCCCTATCTGTGGGGCGCCACGCTGATCGGTTACGACGCGGATCGTGTCGAGCCGCTGTTCGACGGCAACGTTCCGTCATCCTGGGATTTGCTGTTCAAGCCAGAGAATCTGCGCCGTCTGTCCGGTTGCGGGGTGGGCATCATCGATGCGCCGGACGAAATCCTGCCTATCGCGCTGCATCACCTTGGGTTGGATCCCAACAGCCACCGCCGCGCCGATTACCGCGCCGCCCAGCAACTGCTGCAGGGCATCCGTCCTTATGTGCGCTACTTCGATTCGCAGCGGTACGGTGACGACCTGGCCAATGGTTCGATCTGCCTGGGCGTGGGCTGGTCGGGTGGCTTCGTGCAGGCGCGGCAGATGGCTGCGGCCGCCGGACGCCAGTTGCGCCTGAAGATGCTCGTGCCGCCCGAGGGCGCGCCGTTCTGGTCGGATGTGATGGTCGTCGCCACCAAGGCGCCGAACCCGGATCAGGCGCATGCCTTCATCAATTACTTGCTGCGCCCGGATGTGATCGCGCGCATCAGTCAGCAAATGGGTTATCCCGCCCCGAACGGCGCCTTGCTGGCCCAGCCCGCTGCAGCCGACGACTCACGCCAGGAACTGCTGCAAGCCGCACAGCAGCAGCGTTTCTTCACCATCACGCCGGTTCCCGAGGCTGTCGAGCGCGTCAGGGCACGGGTGTGGCGCAGTCTTCAGGCCGGGCAGGACATCCAGCCTTGAACCGCCTTATCTGTGCGCACGCCGCGTTGCTCGCGTTGTGCTGATCCACTGTTTTGTCCTGCTGGCAGGCCATAAGCCGGCCCGGCAGGCCTTCCCACGTTGCATCCGTGGCTCCTTTATCGGCGACAGGGAGGTCGTCTCTTTTTCGAGGGTTGAGTCATGCATATCACGTTGCGCCTGAAGGTCATCCTGCTTTTCGGTGCCTGCCTGCTGGGGTTGGCGAGTGCGCTGATCATGGTCTCCATCAGCCAGATGCGTACGCTGGCCAGCCAGGCGCAGGAGCGTACGGCGCAGGAACTGCGGGCGTCGATCAACGCGCGCCTGGGCGATTCGGTGCGCTTCCAGGCGTCCGGTATCCAGCGGTTTTTCGAGCAGACGCAGGACGCCGCTGAGCGGGGCGCCGAGGAGGTCGAGCGCACGCTCGAGTTGGCGGCAGGATGCCGGTCTGGATGGCGAGCGGGTGAGGCGACAGCTGACCCGTCAGATCCGTGCGGTGGTCGATCGCGATCCCGCGCTGCTCAGCGTTTACCTGGTGTTTCTCGATGATGCTCTGGATGGACGCGACGCCGACTTCGCTGGCCGCACCGATCTGGGCAGCAACGAGCGCGGGCGCTTTGCCCCGGTTTGGTTCCGCCATTCGGGTCAGGACTACGAACTGGTCAACATGGCCGAACAGACCTTGCAGGCGACTCAGCCGGGCGCGGCAGCGCGGCAGTGGTTCGATTGCCCGTTGCAAACCGCAGGTGCCTGCCTGCTCGAACCTTATCTGGACGCTGTGTCCGGCACGCCACTGCTGAGTACCTCGCTGACCGTACCGGTGCGCAGCAACGGCAAGGTCGTCGCTGTACTCGGCGTGGACATCCTGCTCGACCAGCTCCAGGCCCTGGCCGAGAAGGCCAGAGCAGCCTTGCCCGAAGCCCAGGTCATGCTGGCCAGTGCACAGGGTAATCTGGCTGCCTACACCGGGGATGCCGCGCAGCTTGGGCAGCCCTGGCAGGCTGAGCGTTGGGCGCAGGCCGACGACTTCCAGGCCGAGGAGCGCTTCGCCCCGATTGCCGGCGCTGCGCCTTGGCGGGTTGGCGTGAAAGTGCCGGCCAGCGCCGCCTTCGCGCCGGTCGCGCAACTGCGCGATGAGCTGGATCGGCAACTGCAGCAGGCCATCGGCTGGCAGCTGCTGTACGGGCTGTTGGCGGCTGCCCTGGCTTTGCTGATTCTGGCGCTGGCTTCGCGTTCCGTGGTTCAGCCGTTGCGTCTTCTGGCGCGTATGGTCGAGGGGCTGGCCGATGGTGGCGGCGATCTGTCCCGCCGTCTGGATGAGACGCGCAATGACGAGATGGGCGCAGTCAGCCGCGTGCTCAACCGTTTCCTGGGCTCCCTGCAGGGCATCATGAACAGCCTGCGCCATTCGCTGGACAGGCTCGACGAGGCCGCCGGCCGCAGTGCCTCCGAGGCGACCGGCAATTTGGCGGCGACCGAACGGCAGCGGGCCGATATCGACCAGGTGGCCCATGCCATGCGCCAGGTCAGCGCGGCGGCCCACGACATCGAACACAACACGGCCTCTGCCGTGGATACCACTGGCGGGATGCTGCAGGCTATAGAGGAGGGCACGCCGCTGATCGAGCGTACCGTGGCCATCGTCGAGCAGCAGGGCCAGGACCTTCAGCTCACGGCGCAGCAGGTGGTGGCGTTGTCGCACAAGAGCGGGCGCATCAGCGTGGTGCTGCGGTTGATTCGCGACATCGCCGAGCAGACCAACCTGCTGGCCCTCAATGCTGCCATCGAGGCGGCACGTGCCGGTGAGTACGGGCGTGGTTTCGCCGTGGTCGCCGACGAGGTGCGCAATCTGGCGCAGCGGACGCAGGGATCGATCCAGGAAATCGACGAGATCATCGGCACGCTGCAGGGCGACACCCAGGCCCTGGTCGACAGCATGCAGGTCAATCAGCAGCGCGTAGGTGAGGCGCAGGCATTGTTCGGTGAGCTGCTCGAGTCGCTCTATGGCATCGGCCGTGGCGTGGATGCGCTGGTGGGTATGAGCGCGCAGATCGCCACGGCGGCACGCGAACAGGCAGTGGTGGTGGATTCGGTCGACAGTGCCCTGGGGCGTGTGCGCCAGGTGAGCGATGAACTCACCGACAGCGTACGCGCGGCCGCGCTGCAAACGCGGATCGTCCAGGAGCAGGTGTCGCAGCAGGCGCAGGTGCTCAGGCGCTTCCACTGCTGAAGCGCATGGTTCCGGCTAGCGGGCGATCATGCCCTGCAGGATCAGGCCGCTGGTCAGACGGACCTGGTGTCGGTGCTGTTCGAGGTCCAGCGGTTCGCTACCGGTCAGGCGCAGCAGTTGCAGGTGCGAATAGTCGTTGAGCAGGAAGGCCGCCAGCTCGACGTCCAGATCGTCGCGCAGCTTGCCGCGTGCCTGCAGGTCGCGCAGCAGGCTGGCGATCTCGTGCTGCAGGGCCTCGTTGTGGCGCTTGTACTGTTCCGGCAGGTCGCTGCGGTCGCCGCCAAGTACATGCAGCAGCAGTTCGTGCCAGATCGGCGCGGGCAGCATGCTCAACGCATGATCCACCAGCACCTGCTCCAGGTAGCACAGTGCGTCGAGCGGGTCATCCAGCTCGGCCATGTGCTCGCGGGCGTCCTGCAAGGCGCTCTCGTCGGCCTTCTGCAGCATCTCCAGAAGGATCTCCTGCTTGGAGCCGAAGTACTTGAACACCGTGGGCGCCGAGACGCCCGCTTCCCGGGCGATCTGCTCGATGGTGGTGTTATCGAACCCCTGCCGCTCGAACAGAGCTACACCGGCGTCACCGATCGCCTTGCGGCGCATGGCTTTCTGACGTTCGCGCAGACCGCTCACTGATGTTCCTCCTCGTCCTGATGGTGTGCATCGGGAGCATAACGGAAATAGGTTTTCATAAGTAAATGTATTATTGACTAAAACATTTTATTAAGGCAATTATTATCGCACGCCTGCCGCGTGCAGGGCTTCTTAGAAGAAAGGACAGAGGTTCATGAATTCCCTCGCACATGCTCCGGTCGCCGGCCTCCTGGCTCGTCAGTACGCCGATGCTCACGACGCCCTGCAGCGCGCCCAGGCGTCGACACCCTTCATGGTCGGTTTCCCCCCGGTCGAGGCACAGCGGGTCACCTGGGACAACTGGATGCGTCCGCCTTTCAACAAATGGGGTTTTCGTCACCTGGGGCGTCTGCGCCCAAGCATCAGCGTGCCGTGCGGTGATGCTACACAGGCATTGCCCGAGGCTCTTCAGGACCTGGATGCGTTCACCTTCGCCAGCGAGTGCGGCCTGAGCGTGCGCCTGGACGAGCACCTGCTGGCCAGTCACGCCGATGGCTTCATCGTGCTGAAATCGGGGCAGGTGGTGTACGAGCGCTACTTCAACGGCCATACCGCCAATGATCGGCACATCATGTTCTCGGTGACCAAGTCGCTGATCGGTACGCTCGCCGAGCAATTGATCCATGAAGGCACGCTCGACCCCGAGCGCCTGGCTGGTGATTACGTGCCGGAGTTCGCCGGTGGCGCCTACTTCGATGCGACCGTGCGCCAGTTGCTGGATATGGCTGTGGGTATTTCCTACACCGAGCAGTACGACGACCCGGCCTCGGAAAGCTCTCAGTTCGGCTATGCCTGCGGTTTCATGCCGGCGCCGGCAGAGTTCGCCCAGTACGCCTCGCTGTACCAGTTCCTGCCATCGCTGCGTAAGTGCGGCGAGCATGGCGGGCTGTTCCACTACGTCACGGCAACCACCGAAGCACTGGCCTGGGTGATGGAGCGTGCCTGCGGGCAAGCCTGCCACGAGCGCCTGGCGCCGATCTGGACGGCGCTTGGCTGCCAGCGTGACGGTTATTTCATGGCCGATCCCTGGGGCCGTGGCGTGGCCGGTGCCGGCTTCAGCGCGACGCTGCGCGACATGGCGCGTTTCGGCCTGCTGCTGGCCAATCGCGGCCAGCATCAGGGCCAGGCGCTGCTCTCAGCTGAGGTCATCGAGGCCATCGCCGCCGGTGCCGATCCGGCGATCTACGCCCAGGACGAGGAGTTTGCCCAGTGGATGCCGGGCGCCTCGTACCGCAGCCAGTGGTACGTCTTCAACGATCACAGCCGCGCCATCGTCGCCGGTGGCATCCATGGCCAGTACCTGTTCGTCGACTTCGAGGCGGACGTGGTCATTGCCAAGCAGTCTTCGCTGCCCGAGGCGGTGGGGATCTTCGACGTCGACAACGTTCGTGCGCTGCGTGCGCTGGCCGCTCATCTACGCGACTGAGCGCGTCACCTGACAAGGAACAAGAAAAATCTGGTGGCCTGCGTAGGCAGGCCTGCCGGTTCGCAGCCGGGCGGCCTCCGTGCCTGCCGGTCTGCTTTGCAACTGCCCTGTGACACAAAAACAAATCACCCAGGAGCATTTCATGATCCGCGTTCCCCACACTCCCGCTCTGCTGGCCGTCGCCGTGCTGAGCAGCTCACAGGCCATGGCCGGCTATTCCTTCGAAGAAGGCAACCTCTCCGGCGAGGCCACGCTTACGGTCGGCGGTTCGACCGTGTCCACGCGCAACGTCAACTTCGGCGCCGGCGGCGTCGATCAGCGCAATGGCCGCAACATCGGCACCCGCGTCGACTGGCAAGAGTTCTATCTCAAGCCGGGCGTGACCCTGAAGTACGCCATCGATCCCGACTTCGACTTGATTGCCGGCGGCTCGGTGGTCTCGGCCAAGACCTTCGGCGACGGCGATGCCGGTGGCTTCAGCCGCAGTTCCGATGGCTACACCGCGATGGAGGAGGCCTACGCGGGCTTGCGTGCCGGGGAATGGACCTTCACCGCAGGCCGGCAGAATTACCTGGTCGGCAACGGCTTCATCGTCATGGATGGCAACCTCGACTCCCAGGGCGACGGCGCCTATTGGCTGGGGCCACGCAGCGCCTTCCGCGACTCGGCTGTGCTGGCCTGGGACCATGGCGCGCTCAAGGCGCAGGCCTTCAGCCTGCGCACCGATTCGCACCTGGGCGATTTCCGCCTCAACGGCGCCAATCTGGACTACAACCTGGCCGATCAGGTGACCCTCGGCGCCATGGCCATGAAGGTGGATTCGCAGACCAACACCTACGCCACGCCACTGCGCCGCGACGGTATGCAGGTCTACAACTTCCGCGCCCTGCGTGGGCAACTGCCGGGCCTCGATGCGCTGACCCTCAACGGTGAATACGCGGTGCAACGCGGCAGCGGTGACGGCATGAAGTACGATGCCAAGGCCTGGTACGCGCAGGCCGATTACACCTTCGAGTCGCTGCCGTTGACTCCGGTGCTGGGCTATCGCTACGCACTGTTTTCCGGTGACGACAACCTGGCCGACAACACCCAGCAATCCTGGGATCCCCTGAGCAAGGGCTTCACCGACTGGGGCACCTGGCTGATCGGTGATGTGATGGGCAACTACGTGTTGTTCAACACCAACCAGCGCGTGCAGCAGTTCTCGATCAAGACCCGTCTGAGCGAAACCCTCACCCTGGGCGCGATTCACTACCAATTCTGGCTGGACAAGGACAACTATCAGGGCATCGCCGTCGACGACCGTCGTTTCGCCAACGAGAACGTGGTGTACCTGGACTGGACGCCTACCGAGCGTCTGTACACTTCGCTGGCCTACAACTGGGTCGACGCCAAGTCGGCGGCCAAGCAGGTGTTCGGAGACGATGACCGCTTCACCGCGCTCGAACTCTACTTCACCTACCGTTACTAAGCCGTGCCAGGAGACATTGCGATGAAAGCACTACCTATGGTCGCTGCCATGACCCTGGCCCTGTTCGGCGCCGTTGAGGTTCAGGCCGAGCAACGCACGGTGAGGATCTACAACTGGATCGAGTACATGCCGCCTGAGATCCTCAAGGGCTTCGAGGCCGAAACCGGCATCCGCCCGGTGTATGACGTGTTCGACAGCCCTGAAACCCTGCAATCCAAGTTGCTCACGGGCAACTCGGGTTATGACGTCGCCTTTCCGGGCAGTGCGATGCTGGCCACCTTCATCGGTGCCGGTACCTTCGACAAGCTCGATCGCAGCAAGCTGCCCAACTGGAACCGTCTGGACGAAAGCTTCATGTCCGAGCTGGCAAATAGTGGCGATCCCGGCAATCAGTACGCGGTGCCTTACATGTGGGGCACCAACCTGATCGGCTACAACGTCGACAAGGTGCGCGAGGCGCTGGGCCCGGATGCGAAGCTCGATAGCTGGGACCTGATCTTCAAGCCGGAGAACCTCTCCAAGCTCGCTTCGTGCGGCGTGGGCTTCCTCGACTCGCCGAGCGATATCCTGCCCATTGCTCTGGCCTATCTCGGCCTCGATCCAAACTCCGAGAAAGCCGAGGATTATCGCAAGGCACAGGATCTGATGATGACGATCCGCCCCTACATCACCTACTTCAACTCCTCGCGCTACGGTTACGACCTGGCCAATGGCGAGATCTGCGTGGCGGTGGGCTGGTCCGGTGGCATCGAGCTGGCGCGCAAGATGGGGGTGGCGGCTGGCAAGGGCGTGAAGATCGACATGTTCCTGCCCAAGGAAGGTGCGCCGCTGTGGTCCGACGTGATGGTCATCCCCAAGGGCGCGCAGAACGTCGATGAGGCGCATGCCTTCATCAACTACCTGCTGCGTCCGGAAGTGATCGCCAAGGCCAGCAACGCTATCGGTTATCCGAACCCCAACAAGGACGCCACGGAGTTCGTCATTCCGGAGGTTCGCAACAATCCCAACATGTATATTCCGGCTGACAGGATGAGCTCACTGTATGCACTCAAGGCTCTGTCGTTGAAAGCCGAGCGTATCCGCGTGCGTACCTGGAACAGCATCCGTACCGGCAAGTGAACTGCGCCGGCGCGGCGGGCTCTGCCTACCGCGCCGGTTGCCCACGAATGAGCGCAAGAAGGAGCGGGTATGTCCGCGAGCAAGGCTTTGGGTAATACCGGTTTGAGGGTTTCGTCACTGGTGCTGGGTGGCAACGTGTTCGGCTGGACGCTGGATGCGCGCGCTTCGTGCGAGTTGCTGAGTGCAGCCTTCGAGGCCGGGATCACCACCCTGGACACGGCCGATATGTATTCCAGTTGGGTCGAGGGGCACGTCGGGGGCGAGTCCGAGCAGATCATCGGTCAGTGGCTGGCCGCCAATCCCGCTCTGCGTGATCGCCTGACCCTGTTCACCAAGGTCGGCGCCCCGATGGGTGAGGGCGGTGGGCTGTCGCGCCAGTGGATCGTGCGTGCGGTGGAGGATTCCCTGCGTCGCCTGCGCACCGATTACATCGACCTGTACTTTTCCCACTACCCCGACGAGCAGACGCCGCACGAGGAAACCCTGCGCGCCTACGAAAGCCTGATCGCCAGTGGCAAGGTGCGCGCCATCGGCGCCTCCAACTACAGCCGCGAACAGCTCGAGGCCGCCCTGGCGATTGGCGTCGACGCCGGTTTGCCGAGCTATGGCGTGCTGCAACTGGAATACAACCTGTACGACCGCAAGGACTACGAAACGCGGCTGCAGGCATACGCCCAGGCCCGTGGGCTCGGCGTGGTCAGCTATTTCAGCCTCGCTTCGGGTTTTCTCAGCGGCAAGTACCGTACGCTTGCCGATATCCGGCAAGCCGCGCGGGCCGAGGACCTGGAGCGCTATTTCAACCCGCGCGGCCAGCGCATTCTGGACGCGCTGGCACAGCTCGCCGAGCAATTCGATGCCAGCCCGGCCAGCATCGCGCTGGCCTGGCTGATGGCTCAGCCGGGCATCAGCGCACCGATCGCCAGTGCCACCAGCCTGGCGCAGTTGCGTGCGCTGCAGGCAGCCATGACGCTGGAGCTGGACGAGGCGTCGTTGCAGGTACTGCGCCAGGCCAGCGCCTGGTGAATCCAGGCTCTGTACGAAAAGTGCCTGCGCTCGGTGATGCTTCGTTACAAGCGGGCTGGAACGCCAGTCCGGTCGAATGCTCATTTACAGCTCGTAAACTCGAGTGCGGGCCCCAGTCCGCTCCCCGCTCGTTTTTTTGGGGTCGCCATCGGTATCGCCTGACCTTCGCTCGACGACTTTTCGTTCAACCCCTGGTTCGCCGCCGGCCGCACCGCGAGGCGATGCGGCTGTGTGGCGGGTCACCAGATCGGCAGGTTGTAGGTGACCATCAGGCGAGTCTGGTTTTCATCGCGGAAGGCGGCGCCGGTGGGGAAGTCGTTACGGTAGAACGACTGCCGCACGCGCAGGCCGACGCCGCGCAGCGGGCCGTCCTGGATCACGTAGCCCATTTCCCACTGGGCTTCGCGCTCCTTGCGGTCATCGACGCCAAAGGCGGCCAGCTCAATGTTGTCGCCGCGCACGTAGCGCAGGCGCGCGGTCAGGCCGGGCACGCCAGCGGCCGCGAAATCGTAGTCCCAGATGGCCTGCCACATGCGCTCCCTGGCGTTGAGGTAGTCGGAGCTCATGGTCATTTCACTGATGCCCATCAGCTCGGTGCCGGAGATGTAGGGCGTGGCGGTGTCGCCACCCTGGTGGGCGTAACCGAGGGTCCAGCGGTGGCCGTTCAGGCCGTAGGCGAATTGCAGCGACAGGTGCTGGTTGTCCACCTTGCCGGCATCGGCGCTGCCGTTCTCGCCGCTGAAGAAGGCGCGCAGATCGGTGCTCAGGGTGCCGGGGCCGAGGCTGGTCTTGTGCAGGGCGCCGAGGTAGCCCTGCTCATAGAGGTCGGCCACTTCCAGGTAGTGCGCCTTGAGCGTCAGCTCCGGGCTCAGGGCGTAGTCGCCGCCGATGAAGGCCATGTGCGAGGCGGTCGCACGGCCATTGAAGCGGCCGTTGGGCGAGGCGACGGTCATGGCCTCGTAGTCGGTGGAGTTGCGCTTGGCGATGCGGTCGACGTAGCCGCCGTGTAGGGTCAGACCGTCGATCTGCGTGGAGCTCAGGTAGCCGCCGCGAAAGGTCTGCGGCAGCAGGCGCGACGGGCTGGAGAGAGCCGACGGCAGGGCCAGGTTGAGATCACCGGCCTGCAACAGGGTCTTGTCGATCTTCATCTTTCCGGTCAGGCCAAGGCGCGAGTACTCGTCCGCTGCACGCCCGCTGCTGGGCGATACAGGCAGCAGTTCGGTGCCGCTGCGCGACGGCGAGGAATCCAGCTTCAGGCCCAGCAGGCCAGTGGCATCCAGGCCGAAGCCCACGGGGCCTTCGGTGAAACCGGACTGGAACTTGAGGATGAAGCCCTGTGCCCACTCCCGGGCTTCGGACTTGGCGCCGTCATCCTGGAAGTCGCGATCCAGGTAATAGTTGCGCAGGGTCAGGCTGGCATGACTGTCGTCGATGAAGCCCTGGGCCTGGGCGGCGCAGGATATGCCGAGGCTGCATAGAGCAATGGCATGGGGCAGGGGGCTGCGCACGAATGCAGTACGAAGAAACCGTGTAGGCATGCTCGATATCCTTATTTTTGTTGTTGTCCGGCGGATCGCCGTTGCGCACAGAGGATGAGAGTGCGCACTGGGCTTATCAAATGGCAGTGGCCGATTAACGAACGTTAAAATCATTAACTAATTCGTAATGAATTCTTTGTGGGTGATCTAACTGATTGTTTCTGAAGGGAATGAATGGCTCGAACCTGGCGTTTTGCCTGGGGGTGTTTTTTTAGTTTTGTTTGTTAATCTTCTTGCGACGAGAACTGGACCTCGTCGTCACTCCCGAACAAAAACAACAAGAGCGAGATTCCGCCATGCAAACCCCATCCAGCCGTTCCCGGCTGACCATCGTCATCTGTTTCATCGTCGCTCTGATCGAAGGGCTCGACCTGCAATCGGCCGGCATCGCCGCTGCCGGTATTCGTGCAGCCTTCAACCTGGACCCAGGGATGATGGGCTGGATGTTCAGCGCCAGCATCATCGGCCTGCTCCCCGGTGCTTTCCTCGGTGGTTACGTTGCCGATCGCATCGGCCGCAAGAAGGTGCTGGTGGCCGCCGTGGTGCTGTTCGGCATCTTTTCCCTGTGGACGGCCTATACCAGCAGCCTGTCCGGCCTGCTGGCGGCGCGCTTTCTCACCGGTCTTGGTCTGGGGGCGGCGTTACCCAACCTGATCGCCCTGTGCGCCGAGGCAGTCGAGGAACGCCAGCGCAGCACGGCTATCAGCATCATGTACTGCGGTGTTCCTCTCGGCGGCGCGGCGGCGGCGGTGATCGGCATGCTGGCCGGCGAGGCCTGGCAATGGGTGTTCATCGTCGGTGGCGTCGCGCCGCTGGCCATCGCGCCATTGATGCTGTGGCTGCTGCCGGAGTCGTCGGCATTCCACCAGCAGCAGGCGCGTGCCACGCAGGGTCGGCCGTCCACCGTGGAAGCACTGTGCGGTGATGGCCGCACGCGCATCACCTTGTCGCTGTGGATCAGCTACTTCTTCACCCTCACCGTGATGTACATGCTGCTCAACTGGTTGCCGTCGCTGCTGCTGGAGCTGGGGTTCAGCAAGCCGCAGGCCGGTACGGTGCAGATGGTCTTCAACATCGGCGGCGCCCTCGGCTCGCTGCTCGGTGGCGTGCTGCTCGACCGCTTCCAGCGCACGCCAGTGGTGCTGTGCATCTACCTCGGATTGCTGCTGGCGCTGGCCGGGATCGGCTTCTCCACCAACCTGGCGAGCATGGCAGCGGCGGGCTTCGCGGCCGGAGTCTTCGTGATGGCTGCGCAACTGGTGCTCTACGCCCTGGCGCCGGTCTATTACCCGACGCAGGTGCGGGCTACCGGCGTGGGCGCCGCAGTGGCCGTCGGCCGCCTGGGGTCGGTGAGTGGGCCGCTGGCCGCCGGGCACATCCTGGCCGCTGGCGCCGGCACGGCCGGGGTGCTGATGGCGGCCGCGCCGGGGCTGCTGGTGGCTGCCCTGGTGGTGGTCGCGATGGGCAGCCGCGAGCGCCGCGCGGCGGCCCCGGCCTGAGGTTCGCGCTGGTTGATCCGGTCGCCGCTCGTGATTTCTAGTTAATCAGCATAATCATGTCGTTGATGTTGCTGTATCCATCGACTTCATCGGTGCGGTGATCGAACGTTTCGCGCAAATAGTTAATTGACATAACTATTTACGCGGCCTACCTTGAGCTCATCTACCCAACACATGCAGGACACCCCCATGAGCAAGTACGAAGCACGCTGGCAAACCGTCAAGGTCGAAGTCGAAGAGGGCATCGGCTGGGTCATCCTCAATCGTCCGGAAAAACGCAACGCCATGAGCCCGACCCTCAACCGCGAGATGGTCGATGTGCTGGAAACCCTGGAGCAGGACGCCGATGTCGGCGTGCTGGTGCTGACCGGCGCAGGCGAGTCGTGGACTGCGGGCATGGATCTGAAGGAGTACTTCCGTGAAGTCGACGCCGGCCCGGAGATCCTTCAGGAGAAGATTCGCCGCGAGGCCTCGACCTGGCAGTGGAAGCTGCTGCGCATGTACGCCAAGCCGACCATCGCCATGGTCAACGGTTGGTGCTTCGGCGGTGGTTTTAGCCCGTTGGTGGCGTGCGACCTGGCCATCTGCGCCGACGAGGCCACCTTCGGCCTGTCGGAAATCAACTGGGGCATCCCACCGGGCAACCTGGTGAGCAAGGCCATGGCCGACACCGTGGGCCATCGCCAGTCGCTGTACTACATCATGACCGGCAAGACCTTTGGCGGGCCGAAGGCCGCCGAGATGGGCCTGGTCAACGAAAGCGTGCCGCTGGCGCAACTGCGCGAGACCACCATCGAACTGGCGCGTAACCTGCTGGAGAAGAACCCGGTGGTGATGCGCGCGGCGAAGATCGGCTTCAAGCGCTGCCGCGAGCTGACCTGGGAGCAGAACGAAGACTACCTGTACGCCAAGCTGGATCAGTCGCGCCTGCTGGACAAGGAAGGTGGTCGCGAGCAGGGCATGAAGCAGTTCCTTGATGACAAGAGCATCAAGCCGGGCCTGCAGGCCTACAAACGCTGAGCTGTGCCAGGGGCGGTCGTGCCCGCCCCCCGTATAACAATCACAAGATGGAGCCAGACCATGTTCGAAGTGCCTTTGCTGATCGCCGGGCAGGCGCGCCCGGCTACGGGCGGCGCAGTGTTCGAGCGCCGTAGTCCCTTCACCGGCGAGACCGTCAGTCGTGTGGCCGCCGCCACCCTGGAAGATGCCGATGCCGCTGTGGCTGCCGCGCAGGCGGCCTTTCCGGCCTGGGCCGCGCTGGGGCCGGGCGAGCGCCGTGCGCGCCTGCTGGAGGCCGCCCGCTTACTGGAGGCCAACCGCGACCGTTTCATGGCCATGGCCGTGGAAACCGGCGCCACCGCCGACTGGTACGGCTTCAACGTCAAGCTGGCGGCCAACATGCTGCGCGATGCCGCTGGCATGACCACGCAGATCAAGGGCGAGGTGATTCCCTCCGACGTACCGGGTAGCTTCGCCATGGCGCTGCGTCAGCCCTGCGGCGTGGTGCTGGGCATCGCCCCGTGGAACGCGCCGATCATCCTTGGCACCCGCGCTCTGGCCATGCCCCTGGCCTGCGGCAATACCGTGGTGCTCAAGGCTTCGGAGAACAGCCCGGCGGTACACGCGCTGATCGGCGAGGTGCTGCAGCAGGCCGGTCTTGGCGATGGCGTGGTCAACGTCATCAGCAACGCACCGGCCGATGCTGCCGCCATCGTCGAGCGGCTGGTGGCCAATCCGGCGGTGCGCCGCGTCAACTTCACTGGCTCCACCCATGTCGGGCGCATCATCGGCCAGCTTGCGGCGAAACACCTGAAACCGGCGGTGCTGGAGCTGGGCGGCAAGGCGCCGCTGCTGGTGCTGGACGATGCCGACCTGGATCAGGCCGTGGCCGCCTCGGCCTTCGGCGCCTACTTCAACCAGGGGCAGATCTGCATGTCCACTGAGCGCCTGGTGGTCGACGAGCGCATCGCCGACGACTTCGCCGCGCGCCTGGCCGCCAAGGTCGCCACGCTCAAGGCCGGCTTGCCAGGTGAGGCCGTGCTTGGTTCGCTGATCGACGCCGCCGCTGGCGAGCGCATCATGAGCCTGGTGCAGGACGCGCTGGACAAGGGCGCCGTGCTGCTGGCCGGCGGACAGATCGACGGCAGCGTGATGCAGCCGGTGCTGCTCGACCGCGTCACCCCGGCCATGCGCCTGTACCGCGAGGAGTCGTTCGGCCCGGTGGCGGTGATCCTGCGAGGGCGGGGCGACGAAGAGCTGCTGCGCCTGGCCAACGATTCGGAGTTCGGCCTGTCCTCGGCGATCTTCAGCCGTGATGTGTCGCGTGCGTTGAATCTGGCACAGCGGGTGGAGTCGGGCATCTGTCATATCAACGGACCGACCGTGCACGACGAGGCGCCGATGCCTTTCGGCGGGGTGAAGTCCAGCGGCTACGGCAGCTTCGGCTCCAGCGCGAGCATCGAGCACTTCACCCAGCTGCGTTGGGTGACGCTGCAGAATGGCCCGCGCCACTACCCGATCTGAACGTTCGGAAACGCCTTGCATAGCTCCAGCCCGTGAGTCTTTGAGCGGGCTGTGAGCGCCCCGAATCGAGTTTGCCGGAAAGCCCCGGCGTCGCGTCGTGCCCGAACGGGCAGGACCGGAGGTGATAACAAGTGAACAATGCACCCTCCCAATCGCTCGCTGCCCGCTATCGTCCGGTGGCCCTGGGCTCGCCGGATGTGCACATCGAGGAACGTGCCGGTAGCGTCTATCTCAACGCGCGAGAGCCGCTGAGCGAATTGCCGCCACGCCTGCTCGACCGCCTGCTGCACTGGGCCGAAGTGCGCGGTGAGCACACCTTCGTCGCCCGTCGTGGCGGTGATGGGCAATGGCAGCGCATCAGCTACCGCGAGATGCTGGCGCGCGTGCGCTGCATCGCCGCGCACCTGCTCGAACATGACCTGAGCCCGGAACGCCCGCTGGTGATCCTCTCCGGTAATGACCTGGAACACCTGCAACTGGCGCTGGCCGCCCTGTACATCGGCGTGCCCTATTGCCCGGTGTCGCCGGCCTATTCCACCGTGGCCCGCGACTACGCCAAGCTGCAGCACATCTTCGACCTGCTGCGCCCGGGCCTGGTGATGGCCGCCGATGGCGCCGCCTTCAGCCGCGCCATCGAGGCCGTGGTGCCGGCCGACATGCCCCTGCTGCTGGTGCAGGGCGAGGTGGCGGGGCGTGCTGCCCAGCGCTTCGATGAATTACTGGCGCCGCGCGACCCGGCTGCCGCCGACGCCGCCTTCGCCCGCACCGGGCCGGACAGCATCGCCAAGTTCCTCTTCACCAGTGGCTCGACCAAGCTGCCCAAAGCCGTGGTGACCACCCAGCGCATGCTCTGCGCCAACCAGCAGATGCTGTTGCAGACCTTCCCGGTATTCGGTGAGGAGCCGCCGGTGCTGGTGGACTGGCTGCCGTGGAATCACACCTTCGGCGGCAGCCACAACGTCGGCATCGTGCTGTACAACGGCGGCAGCCTGTACCTCGACGATGGCCGGCCGACGCCGCAACTGTTCGGCGAGACGCTGCGCAACCTCAAGGACATCTCGCCCACCGCCTACCTCACCGTGCCCAAGGGCTGGGAGGAACTGGTGGCGGCGCTGGAGCAGGATGGCGAGTTGCGCGAGCGTTTTTTCGCGCGCATGAAGCTGTTCTTCTTCGCCGGCGCCGGCCTCAGTCAGCCGATCTGGGATCGCCTCGACCGGGTCGCCGAGCAGCACTGCGGCGAGCGCATCCGCATGATGGCTGGCCTGGGCATGACCGAGACGGCGCCGTCCTGCACCTTCACCACCGGGCCGCTGTCGCTGGCCGGCTATGTCGGCCTGCCGGCGCCGGGTTGCGAGGTCAAGCTGACGCCGGTCGACGGCAAGCTGGAGGCGCGCTTCCGTGGCCCGCATGTGATGCCCGGTTACTGGCGCCAGGCCGAACTCAACGACGAGGCCTTCGACGAGGAAGGTTACTACCGTACCGGCGATGCCCTGCGCTTTGCCGATGCGCAGAACCCGCATTGGGGGCTGATGTTCGACGGGCGTATCGCTGAGGACTTCAAGCTCAGCACCGGCGTATTCGTCAGCGTCGGGCCACTGCGTACCCGCGTCATCCTGCAGGGCTCGCCCTATGTGCAGGACGCGGTGGTTACCGGGCCGGATCGTCAGCGTATCGGCCTGCTGGTGTTCCCCAGCGTACCGGCCTGCCGCGCCCTGGCCGGGCTGGCGAGCGATGCCAGCGTCGAAGCGGTACTGGCCGCCGAGCCCGTGCGGCAGTGGCTGGCCGGGCTGCTGGAAGAGCTCAACCGGGAAGCCACCGGGCTGGCCTCGCACATCGCCTGGGCCTGCCTGATGAGTGAGGCGCCGAGCCTGGACGCCGGCGAGATCACCGACAAAGGCTCGCTCAACCAGCGTGCTGTACTCAGCCGCCGCGCCGAGCTGATCGAGCGCCTCTACGCCGACCCAGCCGCGCACTGCGTAATGGCGCAGGCGCGGCCATGAAGGGCCAGTTCGAGGCCTTCGAGCAGGTGGCACTGCTGGCCGCCGCGCGCACGCCCTGGATCAACTACTGCGGGCCACTGGCCCAGGTGTCGCCCATCGACCTGGGCATCCATGTCGCCCGCGCCGTGCTGGCGCGCGCCGGCATTGGTGGCGAGCAGGTCGACAGCGTGCTGGCCGGCAGCATGGCCCAGGCCAGTTTCGATGCCTACATGCTGCCCCGGCATATCGGCCTGTACGCTGGTGTGCCGATCGAGGTACCGGCGCTGGCGGTGCAGCGCATCTGCGGTACCGGCCTGGAGCTGCTGCGCCAGGCCGGCAACCAGCTCGAACGCGGCAGCACCAGCCTGGCGCTGTGCGTGGCGGCAGAGTCGATGTCGCGCAATCCCATCGCCAGCTACGAGCATCGGGGTGGCTTTCGCCTCGGCGCACCGGTGGGCTTCAAGGATTTTCTCTGGGAGGCGCTGCTCGATCCGGCCATTGCCCAGACCATGATCGACACCGCGCAGAACCTCGCCCAGCGCTATGGCCTGCGCCGCGAGGAAGTGGACGCCTTCGCTCTGGGCAGCTTCGACAAGGCGCTGGCGGCGCAGGCCGAGGGCTGGTTCGACGCCGAGATCGCGCCAGTGGCCAGTAGCCGTTTCGAGCTGGCCGGCTATCAGCCGCGGCACCTCAAGCTACCGCGCAAGATCAACGATCTGCAGCGTGACAGCCATCCCCGGCAGACCAGTGCCGAGGCCCTGGCGGCGCTCTCGCCAGTCAGCGCTGGCTCGGTGCAGACCGCCGGCAACAGCTGCGCGCTGGTCGATGGCGCCGCTGCCATTTTGGTGGGCGATGCCCGAAGCGCTGAGTCGCCCTTGGCGCTGCTGCGCGCCAGCGCGGTGGTTGGTGTGCCGCCGGAGATCATGGGCATCGGCCCGGCCCCGGCGATCCGTCTGCTGCTCGACGGTGCCGGCCTGACCTTGGACGCCATCGACAGCCTGGAGATCAACGAAGCCCAGGGCGCCCAGGTGCTGGCGGTGCAGCGCGAGCTGGAGCTGGATGCGGCGCGCCTGAACCGCCATGGCGGCGCCATTGCCCTCGGCCACCCACTGGCCGCCACTGGCTTGCGCCTGGCGCACAGCGTTGCCCGCCAACTGGCGGCGCGTGGCACCCGCTACGGCATCGCCGCTGCCTGCATTGGCGGCGGTCAGGGCATGGCTCTGCTACTGGAAAACCCTGCCCATCGTTGAAGGATTCACCTATGACGCACTACCGTGCCCCGCTGGATGACATGCGCTTCGTCATCGAACACTGGCTGGACGCTGAACAGGACTGGGCGCGGCTGCCGGCTTTCGCCGAGCTGGATCATGGCCTGGCCGCCCAGGTGCTGGAGCAGGCCGCGCGCTTCGCCGAGGATCGCCTGGCGCCGTTGAACACCCCCGGCGACCGCCAGGGCTGCCGTTTGCACAATGGCCGGGTGATCACCCCGGACGGTTTCGCCGATGCTTACCAAGCCTTCGTCGACGGTGGCTGGCCGTCGCTGGCCTGCGCCCCCGAGTACGGCGGCCAGGGCCTGCCGCAGTTGCTCAACGTCGGTGTGCTGGAAATGCTCTACGCCGCCAACCATGCCTGGGCCATGTACCCGGGCATCGCCCACGGCGCCTACGAGGTGCTGCGCCGTTTCGCCAGCGCAGAGCTTCAGACTGCCTGGTTGCCAGGACTCGTGGACGGCACCTGCGTGCCCACCATGTGCCTGACCGAACCCCAGGCCGGTAGCGACGTCGGCCTGCTGCGCTGCCGCGCCGAACCGGCAGAGGCGGGCAGCTACCGCCTGCACGGCAGCAAGTTGTTCATCTCCGGTGGCGACCACGACCTGGGTGAGAGCATCGTCCACCTGGTGCTGGCGCGCCTGCCTGATGCACCCACCGGCACTCGTGGCATCTCGCTGTTTCTGGTGCCGCGGGAGCTGGACGGGCAGGCCAACGGGGTGTTCTGCGATGGCCTCGAACACAAGCTCGGCATCCGTGGCAGCGCCACTTGTAGCCTGCGCTTCGAGGGCGCGCGAGGCTGGCTGCTGGGTGAGTCGAACCAGGGCCTGGCGGCGATGTTCGTGATGATGAATGGCGCGCGCCTGCACGTTGGTTTGCAAGGGCTGGGGCACGCCGAGTTTGCCCGTCAGCAGGCCAGCGCCTACGCCGCCGAACGCCGGCAGATGCGCGCCGTGCCGCGCCCGGCCGGGGCCAGTGGCGAGGCTGATGCCATCGCCGCACACCCGGCCATGCAGCGCATTCTGCAGAGCCTGGAGGTACAGACTCAGGGCATGCGCATGCTGGGCTACTGGGCCGCGCACCTGCTGGACATCGCCGAGCAGGCGGTGGACGAGCAGCAACGCGACGAGGCCGAGGCTCTGGCGTCGCTGCTGACGCCGGTGGTCAAGGCCAGCTTCACCGAGCAGGGCTTCCAGCTCGCCAGCCAGGCGCTGCAGGTGTTCGGCGGCTACGGCTATTGCAGCGAATACCCCATCGAGCAGACCTTGCGCGACAGCCGCATCGCCATGATTTACGAAGGCACCAACGAGATTCAGGCCAACGACCTGCTGCTGCGCAAGCTGTTGCCTGTCGCTGCGCCTGGTGTGCCGATACTGCTGCGGCAGGTCACTGGGGAATGCCAGCGCGCCGAAGGATCTTCCCTGCAGGCGCAGGCCGAAGCGTTGGCCGAGCTGCTGGACGAGTGGCAGGGCGCGCTGGCGCAACTGCGCGAAAGCCAGGACAGTGCGCCGCAGCGCCCCTACGAGGCCGCCGTGGACATGCTGCAGGTGACCGCCTGGCTGTTGCTCGGTTACGCCTGGTTGCGTGCGGCGCGTATCAGCCGTGAGCGTGGGCTGGGGGAGGCGCGTGAGGTCGCTGCGCGGTTCTTCTTCCGCCGCCTGTTTCCGGAGGCCTGGCATCGCCTTTACCTGGCCCTGGACTGAGGGCGACGGCGGTGGATCGAGAAGCGATCCACCGCCTGCCTCGTTACTCCACGGCCTCGTACGGCAGGCCAACGTAGTTTTCGGCGATGGTGCGGCGTCCGGCCTCGGAGCCGACGAAGTAGTCCAGTTCGGTCTGCTGCATGCGCTGGCTGAAAGCGTCGGTGTCGGGGAAGCGGTGCAGCATCGAGGTCATCCACCAGGAGAAGCGCTCGGCCTTCCAGATGCGCCGCAGGCAGATTTCCGAGTATTTCTCCAGCAGCTCCGTGCGGCCTTCGCGGTGCACCTTGAGCAGGATGCGGTACAGCGTGTTGACGTCGCTGGCGGCCAGGTTCAGGCCCTTGGCGCCGGTGGGCGGAACGATGTGCGCGGCGTCGCCGACGAGGAACAGATGACCATACTGCATGGGCTCGACCACGAAGCTGCGCAGCGGCGCGATGCTCTTCTCGATGGACGGGCCGGTGACCAGCTTGGCCGCGGTCTGCGTTGGCAGGCGGCGTTTGAGTTCGTCCCAGAAACGCTCGTCCGACCAGTCCTCGACCTTCTCTTCGCTGCTGACCTGCACGTAATAGCGGGTGCGTGTCGGCGAACGCATGCTGCACAGGGCGAAACCGCGTTCGTGGTTGGCGTAGATCAGCTCCTCGTGAACCGGTGGAGTATCGGCCAGCACGCCGAGCCAGCCGAAGGGGTAGACCCGTTCGAACTCCTTGAGCACGCCGTCGGGAATGGATTGGCGCGATACGCCGTGGAAGCCGTCGCAGCCGGCTATCTGCTGGCAATCCAGGCGCATGCGCTGGCCTGCGTGGACGAAGGTGACATAGGGCTGCTCGCCCTTGAGCGTGTGCAGCTCGACTTCGCTGGCGTTGTAGAAGCTCGGCGCGCCGCTGGCCACGCGGGCGTCCATGAGGTCGCGGGTGACTTCGGTCTGGCCGTAGACCATCACCGTCTTGCCGCCGGTCAGGCCGCGCAGGTCGATGCGTTCAAGGCGGTCATCGAAGGCCAGCTCGAAGCCATCGTGGACCAGGCCTTCACGATCCATGCGCGCACTGACGCCGGCTTCACGCAGCAGGTCGACCATGCCCTGTTCGAGCACGCCGGCGCGGATGCGGCCGAGCACGTAGTCCGGGCTCTGGCGTTCGATGATGACGTTGTCGATGCCGGCCTTGTGCAGCAACTGGCCGAGCAGCAGGCCGGACGGACCGGCACCGATGATTGCAACTTGGGTGTTCATTGTTGTTATCCCTTGGGTGACAGCCGTATGCAAGGCACTGAGGCTGGAAGCAGTATTTTTGATGCGTCGGCATGGCGTATGAAGGCACTATCTGCTTGGTTAGTTGGACTTTTCGAGGATCGCTCATGACCGGCCAGGTTCCCGTGTTCAAACTCTATGGCGAGGATCGCGCCTGGCCGACGCCGGACCTGATCCACTGCGAATCGATCGCCGAGCGCAGCCGCCTGCACGGCTGGGAAATCAGTGCTCACCTGCACAGTGACCTGCTGCAGGTGCTGTACATCCAGAGCGGACACGCCGAGGTGGAGATCGACGGTCAGGCGCGGGTGCTCGATCAGTCGGCGGTGCAGGTGGTACCGGCGCTGTGCGTGCATGCCTTTCGCTTTTCCGAGGACATTCAGGGCCACGTGCTGACCCTGGCCCAGCCGCTGGTCGAGCACCTCGGCACCGCCCTGGAAAGGCCGCCCTTGAGTCAGCCGGTCTGTTATCTGGTCACGGACCAGCGGCCGCGTCTGGACATGCTGTTCGCGACCCTGGCCCATGAGTACGGGCAGCACGAGGCCGGGCGCGAACTGATGCTGCAGTCACTGATCAGTGCGCTGCTGGTGTGGTTGGCGCGTCAGGCTCTGGCTGGCGAGCGCGCCGAGGCGTTCATCAATGATCGCGGGCGCAATCATTTGCGCCGCTTGCAGGGGCTGGTCGAGCAGCACTATCGCGAGCATCGCCCGCTGGACTGGTATGCCTCGCAACTGGGCCTGAGCGTGGCCCACCTCAACAGCCTGTGCCGGCGCCTGGCCGGGCAGTCCGGCCTGCAGCTGATCCACCAGCGGCTGATGCTCGAAGCCAAGCGCAACCTGGTCTACACCTCGATGACCATTGCCCAGGTGGCCGACAGCCTGGGTTTTTCCGAGGCCGCCTATTTCTCGCGGTTCTTCCGGCGCGGTACGGGCATCTCGCCCAGAGATTTCCGCAATCAGCGATGACAGGCCCGCTTCTCATCAGGTCCTGCGTCGTTTGCAGCGGTTTCCGCAGGACGTGGTGCTGGCTTTTGTCTGGCTCACGCCGGGCCTCAGGCCGCTGCAAAGCGCTCGACCAGCCAGTCGACGAAGACCCTGACCCGCTTGGACATGACCCGATTGCGCGGATAGAACACCGATATCGGCATCGGTGGCGGCGGGCTGTCCGTCATGATCTCGCATAGCAGGCCCTGCTCGATCTGCGCCGCCACTCGGTAGCGTGGCACCTGGATCAGACCAAGCCCGGCGATGGCCGAGGCCGCGTAGATTTCTGCGCCGACGACGGTGACCGAGCCGGGTATTTCGACCTGCGTTACCTGGCCTTTGCAGGTGAACTCGAAGGGGTAGCAACGCGCGGCGGTCTTCGGGTGGTAGTTCACTGCTCGGTGGTTGACCAGATCATCGATGCCTTGCGGTGTACCGAACTGGCGCAGATACCCGGGGCTGGCGCAGGTGACCTGGGGCAGGTCGGCCAGGCGCCGGCTGATCAGTGAGGAGTCGCTCGGCGTGCCGGTGCGCAGTACGCAGTCGACGCCTTCTTCGATCAGGTCGACGAGCCTGTCCGATTCACTGAGGTTCAGCGTGATGTCGGGGTAGCGGGCAAGAAACTCGGGCAGTGCCGGGATGACGAAGAACTTCGCCAGCGTGCCATGCATGTCCACTCGCAGGCGACCACTGGGGGCGCCGCTGCGGAAGGCTTGAGCCGCTTCCTCAAGTTCGCTGAGCAACTGTACGCAGCGCCCGTAGTAGGCTTCGCCGTCCTCGGTGGGGCGGACCCGGCGCGTGCTGCGCTGCAGCAAGCGGGTGCCCAGCCAGGCCTCTAGCTGGTTCATGGTGTGAGTGAGCGTGGCGCGAGGCATTTCCAGGTCTTCGGCTGCGCGGGTGAAGCTGCCGCGCTCGTAGATGCGTGCAAACACCTTCATGGCTTTTACCTGATCCACTGCGCACTCCTATTGTTTATGGTTTTTGAATAGTAAAGGCAATTTTGGCGTATTTATCTGGATTCATGCTCATGTGAGCCTGTGCTGGTCAATTTCTTCCAGCGAGAGGTTCAGCATGAGCACGATCCAGAAAGTCGCCATCATTACCGGCGCGTCCCGAGGCATAGGGGCTGCGCTGGCCAGGCGTCTCGCCAGTGACGGCATGGCGGTGGTCGTCAACTATTCCAGCAGTGCCGCCGAGGCCGACGCCCTGGTAGCGGATATCTGCGAACAGGGCGGCCATGCCATCGCCTTGCAGGCCGACGTGGCCAATGCGCAGCAGGTACGGCAGCTGTTCCAGGAAACCGAGCGGCGGCTGGGCAAGGTCGACGTGTTGGTCAACAACGCGGGTATCTTCAAGGCGCTGCCAGTGGCGGACACCGACGATGCGCTTTTCGAACGGACCATGGCCGTGAATCTTGCAGGCGTCTTCAACACGCTGCGTGAGGCCAGCGCACGGTTGAATGCCGGTGGGCGCATCATCAACTTCTCCACATCGGTGCTCGGGCTGAACCTGCCAGGCTACGCCCTGTATGGCGCGAGCAAGGCGGCGGTGGAGACACTGACGCGTGTCTTCGCCAAGGAGATGCGTGGCCGTCACGTCACGGTCAATGCCGTCGCGCCGGGCCCGGTGGCGACCGAGCTGTTTCTGAGTGGCAAGAGCGAGGAGCAGATCGAGCACTTCGCCAAGATGCCGCCGCTGGAGCGTCTGGGCCAGCCGCAAGACATCGCGGCGGTGGTGTCGTTTCTGGCCGGGCCGGATGCGGCCTGGGTCAATGGCCAGGTATTGCGCGCCAATGGCGGGTTGGTCTGAGGCGAGCGTGCTGCGCCGCAGCGATGGATGACGCACCTTGTCGCCAAATGCTGGCAAACTTGCGCTTCGATTTTCGACAGGAGCCAGTCGATGCCCGCCAGCCCGGAGTTGTCCCCCGGCCTTATCGTCATTCACGGTAACCACCTCGAGGAGCTGCGTGCGCTGGCGGTGCAGTGGATGCGGCGCTATCCGCTGCGGCCGCTGGAGAATGAAGTGCTGCTGGTGCAGAGCAACGGCATCGCCCAGTGGCTCAAGCTGGCGCTGGCCGAGCGTGACGGCTGCGGGATTGCTGCGGCGCTGGACGTCGACCTGCCGGCGCGCTTTCTCTGGCAGGCGTATCGCAACGTGCTGGGCAAGGAGGCGATCCCGCAGCAGTCGCCGCTGGACAAGGCGCCGCTGACCTGGCGCCTGATGCGGCTGTTGCCGGGGCTGCTGGTCGAGGAGGCGTTCGCTCCGTTGCGGCGTTTTCTCGCCGATGACCAGGATCTACGCAAGCGTCACCAATTGGCCGAGCGCCTGGCCGATCTGTTCGACCAGTACCAGGTCTATCGCGCCGACTGGTTGGCCGATTGGGCCGCCGGGCAGGACCGTCTGCGTACCTCGCGCGGTGGCGAGCGGATTCTGGACGATGATTCCCGTTGGCAGCCGGCGCTGTGGCGCGCCTTGCTGGCGGATGTCGGCGAGCAGCACCTGGCCGAGAGCCGCGCCGGTGTGCATCCGCGCTTCGTCGCCCGCATGGGCGAACTGGAGGCGCCGCCCCCCGGGCTGCCACGGCGCATCACCGTTTTTGGCATTTCCTCGCTGCCGGCCCAGGTGCTGGAGGCGCTGGCGGCCATGGCGCGTTTCAGCCAGGTCATGCTCTATGTGCACAACCCCTGTCAGCACCACTGGGGCGATATCGTCGAAGACAAGGACCTGCTGCGCCACGAGTACCGTCGTCAGCAGCGCAAGGGCAGACCAAGCGCCCAGATCGGCCTGTTCGAGCAGGAAGACATGCATCAGCACGGGCAGCCGCTGCTGGCCGCCTGGGGCAAACAGGGACGCGACTACATCAACCTGCTGGATCAGTACGACGAGCCGCAACGCTACCGCGAGCAGTTCGAGCGTATCGACCTGTTCAGCCCGGCCAGCGAGCGCAGCCTGCTCGGCCAGTTGCAGAACGACATTCTCGACCTGCGCCCGCTGGCGGAAACGCGCAGTACCTGGGCGCCGGTCGATCCCGAGGCTGATCATTCGCTGCGCTTTCATGTCGCCCACAGTGCTCAGCGCGAGGTGGAGGTGCTGCACGACCAGTTGCTGGCCAGCTTCAGTGAGGACGCCACGCTAAGGCCGCGCGACGTGATCGTCATGGTGCCCGACGTCAATGCCTACGCGCCGCATATCCAGGCGGTGTTCGGCCAGTTCGCCAGCGACGACCCGCGTTTCATTCCCTTCACCCTGGCCGACCAGGGGCTGCGTGGCAAGGAGCCGCTGGTCATCGCCCTGGAGCACCTGCTGCGTCTGCCGGAGAGCCGTTTCAGCGTCAGCGAGATTCTCGATCTGCTGGATGTCGCGGCACTACGCGAACGTTTCGCCATCTCCGAGGATCAGCTGCCAACATTGCGCCGCTGGCTGGAGGGTGCCGGTGTGCGTTGGGGGCTGGACGCGACTCAGCGGCAGTCGCTCGGCCTCGGCGAGAACCTGGAACAGAACACCTGGCGCTTCGGCCTGCGGCGCATGCTGCTGGGGTATGCGGTGGGTACGGCCGACGCCTTTGCCGGTATCGAACCCTATGATGAGATCGGCGGGCTGGATGCCGCACTGATCGGCCCGGTGACGCGCCTGCTGGAAACCCTCGACCTGCATCTGCAGCAACTGCGCGAGCCGGCCACGCCGACGCAGTGGGGCGAACGCTTGCGCGGCGTGCTCGATGACTTCTTCCTGGCGCAGAACGATCGTGAAGAGGTGCTCGCCACCCAGTTGTTCGATGCATTGGAGAGCTGGCTGGAGCTGTGCGAGGCCGCGACGCTGGACGAGGCGCTGACCCTGCCGGTGGTGCGCGAGGCCTGGCTGGGCGGGCTCGATCAGGGGCGGCTGAGTCAGCGCTTTCTCGCCGGTGCGGTGAATTTCTGCACCCTGATGCCGATGCGCGCGATCCCGTTTCGCCAGGTCTGCCTGTTGGGCATGAACGATGGCGACTACCCGCGCAGCCAGGCGCCGCTGGATTTCGATCTGATGGCCGGTGATTACCGCCCCGGTGACCGTTCGCGCCGTGAGGATGATCGCTATCTGCTGCTGGAAGCGCTGTTGGCGGCGCGCGATCGCCTCTATATCAGCTGGGTAGGGCGCAGCATTCGCGATAACAGCGAGCGCCCGCCATCCGTGCTGGTCGGCCAGTTGCGCGACCATCTGTCCAGTGCCTGGACGCTGGCCGCTGGCGGCGACCTGCTGCACGGCCTGACCACCGAGCATCCCTTGCAGCCGTTCAGTCGCCGCTACTTCGATGAGCAGGGGCAGCTGTTCAGTTATGCCCACGAATGGGCCGCGCTGTATGGCCAGGTCGCGGCGGGCGAGAGCACGTTGCCACTGCCGGCCTGGGAGGACGGACAGCAGCTCACGCCTGAGCTGTTGCAGTCCTTCCTGCGTGATCCGGTGAAGTGTTTCTTCACTCGCCGCCTCAAGGTATTTCTCGATGAGCAAGAGCAGGCACAGCTCGACAGCGAGCCATTCGCCCTCGACGGTTTGCAGCGCTATCAGTTGCAGGAAACCTTGCTCAAGGCGGCGGTCGCAGGCGAGGGGGATTGTGAAGATGCGCTGAGGGCGGCAGCTGATCGCCTGCAACGTAGCGGTGTGCTGCCGCTGGCCGGTTTCGGCGAGCAGTATCGCAACGCCTTGCTGGAGCCTTTGCCGGCGCAATTGCAGCGTTATCAGGGGCTCTGCCTGTGCTGGCCGAACCTGGTGGAGTCGCCGCTGCGCCTGTTGTTCAGCGCAGCCGGTGTTGAGCTCGATGGCTGGCTCGCCGGGCTGCGGCAGAAGGCCGATGGCAGTCTGGCGCGCCTGGAGCTGCTGCCGGGGGCGCTGCACAAGGATAAAAGCTGGAAGTGGCATCGCCTGCTGCGGCCTTACGCGCTGCACGTCATCGCGGCGGCCTGCGGTGCGCCGCTGACCACCTTGCTGGTCGGCGAGGATCGCAGTCTGGCGTTCGAGCCTCTGCAAGCCGAGCAAGCGTCGAAGGTACTTGGCGCCTGGCTGGAAGCCTGGAATGCCGGCATGCAGGCGCCGCTGCCGGTCGCCCTGAAAACCTCGTTGGCCTGGCTGCAGGACAACAACGAGGACAAGGCCCGCAGTGTCTACGAAGGCAGCTACAACCTCACCGGTGAAGTCCAGGGCAGCGCCAGCCTGGCCCGGCAGTTCCCGGACTACACCGCGCTCACTGCTGACGGCCAGTTCCCGGCGTGGAGCGAGCGGCTTTACCAGCCGTTGCTCGATAGCCATCCCCAGGCGCTCGAGGAGGATGCAGCATGAGTCGACAGCGCCCCTTGGCTCTGACCTTTCCCCTGCACGGCAGCCGCCTGATCGAGGCCAGCGCCGGTACGGGCAAGACCTTCACCATTTCCGCGCTTTACCTGCGGCTGATTCTCGGCCATGGCGGCGACGCCGCGTTCCACGAGCCCTTGCTGCCGCCGCAGATTCTGGTGGTGACCTTCACCGACGCGGCCACCCGCGAACTGCGCGATCGCATTCGCGCGCGCCTGGTCGAGGCGGCGACTGTGTTTCGTGGCGACGCGCAGGGCGATGACCTGCTGCGTGAGCTGCGCGGTGATTTCGCGCAAACGCAGTGGGACGAGTGCGCCCGCCGCCTCGAGCTGGCGGCGCAGTGGATGGACGAGGCTGCCGTGTCCACCATCCATGGCTGGTGTCAGCGCATGCTGCGTGAGCATGCCTTCGACAGCGGCAGCCTGTTCAGCCAGACCCTGGAGACCGATCACAGCGAGCTGCTGGCCGAAGTGGTGCGCGACTACTGGCGACAGCACTGCTATCCGCTGCAGGGCGCCGCGCTGCAATGGGCGGCAAGTGTCTGGGGCACCCCCGCCGGCCTTGGCGCCAGGCTGCGTCCTCTACTGGGAGAGGAGGGGGAAGTACCGACGCAGTCGCTGGCTGAGCTGCTCGACAGCTCGCTGCTGCAGCGCGAGCAAGCGCTTGCCGAACTCAAGTCGCCCTGGCTGGCCTGGGCCGATGAGCTGCAGCTGTTGCTGGATGCAGCGGTGGCGGCCAAGCAGGTGGACGGCAAGAAAATCCAGGCACGCTTCTACAACCCCTGGCTGGCCAAGTTACGTGATTGGGCCGCCAGCGAAGAGTCGCGTCTCGACCTGGGCACTGGGTTCACTCGCCTGACCCCCGACGGCCTGGCCGAAGCCTGGAAGGGCGCGCCACCGGATCATCCGGCATTGGCGGCCATGGCTACGCTCAAGGCGCAGCTCGATGCCTTGCCTGACCCCGCTGACGCCGCTTTGCGCCAGGCCGCGGCCTGGGTTCGTCAGCGCTTCGACTGGGAGAAACGCCAGCGCGCGGAAATGGGCTTCGACGATATGCTCGTGCGCCTGGACGCCGCCCTGCAAGGCAGCAATGGTCCACGCTTGGCCGAGGTGATTCGCCGCCAGTTCCCGGTGGCGATGATCGACGAGTTTCAGGATACCGACCCGCTGCAGTACCGCATCTTCGATACGCTCTACGAGGTCGAGGCTAATCGCGCCGACTGCGGTTTGTTCATGATCGGCGACCCCAAACAGGCCATCTACTCCTTTCGTGGCGCCGATATTCACACCTATCTACGCGCGCGCCGGGCCACGTTCGGCCGGCACTACAACCTGGAGAAGAACTTTCGTTCCAGTCAGGCCATGGTCGATGCCGTCAATGGCGTTTTCCTGCGGGCCGAACAGCGTGACGGCGGTGAGGGCGCGTTCCTGCTGCGCGATGATCTGCCGTTCATCGAGGTGGGTGCGCAGGGGCGGGGCGAAGGCTGGAGTGTCGAAGGTCAGGCGCAGCCAGCCTTGACGGTGTGGCAACTGGCGAGCGAAGAACCGCTTGCCAAGGGCGGCTATCTGGATGCCATGGCGGCCGGTGCGGCCAGCGAAATCGTGCGTCTGCTGGATCTGGGCCAGCGCGGCCTGGCCGGTTTCAGCAAGGCGGGCGCGCTCAGTGCCCTGCGTCCCAGCGACATCGCAGTGCTGGTGCGTGACTTCAATGAGGCGCAGGCCATTCGCTGCGAGCTCGCCGCGCGCGGTGTACGCAGCGTTTATCTCTCAGACAAGGACTCGGTGTTCGCCGCCCAGGAGGCGTGCGACCTGCTGCTGTGGCTGCGTGCTTGTGCCGAGCCGGATCAGGACCGGCCGCTGCGTGCGGCGCTGGCCAGTGCGACGCTGGGGCTGGCGCTGAGCGAGCTGGAGCAGCTCAACCTCGACGAGCGCACTTGGGAGCGCCGCGTCATGCAGTTTCGCGACTACCGTCAGCGCTGGCAGCGCCAGGGCGTGCTGCCGATGCTGCGGCAACTGCTGCAGGACTTCGAACTGCCACAACGGCTGATGGGGCGTGACGATGGCGAGCGGGTGCTGACCAACCTGCTGCATCTGGCCGAGCTGCTGCAGCAGGCTGCCGCCGAGCTTGACGGTGAACTGGCGCTGATTCGGCATCTGAGCGAGTTGCTTAGCGGTGAGGGCCAGGCGGCCGACGAGCAGGTGCTGCGCCTGGAGAGCGACGAGGCGCTAGTGCGCGTGGTGACCATTCACAAGTCCAAGGGCCTGGAGTATCCCCTGGTATTCCTGCCATTCATCTGCGCCTTCCGCCCGGTGGATGACAAGAAACCGCTGCAGATCCACGACGGCGAACGCCGCCGCTTGGTGCTCAAGGCCGATGACGACAGCCTGGCGCGCGCTGAGCGTGATCGACTGGGTGAAGACCTGCGCTTGCTTTATGTGGCCTTGACCCGTGCCCGTCATGCCTGCTGGTTGGGCGTGGCAGACTTGAAGATCGGTAACGGCAAGAAGTCGCGCCTGCACGAGTCGGCCCTGGGTTATCTGCTTGGCGGCGGCCAGCCACTGGCTGCCAGTGCTGAATTGGCCGGCTGGCTCGAGCCCTTTGCCGCCGGGCTGGAAAGCACCGTGGCGCCGCTGCCGGCCGCCAGCGAGCAGCGCTATCGCATGATCGAAAGTGAGCGGTTCGAACCGCACTGGCGTACGCCGCTACGACGCGCCGCCGAGCACTGGTGGATCGCCTCCTACAGCGCTCTGCGCCTGGACGAGGACGCGCCCAGCCAGCTCAGCCGCCACGAGGACGCCGCCCCCGACAGTCCGGCGATGCAGAACGCCATCGACGATGAGGATCCGTTGTTGGCCATGGCACCGTTGCCGGCATCGGCTCAAGGGCTGCATCGTTTTCCGCGCGGGCCGAATCCCGGCACCTTCCTCCATGGTCTGCTGGAGATGGCGGCTCAGGAAGGCTTCGCGGCGCTTGTGCAGGATCCGCCGAAACTTCGCGAAGCGCTGGCCCGGCGCTGCCAGCGTCGCGGTCTGCAAAGCTGGATCGAGCCGTTGCAGGACTGGTTGCTGGCGCTACTGTCTGAGCCGCTCCCTCTGGACGCTGCGGATAGCGTCGTGCTGGCGCAACTGACGCAGTATCAGCCCGAACTGGAGTTCTGGTTCGAAGCGCGTGGGGTGGACGTCAGGCTGCTGGATCAGTGGGTGCAGCAGTGTGAGTTACCCGGTGTGGCCAGGCAGCCGCTGCGTGCCGACACCCTCAATGGCATGTTCAAGGGTTTTATCGATTTGGTATTCGAACATCAGGGGCGTTACTACGTGGCCGATTACAAGTCCAACTGGCTCGGCAGCGACGACAGCGCCTACATCCGTGAAGCGATGGAGGCAGCCATCGCCACCCACCGTTATGACCTGCAATACGTGCTCTACGTGCTGGCGTTGCACCGGCAATTGCGTCTGCGCCTGCCGGATTACGACTATGACCAGCATGTGGGGGGCGCGCTCTATCTGTTCCTGCGCGCGCCGCAGCAGGGCGCCTACCTGGCGCGTCCGCCGCGTGAGCTGATCGAGCGGCTGGATGCGCTGTTCATGGGCGAAGCCAAGGAGGGCAGGGCATGACTGCTTCCCTGGCGCCGGCGCTGCGTGATCGCGCCGACCTCTTTTGCCTGCTCTCTGCCTGGAGCGAACGTGGCTGGCTGCGTGAGCTGGATCGGTCGCTGGCGCAGTTGTTCGCCGAGCTGGATCCAGACGCTTCGCCCCTGCTGTTGCTCGGCGCTGCACTGGCCAGCCACCAGTTGGGCCAGGGGCATGTCTGCCTCGATCTGGCGGCCACCCTGGCCAACCCGGACTTCACCCTGTCCCTGCCGCCGGAAGGCGAGGATGCGCAGCAAGCGATGATCCTGCCATCGCAGGTGCTGGCCGGGCTCAGTCTGGAATCCTGGTTGGCAGCCTGTGCCGGCAGCGCGCTGCTGGAGTCCGAGGGTGCGCCGCTGGTGCTGAGTGGTGCCTGCTTATATATGAGGCGTTACTGGAACTACGAGCGCCAGGTGGCCGGCAATATCGCCCAGCGCCTGCAGGCGAGCGCGGAGGCGCCGAAAGATCTGGCCAAGCGCCTGGCCTCGCTCTTTCCCGATGCACTGGTAGTGGACGGCAAGCGCCTGACCGACTGGCAGAAGCTGGCCTGCGCCATGGCCGCCCAGGGGCGCTTCACCCTGATCACCGGTGGGCCCGGCACGGGCAAGACGACGACGGTGGTGCGCCTGCTGGCGCTGTTGCAGGAGGCGGCCATGGCTACTGGTGAGCCGCTGCGCCTGAGTCTGGCAGCGCCCACCGGCAAGGCTGCCGCGCGGCTGACCGAATCCATTGGTGCGCAAGTGCAGTCGCTGGCAATGGACGAGTCGGTACGAGAGCAGATTCCGACGCTGGTGACGACGCTGCACCGCTTGCTCGGGAGTCGTCCGGGCAGCCGTCATTTTCGTCACGATGCCGCCAACCCGTTGCCACTGGACGTACTGGTGGTCGATGAAGCGTCGATGATCGACCTGGAGATGATGGCCAGCCTACTGGATGCACTGCCGGCGCATGCGCGTCTGATTTTGCTGGGCGACAAGGATCAGCTCGCGTCGGTGGAGGCCGGTGCAGTGCTGGGGGATCTCTGTCGAGAAGCGGAAAGCGGTGGCTACAGCGAGGCGACGCGTACCCGGCTGGAGAGCCAGACAGGTGAACGCCTGGAGGATCCCGCACTGGTCGTGGGTGATCAGGCGCTGGCGCAGCATATTGTCATGCTGCGCCACTCGCGCCGCTTCGGCGGCGGTTCGGGTATCGGCCGCCTGGCGCGTGCGGTGAACCTGGGGGATGCCCAGGCTGCTCGTGAGACTCTGGCCGCCGGTGCGGATGATCTGCATGTGCTGCGTCTGTCGGGTGAGCAGGATCGTGCGCTGGAGCGACTACTAATAGAAGGGCAGGGCAGTGGCGAGTCGCGTCCGCAGGGATATGCCCATTACCTGCAGCGGATGCAGGCGCTGCGTCCGGCGCCCGATGCCAATGAGCAAGCCTGGGATGATTGGGCAGGTACTGTTCTGGCGGCATTCGATCAGTTCCGCTTGCTATGCGCCGTACGCAAGGGCGCCTGGGGCGTGGAGGCGCTCAACGAGCGTATCGCTCAGGCCCTGGAGCGACGCGGACTGCTCGAGCAAGCCCATGGCTGGTATGAAGGTCGGCCTGTCCTGGTGACGCGCAATGACTACAGTTTGGGATTGATGAATGGCGATATCGGCATTGCCCTGCGCTTGCCCGAGCCGCCTGAGGTCTCGGGGGAGGCTGTGCGTCAGGTATTGCGGGTGGTATTTCCGCGCAACGATGGCAGCGGCACCCTGCGCCATATCCTGCCGAGTCGCCTGAGCGCGGTGGATACGGTGTTCGCCATGACCGTGCACAAATCGCAGGGCTCCGAGTTCGCCCACTGCGCACTGATCCTGCCGGATAGCCTCAATCCGGTGCTGACCAAGGAGCTGGTGTATACCGGCATCACAAGGGCGCGCCAATGGTTCAGTCTTATCGAGGCTCGCGCCGGTATCTTCGAACAGGCGGTGCAGCGCCGTGTGCAGCGCCGTAGTGGTCTGCGCGAGGCGCTGGAATCGTTATAAGTAACAAAACTGCAATTAAAGCTTGACGCGCATTCTGCTGGCGGTAGAATGCGCGCCACTTCAGCGATGAGGCTCTTCAAAAACTTCTTGTTAATCAATAAGTTAAGTTTAAAAGAGGGGTTGCAAAGCTGGAGGCGGTGTGTAGAATGCGCACCGGTCGACAGGGTGCTGGTCAGGTCCTGTTGATGTTTCGGTCGAATGGATCGAAAGCGGTTGAAAGAGGTGGTTGACAGCGGTTTTGAACGCTGTAGAATGCGCCTCCCGCTGGAGAGAAGAAGTTCTGATCGAAGGCGCAAGTTGTTGAGTAGAAAGAAAA
>NZ_CBDAMB010000020.1:0-48134 GCF_965197125.1 Pseudomonas spartinae
GGTAGTGCTCGCCGATCGCATCAAGGAAGTAGAGAGCCTTGCCGCCCTCCACCAGGTAATTCTCGGAAATGATCTCGAACCAGTCGACCGCAGGCCGTTCCTCCAGGATCTGCCGGTAATACTCGTTACGAAGGCCAAGACCGAAACCCAGAGTTTTGCGCTTACTCATTCGAGACTCCAGCAGGGGAGTGGCATGCACTCCCCTGAACCGCCTTATTCGCTGGTTTTGCCACCGGCTTCGTCACATTTGGTCTGGGTCATCAACTTGAACCCTTGGCCTTTGCATTCGCCTTGGCCTTTGCAGTCGTTTTTCGCGGTCATGCAGTCGTTCTGCCCTTTGCAACCATTGATCCCGAAGCACTTCACTTCTGCTGCTTTGGTTTCCTGAGCAGCCTGGACGGGCAGGGTGGAGAACAGGCTGGCGGCCACCAGAGCCAAGGCGGCACCGGTAGCTACGTTGGATTTGTTCGACATAGTGGCTATCTCTCTTGATTGTTTGATGGTCGCGATCCGTCGGTGCGAATGAACGAGTTAGCTCAGGCATTGCTACCGATCAGGCCCATGGAATCCGCAAGGCTGCGCGGGCAGGAAGACAGTACCGAGCCTTCAGGAGGGCCTACAAGAAAGAAATAGCAAACTGACAGAACTGTAATGTTCGGATCAGGTTGCTGACAGGGCGTCGTGGTTAACGTAGCAGCGAGCTTAACGCTCGTCCCCACTAGTTACAGGGGCTTCTAAACTTCTGAGGATTAACGAAATGAAATCGATCAAAACCCTGTTTGTAGTTGCTGCCCTGAGTGTTTCCAGCCTGGCGATGGCCGAAGGCGGTGCTGATCGCACGTTTGCACGCATGGAACAAGCCCGCCAGGTCTCGCTGGAAGCCTATCAGTTGGCCAAGCAGCAGAACGATGAAGCTCCTGTCGCCGGCAGCCAAGCCAAACAGGCGGAACACGCCAGCTGCTGAGCCCCCTCAACCTTACAGAAATGTAATCACCCGGATGGTTGAGATATGGCAGTTTCATACTGCTTGGTGTCAGGGGGAACTTGCGCAGCACGCAAGGCTTGAAGATCAAATCTCCCGACACTGGAGCAGTCAATGAACCCGAGACCGGATGCATATCACCGGCTCATCTGACGGATTGGACATAACGGCATGCAAAGCAAAACCACAAGACGTACTTTCGTCAAAGGCCTCGCCGCCGCCGGTATTCTCGGCGGCATGGGCATGTGGCGCACGCCGGTCTGGGCGGTGAACAGCCCCGGCCAGCCCAACGTACTGACTGGTAACGAATTCGACCTATTCATCGGTGAAACCCCGGTGAACATCACCGGCGCAGCGCGCACGGCCATGACCATCAACGGCTCGCTCCCTGGGCCGATTCTTCGTTGGCGCGAAGGCGATACCGTCACATTGCGCGTGCGCAACCGCCTCAAGGAGGACACCTCCATCCATTGGCACGGCATCATCCTGCCGGCGAACATGGATGGTGTTCCTGGCCTGAGCTTCCATGGCATCGCCCCTGACGGCATGTATGAGTACAAGTTCAAGGTCAACCAGAACGGTACCTACTGGTATCACAGTCACTCGGGGCTGCAGGAGCAGGTCGGCGTATACGGCGCGCTGGTCATCGATGCCAAGGAGCCCGAGCCCTTCAGTTACGACCGTGATTACGTCGTGTTGCTGAGCGACTGGACGGATGAAAATCCAACGCGGGTACTGGCCAAGCTCAAGAAACAGTCGGACTACTACAACCAGCACAAACGCACCGTTGGTGACTTCATCGATGACGTAAGCGAGATGGGTTGGTCCGCCGCCGTAGCCGATCGCAAGATGTGGGCCGAGATGAAGATGAGCCCGACGGATCTCGCTGACGTCAGTGGCTACACCTACACCTACCTGATGAATGGCCAGGCACCTGATGGCAACTGGACCGGCATATTCAAACCAGGCGAAAAGATCCGCCTGCGGTTCATTAATGCCTCGGCTATGACCTATTTCGATGTGCGCATCCCAGGCCTGAAGATGACTGTGGTTGCGGCCGATGGTCTGCACGTCAAACCGGTCAGCGTCGACGAGTTCCGTATCGCCGTGGCCGAGACCTACGACGTGATCATCGAACCAGACAGCGAACAGGCCTATACCGTGTTTGCCCAATCCATGGACCGCACTGGCTATGCGCGCGGCACCCTTGCTGTACAGGAGGGGTTGAGTGCACCAGTACCCAGCCCCGACCCGCGTCCGCTGATTGCCATGGGCGACATGGGTATGGATCACGGCAGCATGGGCGGTATGGATCACGGGAACATGGCCGGAATGGACCACGGCAGTATGGCGGGCATGGATCATGGGAGCATGCAGGGTGGCATGGCCGGCATGGATCACAGCCAGATGGCTGGAATGGATCATTCGGGCATGGCTGGCATGGCTGGCATGGCTGGCATGGCTGGCAACATGCAGGCACACCCGGCCTCAGAGACCAACAATCCTTTGGTCGACATGCAGACCATGACGCCGACGCACAAGCTGGACGACCCAGGTATCGGCCTGCGTGATAACGGCCGGCGCGTCCTGACGTACTCTGACCTGCGCAGCACCTTCCCTGATCCGGACGGGCGTGAGCCAAGTCGCACCATCGAGCTGCACCTCACCGGGCATATGGAGAAATTCTCCTGGTCCTTCGATGGAATCAAGTTCTCTGACGCCGAGCCTCTGCGCCTCAAGTACGGCGAGCGTGTTCGCATCACGCTGGTCAACGACACCATGATGACTCACCCGATCCATCTTCATGGCATGTGGAGTGATCTGGAGGATGCGAACGGCAATTTCCTGGTGCGTAAACACACCATCGACATGCCGCCAGGCTCCAAGCGCAGCTATCGGGTGACCGCCGATGCGTTGGGACGTTGGGCCTATCACTGCCACCTGTTGCTCCACATGGAAATGGGCATGTTCCGTGAAGTCCGTGTGGATGAGTAAAGGAGATTTCTGATGAGTACTTTTATGAAGCGTAATGCCCTGTTTGGCAGCGCAGCGATGTTCAGTCTTTTGGCTGTTCTGCACGCGCCGACGTCATTGGCAGGTGAGGGGCACAGCGAGCACGAACAACATGCTGCCGAGTCGGCTGCGCCCGACGCCAGTGACAAGCCTGCAGATCAATCGAAAGGCAAGGCCGCTGGCCATCAGATGGATCATGGCGCCATGGATCATGAGGGTATGAACCATGACGATATGGGGCACGAGAAGATGATGGATAAGCATGGCGGCACCGAAGCCGAAGCAGGTTCGAACCATGACCACTAGGTTTTCACGCCCGTCCCTCATAGCGCTGGCCGTGTCGCTGAGTGCACTCAGCGGCGGCGTTACCCAGGCTGCGGAAGAAATGGATCATTCGGCAATGGGGCACGGCTCCATGTCGATGGACCACAGCCAGATGGGCCACGGTTCCGCCAAAGCGCCGATGGAGGGCATGGATCACAGCAAGATGGACCATGGTGCCATGCAGGGTGCTTCGGGCAGCATGGATCATAGCCAGATGGGCCACGGCCAGAGCCAAGAGAAGGCCCAGGCTATGGATCACAGCAAGATGGGGCATGGCGCCATGCAAGGACAGATGGAGGGCATGGATCATTCAAAGATGAACCATGGCTCCGCTGAAGCCCCGAGAACCACCAGCCGTACGCCGATTCCCGTTCTGACGGATGCTGATCGCCAAGCGGCTTTCCCGCCATTACCTGGCCACAAGGTTCACGACAGCGCCATCAACAGTTTTTTCCTGCTCGATCAGCTCGAATACCAGGACGCAGATGAGGGCAGCACCCTGGCCTGGGATGCGTCGGGCTGGGTAGGCGGTGATATCAACCGGGTCTGGTTCCGCTCCGAAGGCGAGCGTACCAACGGCGTGACCGAGGATGCTGAATTACAGCTGCTGTACGGCCGCTCGATCGGCCCTTGGTGGGATGTCGTCGCGGGCGTTCGCCAGGACTTCAAACCGGAGTCGCCGCAGACTTGGGCCGCCTTCGGTATCCAGGGCATGGCGCTTTACGCCTTTGAGGCCGAAGCCACGGCCTTCGTCGGCGAGAATGGCCAAACTGCTGCCCGACTGGAGGGCGAGTACGACATTCTGCTGACCAACCGGCTGATTCTCCAGCCAACTGCCGAAATGAACTTCTACGGCAAGAACGATCCTGAGCGAGGTGTGGGGTCTGGGTTGGCAAATACCGAGCTCGGCTTGCGTCTGCGTTACGAGATTGTCAGGCAGTTTGCCCCCTATATCGGGGTTTCCTGGAGCCGCTCCTATGGCAACACGGCAGACATGGTGCGCGACGAGGGCGGTGATGTAGACGAGGCGCGTTTTGTCGCCGGTATCCGGATGTGGTTTTGAGAACCTGACATGAAAAGAACAATTAAAACTTTGGTGGCGGCCGGCGTGGTCGGTAGCACAGCTGTCCTGGCCGGCGCCTACTTTGGCGTGGTCAACGTGGGGGCCGACGATCCCCATTTTCCTGCAGTGCATGCGTTTCTCACGATGGCCCGTGACCGCTCTATCGAAGTCCGTTCGCGGGACATCGAGGTTCCCAACCTGGATGATCAAGCTCTTATTCGCGCCGGTGCGGGCAACTACAACTCCATGTGTATCGGCTGTCATTTGGCGCCAGGTGTGGCGGAGACCGAGCTAAGCCAATCGCTTTATCCTGCGCCCCCCAACCTCGCCAAGATCGGTGTCGATGGCAATCCGTCAGCAGCGTTCTGGGTGATCAAGCATGGCATCAAGGCAACGGGTATGCCTGCGTGGGGCAAGAGCATGGGAGACGAGTACATCTGGGGCATGGTTGCCTTCCTCAACCAACTGCCGACGATGGATGCCAAGCAATACCAAACACTCGTCGCATCCAGTGGCGGCCATCAGCACGGTGGTGGGGAAACGCAGATGCATAACCATGAAGGACAGCACGGCGACAACAAGCCTGGCCATCATGACAATAGTGGCGGTGGCGATGACCATCATGGATCAGGTGATGCTGGAGAGCCTGGTCATCACGATGCCGCGGCTACGGATAGCGAGGGTGGCTCCGCACCTAAGGCAGGTCACCATTCGGATATGAGTGGCGATGACCACCATGCTGGGGATGAGGCGTCGTCCAACGGAGGTGATCATCACGCCGAGCAGGCTCCGAACGCCTCGCGCAAGACCCACACCCACGCCGATGGCAAAGAGCACGTACATGAAAGCTAAATATCTGGCCTTACTGGCCGCTCTCTCCGTCACGTCTGCGGTTCAAGCAGCTGATGCCCTGACGATTGATGTCCATCGTGATGCCAATTGCGGATGTTGCAAGAAGTGGATTTCACACCTCGAAGCGAATGGCTTCAAAGTCGTCGACCATGTTGAAAGCAACATGACAGCAGTGAAGCAAAGACTGGGCGTCGCGCCACGGTTAGCGTCTTGCCACACCGCGGTGATTGACGGCAAGTTCGTCGAAGGTCATGTGCCGGCGGCTCAGGTCATCGAACTCACCAAGCGCGATGATCTGCTGGGCATCGCTGTTCCCGGGATGCCGGCGGGCTCCCCCGGCATGGAAGTCGATGGCGTACAGCATGCCTACCAGGTCATTGGCTTGACCAAGACGGGTTCTGATCAGGTCGTTGCAGAATATCCCGCCCAGTAGTACTGCCTGCCAGCACGGCCGCTTGTGTGTAGTGGCCGACTCATTTTCATACGTCCTTTAACCTAAGTAAAAAAGGCGCCCTAGGGCGCCAAGGGCTGTCTCCAAACCAAAGGAGCACTACGAGGGGACAGCAGGACCAAGGAGCGAGCGGGCAATCAACCCGCTCGCTTGCCAGGGTTAGAGAACTTCCAGCGGGTACTCGACAATCAGGCGGAACTCATCCAAATCCGACTCGAAGTCGGTGGCGCGAGTCGTGGCTTGTCGAATGCGAAAGGACATGTCCTTCAACGACCCTGACTGCACAACGTACTTGGCCTCGATGTCCCGCTCCCAGCGCTTCTGGTTGGTCAACGGATCGCCGTTGTCATCACGGCGCATATAGACTTCGTTGGCGTTGCTGTAGTCGGCATCCCAGCCCTGGGCATATCGAGTCATGAAGCTCAATCCAGGCACACCGAAAGGCTCCATATCCAGGTCATAGCGCACTTGCCATGACTTCTCCTTCGGCGAGTTGAAGTCGCTGTACTGGATGGAGTTGTCGAGGTAGATGGAGTCCGATTGGCGCAAGTAGTCGAAGTCATCATCGCCATTGTTGCGCTGGAGACCCACCAGCACTGTATGAGCGCCGAATTGGATGCCGACCTTGCCGCTCCAGATGTTGTTATCGAAGCTCCCGAGGAGCTGCCTCCCTTCATCGACCGCCTTGTAGTAGTTCAGCCCGCCGATCAAGGCGACATCGTCCGCAAGCGGGTAGCTCAGCGTGGTGCCCGCGTAATATTGATTCCAGGCATCCTTGAGGCGGCTGGTGTAGAGACTAAAGCCGACGTTGTCATTAAGCGTGTAATCACCACCGAAATAGGCGATCCATGGCGAGTCCACTTCGCCCGCGTAGAAGGTAGCGAAGCCGTCGCGCATGCTGCTGGTATTGGGTTGGCTCATCGAGTGGAGGCGACCGCCCTGAAGCGACAGTCCTTCCACGCTGCTGTTGACCACGGTGACACCTCGGAAACTCTCCGGTAAAAGCCGTGCATCACCGTATTGGACGACCGGGCTGACGGGAAAGACGTCGCCTACCTTGATCTCGGTATCCATGAACCGAGTTTTCACCGCGCCCCCCAGTTTGGAGTAGTTGTCCTCAGCCTGCCCGAGGCTATTGTAAGGCATCACGTCGACTGAGCCGCCTGCTCCAGAACGGCCGTCGCCGGTGTCAAGCTTGAGCCCTAGCATGGCAAAGGCATCGACACCAAAGCCTATGGTGCCCTCGGTGAAACCAGACTCGAATCTGCCTATCACGCCATGCGCCCACTCTTCCGAATAGCCATTACCCGAGCTGCTGGACTGGCCTTTACGGAAATCGCGGTTGAAGTAGAGGTTTCGATTGAGAATGGTCAGGCTGCTGCCTTCGATAAATCCCTCGCCTTTCTCGCCGGCGGCCATTGCAGCTTGCCCGGTACTGACGCTCAGAGTGAGCAGAGAAAGTCCTAACAGGGTTCTGTTATTCATAAATGCTCCTGATGTTATTGGCAGTTGTCATTGTGTGGTCGCATATATGTGCCAAGCGCGCCGGGCATAGCCAGGCACGCATTGGTCATATTTCCACATGCCAAATAACGTCAGGGTGACTTGGAAATTACATTTCAGTCAGCGCGATGTCATTTATCTAGTTTTGATTACGGCAACCTGTCCCGGCTGCCCGGTATTCAAGAATATTCAGATCGCCATTGGAGTCCTCGTAGGTCATCTGGGCCGGCATCACACCGCAGCTAGAGTCCGTCGGGGTAGTGGCCACGACCCTGGCGATATCGAGTTTCATGCCGTAGCGGTAATGAATAACTTCAGGCGGATTCTTTCCGTTAGCGGCAGCATACTCTTGCATGGCCTGCTCATTGGCCTGAATCATCCGACCATAGACACGATCAGCGCCGCCTTCTGCCAGAGCTGCAGAGGAAACAACCATAGCGGAAAGTGCAGCAATGACTTTGAGGTTTTTCATGTTTAATCACTCCTTCAAGGTGGTGATTAAAATATAAACGCAAGACCCTGTCACAAACGTGAAGCGAGAATTACATTCCTGTAATGGATCTAAACTCTTTGAGAGTAAAGGTTTTGATACGTCAGTTATGTTTGGCACTCGTCAGAGCAATTACAGGCGTCGGCTACCGAAGATAACAATTTCTACCCAGGTATCAGTGAGTGGGTCATTGGAAAGTCAGCTTTGGTGAGGCGATCGTTAGCGGTAGTAATGCACTCTTGGCGGCTCCCCATAGTCGCCGTCTGTGCATTTCGCTAAATGCGTGCGCTGCACAAACAGTGCAACGCACGGATTATTGCTAATTACAGCAGTGGAAGGGTGTAGCTCACGATCAGGCGGTTCTCATCAACGTCGTTGCCGAAGTTGGTTGAACGTAGTGTGGCGTTGCGCCATTTAACGCCCAGGTTTTTCAGCGCACCGTCCTGAAAGACATAGGCGATGTCAGTATTGCGCTCCCACTCCTTACCATCGGCACCGCCTGCGCCTAGATCAATATTGTCGCCGGTCAGGTAACGGGTCATGAACGTCAAGCCAGGGATGCCAACGCTGGCAAAGTTGAAGTCATAGCGGGCCTGCCATGAGGTTTCGTCTTTGTTGGCGAAGTCACCGATTTGCACATAGTTGACCAGGAACGGATCGGTGCCGTTGATGTAGGCGTAGCCGGTGTCTCCGCTCATGCTCTGGTAACCAACACCGAGTGCGTGACCGCTAAATGCATAGGTGAACATCGCCCCGAATGCCTTGTTGTCGACGTTGCTGTTGCCCTCGTCGGTGGAGCGAGCGTAGCGCAGATCAGTTTTCAGCGATTGCTTGTCACCTAGCGGCAAGGTGTGCAGGACCGTGAAAATATGCTGCTTGTAGAAACCGTCTAGATTGCCGTAGTTGTAGCCGGTGGCTAGGTTGCTGTTCCACTTGTAGGTTGCTCCGGCGAAGTTGAATTCATCGCTATTCTGGGTTCCGCCGCCGCTGATAGCGCGGGCTGCGCCGCTGGTAATGCTGAGGTCTTCGCTATCGGATGAGTCGCGCTGGCTTACTTGTTTGAGCTGGCCGGCATCGAAGGTCAGGCCGGCAATCTCCAGCGAATTCAGGTGCCCGCCTTGAAAGGTCTGTGGCAGCAGGCGCGAATCGTTTGCTTGGACGGTTGGCAGTCGAGGTTGCAGCGTGCCCAGTTTCAGCACGCTGTTTGAAGCGCGCAGCTTCGCGGTTAAGCCCATCTCACCATATTCATCCTGCGCTGCACGAGGTGCTTCTTTGTTGCGTTTTAGAAGGCCCGTGCCTGAACGATCAGCGCTGGAGTCCAGCTTGAGACCCAGCATGCCGATGGCGTCGATACCCACGCCGACTGTCCCTTCAGTGAAGCCGGATTCGTAGCGCAGCAGGAAGCCCTGGGCCCATTCCTCCTGCTTTGACTGGCTAGCTGAGTCTTGGCGGAAATCACGATTGAAATAGAAGTTGCGCGCTTCCAGACCAGCTTTGCTATCTGCCAAAAAATCAGCTGCCGCTGATTGACTGAGACCGAGTCCTCCAGCGCTCAGCAGGAGCCCGCACGTGACTCGGTTAAGCCATTGAGAGTTGGGGGTAGCAATGAGCATGTAATTATCCTCGTCGAAAGCATGTGTGGTAGACGAGGGGCAGGCTCGGATAGGCGTATTACACTTGCACATACTTTCGATGACATTTTTATTTCAATGATCGAGGGGGCGAATGAAAGCCTTACAGGGCGAGGGTTTCAATGCAGGAGCGGAAACTTTTGTTTGTTTCAGCGAGATGACTATTTGGTGAATTAGCTGCTTGTGGACTACTCAGGGCTACTGAGTGAACCAGTTGTGGCGATCTTCAAAGGCTTTGTAGATGAGCGATACCAGTGTCTGCACTTCTGATTGCTCTGCTGCCAGCGGGGACGTTGAAATCCAGACCACCCGTTCCAAGGCAGTCTCGAATAACTCGTCAAGGGGCAGCAGGTTACGGTCTACATGGGAGATGTAGCCAGGTAGCAGGCCAATGCAGGAGGAGTTACGCAGCAAGTCAACGACCCACTCTTGTGAATGCACTTGAATGACCGCGCTTTGCCGCTGACGGATCAGCTGATTCCATGGTTCGAAACTGTCAACCGTTGCGTTTCCCGCGAGCTGTACCAGCATGAAATCTTTGAGGTCGACTACAGAGCTCGGTAGGCGTTTACCTGCATAACGTTTGGCCATATGGGCACGATAGGGAATTCGTGCAAGCATCAATGGTGTTGTCATTGCAAAGCTTGGAGTCGGTCTTGGCGTGCCGGGATCGGTGATCCAAATCATGACCTCTGCCAGCCTCTCGGGCTCGCCCTCCTGTGGGATGATTTCTAGTCTCACGGCCGCGTCATTACGCAGCCAGGAGATCAAATCACGGGCCAGCAGGTCGGTGAGCAGTGCCGTCGGCACCGCAAGACGTACCAGAGCTCGCTGGACACTGACGTCCTCTGGATGCAGGTCACCGAATTTCTGGATCAGTAGTTGTTGTAATTCACGTCCTGTTGCGCTCAGGCTGAGCTCGCGTCCTTTATAAAGGAATAGCGGGGTACCTACAGTTGCCTCCAGCTTCCTGAGTTTTTTGCGCATCGGCACGATATGTAAGTTTAGGCTGCGTGCAGCCTGCCTAAAGCAGGCGCAGCGCGCGCTGGTCAAGAAAATCTGTGCTAGTTGGTGGTCGATGGTGAGAGGGTCGAACATGGGGGGCGATCAAAGCTCGTGCCAAGCAAAATGCATGTACTTTGAGCTTAACGAGACGAACCTAACGCCAGGATCGCAGCAGGATTACTTATTTGTAATCTGATGGAGGGAGGAGCTTTATGTTTGGAATTGAACTTCCGGCAGTATCACTTTATCAGCGCGGGCGGTTCTCAGCGCGGCACTCGTCTACTAGTTCCGCGCTGAGGTTTGATGATTACAACAGCGGAAGTGTGTAGCTGACGATCAGACGGTTCTCATCAACGTCGTTGCCGAAATTGCTAGAGCGCAGTGTGGCGTTGCGCCATTTCACGCCCAGATTCTTCAGCGCGCCGTCCTGGAAGACATAGGCGATGTCAGTATTGCGCTCCCACTCCTTACCATTGGCGTTGCCTGCGCCTAGATCAATATCGTCGCCGGTCAGATAACGGGTCATGAACGTCAAACCAGGGATGCCAACGCTGGCAAAGTTGAAGTCATAGCGGGCCTGCCATGAGGTTTCGTCCTTGTTCGCGAAGTCGCCGATCTGCACATAGTTGACCAGGAACGGATCGGTGCCGTTGATGTAGGCATAACCAGTGTCTCCACTCATACTCTGGTAGCCAACGCCGAGGGCGTGGCCACCAAAGGCATAGGTAAACATCGCCCCAAATGCTTTGTTGTCGACGTTGCTGTTGCCTTCGTCGGTGGAGCGGGCGTAGCGAAGATCAGTTTTTAGCGACTGTTTGTCACCTAGCGGCAAGGTATGCAGGACAGTGAAAATATGCTGCTTGTAGAACTCGTCCAGATTGCCGTAGTTGTAGGCGGTGGCCAGGTTGCTATTCCATTTGTAGGTCGCCCCGGCAAAGCTGAACTCATCGCTCGTCTGGGTTCCACCGCCACTGATAGCGCGGGCAGAGCCGCTGGTAATGCTGAGGTCTTCGCTATCGGAGGAGTCGCGCTGGCTTACTTGCTTGAGCTGGCCTGCATCAAAGGTAAGCCCGTCAATCTCCAGCGAGTTGAGATGTCCGCCCTGAAAGGTCTGTGGCTGTAGGCGCGAGTCGTTCGCTTGGACGGTTGGCAGCTTGGGTTGCAGCGTGCCTAATTTCAGCACGCTGTTCGAAGCACGTAGCTTCGCGGTTAAACCCATCTCGCCATATTCATCCTGCGCGGCACGAGGTGCTTCTTTATCGCGCTTGAGCAGGCCCGAGCCTGAGCGATCGGCGCTGGAGTCCAGCTTGAGGCCAAGCATGCCGATGGCGTCGATGCCCACGCCGACTGTCCCTTCGGTGAACCCGGATTCGTAGCGCAGCAGGAAGCCCTGGGCCCATTCCTCCTGCTTTGATTGGCTGGCTGAGTCTTGGCGGAAGTCGCGATTGAAATAGAAGTTACGCGCTTCCAGACCGGCTTTGCTGTCTGCAAAAAATTCAGCGGAGGCTGGCTGGCTAAGACTGAGTACCCCAGTACTCACCGCGACTGCCAAGAGCGTCTTCTTCATTGTTGTTTCTCCATGCTCAGGGGGTTGGCATATCGGGGAGCCGTCGCTGTATGCCGTGCTCTCCGAATAGGGGCGGGTTCCTCTGCAGCCAATCTTCGGCTGGTCGTTATGCCTGTACGCCTGCAGGGTCTAGGTCGAGGAACCATTGCGGACTTTGGGGAAGATCAAACGGAACACGGTGAAGCTGCCTGGCAGGCTGCTGACCTCGACCGTGCCCTGATGCAGGCTCATGATCGAGCGAACAATTGCCAGGCCAAGCCCTGTTCCACCTTCGGCACGAGAGCGGCTGGTATCGACACGGTAGAAGCGTTCGAACAAATGAGGGATGTGTTGTGCGGGAATGCCAATCCCGGGGTTTTCCACCGAGAACGATACGGTTTCGCTGTGCTTTTCGATCAGCAACGAAATGTTTGCGCCGATGGGGCTATGTCGAATCGCATTGGACAACAGGTTTGAAATCGCGCGCTGCACCATCAGCCGATCACCGAAGGTTAGGCCTGCTCCGACAATGCTCAGGCTGATCTGCTTCTCTTCCGCGGAGATGCTGAACAGATCCACAACGCGTCTTGCCTCATCTTCTAGGGCAATCTTCTCGAAGGGAACCAGGGACGCCGGGTGGCTGACTTGAGCGAGAAACAGCATGTCGGAAACAATCCGGGCGACGCGCTCAAGCTCTTCTGTACAGCACTCCAGTACGGCTTTGTATTCCTCTGGCGGACGCTCTCTGGAGAGAGTTACCTGGGCTTTGCCCATCAGGTTGGTGATGGGCGAACGCAACTCATGGGCCAAGTCATCAGAGAATTGCGATAGCTGCTGAACGCCGCCATCAAGTCGATGCAGCATGAAGTTGATGCCGTGGGCCAGCGCGCTGAGTTCTTGTGGAAGCTTATCCACGGAAATTCGGTGGGTCAGATCCTGTGTGGAGATCAGCGATGCAACCTGGCGAAATTGCCGGAGCGGAGAAAGGCCTCGCTGCACGATCCACCATGCGCCCATGCCAATCAGCGCGAGCAGAAGAGGGAGTGCGATCAGTGTTGACTTGAGGTAGGCACTGAGCAGTGCTTCGTCGGCAGATCGATCAATTGAGAGTAAGACCCTGACGTGGTCGCCGTCGTTGAGCAGCATCACCTTGGATGCGGTCAGGAAGTTGTTTCCCTCAGTATCCGACCAGCTTTGGTAACTAGGGGTATCGCCTGCTGGTATGTTGGCAAGAATGGGCTCCCTGGATTTCTCACCCAGATTCAGGAGTAATTTGGTGCCTGACTTTTTCCCGTAGATCGTCAGGTGCAGGTTGTCATGTCCCATGACCAGATCCAACAGTGCGTGAGGCTGCTGGGAAATTGCATGGGCGCTCATGTCTTCAGCGAGACTGTGCTGAATCTGCTCCAGTTTGCCGTCAAGACTCTTCTTGGCCAAAGAGTCCAACTCATGAGTCAGTGCGAAGTAGGCGAGTGCCGCTAGCAGAACAACCAGTGCCGCCCCCATCACGCTGACCGACAGGCCAAGGCGCATGGATAGACTGGCCGGCCTCATGCTCGCTCCTCAAGCACGTACCCAACACCCCTAAGGGTGTGGATCAGTTTGTTATCGAACGGGTCATCAATTTTGGCGCGCAGCCTGCGGATGGAGACTTCGACGACGTTGGTATCGCAGTCAAAATTCATATCCCAGACCAGCGAAATGATCTGGGTGCGCGATAGCACTTCCCCAGAGCGGCGCATCAGTAGGTGCAGCAACGCAAACTCTTTGGTGGTCAGATCGATACGCTGCTCGCCACGGAACGCGCGGTGCCTCGCCGGATCAAGCTCAAGGTCGGCTACCCGCAGCACTTCCGGTACTGGAATTTGCTCGCTTCGCCGTAGCAATGTACGAATTCGCGCAAGTAATTCAGGGAACTCGAACGGTTTGACTAAATAATCATCTGCCCCCAAATCCAGGCCTTTAATTTTATCCACTAAGCGCCCGCGTGCAGTCAGCATTATCACGCGTGTACTGCTGTTACTGCGTATATGCTCAAGCACGCCCCAGCCATCAATTTCAGGCAGGTTTACATCAAGCACTACCAAGTCGTAAGCGTGTTGCCTAACAAGGTGGAGACCGTCCACGCCAGTGGCTGCCTTATCAACTACATAGCCACTTTCGCTTAAACCTTGGTGTAAGTATTCGGCAGTCTTGGGCTCGTCCTCGACAATAAGGATTCGCATAAAAATTCACCTTAAAATGTGCAGCCAGTATTTTTTAGATATTCTTTTGTTGTGGCTGCGGAGTGGTTTTAATTCTTTCATCGGCGGTCACGGATATGACCTACGGCTTTTCAGGTTGCTCCAAGGCTAAAGCCTGAAGCGGCTTTAGGGTCAAGCTGTAATGCCTATTTCGCATGGCTCCAAGGTGTTAAGCGACAACGTGTCGCAGTACTTGCCCTTATCCAAAACACCCAGCTTTGGACCGGCAGGGCTGCCCGGTGGCGCTACACACCAGGCAACCTCTATTTAACTGTGTATGTTTCTAGTTGTTGCTGGGCGCTAAATCGCCTGCTCTCTTGAGCGCTGCCAATACTAATACAGGCCTACCTGGAAAAGTGCTGGATAACGTATTTGTAATTTTCCAGTCACCTTGCTGATAGGCATGGAGCACTACATTCTGCCGGGAATCGGCTTTCTACTTATTTTCCCAAGCGATAATCCTCGATATTCCTCGGGATTAATAAATATAAAGGCCTTCATTATATTCCAGCAGAGCTAGTTCTGTGGAGGACTTTAAGTGCATGTAAAAACAATGGCCGGACATGGAGTTAGAATAGGTAAATTCTGTGTATTTTCAGGGCTACTGGCTGCATTGTTAATTGCTCCAGTTCCAACAACTGCTGCCGAATCAGCAAGGCAGTCAATAACGATTGATGAGGCGTTGGCGCAAGCGCTCACTGAGAACCAGGAGTTCGCTGCAGCACAATGGAATACAGGTATTGCCGAAGGTGCTCGTACTCAAGCTGGGCTGATCCCGAATCCTGAGTTGTCCTGGAGCGTTGAGGACACGCGCAGTGAGTCGCGCGTTACCAGCATTCAGGTATCTCAGCCAATTGAGCTGGGCGGCAAGCGTAGCGCGCGTATTGATGTGTCTGAGCGTGATCAGGACGCGGTGGCGATTGATCTGGAGCGTAAGAAAAACATCTTGCGCGCTGAGGTCATCCAGGCCTTTTACTCAGCGCTGCGTGCCCAGGAAGGACTGCAGCTTTCCACTCAGTCGTTAGACCTTGCCCGTCGCGGACTTCAGGTGGTCGAAGGGCGCGTAAAGGCCGGCAAGGCTTCGCCAATCGAAATCTCGCGTGCTCAGGTGCAGCTTTCTGAAATTCAACTGGAGCTGAATCGCGCACGCCTCAATCAAAGCAATGCCTACAAGCAACTGGCGCTCATAACGGGTGCCGAGACACCGAACTTCGCGCATGTCGAGGGTGATCTTGAGCGCCTGCCGTACCTGCCGTCGCAGGCTGAGATGCTTGCACGCATAACAGATACAGCGGACCTACGGCTGGCCAGCACGCACATCCAGCGTGCCGAGTCTTCCTTGGAACTCGAAAAGTCGCAGCGCATTCCAGACCTCACCGTCAGCGTTGGCAGCCAATACGACGAAGGGCTTGGCGAGCGCGTCAATTTGCTCGGCTTGTCGATGCCTATTCCGTTGTTCAACCGCAACCAAGGCAATGTGCTGGCCGCTGCTCAAGGAGCTGACCAGGCGCGCGATTTGCGCAATGCCGCAGAACTCCGCCTGCGCGCGGAAGCCCAGCAGGCATTTGAGCAGTGGGAAAGCGCTAGAAGTGAAGTCGACTCGATCAGCGGCACACTGCTGCCGACCGCGCAGCAAGCAGTAGAGGGCGCAGTACGTGGATTCGAGATGGGCAAGTTTGCCTTTATCGATGTACTCGATGCTCAGCGCACCCTCGTAAGCATGCGCTCCCAGTACCTGAATACCCTGGATGAAGCTATCTCGGCCTGGGTGAGCTTGGAGAAGATTTACGGCTCCCAACTCAACATCGAATTCAAAAAATAAGCATCTCTGCGCACCTACATAACGCCTTAGACGGTCGCGTCATGCGACATGAAGCCTCGCCTGCTTTCCTGGCGGCTGCATGTTTATTGAGCGCGTTTAGTCGCCGCCTGGGCATGAGTCAAATTCAATACTTTTGATAATTTGGAGTTACCAATGGCATCAACAACTCCCAGAAAGCAGTGGCTGATGATTGTGGCTGTTGTCGTCATCGGTTTAGCCGTGGCGGGTCTGATTCTAAGTGGTAGCCCTGGTAAGTCCGGGGAGGAAGGCCATGGCCATGATGAGAGTCATGAGGATGTATCGGCTCACGCAGATCCCGAGCACCACGGGGAGGCTTCGGCCGACGAGCATGAAGAGGCCGATGAGCATGCAGATAAAGAGCACCATGAAACTGTAGAACCCACCAAGGGCGAGCATGGCGGCAAGCTTTTCACCGAGGGTGATTATGCGCTTGAAGTGACGATTTTTGAGGAGGGCGTAGAGCCTCAGTTCAGGCTCTATACCTACCTGGACGGCAAGCTTCTAAATCCTGCTGAAAGCACGGTGCAAGTGACCTTGTTGCGTCTTGGCCAACCTGCGCAAATCATCAATTTCAGCAAAGAGAATAACTACCTACGTGGCGATGCCGCGGTTGTAGAGCCGCATTCATTCCAGGTTTCCATCAGCGCCAAGCACAGTGGCAAGAGCTATTCGTTCGGTTACGAGCAGGTTGAGGGCCGCGTGACCATGACGGATGCGCAGCTTGAGCAGGGCGGCGTCACGCTCGCCACTGCTGGTCCCGCGAAAATCGCCTCCACGCTGCAAGTGCTCGGCGAGGTTCGTTACAACGGTGACCGCACGGTTCAGGTGACCCCGCAACTTGCCGGCCGGGTCGACTCGGTGGCGGTTAGTGCTGGCGATACGGTCAGCAAGGGTCAGGTATTGGCCAAAATCTCCAGCCAGGCGCTGGCCGAACTGCGTGGCGAGTTGCTGGCCGCCCAGCAACGCTCTGCGCTTGCCCGCACGACTTATGCACGTGAAAAGCAATTGTGGGAAGAGAAGATTTCCGCCGAGCAGGACTTCCTGCAGGCGCAAGTTGCCATGCAGGAAGCTGCTATCGCAGTGCAGCGCGTCCAGCAACAAATCGCTTCGCTGGGCGGTGCCCCGGCCAAAGGCCAGAATCTCACCGAATTCGAGATTCGTGCCCCTATCGATGGCGTGATAACCAGCAAAAGCATCTCTGTTGGTGAAGTACTCAAAGAGGATTCCGCAGTCTTTACCGTCTCGGATTTGTCGACCGTATGGGTGGACTCAACCGTCGCGGCGAAAGACTTGGGCGTAATCGCCGAAGGGCAAAACGCTGTCGTGAGCTCCAGCGCATTCGCCGCCACGGCAAAGGGCTCCATTTCCTATGTCAGCGCTCTGGTTGGGGCGCAAACCCGCTCGGCGACTGCTCGCATCGTGCTAGCTAACCCAGATCGGCTATGGCGGCCTGGTTTGCCAGTGACGGTCGAGGTGATTGCCGAGGAGAACGACGTTCCCGTTGCAGTAGCGGTCGAAGCGATCCAGACCGTTCGCGATTGGCAGGTGGTGTTCGGCCGCTTCGATAACCAGCTAGAAGCTCGGCCTCTTAAGCTGGGCAAATCCGACGGCCGCTTCGTTGAGGTTATCTCGGGTCTGAAGGCGGGCGATCGATACGCGCTGAAGAACAGCTTCCTGATCAAAGCTGAGCTTGGCAAAGCCGGCGCGAGCCATGACCACTAATTCGGAGTCGAGCTATGAAACAAGTTACAGCTATTTTTCGTCCGATCCGGCTTGAAGCCGTCGAGCAAGCGCTGCACGCACTGCCTCATCTACCTGGATTCACCATCCTGCCTGCCCATGGCCATCCGCGTGGTCACGGCAAGGATCATGGATATATCGCAGACGAATGGAATCCTGACTCCCATCAGCATCTCGTGCTGGTGGCGTTCTGCTCCGATGAGGTTGCCGATGAGATCGTCCATGCCATCGAGAAGGCCGCCCACACAGGTGTACCCGGTGATGGAATCGTCGCCGTGGCCCCTTTGACCGACGCATTGCGCATCCGTACTGGAGAGCGCGGTGATGCTGCGCTTTAGGGGAAATTGACATGTACGAACGATTAATTCGCTTCGCCATCGACCAGCGCTGGCTAGTCTTGCTGGCTGTGCTAGGCATGGCGGCGTTGGGTGTTTACAGCTACCAGAAACTGCCGATTGATGCGGTTCCCGATATCACCAACGTGCAGGTGCAGATTAATACCGAGGCCAAGGGCTATTCGCCGTTGGAGACCGAACAACGTGTGACCTTCCCAATTGAAACGGTCATGGCTGGCCTCCCCAACTTGCAGGAAACGCGCTCCATCTCACGTTACGGGTTGTCGCAGGTCACCGTCATCTTTGAAGACGGTACGGACATCTACTTCGCACGTCAGCTGGTGAATGAACGGATACAGGAAGCGCGTGGCAACCTTCCCAGTGATCTGTCGCCGAGCATGGGGCCCATCGCCTCAGGCCTGGGCGAGATCTACATGTGGACCATCGAAGCAGAAGACGGCGCGAAGAAGCCGGATGGCAGCGCCTATACACCGATGGATCTGCGTGAGATTCAGGACTGGGTCGTAAAACCGCAACTGCGAACCGTCAAAGGTGTTACTGAGATCAACACCATTGGTGGCTATGCCAAGGAGTTCCAGGTTTCACCCATACCGGAGCGCCTGGTCGCACATGGCCTCAGCCTGCAGGACATTGTGGTTGCGTTGGAGAGCAATAATGCCAACGTTGGTGCGGGCTACATTGAACGCAGCGGCGAGCAGTTCCTGATCCGCGCCCCTGGGCAGGTTGGCAATATCGCTGACATCGCCAACATCATCATCAAGAACACCGATGGTGTTCCTGTCCGTATCGGTGATGTGGCTGAAGTTGGGCTGGGTAAAGAACTGCGTACCGGTGCTGCCACCGAAAACGGTCAGGAGGTGGTGCTCGGCACCGCCTTTATGTTGATTGGTGAGAACAGCCGCTATGTATCGCAGGCTGTCGACCAGCGCATAAAGGAGATCAATCGCAACCTGCCGAAAGGAGTCATAGCGAAGACGGTCTATGACCGCACCGTATTGGTCGATAAAGCCATCAATACGGTGAAGAAGAACCTGATCGAAGGCGCTCTGCTGGTTATCGCTATCCTGTTCCTGTTCCTGGGTAACATCCGTGCAGCGCTCATCACAGCAATGGTGATTCCGCTGTCGATGCTGTTCACCTTTACGGGCATGGTCAGCAACAAGGTCAGCGCGAACCTGATGAGCCTTGGCGCACTCGATTTCGGCATCATCATCGATGGTGCCGTGGTGATCGTAGAGAACTGCGTGCGTCGCTTGGCTCACGCCCAGGCCGCAGCAGGCCGAACGCTGACCCGTAACGAGCGCTTCCATGAGGTGTTCGCGGCTTCGAAGGAGGCGCGTCGTCCACTGCTGTTTGGCCAACTGATCATTATGGTGGTGTACCTGCCGATATTTGCGCTGACCGGCGTGGAAGGCAAGATGTTCCACCCGATGGCGTTCACGGTGGTGGCAGCCCTGTTCGGGGCCATGATCCTCTCGGTGACGTTCGTCCCGGCAGCTGTTGCACTCTTCCTCAATGGCAACGTCAGTGAAAAAGAAAACCGGCTGATGACCTGGGTCAAACAAGGCTATGCGCCGTTGCTGGATTGGGTCATGGTCAGCAAACCGTTGGTGTTGACTATTGCGGCAGTCATGATGGTGTTGTCGGGCTTGGCTGCTTCGCGGATGGGTAGCGAGTTCGTACCAAGTCTGGATGAAGGCGATATCGCTCTGCATGCCATGCGCATCCCAGGTACCAGCCTCTCGCAGGCAATTGAAATGCAGGTGCAACTCGAACAACGGATCAAATCCTTTGCCGAGGTTGATACGGTATTCGCCAAGCTTGGAACCGCTGAAGTTGCAACCGATCCAATGCCGCCGAACGTGGCGGATAACTTTGTCATGCTCAAGCCCCGTGACCAATGGCCTGATCCTGATCGCAGCAAAGCCGATCTGGTTGCAGCGATGCAGGAGGCGGTCGAGCAGGTTTCCGGCAACAACTACGAGTTTACCCAGCCTATACAGATGCGCTTCAACGAGCTGATCTCCGGCGTACGCAGTGACGTCGCGGTAAAAGTGTTTGGCGACGACATGGATGTGATGAACGAGACCGCCGAGCAAATTGCTGAGGTGCTGGAGGGCATTCCGGGTTCAGCCGATGTGAAGGTCGAACAGACCACAGGACTGCCGATGCTCAGCGTGCAAATCGACCGTGAGAAAGCCGCACGATTTGGTTTGAATGTCTCGGAAATCCAAGACGCTATCTCCACAGCCATCGGCGGCCGTGAAGCTGGAGCGCTGTTTGAAGGTGATCGTCGTTTCGATATCCAGGTTCGTCTTGCTGACGAATGGCGCAATGATGTCGATAAAATTCAACAGCTGCCCATTCGCTTGAGCAGTGGCGATGGGCTGGATGGTCCAGGGTTTGTGCGCTTGGCTGATGTGGCGAGCGTGGTTTCCGCACCGGGGCCGAACCAGATCAGCCGTGAAAGTGGCAAGCGCCGCGTGGTGGTCACCGCTAACGTTCGTGGTCGCGATATCGGCTCTTTTGTCGCCGAGGCCGAGAGCAAAATCGCCCAAGCGGTAAGCATCCCGACAGGTTACTGGACGACCTGGGGCGGCACCTTCGAGCAGCTTCAGTCGGCGTCCAAACGCCTGCAGATTGTCGTACCGGTCTCGTTGCTGCTGGTGTTCACGCTACTTTTCATGATGTTCGGCAATGTTAAAGATGGCCTGCTGGTGTTCACCGGCGTGCCCTTCGCGCTGACCGGCGGGATCATGGCCTTGTGGCTGCGTGATATTCCGCTCTCGATCTCTGCCGGCGTGGGTTTCATTGCGTTGTCGGGTGTGGCGGTGCTCAACGGCCTGGTAATGATTTCTTTCATTCGCAGTTTGCGTGAGAACGGCATGGGGCTGGACGAGGCTATTCGTGAAGGCGCGTTGACTCGTTTGCGTCCGGTGCTGATGACAGCTTTGGTGGCGTCTCTGGGCTTTATTCCAATGGCCACTGCCATCGGTACGGGCGCAGAAGTTCAGCGCCCTCTGGCGACGGTGGTGATTGGCGGAATCCTGTCATCAACCGCGCTGACGCTGCTGGTTTTGCCGTTGCTCTACCGCTTGGCCCATCGTCTGCGCTAAGTTCACAGCGCTATTTGTGTGCAACTGAAAAGCCCCGCTCTTGAGCGGGGCTTTTTGCTTACCGTAAATACCGCTCAATGTGGGCAGTGACTGTGCCTGTGACGTCCTCAGCGGTTTTATTTACGCCAAATGAGAATCGGCACTGCCCGGATGTAGACAAGCTCACCCACCAACTCAACCAGCGTCTGGGTGATGACCGCTGCGGCTGCAAGCCCTCGTATTTCTTCAGGCAATGCCAGGGCCAGCGGAAGAACCACCAACGAGTTACGTGTGGCGGTACTGAAAGTAACCGCTCTCGCCGTCGAGGCGGGCAGTTTATAAGCTCTTGAAGCGAGTGCGCCCACTACGGGGGCCAGAAGCATGAAACCGATATACACCGGGATCACCGGTAAAAGCTGGTCGATATCACGTACCACCGGCGAGATTTGCGACCCAACCACCGCAATGAGAACTGCCGCCATCGCAGGGACTGGCATCCATGCCCATACGGTGTTCCAGCGACCTACGATCCGCGAGCGCTTAGCCAAGGCTGCTGTAGCCACCGCGAGCAATAAAGGCACGACAATCAGTGCGAGAAAGGCTTCAGCGAAAGGCGCTATCGAGATAACGACTTGGGATTGCTCCCCTAGCATGAAAGCCAAATACACAGGCAACAGCACAAGTTGCAACAGCAAGAGGATGGGGGTTGCTGCAAGAATCGCACGCGAGTCGCCTTTGCCAATGTGAGTAAAGACCACCACGTAGTCGATACACGGGGTGAGCAAAACTAGAAGAGCGCCTATTAGGATTGCCGGGTGTTCTGCGAGCCCTCTGGTGAGTGCCCATACCAGCAGTGGAATCAGTACGAAATTGGCGATCAGCAAGGCTGACATGAAGCGTTTGTTGCTAAGACTTTTGCGGAGATCAAGAAAGGGAATTTGCAGAAACATCGCGTACATCAGCACGGCGATAGTCGGGGTCACTAATGCGTTCAGGCTCTGCGCCGCTGCAGTAGCTATTAACCCACCGATTGCCGCTGCAATGACCGCGACGAAATAGATCGGTATCTGGTTTTGTTCAAGTGCATCCCTACTCATAGCATCCTCAAGGATGAAAAACGTCAGCTTACATGAGGAAGCGAAAAGCGTGGCGATCCTCTTGGATGGCTTGAATCATGAAAGATTGAGATGGGCACGGCGTCTGGCTATTGAGTGGGTATCTGCTGACGGTGCAAGGGCGCGGTATTCAAATGACACCGTGTTCTAGCATCGGGGTGATAGCCGAGTGCCTTTGCAGATATCAGGCAGATCAATCTAAAGGCCTTCACCGGTATCATTTTGCCCTTCTTGCTACACGCTGACAGCGATGGCTTGTTGCAGATATGAATGACTTGCGGAAGAGAAGAGTTAGTTGTCTAGCTTGGAGGTTTAAACTCCCAGTGAATCTTTCTTATTATTAAAGATTAAATAAAAAAAGCGCCCCGAAGGGCGCTTAGGGTACACCTCTTTCCAAAGGAGCTCGGGAGCTTCTAGAGGTGAACATCGTTCGGAAGTGAGCGGTTAGTCAGCGTTGGTTTCTTTTTTAAGATCGGTATTGGTCCGATCTTGGTTGCTGGTCTTAACCTTTAGTTCGTCCGCCGGTTTGGCAGCAGGCTCAGTTCCGTGAATTCGTTTTTGATCTGCTCGAAATTTTGCCTGAGCTTTCATTGAGCGATCATAGCCATCTTCTGCATAAGACTGTGTGGAGCCGACAAGAAGTACTGATCCAATAACTAGGGCTTTCAACATCTTCATAAGGCAGGCCTCGTAAAATTCAATTATTAGCTTGTCGAGGTTCATGGACAAGTTCTGCAAGTTCGAGTGAATTTTACGGAGGTGAAGCTAACAGCAGCGTGAGCCCAACATTACATTCTTGAAATCTAATAACTGCCTATCTTGTTATGCATGAGCGGGCAGTGCTTTTAGAGCCCGCCCGCCCATCCATTTTTAGAGCACGCTCAGTGGGTACTCGACGATCAGACGAACCTCGTCCAGATCCGACTCGTAATCCGTTGCGCGGGTAGTCATCTGGCGAACACGGAAGGACATCTCTTTCAGTGAGCCCGTTTGGACGACGTACTTGGCTTCGATGTTGCGTTCCCAGCGCTTCTGGTCAGTCAGCGGGTTGCCATCGGCATCACGACGCATATACACACTGTTGGCGTCGGAATAGTCCGCATCTGTACCCAGCGCATAGCGCGTCATGAAGGTCAGTCCAGGAACGCCATAGCTGGCCATATCTAGGTCGTAGCGCAGCATCCAGGACTTCTCTTTCGGCGAGTTGAAGTCGCTGTACTGAATAGAGTTGTCGAGGAAGATGGAATCAGACTGGCGCAGGTAGTCGAAATCATCGTCGCCGTTGTTGCGCTGGTGCGACAGGGCAACGCTGTGTGCACCGAACTGCACACCCACTTTGCCGCTGTAAATGTCGTTATCGAACTCACCCAACAGCTGCTGGCCGTCATCAACAGCTTTGTAGTAGTTCAAGCCACCGAACAAGGAAACACTGTCGGTCAGCGGGTAGGTGAAGGACGTACCGGCATAGTGCTGCTTCCAAGCATCCTTGAGTTGGCTGCTATAGAGACTAAAGCTCAGGTTGTCATTTAGCGAATAGTCACCGCCGAAATAGGCAACCCATGGAGACGCGACAGAGCCCGCATAGAAGGTTGCGAACTCATCACGCATGGTGCTGACCTGCGGCTGGCTCATGGCATGCAGGCGGCCACCCTGAAGGGTCAAACCATCAAAGCTTGTGTTCTCAACCGTAACGCCGCGAAAGCTTTCCGGTAGCAGGCGGGAGTCACCGTAGTGAACCACCGGCGTCATGGGGAACACATCACCCACTTTGACAACGGTGTCGAATAGCCGGGCTTTTACTGCACCACCCACTTTGGAGTAGTTATCTTCGGCTTCACCATCACTATTTACCGGCAGCAGATTAACAGTACCACCTGGGCCATATCGACCATCCCCGGTATCCAGTTTAAGGCCGAGCATGGCGAAGGCATCAATACCAAAGCCTACGGTGCCTTGGGTAAAGCCCGACTCGAACTGGCCAATGATCCCGTGTGCCCAAGCTTCAGTATAACCATTGTCAGTGTTGCTCGACTGACCTTTACGAAAGTCACGATTCATGTAGAAGTTACGGTTGAGAATATTGAAACTGCTACCTTCTACAAAACCTTCGGCTTGCTCTTCTGCGGCCGCCATGAGCGGAGCTGCACTGACAATCGCCGAAAATACTGCAAGGGATAGTTTGGTTTTATTAAGCATTTATTGCTCCTTTATAATTGGCAGTTATTAGTCTAGTTTTCGCCATGGCGTTCTTATAGGTATTGCACCCTCAAGCGCTCTGCGCCTTTGGGGAGCTGAGCCCTATCCTTGCAAGCTGAAGATAACTTGAAGATGATTGGAAAATTACAATTCTGTAATCTTCACAAGGCGGCAATGAAAGTTGTCTTAAAGCGACATTTGAATTCAGATTTTCAATAGAATCCGACGGGTAGGTCGAGAGAGCTCCAGCCTTGATCAGGCCGAATGTTCATGACTGCCAGCTCATAGGACGGTGCACTCAGATAGATCGATAGCGCAGGGCTGATGTGACAAGCCGGCTGGGGGTGACGCCGGTTGATCTTGTTTGGATGCTCGTAAGCGTCCACCCGAATCACCTTGCGTGATTCGGGCATGCTGCTCACTCCCGCCGTGTAAGCCAGCATTTCGCTGACGAGCTGGAGCTGGCAGGCGCACTGCGTATATTCCAGCTCATGGCAGTAATGGTGCATGAAACTGTGACCGCATGGGTGTGAATAGCCATGGGCTCAGCGCTTACCAGACGAAGAGTTGGTTGATGCGACCAAGAACCTAGCAAGGTGCGATTACTACAGCGGCTGAGAGTTTCCGTAGTTAAAGCCATTTGCCGCCAAGGTTGCCCAGCGGCGCTGACGGTGGGCGTAGAACAGGCGCGCAAATAGCCAGACGAACGGAGTGAGGACGCCCGCCTTGATGGTCACGCTATCTCGGTAAAGCGTTCCGCCGTTGACCTCTTGTGCCGTAATGAGGTGATCCCACTTGCTGATCAGCGGGCTGTAGCCGTTGTCTCTTAGCATGAAAATCTGAGCATTTTCCGTCTGCGGGTATGTAATCACAATCGCCTGACGGCCAATGGGAAGTACGCCGAATAACTTCAGCTTGACCCAGTAAGTGCCCTCGCTCCAGGTGCCAGGAAACTCAACGGGAGTCAGCGGGCTGAAACTCAGCAACGGTGATGCAACCTGATGCAGCAGACGTGGCGTGCGCACCTGGGCGATCACCTCTGCCAGTGAGCATGGCAGCTGGGTAGAGATATCAATTTGCATGGGCGCAATCACCGACCGGATTGAGTTTACTTGTCATCGGCAAGCAAGGTCTGTGGTTCTTCGGGAACCGGCATGGGCTTGAAAGCACTGACCCTGGAGCGGCCTGTATTGCCGATAGGCACCCAGATTTTGGAGAACAGCAGGGCCGCGAAAATACGTGGTAGTTGCCCCGCGACCTCGCGGTAATCGCCGGTCTGCCAGCCGAGCACAAGCATCAGCCAGTGTGACCCAGCATGCAGCACGGGTTGGCGTTGGGTCAGGATGTGCGCGCGCTCTAACCATTGAAAGGCATCTGCGCTGCGCTGTTCCTGCATGGCCTGCCGGGCCTGCTGAAAGGCTTGTTCAATTGCGAGTTGCAATGCTGCTTTCATCTTCAATCCTCCGATCCTACTTTTTAAGCAGGCGCAGGCCGTTGAACACCACCAGCAGGCTGACGCCCATGTCGGCAAAGACGGCCATCCACATCGTCGCCTGCCCCGTTAGGGTAATGGCGAGAAACAGGGCCTTGATCCCTAACGCCAGCACGATGTTCTGCTTGAGGATGACGGCGGTCTGTTGAGACAGGCGGATGAAGGCCGGGATCTTGCGCAGGTCGTCATCCATCAAGGCCACATCCGCAGTTTCGATGGCCGTGTCCGTGCCGGCGGCGGCCATGGCGAAACCGATTTCAGACTTCGCCAGCGCCGGCGCATCGTTGATGCCATCGCCGACCATCCCTACAACGTAGCCGCGCGCCTGCAATGCTTCAATGGCCTGCAATTTGTCGACTGGCAGTAGGTTGCCGCGTGCCTCGTCGATGCCTACCTGCTGTGCAATCGCATCTGCGGTGTGCGGGTTATCGCCGGTCAGCATTGTGGTCTTCACGCCAAGCGCATGAAGCTCCTCAATTGCCTGGCGGCTGGAGCCCTTGACGGTATCGGCAACGGCGAACAGGGCAATGGCACGCTGCGGATTGCACAGCACCACCACTGTTTTACCTTGGCGTTCGAGACGCTCCAGCGTCGCTTCCAGCTCGGGTGAGCAGAGGCCAAGCTCTTCCACCAGGCGGTGGTTACCCAGGTGGAAATCTATGCCTTCGATGGTGCCTCGAACACCTCGACCCAGTAGGGCTTCGAATCCCTCAACGGCAGCAAACGTCAGGCCATTCTCAGTGGCATGCGTGGCTATTGCCTGCGAAACCGGGTGGTCAGAGCGACTGGCGAGGCTGGCAGCATGAGTACGGTAGAGTTCTGAATCCTGTTCAACCAACGGCATGTAATCGGTCTGTACCGGCTTGCCATGAGTAATGGTTCCGGTTTTGTCGAGTGCCAGGAAGCCAAGCTTGCCACCGATTTCCAGATAGACGCCGCCTTTGACCAAAATGCCTTTACGCGCCGCCGCTGCCAGGCCACTGACAATGGTGACGGGCGTCGAGATGACCAAGGCGCAAGGGCAGGCGACCACCAGCAGCACCAAGGCACGGTAGATCCAGTCGTACCAGGGCTCGGCCATGAAGAGTGGCGGCACAATGGCGATAGCTAGGGCGAATAGGAATACGACAGGGGTGTATACCTTGGCGAATTGATCGACAAAGCGCTGGGTCGGCGCACGTGACCCCTGCGCCTCTTCGACCGCGTGAATGATACGTGCCAGCGTGGTGTTGGCAGCGGCGGCTAGGACGCGGTACTCCAGGGAGCCGGCTTCGTTGATGGTTCCTGCAAAAACCGGGTCGCCAATGATTTTCTCTACGGGCAGGCTTTCCCCCGTGATGGGCGCTTGGTTGATGGTGGAGTTGCCGGAAGTAACCTCGCCGTCGAGACCGATTCGTTCGCCAGGTCGAACCCTGACCAATGCGCCTACGGCGATGGTCTTAACGTCAACGTCCAGCCATGTGCCATCGACCTGCTGCACCGTGGCGCGCTCAGGGGTCAGATCCATCAGGCCACGGATGGCATTGCGAGCCCGATCCAGCGACTTCGCTTCGATCAACTCGGCGACAGAAAAGAGGAACATGACCATGGCCGCTTCTGGCCATTGCCCAATCAGCACCGCACCGGTCACCGCGATACTCATCAGCGCATTGATGTTCAGGTTGCGGTTCTTCAGCGCGATCCAGCCCTTTTTATAGGTCGTTAGGCCGCACAGCAGAATGGCGAGCAGCGCCACGCCAGCCACAACCCACTCTGGCGCAAGCTCGGCAAAGTGGATCACTTCCGCCGATACGGCGGCCACGCCCGAGAGCGCCAAGGGCCACCAGGCTTTCTTGTGCGGGGTGCCTTGTGCTTCTTCGCTTGCTGTTGCTGAACCCTCAACCACTGGCGTGAAACCAAGCTCGCGAATCGCTGCCAGTGCTGCTGGCAGCGCTTCTGCTGTGTGGCTGAGCGTCAGTACACGTTGAAGCAGGTTGAACTCCAATGCACTGATGCCGGGTAGCGAGGTCAGCTTGTCGCGGATGAGCTTTTCTTCAGTTGGGCAGTCCATCTGTTCGATTTTGATGCGGGCTTGCCCTTCAGCAGATAGCGGTTCTGCCTGCATTCCCAGGGACGAGATCGCCGCTTCGATAGGCGCGGTCGAAGGCAAGCTGTGCCATACCCCAAGAATCCGATTGATCAGGTTGAAGTCGAGCTTATCTATGCCTGCCAGCTTGCTCAGCTTGTCCTGAATCAGCGACTGTTCGGTAGGGCAGTCCATTTGTTCAATACGGAAACTGCTGAGCCTGGAGCCAACCATGGCATTTACCGTTGTAGTTGCCGTGGCCGAGCACTTAAACGCGCCGCTGGGGTCACAGCAGACATCCTTTGAAACCGCTTCAGGTTTTTGTTCATCACTGCAGCAACCAGCCATGGGGGTATCCTTATTGGTCAGTGCTGTAGAGTGAACACCCTGAAGCCACTACAGGGTCAAGAGTTTGTAGAAGGGGTATTTCATGAAAATTGGAGAGCTGGCCAAGCTTGCCGATTGCCAGGTTGAAACGGTTCGCTATTACGAGCGTGAAGGGCTGTTGCCGACACCGGCTCGCAGCGAGGGCAATTATCGTCTTTACAGCAGTGAGCATCTTGAGAGGCTTACGTTTATTCGTAATTGCCGAACACTGGACATGACCCTGGACGAGATCAGAAGCTTGTTGGCGCTGATGGATCGGCCAGAGGGGAACTGTGAGGGTGTGAATAGCTTAGTGGATGAGCACATCGAGCATGTGCAAGCGCGAGTGACCAGCCTGCTGGCACTGCAACAACAGCTGGTTGAGTTACGCCACCGTTGCGCCTCTGAGCGGGGTGTAGACGAGTGTGGAATTCTTCAGCGGCTGAACACCACTGGCGGAGTCAGTGCACTTCCAGATGATGGCCATACCCACGTTGGGAAAAGCCATCGCCACTAAACAATGCGCCACCACCTGCAGTACTCGGCACGAGACATTGCAGGCGGTGGTGCGGGTTCGTTTGTTTACAAACTGCAAGCGCTTATTTGCTTTGTTCGATTTCAGCTTTAACCAGATCAATCAGTGGCTGTGCACCAAAGCTCAGGAGCGGCTTGCCATTCACAAAGAACGTGGGCGTCTGGCGCACGGCAGCAGCTTGGGCATCCTGGGCGTCTGTTTTAAGCGTTTCGGTGATATCGGTAGCCATCATCTCTGCGCGGGCCTTTTCCACATCTAAGCCTGCAGCTTCAGCAGCCTCCCAGGCTTTGAGCACCTGAGGGTCACTGTGCCATTGCGGTTGAGCCGCGATGATTGCCTCCAGAACCGGCTCATAGACCCCCTGCTTACGCGCAGTTTCAAGGATTCTTGCCGCTGTTTCAGAGCCTTCATGGAAGAGGACGTAACGCAGCACCAAGCGCACATCTTTCGGGTTCTCAGCCAGGATCTGCTTAACCAGTGGAAAGAAGGCACGGCAGGCTTCGCAGGACGGATCGAAGAACTCAACAATGGTTACTGGCGCATTAGCGGCACCGATAACTGGCGAATGGAAGCGCACCAAGGAGCTGGTTGCCGGGGCCGCTGGCGGAGTTTCTTCGCTTGCCGAATATCGATCATAAACGAATGCCGCAGCAGCGAAGCCGAGCGCAGTAAGAATGCTGATGACGAGGACGATTGCACGTCTGCTCATAGGGAAGACCTCCGGCGGATGAGAACAAGAAGAACAGCGATAAGGGTGAATGCACCCAGCGAAAGCAGTGGCAGCGGTATGCTGCCGAAAATCATCATGTCAGCGCTGGAGCATGATGGTCCTGCACCACAGGGCTTGATGCTCTCCGGGATGATCCCGAGGTAGAGCAGGCTGTGGTAAAGCGCGATGAGCCAACCCACGACGGTAACTGGCAACGCATAGCGCCAGACGCCGAAATCTGAGATGTAGCAACCAGCGGCCAGAATCACGACCAGTGGGAACATGAATGCGCGCTGGAACCAGCAGAGAACGCAGGGTGTTTTCCCCATGACCTCGCCGATGAACAGCGCGGCTAAAGTTGAAACAAGCGCAATACCCCAGGCCATAAGTAGCAGGCCCCAGGGGTTGATAGCGCGAGTGTTTGTCTCTGCTTCCTTCATGGTTGATACCTGCCCTCGACTGAGGTGGATGGCGCGGAAACTAGCTTTGGCGCGATACCGCTTGTGGTGACGTCTTGAGCCCGTGCATCTGCCATGCCCATAACCATCAACGAGATGGCGAACAGCGATAAGAGCGCCGGGCGGCGTAGGTGCACGGACAGAGCCACGAACCCGCGAGGAGAAAGCGATTGCATAAGTTGATCCTGGATTGCAGTGGTCTTTGGCCGCAATGCGGTTTTGTCTAGATCACGCGTCTGGATCGTGGAGGGCGCTCAATCAGGTAGATAGGGCGAACTGGCGTAGCTTGATCCGAAATAGCCGCAAGTGCGTTGTTTTCTGCTTGGGCAGGCAGGGTAAGCAACGGCCCGAGGTAAGGGGTTTCATGCACATGGTCAGCAGTCACCGGCGAGTGCCGATGATCTTCACACCATGAGCAAGAGGGGGCTGTATCTGTGGACAAACTACTGTGCGTGGATTCGCTTTTGAATCCCGCTTGCGGCTCTGTACCCGTCAACAAGGAAGATGTATGCCAGACCATGACCAGCAGTAATGCCAGGCTCAGTGCAAGTACTGCTTGAGTTGTAATAGTACGGCTGGGCATCGTTGATGTCGGTAGGCATTAAGTGGGGGAGGGAGGTTTGATCCTAGCCTCATTGAAAATACGGTCGTCGTACGAATTGTCCCGCATGAGATCACTCTCAGGTGGGCGGCACAAGCACCATAGGCATCGCATAACCTTTTAAAAGGTGACGCGCCCAAAGGGCTAATTACACAGTGCACGGCGGCTGTTAACGATGGTTCCTTGCTGATTATATGGAGTGAGCAAGCAGGCTTTGAAGAAGGAAAACCCACACTAGCTGAGCGTGCGGATCAGGTGCAGTGCTACTAGATGACTAGGGTAGAACCAGTAGCCCCAGCGCTTGACCGGCCAGATCCTGAAATGGCGCGTTCGGCGCAGTAGCCATAGCCCAATTAAGGGCGCCGCGAACGCTGTGGCCAGGATCAGCAACGTATAGGGCTGCAACTCCCACTCCGCGAGCCAGCGGTTACGGCTGTTGGCCAGTACGCAAAGTGCGGCTGGCAATAGCCAAACCAGACCAGGGCGTTGCATGGCCAGCAACAATGCTGCCGGCAACAGCGCACCGAAAATCCCGTACATCAGGCGTTCTTGAATCAGCACTGCCAGGCTCACTCCGGCCAGAGCCAGAATAAGGCCATCGCGGCCACGATGGTGTGCGCCCCAGACGATAAGCAGGCCCAGCAGCAGCGAGGGCATTACATTGAGCGTGCTACTGTCGCTGGAAAGCAGGCGATAGGGCAACTCCGAGATCACGGCAAACGCAACCATCCAGCCCAAATAACGAACGTTGTCATCGGTGTACAGTGCTCCCGATTGCGAGCGCGCCACATTGGCTGCAATGCCCAGGCAGAACAGCGGGAACGCTAAACGACCGACGATAAACAGCCATTCGGCTTCAGGCCAAACGTAGCGCAAGTGATCCAGCAGCATCGTCAGCATCGCCAGCCACTTGATCAGATCCAGGTTGGCGTCGCGTGCATGCGGGCTCACCCGAACCACCCAAGCGTCAGCGCAGCCAGCAGCAGGTAGCGAGTGGCCTTGGCCAGCGTCACGACTAACAGGAAGCTCCAGAACGGTTCGCGCATGACACCGGCTACCACGGTAAGTGGATCACCAATGATCGGTACCCAACTGAGCAGCAGCGACCAGCGACCGAAGCGGTGATACGCCTGCTGGACCCTTTCCAGCTTGCCTTCGCTGACGGGAAACCAGCGCTTGTGCCGGTAGTGCTCGATGGAGCGACCCAGCAGCCAGTTCAGCACCGAGCCCAGCACATTGCCCGTGGTGGCCACCGCCAGTAGTGTCCATGCTGTATAGCGGTCAGTCAGCAGCAACCTGACCAGTACCGCCTCCGACTGCATGGGCAGCAGCGTGGCGGCACCGAAGGCTGTGAGGAACAGACCGAAATAACCGGATAACTCCCACATCGGCTAGGCGTTCAGGCCGATCCAACCGTGGAAACCGACGTAAATCCCCACGCCGATGATCAGCAAGCTGGACAGGTAAGGGGCGCGACGCGCTACAGCGCCAAGCCACGGCCAGCGACTGGAGGCTTGGCGAGCGCCGATAGCGGCGGCAGCGCCAACGGTGACCAGAGTGATGGCCAAACCAATGCTGAAGCACAACACCAGTACGGCTCCCAGCGCAACTTCCTTCACTTGCAGGCAGAGCAGCAGCACGGTGATTGCGGCCGGACACGGAATCAGCCCTCCCGTTAGGCCGAACATGATGATCTGACTGGTGGTGACGTTAAGGCTGCTGAAGCGTTTGCGGATGTCGTTGGCGTGCGCCCGTTCATGGGCATCTTGATAGCCCTCCAGCGACAGTTCCAGTTCCTCCTGCTCAGCATGCTCATGACCGTGGCTGTGCTCGCGGAACTCCAGGTCATAGTCGTGGGAATGACCGGTATGGCCCAGGCTAAGCCGTGCAGTGAAGTCATGGGGCTCAGGAATCTCGACCAGTGATTCCAGATAGCCTCCTCGGTCTACGAACCAGAATTGTTCGGTCTGGCCATCGGGCCGGGTAGCCAGCAGGCTCACTTCAATAGCCGACCAGGTATGGCCACTCAAGGACTTCAGCCGCCAGCGTGGTGGAACTCCTTCTTCAAAGATCGACAGCTCGATACACCCATGCCCGGTATCGATGCGATGGGTTTCATCGTGTTGGTGATGGTCATTGCCCTCCTCGAAGCGCCACATCTGCTCGCCACGCCAGGTGCGCCAGAGCATCCACAGGGCGATGGTGATAATGATGGCGGCGGACGCGAGCTGGAAATAAGGCTCGGTAGTTTCGGCATCTAAATTCTGCCCTAGGTACATGCCGCCCATGGCCACCAGCCAGACTACGGCGGTGTGCGAAAGCGTTGCGGCCAGTCCCAGCAGAATGGCCTGCTTCACCGTGCCACGAATGGCCACGATAAACGCCGCCATCATGGTCTTCGAGTGCCCAGGCTCCAAGCCGTGCAAAGCACCCAGCAGAATGGCGCTGGGGAAGTACAGCCAGGCCTGCGAGCCCCCCTGTTGCAGCAATTCGGCGAAACTCGACATGGGAGGGGCCTAGAGGTACTTGGTGATTTGCTTGAAGTCTTCGAGTGAAGCGCGCTCGCCTACCGCAAGTGCTTCGACTGTATGTTCCAGACAGTGGTCGATATGGTCTTGGATAAGCACACGCTTGGCCTGGCAGACGGCTTTTTCCACGGCATGTAGCTGCTGAGCAATGTCGACGCAGGCCCGGCTGTCTTCAATCATGGTGACGATGCTGCGCAGGTGGCCCTCCGCACGCTTCAACCTTTTGATGATGTCGCCATGACTTTGGTGCTGGTGGCCGTGTTCGTGATCGCTCATGCCTTGAGTCTCGTGCGTCGATGAATTACGCTCTCATGCTATCCCCCTGGGGGGGATATGGTCAAACCGGCTACCTCTCCATAAAAGCCACTCGCTTAGGCATCGAAAGAACCACAACATGCTCAGCAATCCCATTAGCACCAAGGTGATTTTTGCCCTTGCTCTCGCCATATTGCTGGCTTGGGCCGGGCATACCTCTGCGCTGTTTATGGGATCGAGCCAGCCTTCCTTGAGTGGAAATGACAGTGCTCATTCGCATGCGCATGGTGATGAGACGCAGGCCTGTGCTGCGTACGGGGATCACTGCCACTCGCCGCTGACAGCCGACCACTTGCATGAAACACCACACCTGACTGCGCTGCTGAGCATCAGCACGCTGCCAGAACGTGCGCAGCCGATACCCGCCCCTCGCTACTCCATTCCTCCAAGCCCGATCTTCCTGATCGAGCGGCCACCGCGCGCCACATTTGTGCTCTGACACAGGCCGCTGTGCGGCCCAAGACCCCTTTAATTTAGGACTCAACCATGCAATCGCTATCTATGGGCGCAATGGACGCATCTGTCGTGCGCCCGAATCGCTCGTTACTACTGTTGCTGCTGTTCACGGCATTGCTGTTTCTCGGCATGCCTGACGCACTGGCCCACGCTGTCGCCGAGGGCGACAAGGGCTTTATCCAGGAAAGCTCCGGGGTGATGGTGCTGCCGTTCATCTACATGGGCGCTAAGCACATGATCACCGGCTACGACCACCTGCTGTTCCTCTTCGGGGTGATCTTCTTTCTCTACCGCCTGAAGGACGTGGGGCTCTACGTCACCCTGTTCGCCCTGGGTCACACCGTGACGCTGCTATTGGGCGTACTGGCGGAAATCAACATCAGCTCCTATGTGATCGACGCCATCATCGGTTTCTCGGTGGTGTACAAGGCGCTGGATAACCTGGGCGCATTCCAGCGCTGGTTCGGCCATCAGCCGAACACCAAAGCGGCCACGCTGATTTTCGGCCTGCTGCATGGTTTTGGTCTGGCGACCAAGATTCAGGAATACGAGATCTCGGCAGATGGCCTGATCACCAACCTGATCGCCTTCAACGTCGGCGTCGAAATCGGTCAGCTCCTGGCCCTGGGCGCAATTTTGATTGTCATGGGCTACTGGCGACGTACCGCCAGCTTCTGGCGTCATGCCTACACCGCCAACGTCGCCATGATGAGCGCCGGTTTCCTCTTGATGGGTTACCAGCTCACCGGCCTGATCGTCTCTCAGTAAGGAATTCTCAGCATGTTCAATACCAAACTCCCGACCCAAAGCGAATTGCCGACCAGCCGCCAACTGCTGCGCTCCACTGTGATCGCCGTGGGTGTTGCCGCTGCCTTACTGGTCACCGTGGTGATGCCTTCGGAGTACGCCATCGACCCGACGGGCGTTGGTCGCGTACTCGGCCTGACCCAGATGGGCGAAATGAAGATAACCCTGGCCGAAGAAGCGGCAGCGGATGCATCGGTTCAGCCAGCGGCGGCTCCCGTAGCTCAAGCTCCTGTACCTGTTCAGCCAGTAGTTCAAGAGCCTGTTGCAGCAGCATCTGTGGCCGAACCAGTAGCTGAGCCGCAGCCAGCCCTGAAGTCTGACGAGATAACCGTCACCCTGAAGCCAGGTGAGGCCAGTGAAATCAAGCTGGAGATGCTGAACAAGGCCACGGTCAGCTACGAGTGGACGACCAATGGTGTTCCGGTCAACCACGACACCCATGGCGAACCCTACAACGGCCCAAAGGGCTACTACCACAGCTATAGCAAGGGTAAGCAGATCAAGGGCGACAAGGGTGAATTCACCGCCATCTTCGACGGTACACACGGCTGGTTCTGGCGCAACCGCAGCAACCGCGACGTGACCATCACGCTGAAGACCAAGGGCGATTACCTGAGCGTTAAACGCGTGATTTAAGACAGATAAGCCCCTTCGTCATATGGCGGAGGGGCTCACCTGAACATTCAGAGCTATAGCTCCTGTGGTTAGTAACTCTTTCGTTTACCCCGTCGACGCATCAACCAATAGGCGGCAGGCAACACCAGCATGGACAGCAGCGGGGCTGTGATCATGCCGCCAACCATAGGTGCGGCAATGCGTTTCATGACCTCTGAACCCGCTCCGCCGCCCCAGAGAATGGGCAACAGGCCGGCGATGATCACGGCCACCGTCATCACCTTGGGCCGCACACGCAGCACCGCGCCTTCGCGAATTGCCTCCAGTAGGGCCGGATCGTCGCTGCGCCCTGCATCCATACGTGCATGCCAGGCATTCTTCAGGTACAGCAGCATGATTACCCCGAACTCTGCCGAGACGCCGGCCAGGGCGATGAAGCCCACGCCGGTGGCCACCGACAGGTTGAAGCCGAACCAGTAGAGCAGCCAGATGCCGCCCGACAGGGCAAAGGGCAGGGTGGCCATGATCAGCAGGGCCTCGCCGAAGCGGCTGAAAGTCAGGTAGAGCAGCACGAAGATAATCAACAGAGTCGCCGGCACCACCCAGGCCAGCCGCGCATTGGCGCGCTCGAGGAATTCGAACTGACCGGAGTAGGAGACGGTCATGCCCGCGTCGAGTTGTACCCGCTCAGCTACGCGTTGCTGCAGCTCGCGCACGGTCGATGCCAGGTCGCGCCCACGGACATCGACATAGACCCAACCGGACAGACGCCCGTTTTCGCTACGCAGCATCGGCGGCCCCTCTGTCAGGCTGATTTGGGCGACGGTTCCCAACGTGATTTGCTGGCCGCTTGCGGTGAGAATCGGCAGGCGCCGCAGCGCTTCCGGGCTGTCCCGCCACTCCTTGGGATAGCGCAGGTTGATCGGGAAGCGGGCCAGCCCCTCGACCGTCTCGCCGATATTGCTGCCGCCGATTGCGCCCGATACCACCGCCTGCACGTCGGCGATGCTCAAGCCATAGCGTGCAGCGGATAGTCGATCGATCTCGATATCCACATAGCGCCCCCCGGTAAGGCGTTCTGCCAATGCCGAACTTACCCCAGGCACCTCTTTGGCCACCGCCTCGATATCGCGCGTAATACGCTCGATATCGACCAATGAGGTTCCGGATACCTTCACCCCAATGGGGCTCTTGATCCCCGTGGCTAGCATGTCAATGCGGTTGCGGATTGGTGGCACCCAGATATTGGATAGCCCCGGAACTTTCACCGCGCGGTCCAGTTCATCGATCAGCTTTTCGGGGGTCATCCCCGCGCGCCATTGATCACGCGGCTTGAACTGCACCGTGGTCTCGAACATTTCCAGTGGTGCCGGATCGGTGGCGGTCTCCGCTCGCCCGGCCTTGCCGAACACACGAGCCACTTCGGGTACGGTAAGGATCATGCGGTTGGTTTGCTGCAGTAACTGGGTTGCTTTGCTGGCCGGCAAGCCGGGCAGAGCCGAAGGCATGTACAGCAGATCGCCCTCGTCCATGGGCGGTAGAAACTCTCCTCCGAGTCTGCTGAGTGGCCAGAGACTGGACAAAAAGACCAGTACAGCCAGCGCCAGGGTCACCTTGGGCCAAGCCAGCACCCACTCCAGCACCGGCCGGTATGCTCCGATCAGCCAACGGTTTAGCGGATTCTGCTGTTCGCTGGGGATATGCCCACGAATCCAGTAGCCCATCAGCACCGGTACCAAGGTGATCGAGAGGCCAGCGGCGGCGGCCATGGCATAGGTCTTGGTAAAGGCCAGTGGACCGAACAGTCGCCCCTCCTGGGCCTCCAGGGTGAAGACCGGGAGGAACGACAGAGTGATGATCAGCAGGCTGAAGAAGAGCGCCGGCCCGACCTCGGCCGCGGCTTCGCCGATCACCCGCCAGTGCGCCTCACCCTGGAGCGGCTCACCGGGGTGTTGAGCCTTCCAGGCCTCGATGTGCTTGTGCGCGTTCTCGATCATCACCACGGCTGCGTCGACCATGGCACCGATGGCGATAGCGATCCCGCCAAGCGACATGATGTTTGCATTGACGCCCTGGTAGCGCATGACAATGAAGGCCATCAGGATGCCCAGGGGCAGGGTGATGATCGCGACCAGCGACGAGCGCAGGTGCCAGAGGAAGATCAGGCAAACCAGGGCAACCACCGCGAACTCTTCCAGTAGCTTATAGCTGAGGTTGTCGATGGCGCGGTCGATCAGTTGCGAACGGTCGTAGGTGGCGACCACCTCGACGCCGGCCGGCAGGCTGCCCTTCAGGCTGTCCAGCTTGGTCTTCACCGCGGCGATGGTATCGCGGGCATTTTTGCCGGAGCGAAGGATGACTACGCCGCCTACCACTTCCCCCTGACCATCCAACTCGGCAATGCCACGCCGCATCTCTGGTCCCAGTTGAATGGTGGCCACCTGCCCAAGAAGCACCGGAATTCCGCCTGCCGAAGCCCGAAGTGGCACATTGCGGAAATCCTCCAAGCTCTCCAGATAGCCTGACGCCCGCACCATGTACTCGCGCTCTGCCAGCTCCAGGATGGCGCCGCCGGTTTCCTGATTGGCGCTCTTCAGCGCCGCTTCGACCTCCTGCTGAGTTACCCCATAAGCCACCAGCTTCTGCGGATCGAGCAGCACTTGGTATTGCTTGACCATGCCGCCGAGGGTGGCCACTTCGGCTACGTTGGGCAGGCTCTTGAGTTCGTACTTAAGGAACCAGTCCTGCAGTGCCCGCAGCTGGGCAAGATCATGCTGGCCGCTGCGGTCGACCAAGGCGTACTGATAGATCCAGCCCACGCCGGTGGCATCCGGCCCAAGGGTGGTGGTAACACCCTCGGGCAGGCGTTCCTGCGCCTGGTTGAGGTACTCCAGCACCCGCGAGCGCGCCCAGTAGAGGTCGGTATCGTCCTCGAACAGCACATAAACGAAGGAGTCGCCGAAGAACGAGTAGCCGCGCACTGTCTTCGCCCCCGGCACCGAGAGCATGGTGGTGGCCAGCGGGTAGGTCACCTGGTTCTCGACAATCTGCGGTGCCTGGCCGGGGAAGCTGGTGCGGATGATGACCTGGGTGTCGGACAGATCCGGCAGTGCATCCAACGGCGTGTTGCGCAGTGACCAGATGCCCAGGGCGGTGATGAACAGGGTGGCCAGCAGTACCAGGAAGCGATTGCCGATAGACCAGTGGATCAGACGTGCGATCATGGCTGGTCTCCTTCCTTGCTGAGCTGCTCGATCATCAGGCCGGAGTTTTTCTGGCGGGCGCCGATACGTACGTGATCTCCTGGCTTAAGTCCCACAGCTACTTCTGAGCTGACCAATGGAAAAGCCATGGTCATACCTGGCATATTCAGGCTCTCGAAGGGCCCGTGCTCCAGGGTGACTGACTCCGCGTCCAGAGCACGAATCACACCATGGGCCTCATGTAGTTCCTTCTTATTGTCCTGCTCGGCATGGCTGGCCATGACACCCTGTAGGCTGGCCTCCGAATCGATGAGGAACTGGCCGGAGGTAACGACCGCCTGACCCTCCTCAAGACCGGACAACACCTCCAGACGCCCATCAGCCTCGCGGCCCAAGGTTATTTCCAGGGGGCGGTAGCGCCCATCGCCTTCTACCAGCATCACCAACGCACGCTTCCCGGTGCGAATCACGGCTTCACTCGGCACAAGAAGCGTGGATTGTTCGACGGCACTGTTCAGGCGTACGGCGGCGAACATGCCGGGGCGCAACTTACCGGCAGGGTTGGGTAGCTCGCTGCGTACCGTGAGCGTGCGTGTTTGCGGATCGGCACTCGGCAGCAAGGCTATGACGCGGCCCAGCAGCGGTCGATCAGGAAAGGCCGTCAGGTTGGCGCGGATCTCGTCCCCGACCTGGATACTTCCGGCCATGGCCTCGGGTATCGCCGCATCGAGCCAGACACTGGATAGCCCGTTAATCAACGCCAGATCCTGCCCGGCTTCGACGGTCATCCCGGCGCGTACCTGCAAGGCTTGGAGCTCGCCGCTGATAGGTGTGGTGAGGGTTTGCACCGCCCGTGGTTTGCCGCTGCGGCGGACCTGCTCGATCAACGTTTGAGGCATGCCAAGCAGGCGCAGGCGCTCTTGGGCCGCACTTATCAAGCGAGTGTCAGCGGTACGCAGTACCGCCAGGAACTCCAACTGCGCGGCGGACCATTCGGGAATCAGCAGGTCGACCAGGGGGGCTCCGGCAGGCAGCACATCGCCCGGGGCGCGACCGTAAACCCGCTCGACGAATCCGCCGGCGCGGGCCTGGAGGTTCGCCACTTCTCGCTGGTTATAGGCCAGGGAACCCACCGCCTCGATATCCGAGGGCAGTACACCTCGGATCACCATCGAGGTTCGCATTCCGAGGTTCTGCACGGCTTGAGCGGGGATGCTCAGGACAGACGGATCCTGCTCGGATCCTGCGTATTTAGGGACAAGTTCCATATCCATGAAAGGTGACTTGCCCGGTTTATCGAAGCGCTGCTCAGGCTGCATAGGGTCGTACCAATAGAGCACCTTGCGCTCTTCCGTCGGTGCGGAGCTAGGCAGTAGCTCGTGTTTGGCTTGCCGCTGGGCCAGCCAGTAGCCACCGCCCGCCGCGCCAATGCCCACGGTCAGCACGGCGACCGCAAAACCAAATGTCGATATCTTCATTTCAGGCCCTCCACATAGGCGTAGTACAGGCTTGCGGAGAGCTGGCTCAACTTGCGCTGCTGTTCAATCTGCCGCAGCTGCGCCTCAATCAGGTCGCGCTGGGCAGTAATAACGGATGTGAGCTGGCTGTTACCGGCTTGGTAGGCGGCCAGTTCGAGATCGGCCCGTTTGCTTGCAAGCGGGATCAAGGTTTTTTCGGTGCGTGACAAGGTCCTGCGCAGTTGCTCAAGCTCGGCAATACCGCCTTCCAGCTCAGCCTGATGGGCGCGCAGTAATGCTTCCTGCTCGGCTTCCATCTGCGACACGCTTTGTTGTCTGGCGTTGATCTTGGGCCCCTGACGTGTGCCTACGAACAACGGCAGGTCGAACGTGAATTGCACCATCACCATATCGCCGAACTGGTTGTCGCGATTGTTGTAGGCAAACTCAACACCCCAGTCGGGGGTCTTCTCGGCGATGGCCTCGTTCAGCTCGGCGCTAGCCTCGCCGACTCGGGCGGAGGCAGCGCGCAACTCAGGGTGTGAGGCAATGCGTTGCTGCAGGTGCGGTGCCACCAGGTTCAGATTGGGAACACCTCCTTGCAAAGGCTGGTCAGCCTCGTTGCCTATCCAGCGGCGCAGCTTGGCACGAGCTACTGCCACATCGCGATTCAGTTCATCTCGCCGATCTTGTAACGCCAAAGCTTCCTGGTCGGCCTGCAACAGCTCGCCAGGCTGAGCACTACCGCCGGCAATTAGCGATTGCACGGTCGAGCGGAGCATCTCGATCTGACGGTCCAGTTGATCGAAGAGGCCAACACTGCGTTCGGCGTAGTACACGTCCAGCCAGCTCACTGCCGTCTGGCGCTTGATTTCCAACTGCATGGCACGCTGCTCGGCCTCGGCCCGCGTCATGGAGGCTTCGGCCAGTTGGCGACGGGCCAGACGCTTGTCGCCGTTTGGTACCTCCTGCATGAGTCCAATGCGGCGCATGGTCATGGAGTCACGATTAAGTGTGTAACGGTCAGGGCCTTCGATCGGCAGGTTGTCGATGCCTATAATCAGCTTGGGATCGGGCAAGGCGTCTGCGGGCCCTACAGCCTGCTGTGCCGATGCCACCTGCGCCTGGCGCGCGAGGTTCTCAGGGGCACTCTGTTCGGCCAGAGTTTGGGCTCGTTCGAAGGTTAGGGGCTGTGCCTGCGCGGCAAGCCAGGGAGCTGCCCAGAATGCGGCAGCCAACACGCCGAGATAGCCACGGCGTGGAAAAAGGAAAGCGGACATGCTTTCGCCTCCAATGCGATTGATCGAGGTCGCAGCTACGAAACGTGGTCGCGACGATGCGCCTGACTGTAAGGCGCGGGATGATCACGGCATTAGACGAAACGAGGAGGGCGCCAGAGTCCTGCGGGCTCTCGCTTAATCACCGACTGGGTCAGCAATATCTCGGGGCGTGAGGGGAGAGGGGATATGCTCTTGATCACGGTGGTCTGGAGAAGTCCTCCGGTCTTGCATTCCTGGCCGGATTTGCAGGGGGACTTATTGGCCACCCCATCAGACGTGTCCATTTGCTCGCAGCACGGAGCATCGACCATTGCATGGCCCTGATGATCGGCGCTCTGCATCGGGCAAGGTTGTGCCGGCATGCTGAAAGCCACACCGCCGAAGGTCGGCAGCACGAGGCTAGCAATCATTAGCAGGATCAATCCAATCCGACGCACAGCAATTCACCAGGCGGGGCAATAGGCCGACGATAGCAGATTGCCCCCGAGCCATGAATGCTCCTTTTGACGATAACAGCACTTCGTTGATTTGGATCAAATAGAGTGTCTAGTCTCACAGGGCGAGCTGATTTTGTAGCGGGTGAGATTTCAATCGAGCAAGCGATAGAGTTCAGGCCAAAGAGGATTCTATAATCACTCTATAATTAACTACATGGATCAGCGTATTATTTTTGGATAATTTGGATAATTTAATTCCGAAATTGTATTGATTGTTAAAGGCTCTGTAATTGCTTTGTTTTATCTATAGCGCCCTTCGTGTTTGCTGGGCTTTCTGCTTATTTATTTTGCGGCGGGAGTATTATTATTTTATTGATAACTATTAAACTTATCTAGCATGGTGCGGGTGTTAGGGGTGGAGGGTGTATTAAATATTTAATAATGGCATATGTGTTATGAGTCAAATTAACTGGAGTCATAACCATGGTCAACGATATCGCTACAACCCAGCACTCCCCACTACGTCATCCCGATAATACCAATCTTCATTTGCACTACGGGGAGACCTTTGAAGGTTTTCCTATCCAGGCAGAAGTAGGCCCCTTTGCTCTGGAATACCTTTATGAACTCAAACATACCATCGACTTAGCCATGGCTGAGTACCCTAGAGTACTTGCCTTCAGAGTAGATCTTTATGTGCCTAATGGTATCGAGCTACCCGAGTACGCCTATACGAACAAGGTCATAAGCAAGTTCTTCGAATCGTTTACGAAGAGGATTCAGTACCACCAGGAGCGAGTGGCTGAGCGTGGTTACTCGCGTGGTTGCAAAGTACGATACGTCTGGTCGAAAGAGATCGGTCAGAGAGGTCGTCGCCATTACCACCTACTGATTCTTTTGAACCGTGATGCCTATTACAGGCTAGGCCGGATAGGTTCTGAACGGATTAACATGTTCAGACGGATTGAAGAGTCTTGGGCCAGTGTACTTGGATTATCAGCTGATCAGGTTAGGGGGCTGGTCCATAGGCCAAAGAATCCTGAGTACTTTATCAATCGAGAAATTCGTCGAGACGAGTTCGATGAGCTGCCTGAGCTGTTCTGCCGAGCCAGTTACCTGTGTAAGAAAGCGACCAAGCACTACGGGGATCGCCAGCGGAGTTTCGAGACCAGTCGGGGGTAGGGAGCAGTCCGCGCAAGCCGCATGGGCTCACAGCTGAATGGGAGGCTTCAGGGCAATCAGTTCTCCAAGATGGCGGCGGTTCAAAATTGGACGCCTCGTGCCATTTGGAAGATTGCCCATGGGGATGCCTTGCTATGCTATGCACCTTAAGACCAAAATAAAGACCTAAAAAAGGAGCTATGGTATGCAGAGTGTTTTGGCTGACGTTGCAGTGAGCGTTTCTGAGCTGAAGAAAAACCCCACCGGTGTTATGGCTGGTGCTGGTGGCATGCCGGTCGCCGTTCTCAATCATAACCGCGTGATGGGGTACATGGTGCCAGCCGAGCTGTACGAGCAGATGCTGGACCGTCTGGACGATCTGGATCTGATCGATGTCGTTAATGCACGCTCCGGTGAGAAGGGTGTGCCGGTGAACCTGGATGACCTATAAGCTCGAGTTCCTGCCCTCAGCGCTGAAGGAATGGGAGAAGCTGGGTCATACAGTGCGTGAGCAGGCAAAGAAAAAACTGCGTGAGCGGCTGGAAGCACCAAAGGTACAGGCTGATGCCCTCAGGGATCTGCCTGGGCACTACAAGATCAAGCTCCGAACAGCAGGCTATCGATTGGTCTATCGGGTCGAAGATGATCGTGTGGTTGTGATGGTGGTCGCAGTGGGCAAGCGTGAACGAAGTGCAGCTTACAAGGCAGCAGGTAAGCGTTAGCTACCAGGGCAAAAGAAAAAGTGAGAGCCATTGCAGGCAGTCTTTCGACTACCTACGCTGGCTCACCGTTCAAGGGTTCATTCTTACTTTCTGCTTCCGGTAGATCCAGCACGCCAACACCACGGCAATCAGCAATGGTGGAAAGCGCACCATCAGAATCACCAGCAGCAATATCGCCAGACAACCGGCCAAGATCCCGGCAAACATGAATGCCGAGGCAACAGTCCGTAACAGCAGTTTCATTGGCATCTCCTTACAGGTAGCCGCGCTCAGCCAACGACACACAATCCTCCTGGCCTACCACAACGTGATCGAGCGTTCTGACTCCGACCAGGTTGAGCGCGTCCTGCAGTTTCGTGGTGAGGTTTCGATCCGCCATGCTGGGTTCTGGGTCACCCGAAGGGTGGTTGTGCACCAGGATCAGGGCGGCGGCGTTGTGCTCCAGGGCGAGCTTCACGACCTCCCTGGGATACACGCTGGCTCCATCAAGAGTCCCCCTGAACAGCTCCTCGAACGCAATCACCCGGTGCCTGCTATCGAGCATGAGCAGGGCGAACACCTCGTGCTCATAGTCAGCCAGCAGCGCCTGTAGGTGACTGAACACCTCCTTAGGCGACGTCAGGGCACGTCCCTTGCGCAGACGCAGGCTGGCCAGTTGCCTGGCCATCAGCAGGATGTCGTTTTCCGTCACCGGGGACTCGACTAAGTAGGTGCCGGCCGTGTCACTGGCTTTCAGCTTGTGCAGGTGCATGGCGGCCTCCTTGGTCTTGGTCTGTGGGTGGGGTGTGACGAGCAGCCTGTGCATCGAGCTTTTCAGCCAGGCTGGGTTTGGTGGGGTTGAGTTGGGAAATTGTTGCTGCAGCAGGAGCTTCACCCTCGGGGTAGAACTCTTCCACGATGGCGCTGGCATCCTCCTCGCTGTCCTCGAAGGCTCCGTTGCCGAAGCCGCGTCGTGCAGCCTCATCCAACGCTGCTTGATTGAAGCCGGCAGCTTGCCGCCGCGAATCGAGTTCACTGGCGGACACCAGTGCTTCAGACATGTCCATGCCACCACGTACCGTCAGATCGGCGTAGAAGATCGGCGTGCCATGGCTCTGGCGAGTCGACTTACCACGTAGACGTAGTTCCAGTGGCAGGCAGGCCAGGCGGTTGCCCGAGATGGCCTGGAAGTAATGCAGGCGAGCGGCGAGGGTGCGGATGCTGTTGAAGCCGGTGGTGCGGAACACGAAGCTGCCCAGCGGATCCTCATCGCCAATGACCACGTTCAGTCGGCCGTAGGGCTTGCAGGCACCGCCTTTGGCCAGCGGACAGGCATCCGGCGAAGGGCAGGGCAACGACTGCATACCGTCCTGAGTGACCCGCTTGCAGGTCTCGCCATTGCCGACGCAGACCGGGCGTCCGGATTGTCGGTCGAACAGCGTGTAGTCTGCTCGGAAATTGAGCTCCGGTTCGTTAAACAACAGGCGTACCGGAATGCTACGCAGCTTGTCGTCCTTGCCCTGACGTAGCTCGTCATTGAGCGGGTGCAGCAGCCAGCCGTCCTTACCCTGCACCTGGGAGGTGATGGTGAATTGGTCATCCTTCTCCGGCAGCCGTTTGCCGTTCTTCTCGATGACCTTACCGATGGAAATCCGCCCGAGTACCGGTGGAGTGATAGCCAGACCTTTGAGCATGGTAATTCTCCTGGAAATGAAAAAAGGCCAGCCACGCAGCGCGAACTGCATGGACTGGCCAAGGGGAGGGAAGGGATGAATGAGGTTGGTTTCAGCCGACCAGGAAGCGCCGTGCACCCGGCTTCAGCAGTGGGTACTTGGCCTGCAGGTGCGGCTTGTCTTTGAGCAGCTGTGCGACATCGAAGCCGATGCTGTCCTTGGCCTTGCGCCAGCTGACGTAGCCGCTGGAGAATTCCGCCCGACTGGCATCTCCCATGGCCTGCTGCAGCATCTGCTTGAGCTCGGCCTCGCGCTTCTCCTTGTCGGCAATCGACTGACGCACGGCTTTCAGCTCGATGTAAGCCGCTGACAGACCAGCATGCTGGCTGAGGTCGATGACCTGGCCGTTGTCCTCCGGGTAGAGGCAACGCAGGGCTGATTCAGCGGAGGCGGTGCCATCGGCCGGCGGTGGGGTGTCGGTTTCCACGTACTGCCAGAACTTTCGCTCCAGCTCGATCAGCCGAGCGATCATCTGCTCATCTCGCTCGATGCGATGAATCTCCAGCATCTGGCCACCCAGCAGTACCGCCACATCCGCCGCCTGCTTGCCCGTGACGGCGAGCTGGTGCATCACCTGCAGCTGCACATACTCAGGCACGCCCTCTTTCCAGAGGCGTGCCCCGTTTATGCCGGCTGTCTTGCACTCGAGAATCTGCACATCGTCGGCCCCGATCACCTCGCGGTCGATGTTGGCCAGCATCCAGGGCAATTCCGGATCCGGATGCTGCAGCACGGCATTGATGCGACGTACCTTGTTCTTCGTACGCTTGCTGTAGTGCCAGGCCACGATGGGCTCCAGGACGTTGCCCCAGTACATCGGGCTTTCCTCATCCTGAGGATCAGCCTTGGGCATGCCAGCATCGCGACCGGTCTTCTCGATCCAGAGTTCCAGCTGCGACTTGTAGGGGTTGAGTCCTACGGCTGCGGCAGCATCCGAACTGCCGATGCCTTGCTTGCGGATCTGCAGCCAGTCTTCGCGCGGCAGCTCCTTGGTGCTGACCAGACGCAGGGCGGGGCGGGATTTGCTGGTGCTGCGATTCAATGAAGTGGCTTTCATAGCGTTCACCTTGCAGAAATAGAAACGCCCGACCTGCAACGAAGCGGGTCGGGCGTTATGGGTTGGAGTGGGTAAAAGGTCAGGCGACCAATTGCAGGGCTGTATCCAGGGCGCGTTGCTTGATATGGGCGCCTTGGCCGAACCAAGCGGAGTCGAGACGGTATTCCGTGCTGCGTGCCCGGCGCTCGTGATCGACGTACTCGGTCACGGCATTGAGCAAGCCCCAGGCGGTGCCGCGTGCTGAGTCCAGCTGGCTGCCACGGCCACGACCTTCGTAAAGCTCCTGCACCTTGCGCAGAGCGCGCTCGTTAGGCAGTTGCTCCGGTAGTGCCCCGGTTGGGCTTGTCTCGCACATCACGTTCATGAAGAAGCCCAGTGCCTCATGCCACTGCACCTTGCGTTCAGCCAGGTGGCGCATGCGGTACATGAAGTCGTCCCATTGCGAGACGGCGATGCCGAGCTGCTTCTTCACCAGCTCACCATCGAAGCGGGTGCTGTGCGGCACCTTGATCGCACGGCTGGTGCCGTCCAGGGCGATGGTGAGGGTGTTGTTGCAGACCACGCGAATGGTGGTGGGCGTTGCCGTGGTGGCCAGGGTGCCGTCGCAGGAAGTGGCCAACAGCAGGTAGCCATTCACTTGGTCGTTGCCCTTGAGCGCAGCGCCCTGGCCGGTGCGTGCAAGCGCCCAGAACTTGCGACCACCCTTGAGCACGCCAGCTGTTTCCAACTCGTAGCCGGAGACCTCGGTCAGGTCCCGGTAGAACTCCAGAACCTCGCGAGGCTGCACGGTGTGATAACGCTGCGAGACCACCGACAGCGGTGCCTTGGTGTCCGAGCGATAGAGCACCTTCTGTTCCGGGAACGAATGAATCGCGCCCAAGTGGCCTATGGCGTCCGACTTAAAGTGCACAGGGCTTTCCTGGATCTGCCAGTCCATGCCTGCTTCGCGTTGCCAGACTTCGATGGGCTGCTTCTGCGGCAGGTTGTTGCCCAAGCCGTGCCACGGAGTAGCGCCAACGTAGGCCATTTGTTCGATTTGATGAGCCATGACGAATTTCCTTTGGATGCAGGCCGGCATAAAGCGCCGCGCAGAGCGCAGCACCGGCAATCAATTAGAGATAAGGAAGAGGAGAGCGGTGGCCGGATCAGGCCGGCAGATTGAAGCGGTGACCGCAGAGCAGGCAGAGGTTGTGAGCCAGGACGTGACGGTCGAGCGACTCGCCGAGCTGTGCGCCGAGCGCACAGCCACCGACGCCTCCGGCCAGCCCGCCGAGGATGGCGCCAGATACAGAACCGAGTGTTATACCGACAGGGCCGGCGATTACGCCAAGCGCTGCGCCGGCCTTGCCGCCTGCCAGGGCAGCACTAACGCCACGTGCGAGGCCTCCGACAGCGCCGATGGTCGCGCCGGCTTTCATGGCGTGATGGAAAGAAGCGACTTTGGGGGAGTGACAGCGGGGACACTGCAATGACATGGGAAGATCCTCCTTGGTGCTGATGTCATTGCTGTAATGTGTTGTTGAGATTTTTTTGGATCGAATGGCTGGGCGGCGGCGAAAACTGAGTGCGAACTGGCTGGAGTCGGCCCAGACCGTGTAAAAACGCAGCAAGCGATGGCGATCAACTGCTGAGTGATTTTCTTAGTCCCAGGAGGCCGTGGGAGGCTCAATCAGGCGCAATCGGTGATTCTGATTGTATGGGCACTTCCGG
>NZ_CBDAMB010000021.1:0-36658 GCF_965197125.1 Pseudomonas spartinae
GGTGCGCCCGGCACCTGTGAAATCGGGCTACTTCACCTGCTCGACGCCCTGAGCAAGAGCGCGTGGCCGCGAGCACTGCCGCTACAACGCAGTGCTCGCAGTCATCACAGCGAATTTCAACAGGCTGATAGGGCTCATCCACGGGTTGGTTTCAGGCTTCTTCCAGGTTGTATTTCTTCAGCAGCTCGCTGTACTCGCCGCTGGCCTTGAACTCGTCCAGCGCGGCTTTCAGGGCGTCGAGCAACTGCTTGTTGCCCTTTTTCACGTAGATGCCCAGCACCTGCGGGTAGATCGAACCCTTGGAGCTGATGGCGATGCGGCCACGGGATTTTTCGACGATCAGCAGCGAGGCAGCGTCTATCTCCAGGTGCGCCTGGATATGGCCGGAGAGCAACGCCTGGGAGGTTTCCGAGGTGGTCGGGTACTGGTTGATGGTGATGGCGCCGGCACCCTGTTCCTTGCAGTAGCCGTCGGAGACTTTCTGCAGTGCCGGAATCCACGAGGTGCCCTGCTGCAGGCCGACGGTCAGGCCGCACAGCTCTTCGGGGGTGGCCGGTTTCTTCTCGGCGTCGCTGCGTACCATGATCGCTGCGCCGGTTTTGGCGTAGGGGATGGCGTCGGCCTTCTCCAGGCGCTCGGGGAGGATGTACATGCCGGAGATGATGGTGTCGAAGCGGCCGGCGTCGAGTCCGAGGATCAGGTTGGGAAAGGTGATGTCGCTGAAGCTCGCCTCCAGGCCCAGACGCTTGGCCAGGGCGGCCGACACTTCCGGGTCGAAGCCCTTCACCTGGTCGCCTTCGTAGTATTCGAACGGTGGGTAGGTAATTTCCATGCCCACCTTCAGCTCGCCGCTGGCGATAGTCTTGGGCGTTTCGGCGGCGTGGGCGGTGGTGAACAGGCCAGCGAGGGTGCAGGCCAGAGCCAGGGCGGTAGTGCGCAGCGGGGTAGGGTTTGCCATTGTGCGTATCTCCGGATCAGTTTTTTGTGTTGGCAGAGGGGGCTTCTTAGGGAAGGTTACAGCGCGCTCGGTTGGTGCTTCAGGTGGCCGAAGCTCGACGGTGCGCGGGCGCGTTCGGGCAGCTGCAACTGGCCGTCCTCGACGCGCTTCTTCAGGTATTGGTAGGTCTGCAGCGCCTGGCTCCACATGTGCTCGCCGATGCTGATGGCCTCATAGCGCTGGCCGGCGGCCTCGAACTGCGGCAGCGGGCGGATCTGCGTGTGGTAGTCGCAGGCATAGAAGAAGGGGAAGGAGTAGCGCTCCTGGCTGACCTTGCGCACGCGGTGCGAGGTGGCTACGAAGGTACCGGCGCTCATTACCTCGAGCATGTCGCCGATATTGACGACGAAGGTGCCTTCGCGCGGAGGTGCATCGATCCACTGGCCGAGGTCGTTCATCACCTCCAGCCCCGGGCGGTCGGCGAGCAGGATGGTGAAGCACTCGTAGTCGGTGTGGGCGCCGATGCCGGGGGCGTCCTGGGCGTCGCCATCGAAGGGGTAGTGGATCAGTCGCAGCTTCGAGGGCGGGAAGTTGGCCATCTCGTCGAAGGTGTTTTCCGGCACGCCGAGGGCCAGGGCGAAGCCGCGAAACAGCGTGCGGCCAAGCTGGAAGATACGTGCATAGTAAGCCTGCACCGCTTCCTTGAAACCGGGCAGGGTGGGCCAGTCGTTCGGCCCCAGCAGTGGCGTGCCAGCCAGCACCAGCGGGTTGTCGGCGGGGACTTCGAAGCCGATGTCGAAAGCTTCCTTGTGATCCGGCTTGCCGGTGCCGTAACGCTCCTCGCCCTCGGGCACGAAGCCCTTGTGGCTGGCCGAGGCGCCGATGTAGTGGCGCATCTTGGCGTCCAGTGGCTGGGCGAAGTAGTCCTCGGCGGCGCGGTGCAGGCCGTCGATCAGCGCTTGCTCGATGCCATGGCCGCTGATGTAGAGAAAGCCCACCTCACGGGCGGCGCGGCCCAGTTCATCGGCCACGGCCAGGCGCGCGGCCGGGTCGCTGCTGAACAGGCCGGCGATGTCGACCACGGGGATTTCGGTGAAATGCTTGGCGTTGTTGTTCATCACGGCTCCTCAGCGACTGGTGAAACGGTGGAAGTGCTGGCGCTCGCAGCGCGCCATCCACTGGTTGAGCTGCCACAGGTCGGCCACCGGCACGTCGGTGAAGGGCAGGTGATGCAGGTAGCCGTCCGGGCCGAATTCGGGGGTCAGGGTGGTGCTCTGCAGGCCGCGTTTTTCCTGGCTGCTCCAGATGCTTTCCCAATGCCGCTGATGGAAGGCCAGCACCTCGGCGTACTCCGGTGCGCCGGGGTGCGGCACTTGCGGACCCTGGTCGTAACCGACGCGGGCCTGGATGTGGTCCACCCGCTCGATGAACGCGGAAAGGTCGTCGGCGGGGTCGTCGAGCAGGCGCTCGCAGGTCACCAGCCAGTGGCTGATGTCGCTGGTGAAGCGCAATTCGGGCACCTGGCGGATCACGTCGAGGGTGACCCAGGGGCTGTACAGCGAGCGGCCGCGGTGAATCTCGAAGCACACCTTCAAGCCACTGGCATCGGCCAGTTCGACGGCACGGGCGAAGAAATCGACCTGTTCGCTCAGTGCCCAGCGGTCGTTGCCGGGCAGTACGTTGACCAGCCGTGGGCCGAGTTCGGCGGCCCAGTCGAGCTTCATACGCAGGTCTTCGAGGTGTACGTGCGGGCTGTCGCTTTGGCGCGGCAGTACCGGGGTGGAGGTGAAGAGGGTGGCGATATAGGGGATGTTCTGCTCGCGCAGCAGGCGAGCATTGATGGCGCGTTGCGCGGCGGTCTCGGGAATTCGCGCTTCGAGTCCGTCGAAGCCGGCACCGAGCGCTTCGTCGAACGCTTGCTGCCAACTGCCGCGATAACCCCAGAGGGTGCGGAAGATTTCCAGTCGCATGGCCGTCTCCTGGAGAGGGCGAAGGTCAGCGGCAGATTGGCAAGGGGCGTGGTGTGCCCGGTGGCGTCCGGTTCGAGCCGGCGCCTGGTTATGGCTGCATTGTTGTCTCGGCGTGCGAAGCGGTTAAATCGCATCGAGCAAATACTTAGTTCAGTGATTGCTGAACTATTGGCATGTCGCCCGGATGCAATCCGGGAAAATCGGCAGGTGAGGCCCCGGATTGCATCCGGGCTACGAAACCAGCGCTGCTGCGCAGAGGCGTGCGCACCGCTAGAAATGGACCACGTAGGAGCGGCTTCAGCCGCGAAAATTGCGGATAAATCCGCTCCTACACAAGCTCGAACGCGGGATTGCCGCAGATGCCGACGGCGCTTGTAAGGCGCTACACTGGCGCCCCGTTTATCCGCTGTGCGTCCTCATGTCCTTCGCCTTGCCTGACCTGAAACTGCTGAAGATCTTCGTTGCCGTGGTGCGCCATCAGGGCTTCGCGGCCGCGCAGCAGGAGCTGAACCTGTCCACCTCGGCGATCAGTACCTACATGAGCCAGCTGGAAGGCCAGCTCGGTATCGTGCTTTGCCATCGCGGCCGCGGCGGCTTCAGCCTGACCAGCAAGGGCGAGTTGTTCCACCAGGAAACCCTGCGCCTGCTCGGTGAGTTGGAAGGCTTCGAGCGCTATTCGGCGGCGCTCAAGGGTGAGCTGCGCGGCACGCTCAACCTCGGCGTGCTGGACTCCACCGTCAGCGATCCGGCCCTGCCGCTGGCCGAGGTGATCGGTGCCTACAGCCAGGAGCATCCTGGCGTGCACCTGCACCTGTCGGTGATGAGCCCTTACGAGCTGCAACTGGCGGTGCTCGACAACCGTCTGGATCTGGCCATTGGCGCCTTCTCCACGCGCATGAACGGCCTGGTCTACCAGCCGCTGTACCGTGAGCAGCACTGGCTGTATTGCAGCGAGCGGCATGCGCTGTTCGAGCAGCGCAGGATTCCCGAGGAGCTGATCACCCAGCAGCGCATGGTCGGGCGTGGTTACTGGAGTCAGGCCGAACTGGCCCGGCACGGTTTCAAGCACAGTGCCGCCACCGTTGAATCGATGGAGGCGCAGCTGATTCTGGTGTTGTCCGGTGCCTATATCGGCTACCTGCCGGAGCATTACGCGCAGCATTGGGTGGATCAGGGCAAGCTGCGCGTGCTGTTGCCAGCGACCTTCGGTTACCAGGCTCCGTTCTCTCTGATCCTGCGCCGAGGACGAACTCGCGAGCCGCTGATTCAAACCTTTCGCGACCTGCTCAAGGCCCAACTGAATCAGATCTGAAACACTGTCGCCTTAATTATCCGAAAGACGTAGAAGCTACTGGTGGCGCGCTTTTAAGGCTGTGCTAGTACTTACTCATACGTCTGTACCCACTTCAATTCGAACAGGGAAGCCTCGATGCGCCAGAACCTGCCCGTGACTCAACGGGAAAGAACCTTCCCGGCAGATGAACGCCTGATCTCCACCACCGACCTCAACAGCAAGATCACCTACTGCAACGACGCCTTCGTCGAGATCAGCGGCTTCACTCGCGAGGAGCTGATCGGCCAACCTCACAACCTCGTGCGCCACCCGGACATGCCGCCCGCGGTGTTCGGCCATATGTGGGACACCATCAAGCAGGGCAAACCCTGGATGGGCATCGTCAAGAACCGCTCGAAGAATGGCGATTTCTACTGGGTCAGCGCCTACGTCACGCCCGTCTACGAGAACGGCCGGGTTTCGGGCTACGAGTCGGTACGCTCATTGCCAACCGAGGCGCAGAAGCGGCGCGCCGAAGCGCTCTACGCCAGGTTACGCGCGGGCAAGTCACCGGTGCCGAAACTGGAAGACTGGACCTATGACCTGGTGCGCTCCTGGCCGTTGATCATGGCGTCAGTGCTGATCGTCGCAGCGCATTGGCTGTTGTCGGGCTGGCCGCTGATGGCATTCATTCTGGTAACGCTGCTCGCTTTGGGGGTCTACCAGTTGTATCGGTCTAGCCAGGCGATTCAGCAGATACTGGCCGAGCACCCTAAAGCCTTCACCAGTGCTCTGGTGGCGCTGACCTACAGCGACAATCGCGGTGCTCAGGCTCTGCTGGACATGGCGATGATCAGCGAAGAGGCGCGATTGCAGACGGCACTGACGCGCCTTGAGGACGCCGGCGAGAACGTCAAGAAGCGTGCGACACAGGCCGCTGAGCTCTCGAGCTCTGGTGCGCAGATGCTCGATCAGCAACGGGCCGAGACCGACCAGTCGGCTACCGCCATCAACGAGATGGCCGCGACCATTCAGGAGGTCACCCATAACGTGCAGAGCACCTCGCATGCCGCTGAAGAGGCGGATCGCCTGGCGCGCGAAGGGCGTGACCTGGCGGTTGGCAGCCTGGAGTCGATGCGGCAGATGGCCAAGGCGGTGAACGACATCGGTCAGGCGGTCAACGAACTGGCCAACTCCACGCAGTCGATCGGCAGCGTCGCCGATGTGATCACCTCGATCGCCGAGCAGACCAACCTGCTGGCGCTCAACGCAGCCATCGAGGCGGCCAGGGCAGGGGAGCAGGGGCGCGGCTTCGCCGTGGTCGCCGATGAAGTGCGTTCGCTGGCGTCGCGTACTCGCCAATCCACCGAGCAGATTCACCAGATCATCGCTGACCTGCGTGCCGGGGCTGAGCGTGCCGTGGTGACGGCGGGCCGGGGCGAGGAGATTTCCCGTGGCAGTGTGCAGAGCGTGGAGTCGGTGCGCGATGCGCTCGAAGGTATCAGCTCGGCGGTGACGCGCATCACCGGCATGAGCCAGCAAATGGCGGCGGCCTCCGAAGAGCAGAGCCATGTGGCCGAGGACATCAGTCGGCAGATCACCCGCATCGCCCAGCTCTCCGACCACAGCGCCGGCCAGGCGCATCAGGGCGCGGCCATCAGCCGCGAGCTGGAGGAAATGGCCGACTACCTGCACAGCCTGGCGGAGCGATTCAACCGTTGATCCGTCTGCGATCGGGGCACGTTAAACGCGGCCTCGATTGCAGCTGCGCTACGCGGTCGCTCGGCGTTCTGGCACACTGCGCGGCATGCCTCGCCCTATCTGCTCCCGCTGCCAGCGCCCGCTCAGCCATTGCCTGTGCCCGCTGATCCCCAATATCGACAGCCGTACTCGCGTGCTCATTCTGCAGCATCCGAGCGAGGTCGGTCATGCCCTCAATACCGCTCGCCTGGCTGCACTTGGACTGCGCAACGCCGAGTTGCAGGTGGGCGAGGTATTCGATGATCTGCCGCAGTTGCTGGCGCAGCCTGGGTATCGGGCATGCCTGCTGTTTCCCGGCGAAGAGGCCGTCGCCCTGAGCGCTTATGCGCCCGAGGAGAAGCCCCTGCTACTGGTGGTGCCCGACGGCACCTGGCGCAAGGCGCGCAAGCTGTTGCACCTCAACCCATTACTGGCAGCGTTGCCGCGCGTGAGCCTGGCGGCTGTGGCCCCGTCACGCTATCGCCTGCGCAAGGCGCCGGAAGAGGGCGCGCTGTCGACCATCGAGGCGGTCGTCGCGGCGCTCGATACGCTCGAGGCGCCACAGGATTTCGCTGCCTTGCTCAGGCCGTTCGATGCGCTGATCGAAGGGCAGATCGCGGCGATGGGAGAAGAGGTCTTTATCCGCAATCACCAGCGCTAACGAGCTGCGCCCGGCGAACGCTAGGGTAGTGTTCGGCCGCGTGGCCCGGATGCAATCCGTGAGCGCGCCAATGAAATGCTCGCTGATAAGGGCGATGCAGGGGCATGCAGGGTATCGATTCGGCTACGCAACGTGCACGGCAGGTATTCAACGCTCGCGCATGGCTTCGGAGCGGGCCTTGAGCACGGGCTTGAGCAGGTAGGCCAGCACGCTCTTTTCGCCGGTAATGATGTCCACCGTGGCGACCATGCCGGGAATGATCAGCAGCGGGTGTTCTTCGCTGCCCAGGTGGCTTTTATCCGTGCGTACCTGAATCAGGTAGAAGCTGTTGCCTTCCTCGTCGGTGATGGTATCGGCGCTGATCAGCTCCAGATTGGCCTTGAGGCCGCCGTAGATGGTGTAGTCGTAGGCAGTGAACTTGACCATGGCCTTCTGCCCCGGATGCAGGAAGGCGACATCCTGCGGGCGCACCTTGGCCTCGATCAGCAGGCTGTCGTCCAGCGGCACGATTTCCAGCATGTCGCTGCCAGGCTGGACCACGCCACCGATGGTGTTGACCTTGAGCTGCTTGATCACCCCGCGTACCGGTGACACCACGGTGGTGCGGGTCACCTTGTCCTGAATGGCGACGCTGGTGGCGGTGATCTTCTGCAGTTCGGTGCGCACTTCGTTGAGTTCCTTGAAGGCGTCGGCGCGAAAGCCAAGCTCGGATTCCTGCATCTTGCTCTTGATCTCCGCCATGGCCGCTTCGGCACGCGGAATGGCCAGGTTGGTCGCCTCCAGGGCGCCGCGCTGCTCCACCAGGCTGCGGCGTAGGCGCAGGACCTCCACTTGCGAGATGGCGCCGGAGGCAACCAATGGCTGTGACATGTTCAGCTCTTGCTGCAACAGGCCCAGGCTGGAGCGGTATTGCTGCGCCTTGGAGCGAAACTCGGCGAGCTCCTGTTCCTTCTGCCGCAACTGTTCGTTCAGGGTGCGCTGCTCGCTCCTGAGGCGCTGCTGCCGTGAGCGATACAGGGCCAGTTCGTCTTCGGCCAGTTGCGGGGCGGTCTGAGTGATCTCTTCGGGCAGTGCCGGTTCGCGACCTTCGGCTTCAGCGCCGAGTCGCTCCAGGCGGGCCATCAGTGCCAGCCGGTCGGCCTCGGTTTCGCCGCGATTGGACAAAAAACGCGTGTCGTCCAGACGCAGCAGCGTATCGCCCTTGTCCACCACCTGACCTTCACGGACGAATATCTCGCTGACGATGCCGCCTTCGAGGTTCTGGATCACCTGTACCTTGCTCGAAGGGATGGCTTTGCCCTGGCCAGTGGTGACTTCCTCCAGTACGGCGAAGTGCGCCCAAACCAGTGCCGCCAGCAGGCAGGCACAGACCGACCACACGGTGAAGCGCGTCAACCAGGGAGAGTCCTCGAGGATGGCGCCTTCCACTTCCGGCATGAACTCGGTGTCCTGGCGCTTTTCTCGCAAGCTGCCGAAATAATTGCCGAGACTCTGAGGCGTGTGCATCTGGCATCGCTCCTACAGGCTGGCCGGGCCGACACGGCCCTTGCGCAGAGCTTCGATCACCGACTCCTTCGGTCCATCGGCCACGACGCGGCCGTTGTCCAGCACGGCCAGGCGGTCCACCAGGCTGAGCATGGAGGCGCGGTGGGTGATGATGATCAGGGTCTTGCCCTGCACATGGGAATGCAGGCGCTGACGCAGCAGGTCTTCGCTGGTGTTGTCCATTGCGCTGGTCGGTTCGTCGAGCACCAGAATCGGTGGGTCGAGCAGTAGCGCGCGGGCCAGCAGCACCGATTGACGCTGGCCGCCGGAGAGCAGTTGGCCGCGCTCGCCCACCGGGCGGTCGAAGCCTTGCGGATGTTGCCGTGCCAGGTCGACTACACCGGTCAACTCCGCTACTTCGAGCATGCGCGAGTCGTCGATGTAGCGCGCGCCCAGGGTCAGGTTGTCACGCAGGCTGCCGGCCAGCAGCGGCAGGTCGTGAGACACGTAACCGATCTGGTGGCGCAGGTCGGCGACATCCAGTTGGCGCAGGTCCAGGTTGTCGAGAAGGATCTGGCCCTCGTCCGCGCTGTAGAACGCCATCAACAGGCGGGCGAGGGTGCTCTTGCCCGAACCGCTACGGCCGATGATGCCGAGGCGTTCACCGGCGCCGAGACGCAGGCTGACGTTGTTCAACGCCGGCGCATTTTGCCCAGGGTAGGTAAAGCTGATCTGGCGCAGTTCCAGGGTCCCTTTGAGCTGGGTGCGATCCAGTGGGCGCTGCTTTTCCTGGCGCTCCTGGGGCAGGGCCATCAGGGCGTCGGTGCTGGTCATGGTCAGGCGCGCCTGCTGATAGCGGGTGATCAGCCCGGCGATCTGTCCCAGTGGCGCGAGAATGCGGCTACCGAGCATGTAGCAGGCTACCAGTGCGCCGACGCTGAGGTTGCCGGCGATGATCAGGTACACCCCGCCGACGATGGTGGCCATGCCGGCGAACTGTTGCAGGAACAGCGTGCCGTTGGTGGCCAGCGCGGCCAGGAACTTGGCATGCCCGTCCAGGCGGGTCAGGGCACCGTGGGTCTGTTCCCACTGATGTTGACGCTCGCTCTCGGCGCTGCACGCCTTGAGCATCTCCAGGCCGCCCAGGGTCTCGATCAGCAGCGCCTGGCGCTGCGAGCCGAGTTGCAGGCTCTTTTGCACGGTGTCGCGCAGGCGTGCCTGGATGATGAAAGCGAACAGTGCGGTCAGCGGGAACGCCAGCATCGGGATGAACACCAGCGGGCCGCCGATCAGGCCGATCACCAGCAGCATCAACAGGGAGAAAGGCAGGTCGATCAGGCTGGTCAGCGTCACGGCGGTGAGGAAATCGCGCAGGCCCTGAAAGTCGTGGATGCTCTGGGCGAAGCCGCCGACGGTGGCGGGCCTGGCTTTCATCGACATGCCGGTGATGCGCTCGAACAGGGTGGCTGAGAGCACCACGTCGGTCTTCTTGCCGGCTGTGTCCAGCAGATGGGCGCGCAACACCTTGAGCAGCAGCTCGAAGCCGGTGCCGATCAACAGACCGATGGCCAGGACCCAGAGCGTCGCGGTGGCCTGGTTGGGCACCACGCGGTCGTAGGTCTGCATGACGAACAGCGGCACCATCAGGCCCAGCAGGTTGATCAGCAGACTGGCCAGCACGGCGTCGGCATACAGCCAGCGCGACAGCTTCAGGGTGTCGCGGAACCAGGCTTCGATGCGCGGTACCAGCGGGGTGCGGGCTTCTTCCAGTTCGTGTCGTGGGCGGGCGAAGAAGGCCTGGCCACTGTACTCGGCGGCCAGTTGCTCACGGCTGACCCACTGTTCGCCGCCATCCGTCTCACAAGGCAGGATCTGCGCCTGCTGCTTGGGCCCCCACTGGCGCAGCACGGCGCTGCGACCATCCTTGAGTAGTAACAGCACCGGCAGGTTTAGCGCTGAAATGCTGGCCAGGTTGCGTTGTAGCAGGCGGCCCTGCAGCCCCGCTCGCGCCGCGGCGCGCGGCAGCAACTCAGGGCTCAGACGTTGCGCCGGCAGAGGCAGGCCTGCAGTCAGGCTGCCACGGCTGACCGAGCAGCCATGCAGCCGGCAGAGGATCAACAAACCATCCAACAACGGATCGTCGTGACTGAGCCGTGGATCACTGGCCGGCTCTGGTCGTTCCATGGTGGTCAATGTCTACTACTCCTCAGGTCAGTTCAGCCCTTTGCTGCGCTTCGGGCCCGCGTATTCACGCGGACCTTCGGGGCGTAACTACTTCATTTCCGGCAAGCGGGCTTCGCTCTTCACTTCAGTGAGGGCTACTGCTTCTGCCGGGACTACGACCTGTTGCTGACGCAGCAGATCCCCCATGGCCGCGACGACGCGGTACATCGAGAACTCCTCGCCGTAGCGAACCTCGGTGTAGCGACGGTTGGCGGTGAACAGCTCGTTTTCGCTGTCGAGCAGGTCGAGCAGGGTGCGTTGGCCCAGGCTGAACTGCTGCTGATAGGCCTCGCGAACCCGTGAGGTGTAGTCCGCGTAGTCACGTGCCTTGGGGGTTTGCAGGCGTGCGTTCTGCATGGCGTTCCAGGCCAGCGAGAGGTTTTCGTTGAGCACCCGCAGGGCGTTGTTGCGGATGTCCATCGACTCGTTGATCTGGTGCGCGGCCGACTGTAGCCGGGCCTTGTCGCGCATGCCGTTGAACAGGTTGTAGTTCATCACCACCGCAGCTCGCCAGGTGCTGTAGTGGCCTTCGTCACCCTGCACGTTGTCATCGGCCGAGGTGGCCAGTTCCACGTCGAAGCGCGGGTAGAAGGGCGACTTGGCGACTTCGTACTGCTTCTCGGCGGCGTTGACGTCAGCCTGCGCCGACTTCAGAAAGGGGTTGTTGTCCATCACCGTCTGGCGGGCCGCGAGCAGGTCGTCCGGTATGTTGCCCTTGATCGTTACGGGGGATTCGAGCTGGTCCGGCACGCGCCCGACTGCGCTGAAGAAGTTGGCTTCGGCGTCGGCCAGGTTGACCTCTTCGGTATAGAGATTGTTCTGCGCCAGAGCCAGGCGGGCCTCGGACTGATCCAGATCCGCAGTGCTGCCGACGCCTTGACGGCTACGCAGCCCGATCTGGTCGTTGATGCGTTGGTGGGCCTGCAGATTGTTGCGCGCCAGGGCAACCATCTCGCGGCGCATCAGCACGTCCAGATAGACCTCGACGGTACGCAGGGCAAGACTTTCGGAAGTGCCTAGCAGGCGGTAAGCACGTGAGTTGACCACGGCCTCGGTGCGGGCGACTTCGTTGGGCGTGTTGAAACCGTCGAACAGCATCTGCCGCAGGCGCAACTCCGCGTTGCGATAGTTGAGGGTTTCCGTGTTGTGGTCACCCAGAGCCCGGGTGCTGGGGCTATCGGTGTTCTGCCGGCCGTATCCGACCAGCAGGTCGACGGTTGGCAGGTAGCCACCTTTGGCGAATTTCACGTCCTCATCCGATGCCAGGCGGCTGTTGGACGCGGCATGAATCTCTGGATGGTTGTCCAGCGTGCTTTGGATCGCTTCCGTGAGGTTCATGGCGTATGCCTGACTGCAGACTGTCGCCAAAAGCATGGCGCTCCATAGTGGGGATAGGGTGCGCATTGGCGTTTCTCCTGACTGAAGTTCTTATCCTGTCGCCATAAAAATGGCGTTTTTATCTGTCAAACCGTTTCAGGCTTGTAACATCAGAGCTAAGAACAACTTTTGAGAAACCTAAGATGATTTTTTCACAACCCCTATTCGGAAAAAATCTTATGAAGTCTGCGAAAAGCAGCACATTGTTTGAAAGTGTTAGCTGCGCAAGTGCTCATTTTTCATGGGCTTCGCAGTTGCAGTGGGCAGTCAGGCATCAAAATCGGGGAATCATCTGATGGAGTAGTTCGACGCATGCTGTGGTGACATTTTATTGTCAGTAGCGTTTTTTGGGATTTTGCGCCGTTCCATTTCAGTCAGCTGTCAGGGCTCGCTCCCCGGCTTCGAAAAGGTGTTCTGACCCTTTCGGTAGGTACGTGTCGGCGGTGGTCGGCAGCTGTAGTGAGGATGGAATCATGGCTACTCTCATCGGTATCGTCAGTCAGGTCGTCGGCGAGGTTTTCGCGGTAGCGAGCGATGGATCGCGCCGACCTGTCAGCGAGGGCGATCGCGTCTACTCGGGGGAGCAACTGGTGACCGGCGTGACCGGCGCGGTGGCTGTCTCCATGGCCAATGGACAGCAACTGACCCTCGGCCGCGATAGCAGCATCACCCTCGATGCTCAGATGCTTGCATATCGGGGTGAATCCCAGGCTCCGGTGGTCGAGGCGCCTCAGTCTCCCAGCGACGATGACCTGACGGATGTCGAACGCTTGCAGGCCGCGATCGAGGCGGGCGATGACCCGACTCAGCAGGGTGAGGCGACCGCAGCCGGGCCGGGCGCCGGTGCAGTCGGCGCTGGCGGTGCCGGTGGTGGCAACTCCTTCGTGCTGCTGACCGAAGTGGGTGGCGCACTCGATCCGGTCATTGGCTTTCCCACTGAGGGCCTCAACAGCGGCCCTGAATTTCCCGAGGCCGAGCCCATCGCGCTGGCCGAACCTGCAGTCGATGGCATCCCCACCGGTGGCACTGCGTCCAATCAGGTGGATGAAGAAGGCTTGCCCGACGGTATCGTTGGCGGCGTGAACGACCTGGATGGCGAGGCCACGCTGGTAACCGGAACACTGGGTTATGACTTCGGCCCAGATGGACCCGGTACCTTTACCTGGTCAACTGTCGGCCTCGCTGCTCTTGGCGTCACTTCAGCTGGGGTCGCACTGACTTACAGCGTAAGTGCTGACGGCCTGACGCTCACCGCCTACGCGGGGGAAACCGTGGTTTTCGTCGCTCAGGTCACCAATCTGGCGACAGGCACTTATCAGTTCGAGTTGCTGGCGACGCTGGATCATGCGGCGCCAGAGGGCGGCAGTGACGAGAACGACATCCTCTACCTGTTCAACTACACCATCACCGACGGTAACGGCACCCCAGCGACGGGTAGCCTGAGTATCCTGATCGATGACGACAGCCCGGTGGCGATGCTCTCGCTCAATGAGCAGTCCGAAGGCGTGTCACACGACGAGACCGCAGGTCTGCAGGACAGTGACAGACCTCTGGGAGAGCTGCCGGGGGCATTTGCCGCACTCGGCAGCGCGATGGGCTGGTCGAGAAGTACAGAGGCTGTGGTCAGCACGGCCGGTAGCAGCTACGGCGCGGACAATCATGCCGCAGCCAGCACGGTCATCAGCCTGGCCATCACCGGTGGCGACGGCATCGACTCCGGGCTCAAAACGACCCTTGGAGAAAGCATCTACCTGTTCAAGGAGGGCGACCTCATCGTCGGACGGGTGGGTGACGCTGACGGCGATGCTGCATTCGCGGTGATGATCGACCCAAGCTCTGGCGTGCTGAGCCTGGCCCAGTACCTGTCGCTGCAGCACCCGATTGGTGGAAGCAGCCATGACGAGGCCATCAGCCTGCTACTCGATGGCGGGGAAGGCGAGTCGGTCAACCTGATCCAGGCGGTGGTGACGGTGACTGACAGTGACGGCGACGTGGCCGTCAGTGAGGGTGTCGGTGTTGGCCAGCTGATTCAGTTCGAGGACGATGGCCCGCGGATTCTCTGCTTCGAGCTGGAGCGGGTCAAAATTGTCGCCGACGAGTCGGTTGGCCTGGGTGGATCATTGAAGGATGAGTTTGGCGGCCATGCCTGGCCCATGGATGAGTGGGGCCAGGGCGCCGGTGTCATCGGCCATGCCGAGGTCAAGGGCGAAGAGCTGTTCCGTCTGCACGTAGATGGCGGCGCGGATGGTGAGGAAACCAGCAAACGCACCTTCGAGTTCATCTTCACGGAGGGCACTTTCTCCGGGCTGAGTGCTACCGATGGCGGCGCAATCAGCCTGTTTGCCGGTGACGACGGTGATGTGCTCGGCAAAGACAGCGATGGGCAGACGGTTTTCCGTATCAGCATCAATGAGGAAACCGGCGATGTCGAGCTTTGGCAGTACGAGGCGATCAACCACGGGTACGACCACAACGACCACGATGCGCTGAAGACGCTGGCCAAGAATGTCCTGGGCGTGAAGGTTACGGTGTACGACGGTGATGGCGACAGTACGAGTGAAACCGTCGATCTGGGCAAGGTGGTCGGTTTCGAGGACGACGGTCCGAAAGTCACCTGCTTCGAATTGCAGAAATGGATCAAGGTGGTGGCCGATGAGTCGGTTGGCCTCGGAGGGTCGTTGAAAGATGAACTGGGCGGTCACGCCTGGCCTGCGGACGAGTGGGGGCATGGGGCTGACGTGATCGGCTATGCCAAGGTCAAGGGCGAGGACCTGTTCAAGTTGCAGGTCGATGCCGGATCCGATGGTGAGAACACCAGTAAGCGCAGCTTCGAGTTCAGCTTCAGTAGTGGCGCCTGGTCCGGGCTATTCGCCACCGATGGCAGCATCATCAAGCTGTATGCCGACGGTGATGATGTGATTGGCCGCGATGCGGACGGCGATGTGGTGTTCCGCATCCGCATCGATGAGCAGAGCGGCGATATTCAGCTGTGGCAATACGAGGCCATCAACCACGGTAACGACGGCAATGACCATGACAGCCTGCTCACGTTGAAGTCAGGCGCATTGGGCGTGAAGGTCACGGTCTATGACAAAGACGGCGACTATGATCGCTCGGACCGAGTCGACCTGGGCAAGGTGATCGGCTTCGAAGACGACGGCCCGAAAGTCACCTGCTTCGAATTGCAGAAATGGGTCAAGGTGGTGGCCGATGAGTCGGTCGGTACCGATGGTTCGGGCAAGGACGAGAAAGGCTATACCAAGCCCAACGACGAGGCCGGTCAACCTGACCATGTGATCGGCTATGCGCGAGTGAAAGGCGAGGACCTGTTCAAGCTGCAGGTCGATGGCGGCTCGGATGGCGAAGATACCAGCCGCCGCAGCTTCGAATTCAGCTTCAGCAATGGCGCCTTCTCCGGGCTCTACGCCACTGACGGCGGCGCCATCAAATTGTGGGCATACGGTGACGATGTCGTTGGCATCGACAGCAAAGGTGACGTCGTATTCCGTATTCGTATCGACGAGCAGGATGGCGATATCCAGCTGTGGCAGTACGAAGCGATCAATCATGGTTACGACGGTAACGACCATGACAGCTTGAAAAGCCTGGCCTCGGGTGTGCTGGGCGTGAAGGTCACGGTCTACGACAAGGACGGCGACTACGATCGCTCAGACCGTGTCGACCTGGGCAAGGTGATCGGCTTTGAGGACGATGGTCCGTCAGTCGATCATTACAGCACGGTGTACGTCGATGAGGATGGCGCGGCGGCACAGGGTGCATTGCCACTGCCCGATGCCAACGATGGCGGCCCGGGCGATTCCGGCTATGACGTTGCAGACACCGGTAGCCTGGGTATCGATGCTGGCTCCGATGGCCTGAAGAGCCTGAGCTTCAACGAAGGTGCAGCCAAGACCATTTCCGGGCAGCCAGTCACTTCTGGCGGGCATGCGGTGATGCTGGACTGGCAACCCGGAGCGGGTGGTGAGGGCGGTACGCTCGAAGGCTACTACATGACGGACTCGGGCAAGGTTACCGTTTTCACCTTGCAGGTCGCGGCCAACAATCAGGATTACACCTTTACTCTGAAAACGCCGCTGGACCACAAGGTTGAGGGTACCGAGGACGAGTTGCTCCTCAAGCTGGGCTTCACCGTCAAGGATGGTGACAACGATGTTGCCAGCGGCATGGTGAAAGTGGTGGTCGATGACGACACCCCGATACTCGCTGATGTGGGCCCGGAACATTGCCTGACGCTGACTTACCAGGGCGGCGATGCTTCGTACGCCAACAGCTACGGCTATTACATCAAGGGGGATGGCGGACAGCCGGTCAGTGGCCAGGTCGTCTGGGGCAATACCACCTTGCTGAGCGTTGGCGAGTTCATCACCCTGCACGGCCTGGATCCGGATTCCGTAGGGTTCTTCATCATTCCCAATGGGGGCGCTAATGGTGTCGCTGACGGCACCGACGTGACCTTCCAGTTGGTCGACGGTCAGTGGCAGGCCTTCGTTGGCGATTCCGAACTCGACGGTGCCGGTGGAGCCAATGTGGTGTTCGATGACCCGACCTTAAATCCCAGCGCCATGGAGCATGTTCAGGACAATGGCGCGCCCGGTAACCAGAACTGGGAAGACGTCAACGCTGGTGGCGACAACGACTACAACGACGTGAATATCCAGGCCACCTGGACCGCTACGGCACCGGTGGGAGGTACGGTGCATGAAGACTTGCTGAGCGACCCTCACCCAGGCAACCCGGATGCGGGCAGCCAGACGCTGGTGGTGAGCACCGCTCTTGGTGCCGCCAGTCTGACCTCCCTGGTTGCCTTCGGTGCCGATGGCCCCGGCAGCTTCGGCTTGGTCGACACCGATACCGCCGCGATGCTGCTGAACGATCAGGGCCTTACTTCGGGTGGTGAGCCGTTGACCTATGTCGTCAGCGAGCAAGTCGTCGATGGCGAGGTGGTTAGCACGACGCTCACGGCAACGGCCGGCGCAGGGTATGAGGTGTTCACCCTGGTCATTCATGCCAACGGTGACTTCAGCTTCGAACTGCAGGGGCCGCTGGACCATCCACAAGCGGACGGCAACGACTCCGAGCTCTGGGCGAGTGGTGGCGTTACGGGCATTGACTTCACTGCCCTGTTGACGGCTACCGACGGTGACGGGGATCCCGTCCAGATACCGGCTGGTACCAAGGGTCTGTTCGTGATCAATGTCGAAGACGATGTGCCGACGCTGTGCGTGGATATCGATCAGCAGGGCCTCGGGCAATTGCAGGCCACTCTGGACGAGACCCGTGGAGCGGTTGACCACTACGCCGACAATGACGATACCTCTCAGGGTTACAGCAACGATGATGTGCCGCCCGTGCTGGCGCAGTTCACCACTCAAGTGGTTGGTGGCCTGGCAGCGTTGTTCGGCGTGACGGCTAGCGCTGGGGCGGACGGCGCGGCGTCGCAGAGCGCGGTGCTGAGCTTCGCCGGGATTCCGGAAGAAGGCTTGGCTACCAATCTGCTGGCAACCGAAGGGGGGGCCATCAAGCTGATTATCGATCCTGACGACAGCTCAACCGTACTAGGCATCGATACAGCGCAGAACACGGTCTTCAGCATCGCCATCGTGACCGTCGATGGTAAGCCTCAGTTGCAGACCACCTTGTTCGAGGCTATCAAACACCCGGACAACGACCAGCGTTTCGATGAGGCCGTGGATCTGTTGCTGCAAGGAGACGGGGCGCTGAAACTGCAGTACGAGGTGACGCTTGTAGACGGCGACGACGACAGCGTAACCAAGACTGGTGAGATCGATCTGGTGAACGACGAGACATCCTACTTCTCGTTCCAGGACGACGGCCCGACGGCTGCTCTGATGTCCAATGTCGCTGTTCCTCTGGCCATTCTTGACGAGACGCGGCCGGTGGGTACGGATATCGGTGGTAGCCATGCGGCTCTTGGTGATGACTCGGTGACGGTTGATTTCACCGCCAATTTCGACACCAGCAACGCGGTTTATGGCTCCGACGGGCCCGGCGCGATCACCTACAGCCTGGAGTTGACCGGCACGGATGTCGCGACTGGCTTGTTTGGTCTGGATCCATCCGACCGCTCGGCAACGGACGGTGATGGCTTCGGTCGTGGCGAGGCCATCGTGCTCGATCAGCTGTCACCGGGAGTAGTAGTAGGGGTCGGCGCGATCAGCGGCGACACCTATTTCAGCATCGAGCAGGTGGGCAGCAACGGCGAGCTCAAATTCACCCAGGTGAAGAACATCTGGCATGCCGATGCGAGTGATGCCGACGACAGTGCGACGCTGACGCTGGCCAATGCCGACGCGCTACAACTGGTGCAGACGGTGACTGATGGCGACGGCGACAGCCATAGCGTTGGCCTCAATCTGGGGCAGGGCGTGTTCGTGATCGAGGACGATGGCCCCCAGGCCCAGGACAACTCGATCTGCGTCAGCGAAACCAATGCGCCGCCCTTCAATCTGGTTCTGGTGATCGACACCTCCGGCAGCATGGTGCCGCCGTCGTCCAATCGGCTGGCTCTGGCCAAGGCTGCCTTGGTCAACATGCTACAGAGCTACGAAAGCTTGGGCGTCCCGCTCAATATCTCGGTGATCGACTTCGAATCCAACGCTCAACTGGTGGTGACTAACGCGTCCGATGTCGACAGCGTCATCAGCACCATTCAGGGCCTGGGAGGTGGCGGTGGCACCGACTACAACGATGCATTGACTCTGGCGCAGAGTCATCTCAGCAGCAATATCACTAGCCCGAGTTTGGCGGGTTACGAGCACCGGGTTTACTTCCTTTCCGATGGCGAACCCAACGAAGGGGGTGTGCCTGCGGGCTGGGAGACATTCGTCAATACCAACGACGTCGAGGTTTTTGCCGTAGGTTTGGATGTCTCGGGCAACGCGGCGGCGATCAACGCGCTGCAGCAGGTCGAGGATAATGACGAGGCGCCGACTCTGGTGAACTCTGCGACCGACCTCAACGCAACCTTGCAGGCTACGGTACCGACGCCGGTGACCGGCAACGTCGTCAGCGATGTCGATCCGGTGAGTGGCGTGGATCACCTGAGCAGCGACGAACCCGTGCTGGTGACCCAGATCAGTTTCGTGGTCAGTGATGTCAACCCATACCAGAGTGGCAGCAACCCGGCCGACGCGATCAGTGGCAACACGGTGACCTACTACGTCCAGGCTGGCACCACCGGGGTGATCGTCACCCCATTGGGCGGCAGTCTGGTGGTCAGGGCCGATGGCAGCTACAGCTACACGCCGCCGCTGAACGTCTCTGCCGACAGTCTGGAGCAATTTACCTACACCATCGTCGATGGTGACGGTGATAGCTCCAGCGCCAATCTGAACATCTGTGTACTGGATACCAGCCCGCTTACTGCGAACCTGGTGCATGAGGACGCGCTGAGCCCCGATGGCCTGGCCAACGACGGGCTGGCGGTCACCCAGGCAACAGGCGACCTGTCCGGAGTGGTTGCCGATAGTACCGGCGTCAGCTTTGGGCTAAGCGGGGGAGCAATCGCAGGGCTGACCTCCAATGGCGTACCGGTGACCTTCAGCGTTCAGGGCAACATGCTGGTCGCCAGCGCCGGGGCGGGTAACCCAGTGTTCACCTTTACCCTGCAGAGCAACGGCCAGTATGAGCTCAACCTGCTGGGGCCAGTCGATCACCCTGCCGGTGGCGACGATGAGCAGGTGATGGTGCTTGATCTGAGCGGCTTTATCACGGCCAGCAACGGCTCTGGCAGTGTGCCGCTGGTGCGTGACTTCCAGATCGCCATCGAGGACGACATGCCAGTCGCCCAACCGCAGACTCTCACGGGGCAGGTCTCCGGCGGAGTGGATACCAACCTCATGCTGATTCTCGATGTGTCGGGCAGCATGACCTCCGGTGCCGGCTTCGATGGCCTGAACCGTCTGGAGGCGGTGAAACTGGCAGCCATCGAGTTGATCGAACGCTACGAGGCTCTGGGCGAGGTGAAGATCACCCTGGTGACCTTCGCAGCCGGTGGCTATGAGCAGAAGGTCTGGGTGGACTTCCAGGAAGCCAAGGCGGCGATTCTGGATCTGACTGCCGGTGGTGGCACTTACTACGATTCGGCGGTGGCCCAGGCCCAGACCAGCTTCGTCAAGGATGGTGCACTTGGCGGTGCGCAGAACGTTTCCTACTTCCTCTCCGATGGCAACCCGGACCCGTCCAACCGTGATCTGTCCACCACCGAGCGGCAAGCATGGGAGAACTTCCTCAACACCCAGGATATCCGCTCCTACGCTCTGGGCTTCGGGGGATCGACCCTGGCGGCGTTGAATCAGGTGGCCTATGACGGTACTGGCTCCGGCAGCGACGACAACGGTGTACTGATCACCGATATGAGTCAGCTTGGCGCGGTGCTGGGGGCTACCGCGACGGCACAACCCATAGTCGGTAACCTGGCCGAGCCATCCGGTGTCTCGACCTTCGGCGCCGATGGCGGCTTCGTGCTGTCCATCACCGTCAACGATACCGTTTACACCTACGACCCGTCGGCTGGCGGCTCGATCAGCGCGGGACCGGGAGCCAACACCTGGAGCTTCGACACCTCGAGCAACGAGTTGCAGGTGATCACCGATCTGGGCGGTCGCATTCGCGTGGACATGGACAGCGGCGCGTTCGTCTATACGCCGCCAGTGAGTGCTGGCTTGGTCAGCGAGAGCATCGACTTCGTCCTGCAGGACAACGACGGTGACAGATCCGGTTCGAGCCTCGACCTGAGTGTCGATCTGCGGCTTCAGACTCTGGTCGCGCGCGACGATACGGTGCTGACCAATGACTCCAGCCAGGTCTGGATTCCCAAGTGGGCGCTGTTGGTCAACGATACCGGCCCGTACGGTGCCCGCCCCAGTTTTGGCAGCATCTCCCTGGCGACCATTGCCGGCCTGTCGCTGATTGCTCAGGCCGGGGAAAGTCTGACCTTCAACGATACCGGAGTCAGTGGTGGTGGTTTCAGTTACACGGCCAACGCCGGCAGCAGTAGCGATGATGCCTGGGTCAGCGTGACCTATGACTCGGGTACCATCAACGGCACTTACCAGAACGAAATCCTGATCGGCCGCGACGCAAGCAAAGACAGCCTCAAAGGCGGGGATGGCGACGACATCCTGATCGGGCGTGGTGGTAAAGACGAGCTCGAAGGTGGCTACGGCGACGACCTGCTGGTCGGTGGTGCGGGAGGGGATATCCTCGACGGCGGCGAAGGCAACGATACCGCCAGTTACCTGGATGCCGGTTCGGGCGTGCAGATCACGCTGAGCAACTCGGGTAATGCCAGTGGCGGAAACGTTGGCGGAGGCGCCTCCGGCGACAACCTAAGCAGCATCGAAAACCTGATCGGTTCGAACTTCAACGATCAACTCATCGGCGGCAATCAGGACAACGTGCTCAGCGGCCTGTTGGGCAATGACACACTGTATGGCGGCGGTGGCAACGATGTGCTGATCGGCGGTCGTGGTAACGACATCCTGAGCGGTGGATCGGCGAACAACAGCAGTGGTCAGGACACCTTCGTCTGGCTCAATGGCGATGCCGATGGTGGTGTCGATACGGTGCTCAACTTCGTGCGCAACTTCAATGGCTCGAGCAACGGTGATCGCCTGGATCTCGCCGATCTGCTGGTTGGTGAGCATGGCTCCGCCGGCGATGTTGGCAACCTGCTCAACTACCTGCAGATCACCTCCAGTCAGCTATCTGGGGTGGGAAATAGTGCGTGGGATACCACGATCAAGGTCAGTGCCATGGGCACGGGCGATTTCAGCAGCCCCGATCAGACCATCGTGTTGCAGGACGTCAACCTGCTGGGTGACAGCAACGTGGGTGGGTACGGTGCCGGGGGCAATACCGGCAGCGTGATACTGGCCATGCTCAACGACGGTACGTTAAATGTAGATACCGTCTGACCTTCACTTATATGATCGACCCGCTACCTTCTCAGGTAGCGGGTTTTTTTTGGCCAGGAGAGAGCAGGCATGGTCTATGTACAGCGTGACGCCGCCGGGCGTTTGCTGCGAGTCGAGTACGAACCCTTCGAGGGCATGACGGAAAACCTGGCAGTCGAAAGCGAGGAACTGCACAACTGGCTGACGGCCAGGGAAGAGGTCAAGGCCCGCCTGGATGGCCTGAAACAGTCGGACCTGGAGTTGGTGCGGGTACTCGAAGACGTCGTCAGCGTGCTGGTGGAGCGTGGCGTCATCCGTTACACCGATTTGCCTGAAGCGGCGCGGCAGAAGCTCGATCAGCGCGCGATTGCTCGTGCCGAGATCGAAGGGCTTAGCGGCCTGCTCGGCGACGACGAGCACCATCTGGTCTGATTTCCGGCGCTGCATCGCCTGGCCCGCAGCGCAAAAGGGCCATGCCGTTGCGTCTGATCGGGGCGCCGTTATCTAGCGATCACTCCAGGGCGTAGGGGCGCCGATCAGTCGGCCCATGGCCCCGTGGATGCCAAGCTCTGCCAGTACTGCGAGTTCTCCCTGCGTTTCCACCATCTCGGCGATCAATGGCAGGTCGATGCTGTTGGTTGCGCGATAGATGGCTTCGATGAACAGTCGCTTGTCGCTTTCCTGGTCGATGGCGCGGATGTAGGTGCCGTCGATCTTTAGATAGGCCAGGCCCAGGTGCGTCAGGTTGCCGATCAGGCTGAAGCGACCACCGAAGTGCTGCAGGCCCAGGTTGAAGCCAAGCTCCCGAATACTCTGACTCAAGTCTTCCAGCTCTGCTGGGGGCGGCAGATAGTGTTCGTCGATCTCCAGCGTCATCAGGTGTGCCAGCTCGGTATGACGCCCGAGGACTTCCAGCAGGCGCGCCTTGTCCTTGGCGTTACGTAGTGTGGCGGCAGACAGGCTCAGGGCCAACGGCCGAGGATGTCGCGCCAGTTGCTCCAGGCTGTGTTCGAGCATCGCCAGGTCGAAGCGCGCCGACCAGCCCAGGCGCTCGATCCAGGGCAGGAAGCGGCCGGCGGTGATGGCTTCACCTTGTGGGTCGAGCAGGCGTGCCAGCACCTTGTGTTGCATCACCGTGCCCCCGTCGCATTCGGCCACCGGCTGGAAATACAGTTGCAGCTTGCCCTGGTTCAGTGCGTCGTCGATCCAGCCACGCCAGTCGTGCAGGCCCTCATTGCTCTGGGCCGCGAAGTCGTCCAGGCGTGCCCAGCATTTGTCCGTATGGCTTTGCGCCTGGGCCAGGGCCTGGTCGGCCCGGCCGATGACGGCAGTGGCCTGCTCGCCGGGGCGAAAGGCGGCAATGCCCAGGTGCGCGACTGGCTCGCAATCACTGGCTCCGGTCTGTTTCAGGCTCTGCAGCGCATCGCTGATCTCGTTTGCCAGGTGGTCAGCATCGTCGCCGCTCAGTCCTGGGGCGAGCAGGGTGAATTCGCCGCCACGGTTGCGCGAGGCCAGCCACTTGCTGCGCCCCGGGCCGCCCAGCAGGTTGCGCAGTTGCTCGCCCAGTGCCTCGATCAGGGCGTCTGTGCGTTGCCCCCCCAGGCGCTGGTTGAGACCCGCGAGATCGTTGACACGCAGCAGCAGCAGATAGCCTTCTGCGTTCTGTTCGTTGACCAGCAATTGATTGCTCAGGCGAATGTCGAACTGGCGGCGGTTGGCCAGGCCGGTGAGGCTGTCCTGATAGGCCTCTGCACGCAATTTCTCGCTGCGCGCCGCTTCTTCGGCGAACAGCGTCTTCAGTTTGTCGACCATCTGATTCATGGCCAGTACCACGCGCTTGAGTTCCGGTGTGCGTGGCACGCGAGGCAGGGTGAGGAATTCGCGGCGGGTGATGGCCTGGGCCTGCTGCACCATGTTGTCGAGCGGGCGCAGTTGCGTGCGCAGCAGCCAGCCACCGAGCACCGCGCTGACCAGGCCACAGAGCAGCAGCCAGAGCAGGCTACCGATGGCACCGTCCCATAGCCTGGCCAGGGCGAATTGCGGGTGGCTGAGCACTTCGACCCGCGCAGCCTGTTCCCAGCCACGCATGATCAGTGCATCGCCACCTTCGGGCTCGAGGCTCACCAGGTCGACGAACCACTGTGGGACATTTTCCGCTCGCACCTCGGTGCGGCGTTCGACGAGGACCTTGTCGTCGGGAATGCTGACCACCCGGATGCTGGCGAAATAGCCGCTGTCGAAGATCGAGCTGACCATCAGCTCGAGCATGGCTGGGTCGTCCACGTGGGGCGTCATCGACAGGCCCAGCGCCGTAGCGGCGTCCTGGGCATGCGAGCGCAGCTGGCTGAGCAACTGCTCGCGAGAGGTCTCGACGCTGGCCACGAAACTGCCGGTAAAGGCGACGACCAGAAACAGGCAGATGGCGAGGAACAGTTGTTTCAATAGTGACATGTGTCTTCTCCTAGCCTTCGCCAACGGCGAAACCTTCGGCGTGCATTTTTTTCAGGATGTCCTGCCAGCGCGAGAGCTTCTTGGAGTCGCTCTTGCGGGCATTCGAACCCGGCAGATAGAGGCCTTCGGCGTTGAAGGCGTAGACCGGCAACAAGTCCTGGCGCTGCGAGGCGGGGCGAATGTCGTTGATCAGGTTGTCCAGCACCAACGGCTCGGCGCTGGGGCTGGAGTAATAGGTCAGCACCATGTGCGCCTGGTTGTAGTTCAGTGCCTTGACGTAGGTGATGCGCAGTTTCTCGCTGGGAATGCCGAGGCGGCGCAGGGTGAAGTACTTGGCGATGGAGTAGTCCTCGCAGTCGCCGGCACCCTTGACCAGCATTTCTACTGGCGTGGCCCAGTAGTCGTTCTCACGCCACAGCCGGGTATCGTCGACGAAGCGCACGGTGCGGTTGAAGAAGCGGTTGACCTCATTGAGCTTGTCGGTTTCGGCCAGCGCGCTGCTGGTCTTGATCAGCTCTTCCCAGTCGAGGATGCGTTTGCGCGCCGGACCGAGTTCGCCATAGCGGCTTTCGGCGTTCTTCAGAATGAGCGTGAAGTCCCAGTTGCCCAGCGCCAGGCCAGCCAGCAACAGGCCGCCGATCCAGAGGATCGACAGATGCCACCGCCCTCCCTGAATACGCCGCCGTCGCATGGGATCGTTGCCTCCAGACCTTGTTCGCAGAGTCTAGGCGAGGTGTCGGCTTTTTGCCGGGCGTAGCGCTGCAGTGGAGGGCGCTGTCAAAAGGTTGTCGAAGCGCCTGTCACGGGCGGCCGTGTGCAAGCCGGAGGCAGCCACTTACGCGGGCCTCAGGGATTGGGCAACGTCTTCTGGCGCAGGATGTAGATGCTGACCAGGACGGCGCTGGTCAGCATGAAGGTGCGAGCCCAGAACATGGGCACCAGGTAGCAGGAGAAGGCGATGCTCGCCCACATCAGGCTCAGGGCATAGACCTTGGCTTTGCGCGGAATGCCCTGGCCATCCAGGTAGTCACGAATCCATGGGCCAAGCTGTGGATGCATCACCAGCCACAAATAGAAACGCCGCGAGCTCCTGACGAAACAGGCGGCGGCCAGCAGCAGGAAAGGGGTGGTCGGCAGTACCGGCAGGAAGATGCCGATCACGCCCAGCGCGACGCTCAGCCAGCCGAGAGCCAGCAGCGCATAACGTACGCTGCGATGACGGCTCTCGCGGATTTCGTGGGGCATGAGCGAATGGCTGGGTCAGTGGCGCGGCTTGAGCAGGGCGGGCTTTTCTTCCGGAGCCTGGCAGAGCAGGAAGAGGGCGGTGAGCAGCTCGGGAATCTGCTCGATCATGCTGTCGACCAGATCGTGGTCGCGGGCGATTTCGGCGAATTCCTGCTGCTCGTCGAACAGGCCGGAGCCGACCATGATCGGCAGCAGCAGCTCGCTGACTTCGTCTTCGGCGTCTTCGAACCACACCGCCTCGCGCAGGAACACGCCTTCCATGAAACCGATGCACCAGCCGCGCAGGTCGGAGTCGTCCGGCTCTTCACCAAGGTCCAGGTCGCAGGGCAGTTCAGGCTCTTCTTCGCCTGCCAGCTGTCGGGAGATATGGGCCTTCAGGTGGACCAGCGTGTTCTCGATCTCTTCGCGTTCGGCGTCGCTACGGTAGTGCGGCGGCTCGGCGAACAGTGCATCGATCCACTCACGCTCCGGTACTTGAACCGGGCAGATGGCCAGGGCGGTCAGGTAGCCATGGGCGGCCACGTAGTCCAACGCCTCTTCGTGCAGCTCATCGGCATCGAGAAAGGCTTGCAGGCGGGACAGTTGCTCAGCGAAGGACATCGTGGGGTTACCTTGAGGCTTAGGGATAAACGAGGGTGGATTCTAGTCCACCACTGCCCCTGCGGCCAGCGCGGCGCGCGCTCAAGGCTGCGATTGGGCGGCTTCGGGGCGCCCTGAGAAGCTGGGCGCAGCAGCCAGCGCGCCAAGGCAAGAGATAATGCGCAGCTTGCGAGTCATGAATCGGCCTCCGATGCGCTTCGCTCACCCCCTTGGAGGCCGCGCCAGGGCGGTTCAGCCTTGTGCTGCGCACTCGCTTCAACACCGTGACCGGTCGTTAGAGCTGCCCTTTGGACGGGTAGGTGCCCTGTCGTCGTTCATCCTGCGGCATAATGCGCGGCTCGATTTGGAGGCCTTCATGCTCGACCACGCCCAGCGCATTCTCAAAGACGTTTTCGGCTACGACGCCTTTCGCGGCAACCAGGCCGCGATCATCGAGCGTGTCGCGGCAGGCGGCGACGCGCTGGTGCTCATGCCTACCGGCGGCGGCAAGTCCCTGTGCTTTCAGGTGCCGGCGCTGATGCGTGAGGGCCTGGCGGTGGTGGTTTCGCCGCTGATCGCGCTGATGGACGACCAGGTAGCGACCCTCGACGAACTGGGGGTGGCGGCTGTTGCGTTGAACTCCACACTGAGCGCCGACGAGCAGCGCGAGATTGCCGAGCGCATCCGTCGTGGGCAGATCAAGATGCTCTACCTGGCGCCCGAGCGCCTGGTGCAGCCACGCATGCTGAGCTTCCTGCAGGGCCTGGACATTGCCCTGTTCGCCATCGACGAGGCGCACTGCGTGTCGCAGTGGGGGCACGACTTCCGTCCGGAATACCTGCAGCTCGGTCAGCTGGCCGAACTGTTTCCCGCGGTGCCACGTATCGCCCTGACCGCCACGGCGGACAAGCGCACCCGCGAGGAGATCGTCCAGCGCCTGCACCTCGACAATGCTGAGCGCTTTCTGTCGAGTTTCGACCGCCCGAACATCTTCTATCGCATCCAGCCCAAGGATCAGCCGCGCAAGCAACTGCTCGGCTTTCTCGCCGCGCGCAAGGGCGATGCCGGCATCGTCTATTGCCTGTCGCGCAAGAAGGTCGAGGAGGTCGCCGACTTCCTCAGCAGTCAGGGTTTCCCGGCCCTGCCTTATCACGCTGGCCTGCCCAACGAACTGCGTGCCTATCACCAGAAGCGCTTTCTCAACGAGGAAGGCCTGATCATGGTGGCGACCATCGCCTTCGGCATGGGTATCGACAAACCCAACGTGCGCTTCGTCTGCCACCTGGATCTGCCCAAGTCGCTGGAGGCCTACTACCAGGAAACCGGGCGCGCCGGTCGTGACGGCTTGCCGGCCGATGCCTGGATGGCCTACGGCCTGCAAGACGTGATCTTCCTCAAGCAGATGCTCAACAACTCCGAAGGCGATGAGCGCCACAAACGCATCGAGCAGCACAAGCTCGACGCCATGCTCGCCCTCTGCGAAGAAACCCGCTGCCGTCGCCAGGCGCTGCTGGCCTATTTCGACGAGGAGCTGCCCCAGCCTTGCGGGCATTGCGACAACTGCATCGATGGCGTCGAGACCTGGGATGCCACCGAGCCGGCGCGCCAGGCGCTGTCGGCTGTCTATCGCAGTGGCCAGCGTTACGGCGTCGGCCATCTGGTGGACATTCTGCTGGGACGTGACAACGAGAAGATCCGTGCGTCCGGCCACCAGCACCTGGCGGTGTTCGGCGTGGGCAAGGGGTTTTCCGAGGTCGAGTGGCGCACGCTGTTCCGCCAGTTGGTCGCTCGCGGCCTGGCCGATGTTGACCTGGAGGGGTTCGGTGGCCTGCGCCTGGACGAGAGCTGCAGGCCCTTGCTGCGTGGTGAAGTCAGCCTGCAACTGCGCCGTGAACCGAAACCGGCGCAGGCGGCCAAGGCCTCCAGTAGCGCGGCCAGCCAGTTGGTTCGTGGCCATGAGCGGGAGATGTGGGAAGCGCTGCGCAGCCTGCGTCGCAAACTCGCCGAGGAGCACAGCGTGCCGCCTTATGTGATCTTCCCCGACGCCACGCTGCTGGAGATGCTGCGCAGCCAGCCCGGCTCGCTGAGCGAGATGGCCGAGGTCAGTGGTGTTGGTGCGCGCAAGCTGGAGCGTTATGGCCAGGCTTTCCTGGAAGTGCTCAATGGCAGCGCCAGCAACGAGGCGCCGGCGCCGGTGGCCGATTTGCGCCACGAACTGGTCAGCCTGGCCCGCGCCGGGATGACGCCGGCACAGATCGCCGGGCAACTAGGTTGTAGCGAGAAGAACGTCTACAGCCTGTTGGCCGAGGCAATTTCCCTGCAGCAATTGACGCTGGAGCAGGCGCTGGATCTGCCGGAGGCGCTGCTGGGCGAGATTCAGGAAGCCTTCCTCGATGGCGAGGGCGAGCTGCCGGCGGTCAGTGAAGTCGCGCCACTGTTCGCCGGGCGCGTCGAAGAGAGCGTGCTTTACTGCGTACGTGCAGCGCTGCAGGCCGAGTTTGAAATATAGGCCCGGCAGGCCGTATGCAGGCCGTTGGCCGGCATGATTCTGGCGGCAACTCGCTGACGCAGCTAAGGTGTGTGGCAGATCGCCATTGAACGAGGTTACGGTGCCTAACCATCACGCTTGGCTCGATGAGGTTCGTCCGAGTCCTTACGCCGACCAGTTGAGCTTGGGTTTTCGCAGGCTGCGTTTTTCCCAGGCACTGGAGCGTGAGTACCGTGCCCATATGCTGGAGGACAGTTTCGACCTCAAGCGCATCGCGCTGAGTGTCGCGACGGTCATCTGGCTGGCCTTGGCTGCGCTCGACATGCTGGTGGTGCCGGCGTCGCACCTGGGCTGGGTCATTGCAATACGCGCACTGGTGTTGCTCACCTTGCTGGTATGCGCGGCGCTGATCCTGCAGCGCCGGCACACTCATCTGCTGTTGCCGCTGAGCATGGCTTGCATCCTTGTGTTGGGGGTGGGGGCTGCGTTGATCGTCGGCATCGCTCATCGCGTTGCCCCCGGCTATCCCTACGAAGGCCTGCTGCTGGTGAGCATGGCCGCCTACTTTCTGGTAGGCCTGCGCCTGAGCCAGGCCCTGGCTTGTTCGCTGGTGATCCTGCTGGCGTATGTCGCAGCGGAATGGTTAGCCGGTCTGCCCTTGCCGAGGCTGATCAACAACGTGTTGTTTCTCGGGTTCGGCAACCTGATCGGTGCGGTCGGCTGTTACCTGCTGGAGTACAAGTCGCGCGAGCATTTCCTGGTCAGCAGGCTGATGCGCCTGCTGGCCTACCACGACAGCCTCACCGGGCTGCACAACCGCCGCAGTTTCAATCGACAGTTCGAGCGTTTGTGGCGGCAGGCGCAGCGTGACGGCAAGTCACTGGCGTTGCTGTTATGCGATATCGATCACTTCAAGGCGTACAACGACTGTTACGGACACCAGGCCGGTGACGTCGCCTTGCAGCGTGTCGGGGCGCTGATCGAACAGTCTGCGCGGCGGCCGCTGGACATCGGGGTACGCCTCGGTGGTGAAGAGTTCGCGTTGCTGCTGTTCGACATCGGCGCCGATGAGGCCAAACAACGTGCCGAAGTGTTGCGCCAGTCCTTGGAGCAGGCCGCTATCGCCCATCGCGGCTCCGACAGTGCAGCGGTGCTGACCATGTCGATCGGTGTGGCCTGGCTGAGCCCTGACGGCCAGCCCGAATTGAACCTGCTCTATGAGCAGGCTGACCGGGCGCTGTACGAGGCCAAAGCCTTTGGCCGCAACAAGGTGGCAGCCTGACGAGCAGGAGCGCCGCGGGCAGCCAGTCGCATTCTGCAACGCTCACGACGCAATCTGCGCTTGCCCTATGCACCGGGTTATGGCTAGCTGGCTAATAATTAGTTTTTGACCTTTATATGAGCCCGCTTGCCCATGTCTTACCCCGATCAACATCGTTTTGCCATGCAGGTTGCCCAGCTTTCGCGCGCCTGGCGTTCTGAACTCGACCGACGCCTGGTTGGCCTTGGCCTGTCTCAGGCTCGCTGGCTGGTGCTGCTGCACCTGGCGCGCTTCACTGAAATGCCGACCCAGCGCGAACTGGCGCAGAGCGTCGGGGTAGAGGGGCCGACCCTGGCGCGTCTGCTCGACAGTCTGGAAGGTCAGGAGCTGGTGATCCGCGTGGCGGTGCCAGAAGATCGTCGCGCCAAGAAGATCGCGCTACAGCCCAAGGCGCAGCCGCTGATCGAAAAGATCGAGGCCATTTCCACCCAGCTTCGCCATGAGGTCTTCGCCGGTATCGACGAGGATGACCTGCGCCGCTGCCAGCAGGTTCATGCGCGAGTGCTCGGCAATCTGATGAAGTAAATCCATCGTCGCGGTCAAAATTCAGGTGATCTTTTGATCAGGGGCATTTTGTGCCCAACTTTTGACTGATCGAGCTTGATGGCATCGTGCTTTGGTCGGCAAACTGGCGTCCAATCCGCTACTTTGTGAATTAGTAGCCATAATGCAATCGAAGGCGGCCTCGACAAGGAGCTTGTCACCCGTTCTCGGAAATTATCAAGGGCGCCAGCCTCCCGGCCAAGGGAAGCTCAGACAGGAAGTCGAGGAGGTGGCGTTCGAGCCGGATAACCCTGGAGGTCACATGGCTCGGGTGCGTCAGTTAATGTTGGGTTTGGCGTCGGGCTCCGCTCTCTATTCGGGAATGGCTCCGGCGCTCGGTCTGGGCGAGATCACGTTGCATTCGGCGTTGAATCAGCCCTTCGAGGCCGAGATCGAGTTGCTTGAGGTGGGGGATCTGGGTGCGCAGGAACTGCGTGTTGGCCTGGCGCCTGCCGAGGTATTCAACCGCTCGGGTGTCGAGCGTTTCTACTTTCTCAATGACCTGCGCTTTACCCCGCTGTTGCGAGGTTCGCGCAGTGTGATTCGTGTGGTCTCCAGCCGCCCGGTGCGTGAGCCGTATCTGAACTTCATCGTCGAAGTGGCGCGTCCCAACGGCCAACTGCTGCGTGAATACACGGTCCTGCTCGATCCGCCTGGCTCGTCGGCTTACACCTCAGTGGCTGCGCCGAGTGCCGCGCCTGTCACGCAAGCGGCTCCGCGCACCCAGGCTGCGGTTTCGTCGGTCAGAGCGGTTACCCCGCCGAGCGCTTCGGCAGGGCATCGTCATCCGGTCGTGCGTGGCGATAGCCTTTGGTCCATTGCCGCGAGTTTGCGCGAGCAGGGCAGCACGCTGTCTCAGCAGGCATTGATGGAGGGCATTCTGGCCCTCAACCCCAGCGCCTTTGCCGGGGGCGATCCAGGTCGCCTGCTGGCCGGTGCCGACCTTTTGCTGCCAGACGCCGCTCTTGCGAGTACAGCCCAGCCCGCTGTTGCTGCTGCGGTCGATGCCGAAGTTGCACCTGTCACCGCGCAAGGCAGTGTCGAAGGGCCTGTGAGCGCGCCGCTTGCCGCAGTGGAACCGGCGCCGCTACAAGGTGACAGTCTGGAGCTGCTGGCCGAGAAGCAGCGTCAGGTCGATCTGGAACTGGCCAATCAGGCTGCGGAGAACCTGCAACTGCAACAAGGGCTGGCGCAGCTGCAACTGCAGCTGCAGCAGTTGCAGGAGCAACTGGCGCAGAAGGACGCTCAGTTGGCTGAGCTGGCTGCGCGTACCCCGGTCGAGCCGGTTGCTGCGGCGCCGGTAAGCATTGACCAGCCTGTCGCCGAGCGAGGCTGGTGGTCGACGCTGCTGGCCGGTGGCATCGGACTCTTGCTGTTGCTCGGCGCGCTGTTCTGGGCGGTGCGGCGGCGGAGTCAGAAGACCGAGCCCGTGGTGCAGGTTGAGCCCAAGGCTCAGCCGCCACAGCCGTCGACTCGTCCTCAACTGGCGGCGGTCGCCGCCTCCGTTCCCCCCGCGCCTGTTCCCAAGGTCGTGCCGGCTTCAGCCCCGGTGCGCCCACAAGGTCCGGTCGATCCACTCGAGGCCGCCAACGTCTATATCGCCTACGGCCGTCTCAGCGAGGCGCGCGGTGAGCTGAACAAGGCGCTGGCCCAGGATCCGCAGCGCAGTGATCTGCGTTTCCGTCTGCTGGAAGTGCTGGCAATGCTCGGCGATGGCACTGGTTTCGCTCGTGAGGAGGCGGTGCTGCGTGCGGAGGCCTTCGATGGCGCGCGCATCGATGCGCTGAAAGCGCGTCATCCAGGGCTGCTCACCCAGCAGGCGTCGAGCGAGTCTGTCGCGCCGCAGCCTGCAGTGGCAGAACCGCTGGCCGATCAGGATTTCCAGCTCAATCTCGACGACCTGTCACTGGACGCTGACTGGGATCTGGTCAGCCCGTTCCCGACAGCCATCAAGGCCAAACCCAAGGCGGCTGCTGAACCAGAGTTCGATGCGTCGTTCGCCAGCAACCTGCAGGAGTTGCCGGAGGTGTTCGAACTGCATCATGAAGATGAGCAATTGAGCGCTTTTGGCGAGATGGAAATGGTGCTCAGTGACGAGACGCATGAGCTCGATGACAACTTCCTCGACGCGTTCGCCGGGGATGCCGATGCCACTGCGGCGCTGCAGGGTGATCTCGATCAACTGGCGACTGACCCCGAGCACATGACCAAGCTGAATCAGGCCCTGGCCTATATCCGGCAGGGCGACATTCCCACCGCTTGCGACATCCTCAACGAAGTGATCGACCACGGCGATGACGAGCAGAGAAAGGCTGCCCGTCAGTTGCTGGCAGAGATCGCCTGAGCGGCGTTTACCGCTGTAGCCGAGCAGGCCGCGCACATGCGCGGCCTGCTCGTTTCAGAAGCTCTTGCCCAGGTTCAGATACAGCGCTTTCTCTCGCTGGTCGTTGAAGCCGTAGCTGAAATTCAGCGGGCCGAGCGGGGTATCCAGGCCGAGGAAGATGCTCGCGGCATTGATATAGCCACTGTCGAAGGCGTTGTCGTTGTTCCAGGCACGGCCGCGCTCCAGCGACAGGCCCATATACAGCGGAAAGTTCAGCGGCAACATCGAGTTCTGCGTCAGGCGCCGGTAATAGATCATCCGCGCCAGCGCCATGTTCTGACCGCTCACCGAGTCCTGACGAAAGCCCGATAGCTCCTGGGCGCCACCGAGAATGAAGCCGGAGGTGACCACCTCCGTTTCATCCAGGGTGCGTCCATAGCGACCGCCGAACAGCCAGGTGTTGGGGCCATGGCTGTAGGCCTTGTCCAGTTTCAGCTGCCACTGACGATAATCGTCGTCCGAGCCCAAGCCGCGGTCATACTTGCGCAGCATCAGGCCGATGTCCTCACCGGTACGCGGGAAGTCGAGGTTGTCCAGGGTGTCGAAGGAGTACAGCAGCTCGTAATAGCCCTCGCTGAAGCTGAAGCTGGGCAGATCGCGTTCGCCAACCCGTACGTTCGCTTCGCCCCAGGCCTGGCCGACGCCGAAGCGGATCTCCCCGTTGTTGGCGATCTGCCGGCCCAGGTTGAGGCCGTAGCCGTAGCGTTCCAGACGGTATTCGGCGATGGGATCGTTGTCCAGAATCGCTTCGACGTTCTGCGCTTCGCCGACCAGGTAGGGCGCGACGAAGTAGCGCGAGCCGGCGTCCAGCGGTTGGTAGAACTCGCTGTAGAGTTCCTGGCGATCGCCCAGTTGCAGGCGGGTCAGCCATTCGGCGCCCAGTTCGTTGATGCCGTTGATGCGGTAACTGGCGCCGATATTGAAGGCGCTGTCGCCGCGCATGTCGTCGGACAGGTTGAGCCCCAGGCGCAGGTAGTCGGTACCGGTGCGTTTGCCGCGCGCGTCGATCACCAGCGCGCTGCCACGCTGATCCAGCGGCTCCACGCGATACTGCACGCGCTCGAAGTAATCCAGACCGTACAGCGTGCCCATGTCCTTCTGCAGGCGATCGACATCCAGCGGTTCGCCCAGGGGTTGGCGAATATGGCGGCGAATCACCGCGTCACCGACCTTGGAGTCGTTCTCCACGTGGATTTCACGTATCACCGGTGTGCGCTGTTCACGCGAGCGGGCCATGGCCAGGGCCGGGTTGCCGGCACTGGTGGTTCGCAGGCGGGCCAGATGTTCGGCCTGAATCTGCGTGGCACGGTAGCCAGCATCCATCATCTGCCCGCCACGGTTGAAATCGGCAACGCCGAAGCCTGCCAATGACGGCTGGATCAGCACGTCGTTGGCGGTCAGCGTCGCCAGCTGCGCTTCGGAGTTCTTGCGCATCATCAGGTTGATCGACTGGTTCATCACGTCGACCACGGTCAGCAGATCCTTGGCCGGTTTCAGCGGCATGCCGAGGTCGACGACGATGACGTGGTCGACGCCCATCTGCCGTGCCACATCGATCGGCACGTTGTTGAGCATGCCGCCATCGACCAGCAGACGGCCGTCGACCTCCACCGGGGCGAACACTGCCGGGATCGACATGCTGGCGCGCATCACCTGGGGCAGGTGGCCGGTGCGCATGATTACCTGTTCTCCGCTGACCACGTCGGTGGCCACGGCGCGATACGGAATCGGCAGATGATCGAAGTCGCGGGTGGCGCTGCGGTGCACCAGCAGGCTTTCCAGCAGCAGCGCCAGGTTCTGCCCCTGGATCACTCCCAGTGGCAGGCCCAGGCTGCCATCGTCACGGAAGCTGAGTTTCTGCTTGATCAGAAAATCGCGGTCGTCCTGCTTGCGGCGAAAGGGGATGTCCTCGCGTGGCGGTGAATCCGACAGCGCCTGCTGCCAGTCCAGTTCCAGCGCCAGATGCTCCAGCTCCGCCACCGAATAACCTGCGGCGTAGAGCCCACCGACGATAGCGCCCATGCTGGTGCCGGCGATGGCGTCGATACGGATGCCTTGTTCCTCCAGCGCCTTGAGCACACCAATATGCGCCAGGCCACGGGCGGCGCCCCCCGAGAGCACCAGGCCAACGCGGTCGGCGGCGATCACGGGCAGACTGGAAAGGGCGAGCAGACAGATCAGCGAAAGGAGCAGGCGACGCATGGCAGTTTCCGGCAGGCACAGAGACAAAGGCCGTTATTATAGGCACCAAGCCCCATCCTAGAGCCGCTGTCATGTCCGATCAGAAGCCTGAAATCGTCATCACCTATTGCACCCAGTGCCAGTGGCTGCTGCGTGCCGCCTGGCTGGCCCAGGAACTGCTCAGCACCTTTGCCGATGAATTAGGACGCGTCAGCCTGGAACCGGGCACCGGTGGGGTGTTCCGCATCCTCTGCGATGGCCAGCAACTGTGGGAGCGCAAGGCCGACGGTGGCTTCCCCGAGGCCAAGGTGATCAAGCAGCGGGTGCGCGACCAGATCGATCCGGATCGCGATCTGGGCCATAACGACCGCTAGGGTGTGCGCAGCGCTGGTTTCAGCGCGCCATTCGTGCTGAAACGAAGATGGCGCTGACGATCAACAAGCCACCGGCCAGCATGCGCAGCGTCGGCTGTTCACTGAACAGCCACCAGGCGAACAGAATCCCGTAGACCGGCTCCAGCGCGAAAATCACCGCCGTGGTGCGCGCCTTGAGCACGCGCAGGCTGGCAACGAACAGGCTGTGGGCCAGCCCCGTGCAAAAGATGCCGAGCATCGCCAGCCACAGCCAGTCGAGGGTGCGCAGGCCGGGGAGTTGGGGCCAGGCCAGCGGCAGGAAGCAGAGCATGACCGTGAGGTTCTGGTACAGCGCGGCCTTTATCGGGTCGAGGCCGCGTGTGCTGGCACGGTTGAGCAGCGACAGCAGGGCGAACAGAAACCCCGACAGCACGGCCCACAGCAGCCCGACGGTGGCGCCGCTGTCGAGGCTGAATTCGGGCGTGACCAGGATCAGCCCGACGCACACCACGCCGACCATGGCGAACTCGCTGGGGCGGGTGCGCTCGCGAAACAGCAGGCCCTCCAGCAATACGGTGAACGCCGGGAAGCTGGCGAAACCCAGGGTGGCGATGGCCACGCCGGAAACCTTCACCGACTCGAAGAAGGTGATCCAGTGGGTGCCCAGCAGCAGGCCTCCAAGTGCCAGCAAAGCCATTTGTCGCAGGTTTGGGCGAACCGCGTGACGGCTGCGCCAGAGCAGCGCGGCCAGGCTCAGGGCCGTTACCGCGAAAAAGGCGCGGCCGCCGGCAATCATGTTCGGCGTGGTGGCCGCCAGTTTGCCGAAAATGCCTGAAAGGCCGAATAGCAGGGCGCCCAGATGAATCGTCAGCAGGGCATTACGTTGGGTCATGCCAGGCGCGCACCGTTGGGCAATGGTTTATCGAAGCCGGCCAGGACGACACAGTTTTCATTGTCATAGACGCCGGTCACCAGCACCTCCGAGCGCACCCCGGCGATACGCTTGGGGGCGAAGTTGCACACGCACAGCACCTGACGACCCAGCAGCTCTGCGCAGTCATAGTGGGCGGTGACCTGGGCGCTGGAGGTCTTGATGCCCAGTTCACCGAGATCCACCTCCAGGACGAACGCTGGCTTCACGGCTTTTTCATTGGGACGAGCGCTGCGAATGGTGCCGACGCGCAGCTCCACTTTCTCGAAGTCCTGCCATTCGATGGTTTGCATGGGGTTCTCCCTCTCGATGATGCCGCGCAGTCTAGGTGGCGCAGGTTGCCGCTGTCTGTCGCGGGAATGAGGGGTTTTGTCGCCAGACTCTCGGCGCCCAAGGATCTGGCCGGGGCCCCGGATCGATCTGACGGCGGATGCAGGGGGATCGATGAGATCGCTAGCTGTGTAAACCCAGTACGTTGTTCAGTGGAAGCGGCGCTCTGCTGATCGGGGGCAGGTATCCGAGGCTGGCGTGCAGTCGGTGCCAGTTGTAGTGATGCAGCCAGGGCAGCAGGTGCGCTGC
>NZ_CBDAMB010000022.1:0-32690 GCF_965197125.1 Pseudomonas spartinae
CCTCGCGGGGTAAGACGGGCATGTTTATGCAGGTTCATCCGGGGCTCCTGGAAGGCTGTGTTGGTCGCGCTTCCAGAATTCCGGGAATGCCCCGGATGAACAACCTACTGAGAGATCACAGCTAGCGATCAGGTTTCGACGCCCTGCTCGAGTGGCTTATCGGGCGCCACCCGCGGCGTCTCGGCGTCCTGTTCGCGCTCCTTGTCGTCTTTGCCCAGAGCACGGTTGGTGGACTCCTGCATCGCGTCCACCTGGCGGTTGACCTCATCGACCACCTCGCCGACCGAGTTCTCGAGCAACGCCTGTGCTTCCTTCTTCGCCTCTTCGGCGAGCTTCTGCGCCGACTGCTCGGCCGCGTCACAACCGACCAGGATCATCAGGGCCATCGCCAGGGACGCCAGCGCCAGGGGGTTCTTGCAAGGGATGTTCATCCAGGGTTCTCCAGTTTCAGGTTGCCCCGACCACGCCAAACGCGAGGCCGGGGAGGACTTCAAAGCGGTTCGGCTTGCTGGCCTCGGGTCTTGTACAGCGACAGCAGCACGCCACCAATCAGCAGGCCCAGGGTCACGCTCAGCGACACTGCCGCCGGAATCTTGCCGATGATGCCGACCAGGAAGATCTTCGCGCCGATGAACACCAGCACCAGCGCCAGCGCGTACTTGAGGTAGGCGAAGCGGTGGATCAGCGCTGCCAGGGCGAAGTACAGGGCGCGCAGGCCGAGGATGGCGAAGATGTTCGAGGTGTAGACAATGAACGGATCCTGGGTGATGGCGAAGATCGCCGGCACGCTGTCAATGGCAAATACCAGGTCGGCGCACTCGATCAGGATCAGCGCCAGGAATAGCGGCGTCACCCACAGCACGCTGCGGCCCTGGCCGTCGTCCTGCCGCACGAAGAAGCGCTGGCCGTGCAGATCATCGGTCACGCGCAGGTGCTTGCGCAGGAACTTCACCAGCACGTTGTTCTGCAGATCCGGCGCATCGTCGAGCTTGGAGAACAGCATCTTGATGCCGGTGACGAACAGGAAGGCGCCGAACAGATAGAGAATCCAGCTGAACTCATGAATCAGCGCGGCGCCCAGGCCGATCATCAGCGCACGCAGCACCAGCACGCCCATGATTCCCCAGAACAGCACCTTGTGTTGGTACTGCCGCGGGATGGCGAGATAGCTGAAGATCATGGCCATGAGAAACACGTTGTCCATCGACAGCGATTTCTCGATCAGAAAGCCGGTGAGGTAATCCATGCTGGCGTCGCCGCCCTTCTGGAAGAACACCCAGACGCCGAACAGCAGCCCTGCAGTGATGTAACCGGCGGACAGCAACAGGCTCTCGCGCACGCCGATTTCGCGGTTATCGCGATGCAGCACACCAAGGTCGAAGGCCAGCAGGGAGATGACGACAGCGATGAAGACCAGCCACAACCAGGTGGCCGTGCCGAGGAAGTCGGCGAAGAGAAACGGTTCTAGGGCAGTCATGAGCCCCTCCTACAGTCAGATTGAACAGACTGTGATTCCGACATCGCGGTGTTAACCGCCAGAGGGGCCCGGCATCACGGGCGCAACGATACTCAGGCCGCGAACGCCGCTCAACGAGACGAATTTTGCAGGGTATTTCAGGCCTGGCGACCTTGTCGCAGCGCAAAAGCCTGAGGCTAGAGCGGTCGCCGGGCCTTTTCAGAACAGCCCGAGCTGGCCGTCCACCAGGCGTTCGAACTCGCCGCCGACGAACGGCAGGATGGCCTCGGCCACCGGTTTCAGCTGGCGGCTGATGTAGTGCTCGTAATCCACCGGCGACAACAGACGCTCCAGCGGTTGTGGCCCGCCCGTGGTGATCAGGTAGCTGATCCAGCCGCCACGCTGGTATTGCAGCGGCCGACCAAGGCGCTGGTTGTGCTCGTCGGCCAGGCGTGCGGCGCGTACGTGTGGCGGCACGTTGCGCTGGTAGTCATCGAGGCGCCGGCGCAGGCGCTTGCGATACACCAGCAATTCGTCCAGCTCACCAGCCAGGGTGCGTTTCACGTAATCGCGCACGTAGTCTTCATAGGGCTGGCCGGCGAACACCAGGCGATACAGCTCCTGCTGGAAGCGCTGGGCCAACGGCGACCAGTCGGTGCGCACCGTCTCCAGGCCCTTGAACACCATGCGCTCGCTGCCATCGGCGGCCCGCACCAGGCCGGCATAGCGTTTCTTGCTGCCCTCCTCGGTACCGCGAATGGTGGGCATGAGAAAGCGCCGGTAATGGGTTTCGTACTGCAATTCCAGCGCGCTGGTCAGGCCGTACTCACTCTGCAGATGCTCGCGCCACCAGGCGTTGACGCGGGCGACCAGCGCACGGCCGATACGCGTCGCCTCGTCCTCGTCATGCGCACGACCGAGCCAGACGAAAGTGGAGTCGGTGTCGCCATAGATCACCGCATGGCCCTCGGCTTCGATCAGCTCGCGGGTGCGCTTCATGATCTGGTGCCCGCGCAGGGTGATCGACGAAGCCAGGCGCGGATCGAAGAAACGACAGCCACTGGAGCCGAGCACGCCGTAGAAGGCGTTCATGATGATCTTCAGCGCCTGCGACAGCGCCGCGTTGCCATCACGCTTGGCCACCTCGCGCCCCTGCCAGACGCGCTCGACGATGGCCGGCAGGCAGTGCCGTGTTCGTGAGAAACGGGCGCCACGAAAACCTTCCACCGAGTGCTCGTCGTCCGGCTGGTGCAGGCCTTCGACCAGGCCCAGCGGGTCGATCAGGAAGCTGCGAATGATCGACGGATAGAGGCTTTTGTAGTCCAGCACCAACACCGAGTCGTACAGCCCTGGGCGCGAATCCATGACGAAACCGCCGGGACTGTTCTCGCCACGGATGTCGCCGAGGTTCGGCGCGACGAAACCCAGGCGATGCATGGGCGGCAGATACAGGTGGGTGAAGGCCGCCACCGAGCCGCCGCTGCGGTCAGCCGCCAGGCCGGTGACACTGGAACGTTCGAGGAGGAAGGCGAGCAGATCGGTGTGGGCGAAGATGCGCGTGACCAGCTCGCAGTCCTTGAGGTTGTAGTGCGCCAGCGCCGGCCTGTCCTCGTCGAACATGCGTTGGATCTCGTCCATCCGTGCATAGGGCGTATCGATGGCCTTGCCTTCGCCGAGCAGGGTCTGCGCCACCGATTCCAGGCTGAACGAGGGGAAGCTCCAGGTCGCCGAGCGCAGCGCCTCGATGCCGTCGATGATCAGCCGCCCCGCCGCCTCGGCGAAGTAATGCTGGCTGCTGTTGTGCTGGCGCCAGCCCATCACGTCGCCGCCACGTCCCAGCAGCAGCGGCACCTTCAGTTGCTCGGCGTGATCACGCAGCACGCGCAGGTCGAACTGCACCAGGTTCCAGCCGATGATGGCGTCCGGGTCGTGCTGCGCCAGCCAGGCGTTCAGGCGTTCGAGCAGCGCCTTGCGGCTGGCGCAGTACTCCAGGTCGAAGTCGACGCGGCTGGCGTCGCCATTGGCTGGCCCGAGCATATAGACCTGGCGCTGGCCGCAACCCTCCAGGGCGATGGAGTACAGCTCGCCATGGGCGCTGGTCTCGATGTCCAGCGACACCAGGCGCAGCGTCGGGCGGTACTCGGGCGCGGGCTTGAGCGACTTGCACAGCAGGCTGCCGTCCGGCTGCTCGATACCGTCGAAGAGCACGCTGGCGGTGATAAAGCGCTCCATCAGGTAGCGATCCGGCGGGCGGACATCGGCCTCGTAGACGTCTACGCCGACCTGACGCAGCTTCTTCTCCAGCTGCAGCAACTGGCGGTACTGGCGGCAATACAGGCCCAGCACCGGACGGCGCTTGAAGTCGCGCAGGGCCAGTTCACGCAGCTCGACGCCCTGCTCATCGCGCAACAGCGGCTCGGCCCAGGCGCGCTGCTCGAGCGGAATAAAGGCCACCGACTCCTGGCACGGCAGGCGTATCTGGCGCGGGCCGGCATCGGTCGCCAGCCAGAAGGCCACTTCCGTGCCCTCCGGCGTATCGCGCCAATGGCGGCTAAGCACGAAGCCTTGCTGGGGTTGCGTCATTATCGTTTCAGACAAGCACGGCCTACCCCCTCTCCCATAAATGGGAGAGGGGAGAAACAGCCTCTGCAGTTGCCCATTACCTCGAACCAAACTGGCCGAGCATTCTACGCCAGCGGTTACAATGGCGCCTTTTCCGGACGATGGTTCGATGAGCACCACACCTCCCTACGGCAACGGCGATGCCTCCTACCAGGCTGCTGGCGGCATCGATGGCCTGCGCCGTCTGGTCGATGACTTCTACCGACTGATGGACGAACGCTCCGAGGCCGCCGCCCTGCGCGCCCTGCATCCAACCGACCTGAGCACCTCGCGTGACAAGCTGGCGTGCTTTCTCAGCGGCTGGCTGGGCGGGCCGCGGCTGTTCGCCGAGAAGTACGGCAGCATCAGCATCCCAGCCTTCCATGCGCAGTGGCCGATCGACCAGGCGCTGGCAGAAAGCTGGCTGAGCTGCATGGCCGGCGCCATCGCCCTGCAGAACTATGCGCCGGCCTTCGCCGATTACCTGCTGACCCAGCTGCGCGTGCCAGCCGAGCGCTCGGTGCAGGCCAGCCAAAACCGTCACCGCAAGGACATCCCGACATGACTGACCAACTGATCATCGAAGAGCTGCAACCCGGCGACGGCAAGGCCGTGGTCAAGGGCGCCCTGATCACCACCCAATATCGCGGCTGGCTGGCCGACGGCACGGAGTTCGACTCCTCCTTCTCGCGCGGCAAGCCGTTCCAGTGCGTGATCGGCACCGGGCGCGTGATCAAGGGCTGGGACCAGGGTCTGATGGGTATGCAGGTGGGTGGCAAGCGCAAGCTGCAGGTGCCGGCCCATCTGGGTTATGGCGAACGCAGCGTCGGCTCGATTCCGCCCAACTCCGACCTGACCTTCGAGATCGAACTGCTGGAAGTGCTGACCCGCGATGACTGACGCCGCCCTCACCACCCTGCGCGAGCACTTGCTGCAGGCACTGGACAACCACCCCGGCAGCGAGACCCGGCGCCTGTTCCATGGCCGTGGCCGCTGCTGGCCTAGGCTAGAGCAGATCACCGTCGACTGGCTGTCCGGCATCGTACTGGTGATGCTGTTTCGCGAGCCCTCGCCCGAGCTCAAGCCGCTGCTGATCGAGTTGTTGGCAACGCCGCAATGGCAGGCCAGCGGCGCACGCGGTCTGCTGCTGCAGCACCGCTACGTGCACGGCAGCGAGAGCGAATGGTTGGCCGGCGAGCCACAGGCGCAATGGCCGATCATGGAGGACGGCCTGCACTACCTGCTCGACCTGGGTAGCAAGCAGAACAGCGGGCTGTTCCTCGACATGCGCCTGGGCCGCCAGTGGGTGCGCCAGCAGGCCGCCGGCAAGCGCGTGCTTAACCTGTTCGCCTACACCTGCGGTTTCTCCGTGGCGGCCATCGCCGGCGCCGCTGCGCACGTGGTCAACCTGGACATGGCGCGCGCTGCCCTGTCGCGCGGGCGCGACAACCATCGCCTGAACCAGCACGACCTCTCCCGGGTGGAGTTTCTCGGCCACGAGCTGTTCAAGTCCTGGGGCAAGGTGCGCAAGAGCGGCCCTTATGACCTGGTGATCATCGACCCACCGAGCTTCCAGAAAGGCAGCTTCGCCCTCACCCAGGACTACGCCAAGATTCTGCGCCGCCTGCCCGAGTTGCTGACGGAGCACGGCACGGTACTGGCCTGCGTCAACGACCCGGATATCGGCCCGGACTTTCTTATCCAAGGCATGGCCGCCGAGGCGCCGCAACTGCGCTTCGTCGAGCGCCTGGACAACCCGCCGGAGTTTCCCGACATCTCCCCCGAGAGCGACCTGAAGGCGCTGGTGTTCCAACTGTAGCCGGATGAAATCCGGGGGCCTGGGAGTCGAAAAATCCCCGGATTGCATCCGGGCTACGAGCAGATGCCGATAGTGTGGGAGGGGCTTTAGCCGCGACATCAACAGATCGCGACTAAAGCCCCTCCTAAATCCGGCTAGCGAATGCCCAGGCGCCTGGCCAAGCGGCTGAGGTTGGCGCGATCCACCCCCAGCTCGCGCGCGGCATCGGCCCATTTGCCCTGATGGCGCGCCAGGCACTGTTCGATCAGTTGACGCTGGAAGGCATCCACCGCCGTGCGCAGCTCCACGCCTTCCGGCACCGGCTCGCCGGACGCCAGCACCGCCTCGACAATGACCTGCGTCTCGCTGGCAGGCAAGTCCAGATCCTGGACGTCCAGACTGAGAATGCGCGGGCGCTCGCCATGGCGCGCCAAAGCCTTGATCGCCGCGCGGCCGATCAGGTGCTCCAGCTCGCGCACGTTGCCTGGCCAGTCGTGGCCCAGCAGCGCCTTCTGCGCCTCGGCACTCAGGCGCAGGCTGCGCAACCCGAGCCGGGCGCGGTTTTCTTCGAGGAAGTAGCCGGCCAGCAACAGCACATCGCGGCCACGCTCGCGCAGCGGCGGCACCGGCAGCGGATAGACGCTCAGGCGGTGATAGAGGTCGGCGCGAAAGCGGCCAGCGCGCACCTCCGCCGCCAGGTCACGGTTGGTGGCGGCGATCACCCGCACGTCGACGCGGTGCTCGCGATCCGAGCCGACCCGCTGCAACTGACCACTCTGCAGCACACGCAGCAGCTTGGCCTGGATCGCCAACGGCAGCTCGCCCACCTCGTCGAGAAACAGGCTGCCGCCATCGGCCAGCTCGAACTTGCCGCTGCGCTCGCTCATCGCTCCGGAGAAGGCGCCGCGCACGTGGCCGAACAGCTCGCTCTCCACCAACGCATCAGGCAGCGCTGCGCAGTTGATGCTGACCAGCGGCCGCTGCGCACGCGGCGAGGCCGCATGGATGGCTTCGGCTACCAACTCCTTGCCGACGCCGGTCTCGCCGGTGATCAGCACGGTCAGCGGACTGTCGCCGACCAGGCGAATCTCGTCCTGCAGCTTGCGCAGCGCTGCACTCTGCCCCACCAGTTCGCGCGGTTGCTGGCGCGCCTGCTTGTACAGCTCGGTGAGCTGGCGCTCGGCTTCGACCCGCTGCGCAAGACCACTGATGCGCTGGCTGACCTTGACCGTGGCCGCCGCCAGGCTGGCGAAAGCCTCCAGGGTGTCCAGCTCGAAGCGGTCGAAGCTGGCCGGGTCCAGCGAGTCCAGGGTCAGCAGGCCCCAGAGCTGCTCGTCCAAGTACAGCGGGCAGCCCAGGCAATCATGCACTTCCAGATGGCCATGCAGCCCCTCGACCAGACCGTCGTAGGGGTCAGGCAAGCCACAGTCGGCGGCGAAACGGGTCGGCCCGGCATGCTCCAGCAGCGCGGCCAGACGCGGATGCTCGCTGACCTTGAAGCGCCGCCCCAGGGTATCGGCGCTCAGGCCCTCGACCGCCAGCGGCACCAACACCTCGCCATCGAGCCGTAGCAGCGCTACGGCATCGCAAGGAAAGAGCTGGCGTAGCGCAGCGAGCAGGCGACGGTAACGCTCACCATCATCCAGCTCACGGGACAGATCGGCGACCAGGGGAATCAGGGTTTCCAGCAACGGATTAGCGGTCATTTCGACTACTCATTGTCTTTATGACTCACGCGCAAGGCGAGTCATTACTACAACAATAAAAGCAAGCCATTGATATTTAATGATTATTTATCTGGCACGCTTACTGATAGGTATCTCGCGCTAACGCTAGCACGCCACACCTGGCCAGACGAGCCACACCGGCGCCTTTTATTTGCCTTGCGGAGATACCTTAATGCTCACCCACGCTCAACGTGACCTGATCAAAGCCACCGTACCGTTGTTGGAAAGCGGCGGCGAAGCACTGACCACGCACTTCTACAAGATGATGCTCAGCGAGTACCCCGAGGTGCGTCCGCTGTTCAACCAGGCGCACCAGGCCAGCGGCGACCAGCCGCGCGCCCTGGCGGGTGGCGTGCTGATGTACGCCCGCCACATCGACCGCCTCGAAGCCCTCGGCCCGCTGGTGGCGCAGGTCGTCAACAAGCACGTGTCGCTGCAGATTCTCCCCGAGCACTACCCCATCGTCGGCAGCTGCCTGCTGCGCGCGATCCGCGAAGTGCTGGGCGAGGAGATCGCCACCGACGCCGTGATCGAGGCCTGGGCCTCGGCCTACCAGCAGCTGGCCAACATCCTTATCGGCGCAGAAGAGAGCCAGTACGCGCAAAATGCCGCAGCCCCCGGCGGCTGGCGCGGCGCGCGGGCCTTCCGTGTGGCGCGCAAGGTGGCCGAGAGTGCCGAGATCGTTTCCTTCTACCTGCAGCCTGTCGATGGCGGCACCCTGCTCGACCATCAGCCTGGCCAGTACATCGGCCTGCGCCTGCTGCTGAACGGCGAGGAAGTGCGCCGCAACTACTCGCTGTCGGCCCTGGCCAACGGCCGCGAATACCGCATCAGCGTCAAGCGCGAACCGGGCGGCCGGGTCTCCAACCATCTGCACGATAACGTCCAGGTCGGCGATGAGCTGGAGCTGTTCCCGCCAGCAGGCGAGTTCACCCTGAGCGAGTCGGACAAGCCCCTGGCGCTGATCAGCGCCGGCGTCGGCATCACCCCGGCACTGGCCATGCTCGATGCCGCACGCCACAGCGGCCGACCGATCCACTTCATCCACTGCGCGCGCAATGCCGAGGTGCATGCCTTCCGCGACTGGGTCGATGCCCATGCGGCCGAGCACCCGCAGATTCGCCACTACGTCTGCTACAGCGAGCCGCGCGCGGGCGACCAGGCCGATGCCGAAGGTTTGCTCAGCCGCGAGCTGCTGCAGCAGTGGCTGCCGGCCGAGCGTGATCTGGATGCCTACTTCCTTGGCCCGAAGCCCTTCATGGCACAGGTCAAACGTCACCTGCAGGCGCTGGGCGTACCGGATGAGCAAAGCCGCTACGAATTCTTCGGCCCGGCCTCGGCCCTGGACAGTTGATCGATGAGGAGGTGAACCATGTACCCGCTCAATCTTGCACCTGCGCACATTCTGCATCTGTCCAGCCAACTGCTCTGGGGTGGCCTGATCCTGCTGCTGGTGGGGCTGGTGACAGCCTATGGCCTGGAGCAGCACCTGAATGTGGCAACGCTGGTGCTGGCCCACAGCCTGACACTGCTCGGCCCGAGCATCCTGAAGATCGGCTACGTATTGCGCCTGATCGCGCAGCAGCGCTTGAAAGACGAGGCATGCGCGTATGCACTTGCTTGATCGCCAGCGGGCATTGGCCATCGCGCCTCTGTGGCGCCTGGGCTTTCGCCCGTTCTTCGTCGCCGGTGCTCTGTTCGCCCTACTCGCCGTCGCCCTCTGGGCGGCGGCGCTGCATGGCCTGACGAACCCGGCGGTAGCGGGCGGCATGCTGGCCTGGCACCGTCACGAAATGCCTTTCGGCTTCGGCCTGGCGATCATCGCCGGCTTTCTGCTCACCGCGGTCCAGACCTGGACGGGGCGTCCGGGCCTGAGCGGACGACCGCTGATTGCGCTGTTCGGGCTATGGTTGGCAGCCCGTCTGGCCTGGTTCATACCCGTGCCGCTGGCAGTGCTGATCATGCTGCAACTGGGCTTCATCGGGCTGTTCATCGCGCAGATGGCACGCCAGCTGATCACGACGAGGCAGCGCAACAACTACCCGCTCCTTCTGGTGCTGAGCCTGCTCGCCTTATGCCAGTCGCTGACGTTGACCGGCCTGGCGCAAGGCAACGACGAGCTGCAACGTCGCGGGGTCCTGGCCGCACTGTGGCTGGTCGCCGTGCTGCTGAGCCTGATCGGTGGTCGGGTGATCCCCTTCTTCACCCAGCGCGGTCTGGGCCGGGTCGAAGCCTTCGCCGCGCATCCCTGGCTGGATCGCCTGCTACTGGCCTGCGGCGTGCTGGTCGCCGCACTGTTCGCCAGCGGGCATAACCTGCTGGCCAGTCCCTGGCTGGCGGCGCCGTTCATCGTGCTGAGCGTACTGCATGGTCTGCGTCTGTGGCGCTGTCACCTGCATGGCATCTGGCGCGTGCCGCTGCTGTGGTCACTGCACCTGGGTTACGCCTGGCTGCTGGTCGCCACGCTGGGCATGGTTGCCTGGCATCTGGGCTGGCTGAGGCAACCCAGCCTGGCCAGCCATGCGCTGGCGGTGGGCGCCATGGGTGGGCTGGTTCTAGCGATGATGGCGCGGGTCAGCCTCGGCCATACCGGCCGCGCGCTGCAGCCGCCCAGGGCGATGGCCTGGGCCTTCGGCCTGCTCAATCTGGGCGCGCTGATTCGGGTGACAGCAGGTAGTGGAGGGTTATGGCTGGCGGCGGCATGCTGGAGCACGGCCTTCGCCCTGTTTGCCTGGCATTACGCACCGATGCTGTGGCGAGCGCGGGTGGATGGGCATCCGGGCTGATGTGGATCGGCAATCACCAGCGCGGGTCGATAAAGCGTGACGCTCTTCTGTTGCCTCAATCGACCAGGGTGCAGGCCATCACCAGGGCATCCTCGCGGCCGCCGACTGCCGGGTAGTAGTCACGACGACGACCCACTTCATTGAAGCCGAAGCGCTCGTACAGGCGGTAAGCGCTCTGATTGCTGGCACGCACTTCCAGAAAGCACTCACGACCACCCAGGGCATAGGCCTCTTGCATCAGGTGTTCGAGCAGGCGCAGGCCGAGGCCACGGCCCTGGCTTTCCGGCTTGACGGTGATATTGAGCAGGTGCGCTTCGTCGAGGATCAGGTTGATCACGCCGTGACCGACCTGCTGATTGCCCTCGAACATCAACCAGCAGTTATAGGACTTGAGGCTGTCGGTGAAGATGCCGCGCGTCCAGGGGTGACTGAAGGCGGCGTATTCGATCTTCAGCACGGCATCGAGATCCGCCTCGGTCATCGGGCGGAAGGAAATCGCATCGCTCATTGGGCGTCACTCGGGCGCAAAGACAGGGTTCTCAGGAATGTGCAGGCGCCAGCCAACGCTGACGCGTGCGCCGCATGGCCTGCCACAGCTCGCGCTTGCGCGCTGGCTCTTCCATCAGCAGCTCCAGCCCGGGCACAGCCCAGCAGGCGCCGAGGCCTTCGATCTGCAACTCGCGGTTGTAGCTCTGCTCGTCAGCCTCGCCGGCGAAACGAATGGCCGGTAGGCCGACCAGCCACAGGCAGGTACAGGGCTGCTCTTCGAGGCGTGCGGCGACGAAGCTCTGCACGAACTCCAGCGCTGCCTGCGGCCCCTGATCCATATTGCCGCGCACCAGCAGCGGCCAGCGCACCGGCTCGCCGAGCAGTTGCGGGCTGTCCGGCAGGCCGGCGGCGCGCAGCAGATCCTTGAGCAGGATGTAGGCCGGGTCGCGGCTCTGGAAAGACTGGCCGGTGGGTAACTCCACCAGCAGGGCGCAATCCCCGGCGCGCAGCAGCTGCAAGGCAAATCGCGGCGGAGGAACGCTGACCCGAACCGGCTTTTCCTCGACAGGCTCAGCCTCCGCCACCGGTTCGACAACTGCCTGGCGCGGCTGGGCGCCCGGGCGCGGAATCTCGATCTTCGGCCGTGCGGCCGGTGCCTCGCGCACCACCTCGGCGACCACCGCCAGCGGCTCACTGGCAACTTCCGGCGCCTCTTCGACAGGCGGCGGCGCAAGCAGCTCCATACGCGACGGCGCAGCGAAGGGCAGCTCGGTACGTGGCAACCAGGTGGCCACCTGCATGGCATCGAGATAGGCTCGACGGCGCAGCTCGGCGTTCAAAGCAGAAGTATCCCGTGCAGTCATTCAATAGGGGGGCGATTGTCGCGTGAATCGACGGTCGCGGATAGTCCCTGAGCACCGCCCATCTGCTGACGCAACAGGGCGACGAAGGCCTGCGCCGGCGGGCTCAGGTAGCACGGCTTGCGCTGCAGCAGACCAATGCTGCGCGCTGGCGCCTCGCTCAGCACCTGTACCGCGAGGCTGCCATCGCTGTTGAAGGTATCGGCCACGCTGGCCGGCAGCAGCGCGAACCCCAACCCCGCGCGCGCCAGTGCGGCGGCGCTGCTCATGTACGCCACCTCCCAGGCGGGTTCACGCAGCAGCCCCATGCGCTGTAGGGTTTCGTCGGCCATGCCGCGCAGACTGGTGTCGCGGGTGGTGGCGATGTAGTCCTGCTCGCGCAGCGCAGCGAGCAGCGCCCTGCCGCGCAGCCGCTCATGACCGCGCACCAGCAACACCAGGCTGTCGTCGTACAGCGGCTGGAAATCCAGCGCGCCGAGATCCTCCACTGCCGAGGTGATGGCGAAATCCACCTCGGCGGCACTGACCCACTGACGGATCTCCCCGGCGCGGCCATCGCTCAGGCTGATGTCGATGCCGGGGTAACGTCGCCGGTACTCCTGCAGGACCCGCGGCAACGGGTCGATGGCCACCGAGGGCAGCACGGCGATACGCAGCGAGCCGCTCTGAAGATGCAACTGCTCGCGTGCATCGTGCACGGCGTTGTCCATGTCGCGCAGCAAACGCCGCGCCTGTTCGAGAAAACGCAGCCCCGCCTCGGTCAACTCCACACTGCGCGTGTTACGCGCCAGCAAGGCCAGCCCGAGGGCGTCCTCCAGCTTGCGCAGGCTGTAGCTGAGCGCCGGCTGTGACAGATGGATACGCTCGGCGGCGCGGCTGAAACTGCGGTGCTCGGCGATCAGCACGAAAGCCTGCAACTGGCGAAAGCTGACGTCCACAATCACCCCCTCTTATAAAAATGTCTTATCAATTGATACCACATTTCGAATTCACAACTTAATCCAGCCCACTCAGGATGGCGCCATAGCGAATTGCAAACGGGCTCGACAATGACAAAAACCGTGCATATCGGCTGCGGCGCTGGCTTCGCCAACGACCGCCCCGATGCCGCCCTGGCGCTGGCCAACGACCTGGCAGGTCGCGACGGGCAACGCTTCCTGTTCTTCGAACTGCTCGCAGAGCGCACTCTGGCCGAGGCGCAACTGCGCCGTCTGCACGATGCCGACAGCGGCTACGCCGCACGTCTGTTCGAGTTTCTCGAGCCGGTGCTGGAAACCTGTCTGGACGCCGGCATCCCCATCATCAGCAACGGCGGCGCGGCCAACCCGGCAGCCGCCGCCAGGCGCCTGCGCCAGCACCTGCAGGGCACCCGCCACGCAGCGGCGCGTATCGCCTGCGTACTGGGCGATGACCTGCTGGCCCGCGACATCGACCTGCAACAGTGGCTGCCCGCGCCACTCGATGGCGAGGTGGTGTCGGTCAACGTCTACACCGGCGCCGAAGGCATCACCCAGGCGCTCGGCGAAGGCGCCGACATCGTGCTCTGCGGCCGCGTCGCCGACCCCTGCCTGGCCGTTGGCCCCCTGCGCCATGCCTTTGGCTGGCAGGCCGATGACTGGGATCACCTGGCGCTGGCCACCACCGTCGGCCACCTGCTCGAATGCTGCACCCAGGTCACGGGCGGCTACTTCGCTCACCCGGGCCTGAAGGACGTGCCGGATCCAGCCAACCCTGGCTGCCCCATCGCCACGGTGAGCGCTGATGGGCAGATCATCATCGGCAAGGCCGCCGGCACCGGCGGCTGCGTCACCGAGCAGACGGTCAAGGAGCAGCTGCTGTATGAAGTCCACGACCCGGCGGCCTACCTGACCCCGGACGTGACCCTCGACCTGAGCCAGGCTCGCGTGCACCAGGTGGCCGCCGACCAGGTCGCGGTCGAGGGTGTGCGCGGCCATCCCCGCCCGGCGCGTCTCAAGGGCCTGGTCGGTCTGCGCGGCAAGTGGTTCGCCGAGGCGGAGATTTCCTATGCCGGCCCAGGTGCCCTGGCCCGCGCCGCCCTGGCCCGCAACATCCTGCTGCAACGCAGCGCGCGACTGGCGCCACGGCTGACACCCTGGATCGACCTGATCGGCGTCGCCAGCCTGTTCAACGACCGCGCCGGCCAGTGGCTGGACGCACGCCTGGCGCAGGCGCAGCAGGTGCAGGACGTGCGCCTGCGCATCAGCTTCATCGACCGCGACAAGACGCTGCTCGAACGCCTGCTGCTCGACGCCGAATCGCTCTACACCAATGGCCCGGCCGGCGGTGGTGGAGTGCGCCGCTACCTGAGCGAGTCGCTGTCCACGGCGAGCTTTCTCATCGAGCGCGACCAGGTTCAACAATACGTGGAGTGGTTCTGATGAGCCCCGAAGTACTGCTGTGCGACTACGCCCACGCCCGCGCAGGCGACAAGGGCAACACCCTGAGCGTCGCAGTGTTCGCCTATGACGCCGCGCATTACCCCTGGCTGGCCGCCGAGCTGACCACCGAGCGCGTCGCCGCCTGCCTGGCGCACCGGCGCATCGGCCAGGTGCGGCGTTATGAGCTGCCCAACCTGGGCGGCCTCAACTTCGTCGTCGAAGACGCCCTGGAAGGCGGCGTCAACGCCAGCCCCGGTATCGACCGGCATGGCAAGAGCCTGAGCTACCTGCTGCTCGACCTGAGGCTGCCGCCGCCTGGCTGACCGCCCTTCCCCGCTCACCGCGACTCCAACAACAATAAAATCGGAGACATCGGCATGATCACTGCCCTCGGCTTTACCCTGATGTTCGTCATCGTCGCCCTGATTCTGATGCGACGTATCACCCCACTGGTCGCCTTCACCCTGCTACCGGTCATCGCCTGTGCGCTGGCCGGTTTCACCCCGGCCGAAATCGGCAAGTTCATCACCGAGGGGCTGAAAGCCGTGGCCCCGACGGCGACGCTGTTCATCTTCGCCATCCTCTATTTCGGCATCATGCGCGAGCGCGGCCTGTTCGCCCCGCTGGTCAACTTCCTGCTGCGCAGCACCGGTGGCAAGCCGCTGGCCGTGGCGGTAGTGACCGTCGCAGTGACGGCAGTGACCCACCTGGACGGCATCGGCGCCGCCACCTTCCTGCTGGTGATTCCCGCCCTACTGCCGCTGTACCTGCGTCTGGGCATGAAGCGGGAAATGCTGCTGTGCCTGGTGGTACTCAGTGCCGGGGTAATGAACATGGTGCCCTGGGGCGGCACCACCGCGCGCGCCTCGGCCGTGACCGGCATCGATGCCTCGCAGCTGTGGATTTCGCTGATCCCGATTCAGCTGATCGGCCTGGCGCTGGTGATGGGCCTGGCGGTATTCCTCGGCCGCCGAGCACAACGCAGCCTGGCGGGCACCGGCGACGCCGGCGAGCATTCGACCGCGACCTCGGCCAGCGATGACGCGACGCTGCTCAGCCCGCGCACCTGGCGCTACTGGGGTAACCTGGGGCTCACCGTGGCCATCCTCGCCTGCCTGTTCACCGGCGCCTTCCCGCTGTTCGCTTGTTTCATGGTCGGCCTGGGCCTGGCTCTGGTGCTCAACTACCCAAGCCTGAGCGAGCAGAACGCCGCCGTGATGCGCCATGCCAGCGACGCCCTGCAGATGGCCCTGGTGATGCTCGCCGCCGGCATCCTGCTCGGCGTGCTATCGGGTGCGGGGATGTCCAACGGCATGGCGCACTGGATGATCAACGTGCTGCCGGAAGGCTCGGCAAGTTGGCTGCATGTGATCATCGGCGCCTTCGGCGTGCCGCTGGGCATGCTGTTCTCACCGGATGCCTACTACTTCGCCCTGCTGCCGGTGATCCGCGATGTCGCCGTGGCAGCGGGTGTCGACCCGGCTGCGGTGGCCAAGGCCATGTTGATCGGCGAGAACACCGGCTTCGGCGTCAGCCCGGTGGTACCGAGCGTGTACCTGGCCATCGGCCTGGCGGGGGTCGAGCTGTACAAGCACATCCGCTACACCGTGCTGTGGGCCTGGGGCATCAGCCTGGTGATGCTGGCCGCCGCCGTGCTGTTGGGTGTGGTCACGGTGTGAAACCAGGCCACTGAAAAGAAAAAAGGATCGCCGAGGCGATCCTTTTTTCATGCTGCGCGCGATCTCAGACGGGCTGATTCCACGGACGGTCGCCGTGCTCGTCCTTGATGCGGGTGGGCAGGCCCATCACATCCAGCAGCCCCAGGAACGGCTCGGCCGGCAGCTCTTCGACGTTGACCATGCGCTTGGCATCCCACTCGCCACGCGCCACCAGCAGCGCAGCGGCGACCGGCGGCACGCCGGCGGTGTAGGAGATACCCTGGCTGTCGGTCTCGGCGAAGGCATCTGCGTGGTCGGCGACGTTGTAGATGAACAGCTCGCGCGGCTGGCCATCCTTGGTGCCCTTGACCAGATCACCAATGCAGGTCTTGCCGCTGTAGCCCGGCGCCAGCGAGGCGGGATCGGGCAGCACGGCCTTGACCACTTTCAGCGGCACCACTTCAAGACCTTCGGCGGTCTTGACCGGTTGCTCGGAGAGCAGGCCAAGGTTCTTCAGCACGGTGAACACGTTGATGTAGTGGTCGCCGAAGCTCATCCAGAAGCGCACGTTCGGTACGTCGAGGTGCTTGGACAGCGAGTGCACCTCGTCATGGCCGGTCAGGTACAGGTTCTGCTCGCCCACCACCGGCAGATCGTCGGTGCGTTTGACTTCGAACATGCTGTTGCTGGTCCATTGGCTGTTCTGCCAGCTGTAGACCGTGCCGGTGAATTCACGGAAATTGATTTCCGGGTCGAAATTGGTGGCGAAGTACTTGCCGTGCGAACCGGCGTTGACGTCGAGGATGTCGATCGACTCGATCTTGTCGAAGTACTGTTGTTGCGCCAAAGCGGCGTAGGAGTTGACCACGCCCGGATCGAAGCCGACCCCGAGGATGGCGGTCACGCCTTTCTCCTGGCATTCGGCCAGGTGCTTCCACTCGTAGTTGCCATACCACGGCGGGGTTTCACAGATCTTGCTCGGGTCTTCGTGGATCGCGGTGTCCAGGTAGGCCACGCCAGTATCGATACAGGCACGCAGCACGGACATGTTGAGGAAGGCAGAGCCCACGTTGATGACGATCTGCGACTCGGTTTCACGGATCAGCGCCTTGGTCGCTTCCACGTCCAGGGCGTTCAGTGCATAGGCCTTGATCTCGCCGGGCTGCTTGAGCCCGCCCTTGGCCTGTACGCTGTCGATGATGGCCTGGCATTTGGAGATGTTGCGCGACGCAATCGCAATACGACCGAGTTCGTCGTTGTGTTGCGCGCACTTATGGGCCACCACCTTGGCAACACCTCCTGCACCAATGATCAGGACATTCTTCTTCAATTGTTCCACCTCCTGGGTACTGCGTTTCTAGACAATTGTTACGTTGGAAAGCGTAGGGCGGATGACGCTTTTCTCATCCACCCTCGTTTGGCAAATGGTGGACGACTGAAGCGTCGGCCACCCTACCTGGCGTCACGATAGGCTGGACAGGTAGTCGTCGAAACCGAACTGGCGAGCCACCTCGATGCTACCGTCGAGTTGTTTCACCACGATGGACGGCATCTTCAGGCCATTGAACCAGTTCTTCTTGACCATGGTGTAACCGGCGGCGTCGATGAACGACAGGCGATCACCGATCTGCAGCGGTTTGTCGAACTGGTACTCGCCGAAGATATCGCCGGCCAGGCAGCTTTTGCCGCAGACCATGTAGGTGTGTTCGCCGTCATTGGGCGCCATCTTGGCGTTGAGGCGATAGATCAGCAGGTCGAGCATGTGCGCTTCGATGGAGCTGTCGACCACGGCCAGGTGCTTGCCGTTGTACAGGGTGTCGAGCACGGTGACTTCCAGCGAGGCGCTGAGGGTGATCGCCGCTTCGCCCGGCTCCAGATACACCTGCACGCCGTACTTCTCGGAGAAGGCTTTAAGGCGCGCGCAGAAGGCATCGATCGGATAGCCCTCGCCAGTGAAGTGAATGCCGCCACCGAGGCTGACCCACTCGACCTGGGCGATCAGGTGGCCGAAGCGCTCCTCGATGGTGGTGAGCATCTTGTCGAACAACTCGAAGCTGCCGTTCTCGCAGTTGTTGTGGAACATGAAGCCGGAAATCTGCCCCATGACCTGCTCGATCTTGGCCGGGTCCCATTCGCCCAGGCGGCTGAACGGACGCGCCGGGTCGGCCAGCAGGTAATCGGAGCTGCTCACCTGCGGGTTGACGCGCAGGCCACGGATGGTGCCCTCGGTGCGCTCGGCGAAGCGCTCGAGCTGGCCAATGGAGTTGAAGATGATCTTGTCGCAGTTGGCGACCATCTCTTCAATCTCGTCGTCGGCCCAGGCCACGCTGTAGGCGTGGGTTTCACCGGCGAACTTCTGCCGGCCCAGCTTCAGCTCGTACAGCGAGCTGGAGGTGGTGCCGTCCATGTACTGCTGCATCAGGTCGAACACCGACCAGGTGGCGAAGCATTTCAGCGCCAGCAGCGCCTTGGCACCGGAGTTCTCGCGCACGTAGGCGATCTTCTCCAGATTGACCAGAAGCTTCTGTTTGTCGATGAGGTAGTACGGCGTCTGGATCATGTCGTCGCCCCAGCAAGGTCAGCCAATGGGTGCCTCAAGGGCCCCCGAAAAAAAGTGGACGCGAATTGTGCCGATAACCGACGCATATCGAAAGGGCATTGGGGATTTTTTGTACAACCGGTGATGACCGGAGCCTGGCCCGCCTGGACGAAGACCTTAAGACAGGGCGGTTACAGCGGTATGACCGATCCGGCGGCTATTTCTGTGGGAGGGGCTTTAGCCGCGCCGGTCACTGCCTGCAGGCCTATCAGTTGATCGGCGTAGCGGTCAGGTTGGCGCGAATATCGGCATTTTGCAGTTTCATGCCATATATGGAGGTGACCGCCCCACCCGTCGGGTGCACGTTCTGGATGCGGTCGATGTTGATTTCCTTGAAGTGCACCCGGCCATTGACGGCAAAACCCAACGGGTCCGGTGAGACCGGCGGGCAGCCGCTGGCGCTCTTGTCGCAGACCTTGGTCGGCGCCACGTCGAGGTTGAGGTCCACGCGCACGCCATAGGTGTTGGCATTGGCATCGCTCGGGTTGCCATCGGAGGTGTGGAAGTTGTCCACCACCAGTTGCGCCCCCGTACCGTTGACGCCGCCGACCCGATCCGTCTCGATGATCAGCTGGTTGCGTTTCTCGCTGGTCGACACGCTAGCCGCCGGATTGCCCGACGCATCGCGCACGAAGACGTTCTTCAAGCCCGCGGTCAGCCCTTCGTTGCCACGATCTTCCCAGCGACCGCCACTGGAGGTGCAGGCCGATGCGCTGGTGCCGCTGCCACCGACGCACAGCGCCCCCGCACCACCAGAGCTGATACTGAGAGTCGAGCCCTGCTCGTAGCGCCGCAGCACGATGCGGCCAAGACTCTGCCCGGTGCTGCGGTCACCCCAGCGCACGTCGTGCACATCGAGGGTCGACCAGTAGGTGCCTTTGTTCAGTTGCACGCCATTCTGGGTCACGTCCAGCGAACCGTCGCGAAAGTGCATGTCGTAGCGCGTACCCGCCAGCCACAGGCCCTTGCCGGTTTCATCGACGGTAATCGCCGCATTGGCCTCGGTGACGAAGAAATCGGCGTTGTAGCCTACGCCGTCGCCACTGGCGCCGCCGGGGCGCAACGTGAGCTGGCCGTTGAGGGTGAAATCGTAGGCCGGGAAGATTTCCAGCAGGACCAGCAACTCGGTACCGCCCTGCAACGGCGCATCGGCGCGACCGACCCGCAGACCATCGAAGCTGTAGCTGCCCTTGACGTTGTTCAAACCCAGGCGCAGACCGTCGAAATGACCGTCATAGCCGCCGCTGCCAGGCTGGGTATTGGCACTGCCGGCGTAACAGCCGAGGCTGATCCCTCCGGCGCAGCTTCTGGTCAGGTCGACCGTCAGTTGGCCGCTGCCATGAGTGCGCAGGCCACTGAACCACATGCTGTTGCCGTTATCGGTGAGCGAGACCGAGCTGCTGACCATGTTCCATGACACGTCCGCAGTGATGCCCTTGAGCCCGGAGTTGGGGTCACCACCCGGCCGTAGCTTGAACCAGTTCTGCCGTGCGCCCTCATCCTGAAAATTGAGGTCGAGCGCCAGGCTGCCGATCTTCTGATTGTTGGGGTTGCCGATGATCAGGCCACCGAGGCTGGCATTGAGCTTGAGATCCTGGAAGGCCAGCTGGGCATAGCGCCCGCTGCTGTCCTCGGCCAGATCGAGGGTGATGCCGTTCTGGCTGCTGAGCACGCCGGCGAAGTTCTCGGCGCGCAGCACACCGTCGTCCTTGTACTGGAACAGGCTGTTGGCGATGGTGATCTGCGGAATCAAGCGCAGCCCCTCACCACTGGCGCCGCCCCCGGCAATGCGGATGCTGCCGCCCAGGCGCAGATCCATGTCCAGTTGGCCGAAACTGCGCGCATGGTCCGGATGCCGCGTATCCGGCAGGTCGGGCGTTACTGCAACGCCAACCTGAGGATCGCCATACGCCAGATCCAGGCCGATGCCGCCGACATGCGCGACGAAGCGCGTATCGCCCAGATCGAGGCGCACGGCGGAACCGTTGCCACCACTGACGATGTCCAGGTAGGCGTTGTTCAGGTAGGCATCGAACGAGGCATCACGCACGATCAGATCGAAGCCGTTGTCACGGTAATAGAAGGTCACCGCATCCAGACTCAAGCGGCTGCCATCGACGCTGAAACCAGCCACGCCGCTGGCCCCGCCGCCGCTGAGTTTCAGGCTGGCGCCGAGGGTATAGAAAGCACGAAAGGCGCCGAAGCTCTTGTCGCTGCCAGCGAAACCGATGGCATTCACCGCCAGTTCGTTCGGCCGGCCCTGGTGCTCGACATGCAGGCGATCATCGATCACGTCGACCGTCGTGGTAGACACACTGCCGGCCTGCTGCGGCCGACTGGAAATACCTTCGACTCGCAGGCTCTGACCGTCCTCGCGGTATTCGAGACTTTCGGCCGACCAGCCGCCACCGGCGGTTTCGATGCTGATACCACCACGACCACTGACGCTAGCCAGGCCGTCATCGTCCAACGCCTGCATGGCCCACACCGGTGAACTGCCAAGTGCGAGCGCCGCCAGCCATCCATAACGCTGCATGATCCGCCCTCCTCAGTTCGTGGGAAACACCAGCACGCTGCCCTGCATGCGAATGGCGCCATCGATCTTGGCCGAGAAGATGTTGGTCTGCTGATAGCTCGGATCACCACCATTGGCGGCACTTAGCGCCTTGTTCTTCCAGCCACCCTGACTGGCCACACCGAAGGAGAAGTTGCCGTCCTTGAAGCGAATCTCGTTGGGCAGCCCCAGCGCCAGCACCTCGCGCTCACCACTGGCGCTGGTCAGCGTGCGGGTGTCCAGGGTCAGGCCTTCGAAACTGAAGATGCCTTTGAGGTTGTCCAGCACGTACCAGCCGGAGTTGGCACCGGAGCGCACGGCCACACGCATGCCGCAGCTTTCCGGACTGGCTGCACCGGCCAAGGCGCAGCTACGCTGGTTGGCCGTCCACTGCGCCGGATCGTTGGTCGTCGGCGTGCCCCAGAGCACGCCACCATCCTTGTTGATGCTGAACTCGCCAGACAGGTAAACCCCGCCCTGCCCAGTCATCTCGCTGAGAGAGCTGTCGTCCAGCGCCTGCATTTCCGCCAGCGCCAGTGCCGGCAGCAACGACAGCAGTACTCCAACCGTTCTAGCGCAGGTCATAGCTGCTCACCTTCAGGTAGTTGAAGCTCAGCCCGGAGATTTCGTTGCGGCCAAAGTTGTAGCCACCGGTGGGCACCGCGGTAGGGCTGCTTCGAGTACCGCCGACGGTCAGGTTCTCGAACACCAGGTTGGTGCGCGGCGCGTTGGCATAGAAGTCACTGGCCAGGGCCTGGCGTTGCGCCGCCGTGGAGGCGCCGCTGGTGGGATTCTGCAGTTCCAGCACGAACTGACCGTCGGCGCTGGAGCGCAGGCGCAGCGGCTGCGACTTGCCGTAACCGAGGGCGATGTTGGCGTAGCCGTTGGTGATATAGAGCGTGCGCGCACCGCGTTGCGCTGCGGTTTCGCCCGCGGTGTTGCAGTCGGCCTGGGCGCAGGACATCACCTCCAGGGTCTTGGCGAAGATATTGATGCGTGCCTCGCCCACCAGCTCACCGTTGCCGTTCTGCCCGGGGTCGCCCCACAGGCGCAGGTAGGAGCCGTCCATTACCAGTTGGTGAAAGTCCAGCGCGAGCATCTCGGTGCGCCCGGCCGCCACCTGGAAGTCGAAGCGCACGCCGAGATCGGCGCGACCACTGGCGCCGGTAGAACAGTTCGAACCAGCCGCCGCATAGCCATCGAGACAGGGATTGCCACCGGCGACCAGGCGTTCGGGAAACTTGAACGACAGCACGGTGATGTCGTTCGGTGTGGTCTGTACCCACTGGCCGTCATCGCGCAGGCTGCGCAGCTCTTCGCCCTTGGCCAGCTCCAGTTCGAACGGATGATCGAGGCTGCCGATGGTCACCGGATTGAGGTTGCTGCCCTTGTTGCTGCCGGCAGCACCAAGGTAGAGATTCTTCACCGAGATCGGCACGTTGCGCCCCTGGCCGTCGGTGATGTCGTTGATCACGATCTGCGCACCCGAACCGTCGAGCAGCACCTGATCGAGCACGAAACCAAGGCCGGCGCCCTGCACGTCGGACAGCTCGGCATCGCTCAACAGCTCCATCGCCTGGGCCGAAGCGCCGAGCATTACGCCAAGCAGCAAGTGGAGTGCGCGAATATCCATGGTCAGCACCCCGAGACGGCGCTGCCAAGGCAGGTGTCTTGGCGCGGGATACCGTTAAGCGCCTGGTTGAAGTCGAATTTTATCCCCGCCACAAGGTTGCCGTTGGCATCGCGGTACTTGGGAATATTGAGAAACGCACCTGCGACGGTATTGATCAGTTCGGAAGTATCCATATCTCGCCATTGCAGATCCTTTAATTGCAGCGAGATGAAGACCCCCTTGGCAGCCTGATCCATACCAGGCGCGCTGACGTTACCGATGTTCAGCGACTGGAACTGACTGAGGTTAAAGCAGGTGGAAATGCCGATGATCTGACAACCTTGAGAGGGAAACGCGCTCAGCAACCCACCTAGTAGATTGCAGTTGGCGACACACTGCACGACCGAACCATCCTTCAGCCCGGCCTGGTTGGCCCGTACGGAATCCGGCGTGCCGTTGTTCACCAACTCGGCCTCGGAACGAATGGTCGAGTTCTCGTTCACCGTCGCACCGAGCAGCAAACGCTGAAAGAAGTTGGCTTCGTCGAGCAGCGGTTTGGCCTTACCCTCGAGATCCACCGCGATCTTGCCGGTGAGATGAGAAATGTCGCCCGACAGCACACCCTTGGCTTCACCGAAACCAATACGCACACCAACGACCTGATTCCCCTCGTATGCCAGTTCCAGGTACGGGTCCACGATCTGAAAGGGGTTGATGCTGTCGTTGGCACCGACTGTGCCCAGGGCAAAGTTGTTGATCAGAATGTCCGAAGCCCGCGTTTCACCCGCGCGCGTGTACCCACCCAGCTCCAACTTCTTGATGTTGAGCTGAGTGTCCACCTTGAGGCCAAAATTGATCCGGGTGTAATTGAGTGATCCAGCGGCATCAGTGCTGAGGTTGATGAACGCCTGCCCGGTGATGTCCGACAGCTCGCTGTCCTCCAGCTCGACCATGTTGGCCTGGACCGGGCCGCTCAAGGCCGCGGCGCATACCAATGCCAGAGCATGTTTGGCGAAGCGAAAGGACTGGCGCATGGCAAAACCCCTGTTCTTATAGTGACGTCGAGCACTCCGGCTCGAACCCTTATGGCCACTATAGGGACAGCAGCGCCAGAGCGGCCCGACCCATAGTCGAGAAAGAGCAGGCAAATGGCCGCCAGCGCCCAGTTCGCCGCCCGGCTGGTGTTACCGGCGGCAACAACGACGTAACACCTCACCTTCCACGCGAGGCAACCTGCCTGCTCCGTGCAACGAGTCACCTGCCTCTGATCGATTCGGACTCAAACCCGGCCTGCAGCTTGCAGTACAATTGCCCCTTTTCACTTGCCTGGAACCCGGCGCCTCGATGATCGATCCCAAGCGCGTTTTGCGCGCCCTCGCCGAACACTGGACGTTGCTCGAACCGCTCTGCGAACGTTTCGACGCGGGCACCCTGAGCCTGGTCGAGCTGCGCGGCCAGCTCGCCACGCAGTTGCCCGACTCCACACCCAGCGACACCACAGCCCTGCTCGACACCTGGATTCGCCTGGACATCCTGGTGCCGGTAGCCAAGAGCCCCAACCGCTTCGAGCTCAACGCGCAGATTCACGACTTTCTCGCTTACCTGCGCCGCGAGCACCGCCTCGGCCTGTGCCTGGAGATCGAAGCCTACCTGCGCCATCTGGAGCGCCTGGCCGGCTACATCCAGGACGCCTTCGAGGTACGCGACGCCAACGACCTGGCGCGCCAGTTGCGCCTGCTCGATATGCGCGTCAGGGACGTCCTCAAGAAGCTGGCCAATGACGAACAGGCGCTGGTCGGGGTGGCCGATCGGGCCAAGACCAGCGACCGACAGATTCCCCTGCGCCAGCGCTATGCCGAAGTGCTGGCCACCTGGGACGAATACGTCGAGCCGATGATCCAGCTGGTCGCCGCCGACGGCGCCTTCGAGCAGGGCGTGCGCCGCGTCGAACAGGTACTGCTGCGCCTGCTCGGCGACCAGCAGCGCCTTGGCCAACTGGTCGACGACGACTTGCTGCTGCGCACCCACGCACGCATCCTGGAAATGCAGACCACCGCCCAGCTGACCCTGCGCAAGGCCCGCGAGCTGCTGCTGCCGCTGCGCGAGGAAGCGCGCCGGCACAACGCCGTGACCCGTGGCGCGGCGCTGGCACTGTCGGTGATCCGCAAGAAGGGCATCGACGCCGTGCCGCAGGCGGCCATGCCGCTGTTCACCCGGCCGCAGAGCAACTTCTTGGGCTCGGCCAGCCAGGTCGAGGCCTACGTCTACGCCCTGGCCCGCTTCGAAGCCAAGCCGGCGCACTTCCCCAAGGCCAGCGGCAGCCGCAAGGGCGGCGCGCCCAAGGCGCCGAAGACCGCGCGCGAGATGATCGAACGCTGCGAACAGGCCCTGCCGCTGCCGGATCTGATGACCTGGCTGCTGGAACAGGAGCCGGAAGGCGCCACCGACGAGCTGCTCTACTGGTTCTCGCGCCTGTCGCGCGAAGGCCGCTTCCAGCGCGACCGCCTGCAGCGTCAGACCTACCTGACCCGCGAGCATGAAATCAGTATCAGCTCCTATGCCCTGGTGGGCCGCCCCGATGCATGACCAACACGTAGGGGGGACCGGGGCGCGCAGCCAACGCCTGCTTTTTTCCACCTTTTTGATTGCCATGCGGTGGACGGATAAAGCGCCGTCCACCCTACGACTGCCCGTGAGCACGACGTATGAACATTGATTTGAAAGAAATGACCCAGCTGGCGGCCGCCTTCCGCGACCTGTTCAAGGGCTACCACATCTCGCGCAGTGAGCCGGAGTGCTACGCCCAGCTGTCGAGCATGCAGGACCAGTACCGCGCCCTGTTCCGCGCCCTCGGTTTCGAGTTGGTCTGCGACCCGCGCGGCTTCTACTACTTCGTGCCCGAGCAGGTCGCGCCGCAGGTGAACAAGACCGCCCAGCGCCTGGCGCTGTTCACCTTCATCCTCGTGGAACATCTCGCTGACCAGGGCCGCGACCCGCTCTCCGTGCTCGACGGCGGCAGCATTGGCCGTGACGAACTGCCGGCGCTGCTGGAGAAGTACCGCGACCTGTTCCTGCAGGCCGAAGTGACCACCTTCGAGGAGCTGGAAGACAAGATCATCCGCCGCCTCATCCAGCTCGGCTTCGCCGAGGACAGCAACGGCGTGTACCGCTTTCTGCCGCCGATGCACCGTTTCCTCGACGTCTGCCTGTCGGTGCAACACGACCGCGACCTGGCCGCCAGTCTGCACAGCAGCGACCTGCCGCTGCCGGCACCGGTGTTGCTGGACGATGACGGCGACGCCGACCCGGCTGTCATCGACAGCGAACAATCCGAGGAAGATGCCCTGGCCCGTGCCATGGCCGAAGAACGTGCCGCACAGGAGATGGACGCATGAGCCAGGAACGCTACGGCATCCGCCGCTTCGCCCTGCTGAACACCGCCGGCTACAGCCTCGGCCTGTTCCCGCTGGAAAACCCGCTGTCGGTGTACGGCGCCAACAACTTGGGCAAATCCGCCTCGATCAACGCCCTGCAGTTCCCCATCCTGGCGCGCATGTCGGACATGAGCTTCGGCAAGTACAGCCTGGAAGCCTCGCGCAAGTTCTACTTCGCCAGTGACACCAGCTACATCCTCGTCGAGGTCGCCCTGCCCCACGGCCCGCATGTGATTGGCGTGGCCGGTCGTGGCCCGGGTGGCGGCTTCGGCCACCAGTTCTTCGCCTACGCCGGCGAGCTGGACCTGGAGCATTATCAGCAAAACGGCACCTGCCTGCGCCAGCGCGAGCTGTTCAAGAACCTCGTCCAGGCCGGCATCACCGCTTACGAGCTGAAGCCCGACGAACTGCGTCGCCTGCTGGTCGGCGGTCACACCAGCATCCCGCTGGACCTGACCCTGATCCCGCTGCGCTCGACCAGCGAGCAAAGCCTGAAGACCTTCCGCGCGCTGTTCATCAACCTGCTGCACATGCGCGAGATCACTGCGGCCAAGCTCAAGCAACTGTTCCTCGATGCCTTCGAGCACAGCCTGCGCTCGGGCAGCGTCGACTACATCGCTGCCACCGAGGAAGCCTTCCGCGACGTACGCCGCATGGAGCAGGACTACCAGGCGCTGGTCACCGCCGGCCCGCTGATCGAAGCACTGGCCTCTGGCGTTGGCCAGCGCGAGATCCTGCGCGGCAAGCTGCATCGCCTGTCGCCGCTGCTCGACAACCTGCTGGGCACCTGGCACGACTACGCCGATGCGCGCAAGGAAGAGCTGGTGATCCAGGCCGAGCACTACAAGAACGAGCAGGATGGCCTGCAGAACGAGCAGCGTGGCGGCACCAGTGAGCTGATGCGCCTGGAGCGCGAAATCAGCGAAATCCAGCGCTGGCTGGGCGAGCTGTCCGTGCTGAAGAACCGCTTCGCCCTGGTGGAAAACGCCAAGGTGCTGGAAGAGCAACTGCTCGCCGCCAAGGATGCCCACGACGAACTGGCCGGCGCTCTGGCGCAGTCGCGCCAGTTCTCCAGCGAGGACCTGGACGAGCGCCTGCGCGACCTGGAAAAACGCCTCAAGTCGGTCAAGCAGCAGCTCGATCACGCCGACAACAACAGCTACTCGCGCCTGCGCGAGGAGTTCAGCCAGGCCGACGTCGACCGCCTGATGCGCCTGTTCAACGGCCAGCTGTTCAGCCTGCCGCTGGGCGAGAAAGGCATCCAGGCCGACGGCGACGACTGGGTCAAGGCGGTCGAAGCGGTGCTCGATCGCTTCAAGGGCGACACCTTCGCCGTGCCGGGCCTGTCCATCGACCTCAGCCATATCGAACCGCCGGCTCTGCAGGCACTGGCCGACCGCGCCGCCCTGCGCGACCAGAAGGATCGCCTGGAGCGCGAGCTCAAGCAGCTCAAGACCCAGCAGTCGGTGGCCGCTGACCGCGCCGCCAGCAAGGCCCAGGCCGAAAACCTGTACCAGGCCGTGCTGGACGCACAGAAAGCCCTGGAGGACTTCCGCAAGAGCCAGACCCTGGCCGCCGAGGAGCCGCAGAAGCTGGAGCGCCTGGCCGAACTGGAAGGCGCCCAGGATGAACTCAAGCGCGCCAGCGATGCCTTCGCCGAGCGCGTGCAGCAGATTTCCGCCAAGCTGCAACTGATCAGCCGTCAGATCGGTGATCTGGAGTCCAAGGAACGCACCCTGGAAGACGCCCTGCGTCGCCGCCAGCTGCTGCCGGCCGACCTGCCGTTCGGCACGCCGTTCATGGAGCCGGTGGACGACTCGCTGGACAACCTGCTGCCGCTGCTCAACGACTATCAGGACACCTGGCAGGCGCTGCAGCGTATCGACAACCAGATCGAGGCGCTGTACGCCCAGGTGCGCCTGAAAGGCGTGGCCAAGTTCGACAGCGAGGACGACGTCGAGCGCCGCCTGCAACTGCTGGTCAACGCCTACGCCCACCGCCAGGACGAAGCCCTCACGCTGGCGAAGGCGCGCCGTGCAGCGGTCACCGACATCGCCCGTACCCTACGCAATATCCGCAGCGACTACGACAACCTGGAACACCAGCTGGCGCTGTTCAACCGCGAGATCAACAAGCGCCAGGTCTCCAACCTGCAAAGCTTCCGCATCGTCCTGGCGCCGAACAAGGAAGCCCTGCGCCATATCGACCAGATCATCCACAGCGCCGGGCAGTACGAGGAAGGCGAAACCCTGTCGGTGTTCGACCTGTCGCAGTCGGCCGATCAGGATGCCAAGAACGAGGAAGCCAAGGACTATCTGTCGCGCCTGGTCGCCGCCAACGGCAACCAGCTGGGCCTGAAGGATCTGTTCGAGCTGGCCTTCGAGATCACCAAGGTGCATGGCCAGCCGATCATCCACACCGACATCGATGGCGCAGCCAGCAACGGCACCACCATGACCATCAAGGCGCTGACCAACATGTACCTGCTGCTGCACCTGATGGATCGCGAGCAGGCCGGGCGCGTGCGCCTGCCCTACTACCTCGACGAGGCGGCGGACATCGACGAGCGCAACCAGCAGGCGCTGATCGAAACCAGCCTGCAGCTGGGTTTCGTGCCGATCCTGGCCTCGGTCAAGCCGCAGGTTTCGGCCCACGTGGCCATCGACCTGGAAGGCGGTAGCGGCCCCAACGGCATCTATATCGACGAGGCGGACTGGAAGTTCATCAAGCCGCGCGAAAGCGCCAAGGCTCAGGCGCCTGTGCAGGGGGAAGCCACCGAGCCGGCCTGAACGCATCGCGGCTAAAGCCGCTCCTACGGTCACGGCTGAGCGGCATTCCGCTTTAGCCGCGAGTTTTTCATAGCCGCAAAAAAAGAAAATGGCCGCTCAATACGGCCCTTTTCATTGCCATGATTGGCTTACTGCTCCAGCACGATCTTCGGCGCCCACTGCATCCAGGCCTCCTGCGGCTCATCGAACAGCGCGAAGGTCTGCCCCGGCTGAGCCGGCCCACCCATCTCCGGATTGTTCGGCGTGGCGAAAGCGATACCGCCCTCGATCAACGCTTCCAGCGACTCGGTGCGCACCTTCAGCCCCTTGAACAGACCGGCATCGACACCGATACCACTGGCATTCCAGAAACGGCTGCCCGAGCGCACCAGCGGTGCGTAGCGTGGCTCGATCAATACATGGATGAGCACACGATCAGAGGTCGGCCCCAGCTCGAAATCCACCACCTTGCCCACCGGCACCTCGCGATAGCTGACGATCACCCCCGGCTTGATCGAACCACGCCGTGGTGCGCTCAGTACCAGGCGCAGGCCATCCTCGCGCACCGCCTGATTCGGCGGGCTTGGCAGCGCAGTGAACTGGGTGCGGCGGGCGCCTTTCTGCGTCGACAGCTGTACCTCCAGATACTGACCGCTGACCAGCGTGCCGAGGTTCTCTGCACGGGTCAGGCTCAGCTCCGGCTTCACCACCCAGAACCGCGAACCCTCGCGGGCAACCTGCTCGGCAGCCTGAGTGATTCGCACGTTGAGCGTCACCGCTTGCAGGTCATCGGTCAGGCTGAGGCTCTCGACCTTACCGACCTCCAGACCTTTGTAGCGCACAGCCGTACCTGGCTGCAGACCAGCTCCATCGGCGACGCGGATGATGATCTGCTGGCCCAGCTGCAAAGCGCTTTCGCGGTCGGCATGCAAAGCGAAGCGCTGCACCTGACGCCCCGACCTGGCCGCCTGCAAGTCAGGCGTTTCGAAGGCGACGCCACCTGCCAACAGAGTCTGCAAGGACTCGCTCTTGACCTCGACACCAGACAACCCGCCCTTGAGGGTGATGCCGCTGGCATTCCAGAACCGTGTGGAGGTATTCACCAGGTGCACGTAGTCCGGCTCGATGTGCACGCCCAATACCACCTGGCGGTTATCGCGTCCCAGCTGATAACTCTGCACCGAACCCACCTTGATCTGCTTGTAGAGCACCGGACTGCCAACCTCGATGGAGCCGAGCTGATCGGTGAACAGCACCAGGTGCAGGCCCGGCGCACCGAGATCCAGAGGTGGAGCCTTGCTACGGGCGACGAAACTGCGCGCCGGCGGACTGCCCTTCTCGCCTGGGCGCACGGCAATGTAGTTCCCCTTCACCAATGCCTCGAGGCCGGTGATACCAGCCAGAGAAATCGAGGGCTTGACCACCCAGAAGTCCGAACCTTCCACCAGGTAGTCTTCCGCCAGTGGGTCGATGGTCAGCTCGGCCGTGGCACTGTTGAGATCGCGATCGACCTTCAGGGCTTTCAGCGAACCCACCTGAATACCCTTGTACATGACCGGCGTTCGGCCTTCCTGCAAACCATCGAAATCGCTGAGCTTCACGACGATCTTGATCCCCGCCTGGGCCTCGTCGTAGTCCTCATAAAGACGAAAGGGCAGCGAGGGATCGGTGGGCGGGCTGTCTTTACGGTGTTCGGGCGTAGCGAAAGCGATACCGCCAGCGACAATGCTGGCCAGCGACTCGCTGCGCAGTTTGAAACCGGAAAGATCGGCATCGACGCTGATGCCACTGGCATTCCAGAAGCGCGTGTGTTTGCGCACCAGATGCGCATAAGCAGGCTCGATGAACACTTTCACCTCTACCGTGCTTTGATCCTCGCCCAAGGTGTAACTCTTGACTCGACCGACCTGAATCTGTCGGTAGAACACAGGGCTGTCACGATTGAGCGAGCCCAGCCGCTCAGCCTTCAGCGTGATATGCAGCCCCGGAACATCGTCGCCCATCGGCGGCTCCTGATTCAGGGCAGTAAAGCTGCGCGAGGGTTCGCCATCACCGGGGCTGAAGGTGATGTAGTTACCGGAAACCAGCGTTTCCAGACCACTGATACCGGCCAGACTGACATTGGGTTTGACCAGCCAGAAACGCGTTTTTTCGCGGAGCAGCTGTTCAACTTCCTTGTTGACCTCCAGCTGCGCCAGGACGCCACGCTTGTCTCCGGACGAATCCAGGCTGATGGCCGTGACCTTGCCGACCGCCATGCCCTTGTACATCAACTCGGTCTTGCCGGCCTGGATGCCCTCGCCACTGGCGAAGATCAACTCGACCTGAATACCGGCCTCGCTGTAGGCACGCCAGGCCAGCCAGCCACCGATCAGCAGTGCGATAAGAGGCAGGACCCAGATGGCCGACCAGTTCGAAGCAGGACGTGTCTTGGCCAGAGGAAGGTCAGTCATGATCGGTTTCCGTGTTGTCCCAGATAAGGCGGGGGTCGAAAGTCAGTGCAGCCAGCATGGTCAGTATCACCACACTGGCAAAGGCGGCGGCACCGGCTCCAGCTTCGATACTGGCCAGGCTGCCAAAATTCACCACGGCCACCAGAATGGCGATGACGAAGATATCGAGCATCGACCAACGGCCAATCCACTCGATGAAGCGGTACATGAGCATCCGCTGTCTGGCAGACATCGGCTGGTGTCGCTGTACCGAATACAACAGCAGAGCAATGCCCACCAGCTTGAAGGTAGGCACCAGAATGCTGGCGATGAACACCACGGCGGCAATCGGCAACATGCCCAAGTGAATCAACTCCAGAACGCCGCCCATGATGGTCGAGGGCGACCCCTTGCCCAAGCTGTTCACCGTCATGATCGGCAGCAGGTTGGCCGGGATATACAGAATCGCCGACGTCAGCAGCAGCGCCCAGGTTCTGATCAGACTGTCAGGCCGGCGCGCATGAATCAGGCCACCACAGCGACTGCAGTACTGATGCTTGGCCTCGACGTCGACAGGGTTGAGTTGATGGCACTCGTGACAGACCAACAACCCCGCATCAATCGCCCGCATGGATATCCTCCCCGGACAAGGCTTCCCAGATCTGATGCGGCGACATAGTCACTTCAAGCCAGACCTGCACCAGCAACAGCGCGATAAAGCAAAACAGGCCCAGGCCGAGGCTCAGGTCAGCCAGGTCCATCAGCTTCACCATCGCCACCAGGATGCCCATCAGATAAACCTCGAGCATTCCCCACTCACGCATGTGGTGGTAGATCCGGTAGAGCAACAAGCCGTAGCTGCGACCAAAGTCGATGCGAATGCTGATCAGCACCAGCAACTGGCAAAGCAGCTTGAGCAACGGCACCGCCATGCTGGACAGAAACACCACCACGGCGATGCCCTGCATACCGCTTTCATACAACCCGATCACCCCGCTCCAGACCGTGTCCTGCGAGATCTGTCCCAGCAGATTGAGTTGCATGATCGGCAGGAAGTTGGCCGGGATATAGAGCAGCAGAGCCGTCACGACCAGGGCCAGGCTGCGTCGCACCACATGATGGCGATGACGGAATAGCTCATAACCACAACGCGGGCACTCGGCACTCTCGCCGTCCTGCAGCACCGGCTTGCGCATCAATAGGTCGCACTCATGACAGGCGATCAACTGCTCGATCGGCAAGGATGACAAGGATGGTTCGGGCAGCGAGTCAGACATGCAGGTCCCCAGGAGAATTCGCGCATTCTACCCGAGCGCAGACAAGCGCCGACATATCGTAGGGTTCAGCACACGCAGCAGAACGTTCGCGAATTGCGCGTTGCGCGTGCACACCCTGCGTTTTCCCGCGCGCAAAGAAGAAACCCCAGACCGCGTTAGCGATCTGGGGTTTCGTATAGGAGCTTGACGATGACCTACTCTCACATGGTGAAGCACCACACTACCATCGGCGATGCGTCG
>NZ_CBDAMB010000023.1:0-11633 GCF_965197125.1 Pseudomonas spartinae
TGGGGTAAGAGCTTCGTTGGCGCATGGGAATCCCGGCGATAAGGGCTATCGCGTCCGCTTAAAAATACGCGGACACCATCGCCCTTAATGCTGGAGTTCGGAAGGTGACTTGGCTGGACGCTTACGCATAGGTTGCGTTTTTAGCCACCAAGGCTCACGAAAGCGCTTCAGGGAGGGAGCTACAATTCGAACATCAGATGTAATACATCTTTACTGCGAAGGGGGCTTCTGGGTACTACACACCACAAGCGGCAGCTTCTACGTTATCGTGACGTTTGAGCGCACATATGGCTGGTATTCGCTGATGCAGTTCAACTCTTCTGGGCAAGCCAAACTACGCTTACCCCTACGTCTACTGCACTAATCCCTCTTCCTGACCAACCTTCGGCCTATGAACAAGGATCACGCACCAGCTTCGAATTCTTCCAGAAGGTACAAAGCCACTGCGCCGGCCAGGTTTACGCACAATCCAGCTTCATATTTTGTCGGAGGTATGGCGTCCGCTGCTGCTCCATGTGCATCACCCTGCTTGTTTCTCATATCACCTATGCCCCAGATGATCGAGCTCAAACCCTCGATAGTTTTTTCAATGGGCTTCCCTTTTACCTCTAACCCAAGAGCATCAATGGCCTTGCTGAAGAGCTCTTTATTACTATCAGTCGGCCTCCCGCCGCGCTGCTCAATGATCCACTTCAGCGTCGATTCAAGCAGGGCTCTTGCAGCAGTAATAGCGCCGCTGGGGTCTGTAATTCGTCGATGGAGAGCTTTGCCCCACTTCTCTCGAATGCTATGACTCGGGATTCTCCCAAATAGCTCAGCCAAAGACTCATCCACTGGCGTTGGCTGACCTGAGAACTGCTGTAAAATTTGCTCGCCCTTGTAGGTGAGCCCTCCTCTCACAAGTATGACGGCATAATACCCATTACCAGAATAGTGCTCCTTTCTGGGTATCATCTGTTCTATGTAGCCTAGACTGTGGGCATGAACTATTGTCTTGGCAAGACTCTGGAAGTTTTTAATATCATCGGATGAGGAACTATCTGGCTCGAAGGACTTCACTCCCGAATGAATCTTGCGGAGCACCTCATGCAGCAATACATCCATAGCCATTTCGCCTACTCCTGCTGTGCCACCAACTAAAATTCACTCACCGGAACGACAAACAGCAGCCAGAGGAATCCGAATCCTGCTCGACGGTCAAACTATCCCGAGGCAAGCCTTAATGGTATCGATGCGCGAAATAAAAGACGCACCGGCAAATATCAGCAATGCCGCCAGAGCCAGCCATGCAGTCAACGGAACCTTATCCCTGACCAACGAAAAATGCTTCTGCTCATTAACCCAATCAATCTGGTATTGCCAAAAGAACTTGTAATGCGCATACCAGTCGCTGAAAAGAATTTGCTTACTAATAGACGCATTATAGTAGCGCGACTCTAAGCCAGAAAGCTCACCCTGGTATGCAGTAAAGTCCGCATCAGCCGGAAGTGACTGCACCTTCCGATAGAGGCCTCTCAGGCCGTTATATATCTGTGTGAGTTCTACGGCAGACTTTTCATATTCGGACTTTTTGGAGTCATATACAGAGATATAGATGCCAATAATCCCAATCACAGCCATAGTTGCGGATATATTTTTCGCAGAAAGCGAGTCATATACCAAGGCAAAAATACCTACGGCTGTTCCCAAGAAGCCAATGAAGCCCGGTATTTTCTCCACGATGTCATAGGTGGCCCAGTGCTTTCGACCACCAAAGCCCACGTTGTAGCCTGTCTCAGCAATGTTCTTGAGTAGTGCGACCTGGCTCATGTGTTCTCACTAATCGGCACTGGAATTGGGCTGCGGGCTACAACCACCCCATCCTTGATGATATAGCACTCGACCATGTGCTCACCTTTGAAGTTCGTGGCCTCTTGGATGGACTCATACCCTGAATCGCTCACAATGTTGCCGCGAATACAGTCGCGCCTTTCAGCCTCATCCCCGGTATTCAGCACTTTCCACTTCATACTGTAGGGTCTAGGAACACCGTTATGGGTAACCCTGAATTTGAGGGTTTTGCGTGCACGTAACGGTAGGCCAAGCTGAATCAGCTCACTGAGCAGACGCTCCCTGAAGCCGTCCTGCTCAACATCGCAATCGACCGACAGAGGGAAGCGAATATCAACAGGATACAGATCCTCGATGAACTGCTCTGTATTCCTGAAGCTGTAGGCAGAACCCAAAGACTCCATGGCGCTGCGCGTGGTTGTACGGGTTGAAGGAAAGCTGCGCCCAAAAATCTTCTTCCAGCGGTCGCCCTCATACTCCTCTCCCTGCGCCTCGATGGCTTTAACGCAGAGTTCATAGGCACGCTTGGCAGGCTTTTGGAATTTCTGTTTGACCTTCACATGCTGACGGCTACCTAGGGCTGCGTACCGGTCTTGCTGGGGAAGGTTCTTGGCGTACTCGAAGAAATCCCTAACCATGCAGTCGTATGAGCCGAAGCTTGCATTGGCATAAGCATCAGTCGACGTGAGGAAATTATGCGCCAGGGTATCGATCAGCAGACCGCCGATACCAATGCCATGCTTGTTCTTCCATGCACGAAGCATTTTGCACAGTCTCCGCAGGTTCCCATTTTGGTCATCATCAACCGTCTTGGTAGCTTCGATTTCATCCTTGGGCTTGGTGATTTTCCAAGCGCCACCCTTATAGGTGTCGGGGTATACGAAGCTGCCGTCGCCCTGCCTGAAGACCGGCTGAACCTCGACGTTGAAATTCTGAAACGTGACACATACCACCAGGCGATCCACGGTGATCTTGGTGGCGGGATAGCGCTTTAGAATTGCATCGCGGGCGTCTGACAACAGCGCTGACTGCCCCCCATCCTTGTTGTAGGTCTCCCACGCGCTGCCGGGCATGATGTAGAGCATGTCCAGGTCTGAAACGCCTTCGATAGCTGTCCAGCGCCCATAAGAGCCAACCTGAAGGTTGTTGCTTGTTGAATCAAAATCTCGGAAATACTTATTCAGTGACCGGGTTATCTCTGTATATCGGTCTTCAATGGTTGCGTGGTTAGTGATGCGCAGATTGCCCAAGAACTCTCTGAAAATCGTTGAAGTCGACATCGTGATCCCTTACACGTGATATTCCCAAGCAGCCTGCCTCAGAGCTTTCCGCATGGTAGCCGAAGGCGATTGCGGGTATCTATCGCTGCGGCAAACACCGCTAAGTCGGCCAGGCTAACCCAGCACTAGATGTAGCTTTGGCATAGCGCAGCGCTCGGTAGATACGGAAGGTCAAACAGGTATAGGGATTGGCGAATTGTGCGCAGCTTCAGATATTCGCTTTTAGCCGCTGGGTGACGCTGGAGGTGTGCTGCTTCTGGCTAACAGCGGACATCCGCAACAAGACGTTGTTCTGCGTCCGCAATCGATGTCACGCGACCAACCCGGAGCGGGTTCAGCCATTGAGCGGTTCGTTAGCCCCGGCACGATCAGGGCAAAGAAACGCTGGCACAGCCCGGACATAGACCAGTTCAGCAACCAGCTCGACAAGGGTCTGGGTGATCACCGCAGCGGCGGCGAGCCCCCGCAGCTCTTCAGGCAGCGCTAATGCAAGGGGCAGCACCACCAGTGAATTGCGCGTCGAGCTGCTGAAGGTCACAGCCCTTGCTGACTTCACAGACAGCTTGAACGCTTTGGAGACCAGTGCACCGATTACAGGAGCCAAGAAAGCAAAGGCGATGTAGACCGGCAGAACGGGAGCAAGCCTGTCGATCTCATTCACTACGGGAGCAATCTGCGAGCCGACCACGGCTATGAGCACCGCCGCCATGGCCGGCACAGGTAACCAGGCCCAGGCATCAGTCCATGTCTTCACCGCTGCGGAGCGCTTTACCAATGCTTCTGTCAGCAGTGCCAGGATCAGCGGGGCCATGATGAGTGCCAGAAAGGCTTCGACAAAGGGGCCTATCGACACGACCACCCCCGAAGTATCACTCAGCATAAGCCCCAGGTAGAGGGGTAAAAGAGCAAGCTGAAGTAACAGCAAAATCGGCGTCGCCGAAAGGATCAGGCGTGAGTCACCCCGGCCAATGTGGGTGAACACAACCACGTAATCGATGCAGGGCGTCAGTAACACCAATAGCACGCCAATCAGGATGGCGGGATGTCCATCCAAGAAGCGGGTCAGCCCCCAAACCAGGAGAGGAATCAAAACAAAATTGGCGACTAGGAGCGCAGCCATGAAGGGCTTGTTGCGCATGCCATCTTTAAGGTTCAGGAACGGAATCTGAAGAAACATCGCATACATCAGAACAGCGATGGTGGGCGTGACCAAGACCGACAATCCCTGGGCGGTGTTCGGAGCCAGCAAGCCGCCAATCGCCGCGACAATCACTGCTACGAAGTAGATCGGTACTTGGTTCTGCTCTAGTGCATCTCTTGTCATGGTTCACTCAAAGTCATGGTTTGCTCTCCGCGTTAGGGAGGACAAGGATGGTTAGCTAGGGATAAGGCAAGCAGCGCTAACGGCCAATGGTCATTCATCAATGGCTGCTTCAGGCCTGTACTTGCAGGTCAAAAAGGGCAAGGTCGACCCAAACTGGGCACCCTGAAAATTCGATCATTGGCCAAAAACGGAAGCACTGATTTTTCCAGCATGCATCCTAGCCCGCCCCACCTAAGCCGCACAGGTATCGCCATGGTGCTTGTGCCTACTCCCCGAGAATGGTCTCATTGCGGAGCAATTCGTACGGCAACCGTATCTTCATACCAATGAGGGTCGGAGCAAATACCTCCCACCACTATACATATCGACATCATCCCGATGCCCAGGCGTAAGGTCACAATCCAAGTAGTGCTTACACTGAGCATGGCATTGCTGCTGGTCATGGGTTGGCATATGTCTTCCCTGTTGGTTGGTGCAGAGCCGCAAGCGGGATTCAAGAGCGAGTCAACGCACAGCAGCTTGCTGACAGAGGCAGCCCCCTCTTGCGTCTTTTGTGCAGGTCACCGGCACTCGCCGATGACTGCCGACCATGTGCACGAGACCCCTTACCTTGGGCCGCTGCTTATCCTGCCAGCCCAGGCAGAAAGCAACATCCTGGCTACCCTGCCGGATCAAGCCGCACCAACTCGCCCGGTCTACTTGATTGAGCGCCCTCCGCGATCCAGCCGCGTGATCTAAACAAAGCCGCACTGCGGCTAAAGACCACTGCAATCCAGGATCAACTTATGCAATCGCTTTCTCCGCGCGAGCCTGGGGCGTTGTTTGCGCACCTGCGCCGCCCGATGCGCTTATTACTGCTCGCTATCGTGCTGATGCTCGTGGGCATGGCAGATGCACTGGCTCAAGACGTCACCACGAACGATATCGCGTCGGCGGTAGTTCCCGTGCCACCCACCTCTGTAGAGGGTAGATATCAACCATGATGGAAACAGAGACAAACACTCGCTTTCCCAGCCCCTGGAGCCTGTTGCTTATGGCCTGGGGTATTGCGTTGGTTTCGACCTTAGCCGCCTTGTTCATCGGCGAGGTCATGGGCAAAACGCCCTGCGTGCTCTGCTGGTTCCAGCGCGCATTCATGTTTCCACTGGTCGTGATTCTGGCCGTTGGTTGCTACACCTCGGATTTCGGCGTCTGGCGTTATGCGTTGCCGGTTACCGTCGTGGGCGGGCTCATCGCGCTCTACCACAGCCTGCTCTACTTCGGGGCCATACCAGAGAGCATCAAGCCCTGTGGGGCAGGCCCGTCCTGCTCCAGCGCTGACATGACGATTTTCGGCAGCGTCCCTCTGCCACTGCTTTCGCTGGTCGCATTCACCCTTATCGCTGTTCTTCTTGTTCTCATCCGTCGGAGGTCTTCCCTATGAGCAGACGTGCAATCGTCCTCGTGATCAGCATTCTTACTGCGCTCGGCTTCGCTGCTGCGGCGTTCTTTTATGATCGATATTCGGCCAGTGAAGAGACTCCGCCAGTTGCTCCAGTCGCTAGCTCATTGGTGCGCTTCCATTCGCCCGTTATCGGCACCGCCAATGCGCCCGTAACCATCGTTGAGTTCTTCGATCCGTCCTGCGAGGCCTGCCGCGCCTTCTTTCCAGTAGTGAAACAGATCCTGGCTGAGAACCCGAACGATGTGCGCCTGGTGCTGCGTTACGTCCTCTTCCATGAAGGCTCTGAAACAGCAGCAAGAATCCTCGAAACTGCACGCAAGCAGGGGGTCTTCGAGCCTGTTCTGGAAGCACTCATGGTGGCGCAACCGCAATGGCACAGTGACCCACAGGTGCTGAAGGCCTGGGAGGCTGCTGAAGCGGCAGGCTTGGATGTGGAGAAGGCCCGTGCAGAGATGATGGCTGCCGATATCACCGAGACGCTGAAAAGGGACTCTCAGGATGCCCAGGCGGCTGGTGTGCGCCAGACACCTACGTTCTTTGTGAATGGCAAGCCGCTATTGAGTTTCGGCGCGCAGCCACTGAATGATCTGGTCAAAGCTGAAGTCGAACAAAGCAAATAAGCGCTAACCGTCTGCATACAGCTGAGCCAGACTCACCACCTGCCATGTAGCGTGCCTCGCATGGCAGGTGGTGGCGCATGTTTAGTGGCGGTGGCTTTTCCCAACATGGGTGTGGCCATCATCCGGAAGCGCACTGACACCGCCAGTGGTATTCAGGCGCTGGAGGATTCCACACTCATCTACGCCGCGCTCAGAGGAACAGCGGTGTCGTAACTCAATCAGCTGTTGTTGCAGGGCCAGCAGACTGGTCACGCGCGCTTGCACATGCTCAATGTGCTCATCCACTAAGCTATTCACACCCTCACAGTTCCCCTCTGGCCGATCCATCAGCGCCAGCAGGCTTCTGATCTCGTCCAGGGTCATGTCTAGCGTTCGGCAGTTGCGAATGAACGTAAGCCGCTCAAGGTGCTCACTGCTGTAAAGGCGGTAATTACCCTCGCTACGGGCCGGAGCCGGCAACAGCCCCTCGCGCTCGTAATAGCGAACCGTTTCAACCTGGCAATCGGCAAGCTTGGCCAGCTCTCCAATCTTCATGAATTACCTCTTCAGCAAACGCTTGACCCTGTAGTGGCTTTAGGGTGTTCACTCTACACAACTGTTCAACGAGGATACCTTCATGGCTGGCTGCTGCGGTGACGAATACAAACCTGAAGCGGTTTCAAAGGATGTCTGCTGTGACGCCAACGAAGCAAGCAAGTGCTCTGCCACAGCGGCGACAGCAGTAAATGCCGTAACCGGCTCCAGGCTCAGCAGCTTCCGCATTGCGCAAATGGACTGCCCTACCGAGCAGACGCTGATTCAGGACAAACTGAGCAAGCTCGCAGGCATAGATAAGCTCGACTTCAACCTGATCAATCGGATTCTTGGGGTATGGCACAGCTTGCCGTCGACCGCGCCTATCGAAGCGGCGATCTCGTCCCTGGGAATGCAGGCAGAACCGCTATCTGCTGAAGGGCAAGCCCGCATCAAAATCGAACAGATGGACTGCCCAACTGAAGAAAAGCTGATCCGCGACAAGCTGACCTCGCTACCCGGTATCAGTGCATTGGAGTTCAACCTGGTTCAACGTGTACTGACGCTCAGCCACACAGCAGAAGCGCTGCCAGCAGCACTGGCAGCGATTCGCGAGCTTGGTTTCACGCCAGTGGTTGAGGGTTCAGCAACAGCACGTGAAGAAGAGCAAGGCACCCCTCACAAGAAAGCCTGGTGGCCCTTGGCGCTCTCGGGGGTGGCCGCCTTATCGGCGGAAGTGATCCACTTTGCCGAGCTTGCGCCAGATTGGGCTGTGGCTGGCGTGGCGCTGCTCGCCATTCTGCTGTGCGGCCTGACGACCTATAAAAAGGGCTGGATCGCGCTGAAGAACCGCAACCTGAATATCAATGCGTTGATGAGTATCGCTGTGACCGGTGCGGTGCTGATTGGGCAATGGCCAGAAGCGGCCATGGTCATGTTCCTCTTTTCTGTCGCCGAGTTGATCGAAGCGAAGTCGCTGGATCGGGCTCGCAATGCCATCCGTGGCCTGATGGATCTGACGCCAGAGCGCGCCACGGTGCAGCAGGTCGATGGCACATGGCTGGAAGTTGACGTTAAAACCATCGCCGTAGGCGCATTGGTCAGGGTTCGACCGGGCGAACGAATCGGTCTCGATGGCGAAGTTACTGCCGGCAACTCCACCATCAACCAAGCGCCCATCACGGGGGAAAGCCTGCCCGTAGAGAAAACCATCGGCGATCCGGTTTTTGCGGGAACCATCAATGAAGCCGGCTCCCTGGAATACCGAGTCCTGGCCGCCGCAGCCAACACCACGCTGGCACGTATCATTCACGCGGTCGAAGAGGCGCAGGGTTCACGCGCGCCGACCCAGCGCTTTGTCGATCAATTCGCCAAGGTATACACCCCTGTCGTATTCCTATTCGCCCTGGCTATCGCCATTGTGCCGCCACTCTTCATGGCCGAGCCCTGGTACGACTGGATCTACCGTGCCCTGGTACTGCTGGTGGTTGCCTGCCCTTGCGCCTTGGTCATCTCGACACCTGTCACCATTGTCAGTGGTTTAGCTGCGGCTGCACGCAAAGGCATCCTGATCAAAGGCGGCGTTTATCTGGAAACTGGCGGCAAGCTTGGCTTCCTGGCCCTCGACAAGACCGGAACCATTACCCATGGCAAACCCGTGCAAACCGATTACATGCCACTGGTTGAACAGGACTCAGAACTCTGTCGCACTCATGCTGCCAGCCTCGCCAGTCGCTCTGATCACCCGGTTTCGCAAGCGATAGCCAAGCACGCCACTGAGAATGGCCTGATGTTCGCTACCGTTGAGGGATTCGAAGCCCTGCCGGGTCGAGGTGTACGGGGCACCATTGAAGGCATGGATTTCCACCTGGGTAACCACCGTCTGGTGGAAGAGCTTGGCCTCTGCTCACCCGAGCTGGAAACGACGCTGGAACGTCTCGAACGCCAAGGCAAAACAGTGGTGGTGTTGTGCAATCCGCAGCGTGCCATTGCCCTGTTCGCCGTTGCCGATACCGTCAAGGACTCCAGCCGCCAGGCAATCGAGGAGCTTCATGCGCTGGGTGTGAAGACCACGATGCTGACTGGCGATAACCCGCACACCGCAGAAGCCATCGCACAGCAGGTGGGCATCGACGAAGCACGCGGCAATCTCCTGCCAGTCGACAAATTGCAGGCCGTTGAAGCATTGCAGGCGCGCGGCTACGTTGTTGGGATGGTGGGCGACGGCATCAACGATGCGCCTGCGCTGGCGAAGTCCGAAATCGGCTTCGCCATGGCCGCCGCCGGCACGGACACGGCCATCGAAACTGCGGATGTGGCCTTGATGGATGACGACCTGCGCAAGATCCCGGCCTTCATCCGCCTATCCCAACAGACCGCCGTCATCCTCAAGCAGAACATCGTGCTGGCGTTAGGGATCAAGGCCCTGTTTCTCGCCATTACCCTAACGGGGCAGGCGACGATGTGGATGGCCGTCTTTGCCGACATGGGCGTCAGCCTGCTGGTGGTGTTCAACGGCCTGCGCCTGCTTAAAAAGTAGGAACGGAGGATTGAAGATGAAAGCAGCATTGCAACTGGCAATTGAACAAGCCTTTCAACAGGCCGAGCACGCCATGCAGGAGAGACGTAATACCGATGCCTTTGAATGGCTGGAGCGCGCACACATCCTGACTCAACGCCAGCCCTTGCTGCACGCTAGGTCACACTGGCTGATGCTCACGCTCGGTTGGCAGATTGGCGATTATCGCGAGGTGGCCGGGCAAATACCGCGCATTTTCGCGGCCTTGTTGTTCTCCAAAATCTGGGTGCCCCTCGGCAATACAGGCCGCTCCAGAGTCAGCGCGTTCAAGCCCATGCCGGTTCCTGAAGAACTCCAGGCCTTGCTTGCGAGCGATGAGCAAAACCCATCCAGTCGGTGATTGTGTCCATGCAAGTCGATCTCGCCACCCAGCTGCCGTGCACACTTGCAGAGGTGATCGCCCAGGTGCGCACACCACGCCTGCTGCGTCAGGTTGCTTCACCCTTATTGAGTTTCAGCCCGCTGGCTCCGGCTGAGTTTCCTGATACCTGGAGCGAGGGCACCTACTGGGTCAAGCTGAAGCTATTCGGCGTACTGCCCATTGGCCGTCAGGCGATTGTGATTACCTACCCGCAGACGGAAAACGCTCAGACCTTCATGCTCAGAGACAACGGCTATAGCCCGCTAATCACCAAGTGGGATCACGTCATTACGGCTCAAGAAGTGAGTGGCGGAACGCTTTACCGAGATCGCGTGACTATCGAGGCCGGCATCCTCACCCCGTTCGTGTGGCTTTTTGCGCGCCTGTTTTACGCCCACCGTCAGCGCCGCTGGGCAGCTTTGGCGGCAAAAGGCTTTAGCCACTGAAGCACGCCATGCCCAGACAGGGCTGCTCACCTAGAGAGCAATACCTCTTGGCCACTGAAAATTCGCTCCCCCAGGCAACCTCCGTGGTCGGGGCAGCTTTAATACAACCTGAAGCAGGTACGGGGTCAACTTTTGACCTGCATCAGGCTACACCCGTCTTCGAGGTCTATATTGGCTACTGGTGACTCACCCCACGACCCACTTTCACCTGCAAGGAACTGAGCAATGAAAGCACCAAAACTCGCCGCGTTCGCTTTGGCGGCTGCGCTTTTTCCGGCCTTAACCTTTGCGCAGCAGGACTCCAGTGCCACCAGCCAGGCTCAACAGCAGCCAATGAGCGTTGAGCAATTTGATCAAGAGATGGCGAAGGCACAAGAAAACCTGAAGAAAATGCAGGAGCAAATGAACCAAATTCAGAAAGCTAGCGACCCTGCACAGCGTCAGAAACTGATGCAAGAGCACCAAACCATGATGCAGCAAGGAATGCACATGATGAACGGAATGCGTGGCGGCGGAATGATGGGGTGCTGCGGAGGGGGCATGCAGGGCGGTCACATGATGGGTGACGGTCAGATGATGGGCGGTGGCCACATGATGGGTAACGGTAAGATGATGGGTGGGGGCCACATGATGGGCTGGGATCAAATGGGCAGCCACTACTCCCAGATGACGCCTGAGCAGATGAAGCAGCATCAATACATGATGGACAGGTACATGGGTATGCAACAGATGATGATGGATCAGATGATGCAGCATCAGCAGCATATGGGCATGCCACAGCGCTAAAGGCTCATCATCCCTGTCACTGATCCGTCCTGTTCTCGCAACTACATCTGACAGTCCGTATGAGGATGGACTGTCGGTGTCAGCGATGTCTGTCCACGCCATGAGTTTTGTTTTTAATCCATGGTCGCGAGTTTTTGCAATCACAGACATCGGTCAGCTAGACCGGGCTGGTAAGCGCCTTGTTGATGCTCTTGCTATCCATATCAGCCGCTTCGAGCATCCATCCGTTCGCATCGACATTGTGATCTGTTGCAGGCCCCAACCCAGCAATGGCATGACTTTCAATCGCGGTTGATCTGACGATCTAGGATCTTGAGTAGGGATCTAGCAGCCTGTTGAAATTCGCTGTGATGACTGCGAGCACTGCGTTGTAGCGGCAGTGCTCGCGGCCACGCGCTCTTGCTCAGGGCGTCGAGCAGGTGAAGTAGCCCGATTTCACAGGTGCCGGGCG
>NZ_CBDAMB010000024.1:0-4204 GCF_965197125.1 Pseudomonas spartinae
AGCGGGGCTGCTGTACCCGCTGACGGGGCATCTTCTGTCGCCCTTGATTGCTGCGCTGGCGATGAGTGTCAGCTCGGCGTCGGTGGTCTTCAATGCTCTGAGGTTGAAATCAACGGACATCGGATAGGCTTCCATACCACCGACCAGGTGATTATTCAGAAGCGCATCTGACCGGAAAATGCCGTACGGTAGTTTCCGGTCCGACCTATCTGTCGCAACACATAGTGACGAGGTGACGTTCGATGGACTGTTGCCGCTGCGGGTAGGAGACTGGTCGTCGTTAACCCATGAGGACTCTCCGTGGCCCGCATTCGCAGACTGATTATCAGCAACTTCCGATCTATCCAGGCGCTCGACTGGGTGCCGGCCCCAGGAATTAACTGCCTCATAGGTCCTGGCGATAGTGGAAAGTCCAGCATTCTAGATGCGATTGACCTTTGCGTCGGCGCCCGCCGAGGCGGCACGTTCGGCGACATGGACTTCTTCGCATTAAACGTCGATGTACCCATCACCATCAGCGTGGCGCTTGGCGATCTGCCGTTATCGCTGATGGATATTGATGTCTACGGCGAGTTCTTGCGTGGATTCCATCCCGGTACGGGGGAAGTCGAAGACGAACCGCGAGCGGGGCTGGAGACCGTCATCACCTTGCGTCTGCAAGTTGGTGCCGATTTGGAGCCTGTTTGGACACTTTTCTCCGAGCGCGCGGAGCAGCAGCAACTTGAACGCACTCTTCCCTGGAAAGAACGAGCGGCACTAGCGCCCGCCCGTATCGGCAGCTTTGCGAGCTCGAACCTGTCGTGGAGTCGTGGCTCAGTGCTCAATCGACTTACCGATGAGCGCGCCGAGCTTGGTGCTGAACTGGCGCGCGCCGCTAGGCAAGCAAGAGCGAACTTTGGCAATCAAGCAGCCGAACATCTGACCCAGACGCTTGAGGTCGTGCAACGCACAGCACAGCATCTTGGCGTTTCGGTCGGGGCTATGCCTCAGGCGCTCCTTGACGCACATTCTGTGTCGATTGGCGAGGGGGCGATCGCGCTGCACAGTGAAACAGGTATTCCGCTGCGCTCCCTTGGCACGGGCTCGTCACGCTTGCTAGTGGCAGGGCTTCAAAGGGCTGCGGCCAGCGCCGCGCCAATTGCCCTGGTTGATGAGGTGGAATACGGGCTTGAACCTCATCGGCTCATGCGATTCCTGGACTCGCTGGGTGCAAAGGACGCTGCCGCTCCGTTGCAAGTGTTCATGACGACGCACTCGCCGGTCGCGCTGCGCGAGCTGTCCGGCAGCCAGTTATTCGTTGTTCGGTCAGCACCTCAGCGCCACAGTGTTATGCCAGCTGGGGAAGCCAACGAGGTACAAAGTACCCTTCGGAAGGACCCCGAAGCATTCCTCGCCAAATCCATCATCGTTTGCGAGGGGGCCAGCGAGGTTGGCTTCGCGCGTGGCCTTGACCAATGGTGGGTCAGTCTTGGCGCTACCTCATTCCTGGCCCATGGCGGCGCGTATGTGGACGCCGGCGGGGGAAGCCCCGATAACAGTCTTATCCGGGGAACAGCACTTCTGAACTTGGGTTACCGCGTGATGGTTTTTGTAGATGCCGACAAGCCTTCGACCGCGGGGCTCGCTGAAGCATTCTTGGCCGCCGGCGGGCAAATTCTTACATGGCGACCAGGCCTCACGTTGGAGGACGAGATCTTCCGCCATCTCAGTGAGCAAGCACTCGATGCACTTCTGGCGAAAGCCGAAACAATAGTGGGTGCAGAGCTGATGAACGCACACATTCAGACGAAGTCCCAAGGCCGCGTGACGCTGAACGATATCCGAGCCAAGCGACTCGTGGATGGGTACTCACCTGAGAGACGAGAGCTGCTGGGAACCGCATCCCGTATCCGCAACAGCGGCTGGTTCAAGTCTCTGACAACCTATCAGGAGGTTGCAAGGGACATCGTCGGTCCGTCTTTACAGAACGCCGAACCGGGCTTCATGGCAGTCACGAATCAGCTCTGGACGTTTACAAGTGCCCCCTGAGATTGATCTTTTCGCTATCGAGCGTGGCTCCATAACGGCCCCCGCAGGTTGTGGAAAAACGCAATTGATTGCCGAGACGCTCATCGCGCATACGCAGAGCAAACCCATCCTCGTCCTGACACATACGAACGCCGGCGTTGCGGCCTTACGGGCGCGCCTGAGACGAGCCGGTGTTCCTAACTCCGCATATCGAGTCTCCACCATTGACGGATTCTCGATGCGCCTGATCGCTAAGTTCCCAGCGCGAAGCGGCCATAACCCGCAGATCCTACAGCTGCATCAACCCAATACTGACTACCCGGCAATTCGGGAGGCCGCCATGCAGTTGTTGCAGGCCGGTCACCTCGCTCAGCCCCTTCGCGCCACCTATGCACGGTTGCTTGTCGACGAGTACCAAGACTGCAACGTCGTCCAGCACGCCATCGTGTCTCGTTTGGCCCAGGTGCTTCCGACCTGCGTGCTCGGTGACCCGATGCAAGCCATATTCAGCTTCCGTGGCAATCGACTGGTGCATTGGGCGAATGAGGTGCAACCCCTGTTTCCCGCAGCGGGAGAGTTGAGGATACCGTGGCGCTGGCGGCTGGCTGGAGCTGAGAACCTCGGGCAGTGGCTGCTCGCCATAAGGCAACAACTTCAAGCTGGTCAGCCGGTGGATCTGCGCACGGCTCCAGCAGAAGTGCGTTGGGTGCAGCTAAACGCCGGAACCGAAGTTCAGCAGCGACTGGTGGCCGCGAGAACCGAAGCTCCCAACGCTCAGGGTAGCGTCCTCATCATCGGGGACTCCATCAACGTGCAAGGTCGCCATCAGCTCACGAGCCAGACACCCGGTGCCATGGCCGTAGAAGCCGTCGACCTGAGAGATCTCGTCAACTTCGCCAGGAACTTTGACTTGCAGGGTGCCAATGCTCTGGCACAACTTGTGGAGTTTGCTTCCAGCGTAATGACGGGGGTAGGTGCAGCAAACCTGCGAACGCGCGTGGAGTCGCTGCGTGCAGGAAGGGCCCGAACGCCTCCGACCGCGGCCGAGGCTGCGGCGATCGATTTCGTAGCAGCGCCAACATTGGGGCAAGCGCTCCGTGTGATCGATACGCTCGCTGAGCAGCACGGGGCACGTGTATACCGACCGGAGGTTCTGTACTGCTGCCGGTCTGCAATGCAAGCGGTGGTGGGAGGTGCTGCCGACTTTCTGAGTGCAGCCATTCAAGCGCGAGAGCGCAATAGACACCTTGCCCGACCGATCGCAAGACGCTCTGTAGGCAGCACATTACTTCTCAAGGGGCTGGAGGCGGATGTCTCGGTTGTCCTGCATCCTGAGCTTATGACCCCCCAGAATCTATACGTCGCACTGACGAGGGGCGCAAGGCATGTCGTGGTGTGTTCACCAACCCCCATCCTTACGCCCGTGGTAAACGGCTGATCCTTTTGTAGCGCTTACGGGCTTGACCTTGCCATCGTGTCAAGGTCGATGCTGTCCGTGCGGTAACTTGAGCCGCGGACGAAATGAGGTGAAAGACATGTTTAGTCTGAGTGTTGCGGGGATGGGCTGTGGCAGTTGCGTGAGCAAAATCACGAAGGCCATTCAAGCTCTGGATCAGGATGCACGAGTAGAAGTGGATCGAGCGGCCGGCAAGGTCACCGTTGAGAGCACAGAAAGTGCCGAATCGATCCGCGAGCTGATCCAGGAGCTTGGTTATGCGGCCCAGGTCAGCGCTTGAGCGCTGGCCTGCCGACCGACTAAATCTCCAGTTCTGAGAGCTCTTTTAGCCCTGGGATACTGGTGACCTCGTTGGTCATACCTTCTGAACCATCTCGGCCGCGAAGCCAGTTTGAGTGATCGCCTGGCTCGCGCATTTCCAGCGTGTCATAGGAGTACCGCTTGCGCTTGAACAGGCTTTTCAATGCAGCGAACTCGTGGATTTTTTCGTCTTCTATGCCGACGACTTCTCCTGCAAGCCGCTCCCAGTGGCCAACGCCGTCGGCCAGCATTGCCTGATAGGTCTCCGGGTCAAGCAAGGCTTGCTGTTTGAAATGCATGATGCGGTGAGTCATAGCGCTCGGAGTGGCCAAAGAGAGAGCGCTAGCCTAAAGGTTCCGGGTCATTCGTGTAATAGCTGGCCGCGCTTTAGCAAACCGTCGTTGACCCACAACTTCAACCAGGTCGCGGCTTGCAAGGGAG
>NZ_CBDAMB010000025.1:0-3823 GCF_965197125.1 Pseudomonas spartinae
GTGCAGACTCCAAAAGTCGGGTGGCCTGAGTTTGCAGGCAAACCGCGGCCCCAACCAGAAGCTTACGAAAATGTAATTCTGACTTCAGCTCACTGACAGGGTGGCTTGTCTAGGGTGCAAGCATGAGCACTAGGTTGTGCTCTCGGCCCTCGACAGACCAAAAGCAGAGGTGCCGGCCATAGTTAGCACTGATGGAGACTGCCCCATGAAATCGCTGAAACCTTTACTTCTGGTTGGTTCGCTGCTGCTTTCTTCTATGGTCTGGGCCGAAGGGGGGGGTGATCGTACCTTTGAGCGCATGCAGCAGATGCGCGACAAAGCGGTAGCCGTGCTGATCCAGGCAGAGAAGGCCCCAGTCGGCGAGCGGCATGTGCATATGAAGGAGCACATGAACATGCTCGAAGACCTCATGAGTCAGCTGCACAATGAACATCCTGCTCCAGGCATGTCTGCCGAAGATCATTTGGCCTGGATGGAAAAACACGACAAGTTAGTAGACGACGTGCTGGGTCAAATGATTCGCGAGCACAAGCTGATGATGGCCGACAAAGAGTGCCATAAGTAAGAGTTTCCCCCATCTTCCAGGCCTTCCGTGATTGCTCCTTTGGCCTAGCGGCGCCTCAATGGCGCCGTGCTTTTTTCCAGCTGACGCAATTGTAGTTTTGGGGTCAGCGGCCTGGCAGGAAGCGGGGAATAGCATGAGATTTCCAGCCTACCTAGCGAGGTCTCACCATGAAACGCATCCCTCTTAAGCTGCTGATCAGCACACTGTTCATCAGCACCACTTTTCCGGCATTTGCCGAGACCAGCGACAGTAGCAATGGCATTGGGCAGCAGGCCCAGGCGACGCCAGCGACTCGTACCATCTTGGTAAAGATGGACGACATCAACTACAGCCAGAAAACGATCGATGTGAAGCCAGGTGAAACCGTGCGCTTCGTTCTGAAGAACGAGGGCGCGTTGATGCACGAGTTCAACATCGGGCAGGCAGCGTCCCAGCTGGAGCACCAGCGCAAGATGGCGTCCTTGTTCAAGGACGGCACACTGACCCCGACCGGCATGGCCGAGCGCATTGTCTGGCATGAGCGTTATGGCACGGGAGACTCCAACCCTCCAGGCTATCCGGAAGTCATCAAAGCCAAGCATGACGACCCGAACGCGGTTCTCGTCGAGCCCGGCACAACCAAAGAGTTCGTGTGGACCTTCCCTAAGGCGGGCAGTTTGAGCTTCGCCTGTACATTGCCTGGGCATTACCAGGCGGGGATGGTCGGTGAGTTTGCTCTGCGTTAGTCCGGCATCGGTGCTACCCGTTGGCAGCGGGCTGGGTAGCACCGATCTGACGAACCTTACTGCGATGTAGTTTTCACGTCAGCGTACCGCCAGCTGCACCTCATTAGCATCGGGACTCATCCCTCCTCAACACCTCAGAGGCACACCATGAAACTCAGACCCGCTTTCATAATCACCACCCTTGGCTTGCTGCTCAGTGCTGCCAATGCGCTGGCCAGCCCGGGCCACAAGAAAGACAGTATTGGGCAACCGGGAGACGGTCAGGCAGTAGATCGCACCATCGAAGTCCGGATGGGGGACATCTTCTTCGAACCCAAAGCAATGGAGATCAAAGCAGGCGAGACAGTTCGCTTCGTCCTGAAAAATGACGGTGCACTGCTACACGAATTCAATCTTGGCAAAGCGGCATCCCATGCCGCGCACCAGAAAGAGATGGCCGCGATGTTTCAGAACGGCACGCTGTCCCCTACAGGTGCACATGACATGAGCAATATGGGCCATGCCATGGGCGGCATGAAGATGGTCGGTATGGAACACGATGACCCCAACAGTGTTCTTGTCGAACCTGGAGCACGCGAAGAGTTGATCTGGACCTTCTCCGCCGCCACCGAACTGGAGTTCGCCTGCAATATTCCAGGACATTATCAGTCGGGAATGGTCGGTAAGGTGACCGTACGCTGACGTTTATTGATACTCGCCAACTCCGTCCAGTCTGAGACACCTATACTGATCCGGCCGCCATTGAAACGAGGCTATTGTCGTGGACCATACCCATCACACCAGTACCACTGAGCCGCCTTTTTGGAAGAGCAAGATTGGCATTGCGCTGATCATGCTGGCCGTAATCGGCATCTTCTATGTAGCGCGTGAGCATTACGGTCATCTTTCGCAGGCCCTGCCGTACCTCATCCTGCTGCTATGCCCGCTGATGCATCTGTTTGGCCACAATCACGGCGGGCACTCCCACTCCAGCAGCACCGCTGTTTCCAAGGACGAAGAAAGGACATAGATCGCATGCAAAAGACCTCCTGCCATCATGACCAGGATCATTCACATAACTCGCACGCCCACTCCGAGAGCCAGCGCGACCCGGTGTGTGGCATGGAGGTCAATCCTGATGGCCCTTATCGCGAGAGCTTTGAAGGGAAGGCCTATCATTTCTGCAGTGCGAAGTGCCTAGAGAAATTCCAAGCAGATCCTCATCAGTACATGAGCCATCAGTCTCATGGGGAGCATCACCAGCACGCGACTCCAGCACCCACATCGACACCTGTAGGTGCTGAATACACCTGCCCGATGCATCCAGAAATCCGTCAACCGGCTCCCGGAAACTGCCCGATCTGCGGGATGACGCTGGAACCTGTCATCCCGGAGCTGGAAGAGGAGGAAAATCCAGAGCTGAAGGACTTCTCGCTGCGGTTCTGGTGGACCCTACCGTTGACCGTCATCGTGACCGTATTGGCGATGGCCGGCCATTCCTTGCAACTGTTTCATGGCACGACCCAGAACTGGGTCGAGCTGGCTCTGGCGACGCCCGTGACGCTATGGGGTGGCTGGGTATTCTTCACCCGCGGCATTGACTCCATCCGCCACCGCAGCCCCAACATGTGGACCCTGATCGGTTTGGGAACGGCCGCTGCCTACCTCTACAGCGTGGCCGCTACCTTGGTTCCGCAGTGGTTTCCGGCGGCTTTTGCCCAGGACGGACGTATCGGCGTCTATTTTGAAGCAGCCGCGGTGATTATCTCACTCACGCTGTTGGGCCAAATGCTCGAACTCAAGGCCCGCTCGCAGACTTCGGCAGCCATCAAGTCACTGCTGAGGCTGGCACCAAAGACTGCGCGTCGCATCAAGCCCGATGGCCAGGAAGAAGATATTCCGCTGACACATGTCCATCAGGGCGACCACCTACGTGTCCGGCCGGGAGAGAAAGTCCCGGTGGACGGTACGGTTCTAGAGGGGGAGAGCGCCGTCGACGAGTCGATGCTTACCGGAGAACCGTTACCCGTGACCAAGCGGGTAGGGGATGCCCTTATCGGTGCCACCCTGAACACCCACGGCAGCCTGGTGATGGAGGCGCAGAAGGTCGGTGCCGAGACCATGCTGTCGCAGATCGTTCAGATGGTGGCCAGAGCCCAACGTTCCAAGGCCCCCATGCAGCGTATGGCTGATGCGGTGGCAGGGTATTTCGTGGTCGGGGTGATCCTGATCGCGATTCTGACCTTCTTCGGCTGGGGGCTATTAGGGCCGGAATCAGGCTGGGTATTTGGCCTGATCAATGCGGTGGCGGTGCTAATCATTGCGTGTCCCTGCGCTCTGGGTCTGGCAACCCCGATGTCCGTCATGGTTGCGACTGGCAAGGCCGCTAGCAGCGGTGTGTTGTTCCGCGATGCCAGCGCCATCGAAAATCTATGCAAGATCGACACGCTCATCGTCGACAAGACTGGAACCCTGACTGAGGGGCGTCCCGTATTTCATAGTGCGGAAGGGACAGGCGGTTACGACTCCAATGAAGTGCTGCGCCTGGCTGCTA
>NZ_CBDAMB010000026.1:0-3356 GCF_965197125.1 Pseudomonas spartinae
TGAGTGCTGATTTCTGGTCTTTTGACCGGTACGAATATCGTTCTTTAAAAATTTGGATATGTGATAGAAGTGACTGATTAATTGCTTTCACTGGCAATTGATCTGGTCAAGGTAAAATTTGTAGTTCTCAAGACGCAAATTTTCGGCGAATGTCGTCTTCACGATTGAGACAGTAACCAGATTGCTTGGGGTTATATGGTCAAGTGAAGAAGCGCATACGGTGGATGCCTTGGCAGTCAGAGGCGATGAAAGACGTGGTAGCCTGCGAAAAGCTTTGGGGAGTCGGCAAACAGACTGTGATCCAGAGATCTCTGAATGGGGGAACCCACCCGGCATAAGCCGGGTATCTTGTACTGAATCCATAGGTGCAAGAGGCGAACCAGGGGAACTGAAACATCTAAGTACCCTGAGGAAAAGAAATCAACCGAGATTCCCTAAGTAGTGGCGAGCGAACGGGGACTAGCCCTTAAGTTGATTTGAGTGTAGTGGAAGGCTCTGGAAAGTGCCGCCGTAGTGGGTGATAGCCCCGTACACGAAACGCTCTTATCAATGAAATCGAGTAGGACGGGGCACGAGAAACCTTGTCTGAACATGGGGGGACCATCCTCCAAGGCTAAATACTACTGACTGACCGATAGTGAACCAGTACCGTGAGGGAAAGGCGAAAAGAACCCCGGAGAGGGGAGTGAAATAGAACCTGAAACCGTATGCGTACAAGCAGTGGGAGCCTACTTTGTTGGGTGACTGCGTACCTTTTGTATAATGGGTCAGCGACTTATATTCAGTGGCGAGCTTAACCGAATAGGGGAGGCGTAGCGAAAGCGAGTCTTAATAGGGCGCTTTAGTCGCTGGGTATAGACCCGAAACCGGGCGATCTATCCATGGGCAGGTTGAAGGTTAGGTAACACTGACTGGAGGACCGAACCGACTACCGTTGAAAAGTTAGCGGATGACCTGTGGATCGGAGTGAAAGGCTAATCAAGCTCGGAGATAGCTGGTTCTCCTCGAAAGCTATTTAGGTAGCGCCTCGTGTATCACTGCTGGGGGTAGAGCACTGTTTCGGCTAGGGGGTCATCCCGACTTACCAAACCGATGCAAACTCCGAATACCAGCAAGTGTCAGCACGGGAGACACACGGCGGGTGCTAACGTCCGTCGTGAAAAGGGAAACAACCCAGACCGTCAGCTAAGGTCCCAAAGTTATGGTTAAGTGGGAAACGATGTGGGAAGGCTTAGACAGCTAGGAGGTTGGCTTAGAAGCAGCCATCCTTTAAAGAAAGCGTAATAGCTCACTAGTCGAGTCGGCCTGCGCGGAAGATGTAACGGGGCTCAAACCATACACCGAAGCTACGGGTTCATCCTTTGGATGAGCGGTAGAGGAGCGTTCTGTAAGCCTGTGAAGGTGAGTTGAGAAGCTTGCTGGAGGTATCAGAAGTGCGAATGCTGACATGAGTAACGACAATGCGAGTGAAAAACTCGCACGCCGAAAGACCAAGGTTTCCTGCGCAACGTTAATCGACGCAGGGTTAGTCGGCCCCTAAGGCGAGGCAGAAATGCGTAGTCGATGGGAAACGGGTTAATATTCCCGTACTTCTAGTTACTGCGATGGAGGGACGGAGAAGGCTAGGCCAGCACGGCGTTGGTTGTCCGTGTTTAAGGTGGTAGGCTGATTTCTTAGGTAAATCCGGGAGATCAAGGCCGAGAACTGATGACGAGCGTTCTTTTAGAATGCGAAGTGGTTGATGCCATGCTTCCAGGAAAAGCTTCTAAGCTTCAGGTAACTAGGAACCGTACCCCAAACCGACACAGGTGGTTAGGTAGAGAATACCAAGGCGCTTGAGAGAACTCGGGTGAAGGAACTAGGCAAAATGGCACCGTAACTTCGGGAGAAGGTGCGCCGGTGAGGGTGAAGTATTTACTACGTAAGCCCATGCCGGTCGAAGATACCAGGCCGCTGCGACTGTTTATTAAAAACACAGCACTCTGCAAACACGAAAGTGGACGTATAGGGTGTGACGCCTGCCCGGTGCCGGAAGGTTAATTGATGGGGTTAGCGCAAGCGAAGCTCTTGATCGAAGCCCCGGTAAACGGCGGCCGTAACTATAACGGTCCTAAGGTAGCGAAATTCCTTGTCGGGTAAGTTCCGACCTGCACGAATGGCGTAACGATGGCGGCGCTGTCTCCACCCGAGACTCAGTGAAATTGAAATCGCTGTGAAGATGCAGTGTATCCGCGGCTAGACGGAAAGACCCCGTGAACCTTTACTATAGCTTTGCACTGGACTTTGAGCTTGCTTGTGTAGGATAGGTGGGAGGCTTTGAAGTGGGGACGCCAGTTCTCATGGAGCCATCCTTGAAATACCACCCTGGCAACCTTGAGGTTCTAACTCTGGTCCGTTATCCGGATCGAGGACAGTGTATGGTGGGTAGTTTGACTGGGGCGGTCTCCTCCCAAAGAGTAACGGAGGAGTACGAAGGTGCGCTCAGACCGGTCGGAAATCGGTCGTAGAGTATAAAGGCAAAAGCGCGCTTGACTGCGAGACAGACACGTCGAGCAGGTACGAAAGTAGGTCTTAGTGATCCGGTGGTTCTGTATGGAAGGGCCATCGCTCAACGGATAAAAGGTACTCCGGGGATAACAGGCTGATACCGCCCAAGAGTTCATATCGACGGCGGTGTTTGGCACCTCGATGTCGGCTCATCACATCCTGGGGCTGAAGCCGGTCCCAAGGGTATGGCTGTTCGCCATTTAAAGTGGTACGCGAGCTGGGTTTAGAACGTCGTGAGACAGTTCGGTCCCTATCTGCCGTGGACGTTTGAGATTTGAGAGGGGCTGACCTTAGTACGAGAGGACCGGGTTGGACGAACCTCTGGTGTTCCGGTTGTCACGCCAGTGGCATTGCCGGGTAGCTATGTTCGGAAAAGATAACCGCTGAAAGCATCTAAGCGGGAAACTTGCCTCAAGATGAGATCTCACTGGAGCCTTGAGCTCCCTAAAGGGCCGTCGAAGACTACGACGTTGATAGGTTGGGTGTGTAAGCGCTGTGAGGCGTTGAGCTAACCAATACTAATTGCCCGTGAGGCTTGACCATATAACACCCAAACAATCTGCCCTCAAAGCAGAGGGTGTCGATGGTGAAGTCGACAGAAAGCCGAAAATTTGCAAGAACTACAAATTATCTATCACGTATCCAAGGGAGCGCGTCTCACGACGATCTCCCAACCGAATTGCTTGACGACCATAGAGCGTTGGAACCACCTGATCCCATCCCGAACTCAGTAGTGAAACGACGCATCGCCGATGGTAGTGTGGTGCTTCACCATGTGAGAGTAGGTCATCGTCAAGCTCCTATACGAA
>NZ_CBDAMB010000027.1:0-2108 GCF_965197125.1 Pseudomonas spartinae
GCAAGTTGTTGAGTAGAAAGAAAAAATTCTTCGAAAAACAGCTTGACAGAAAGAAAGGCTGCTGTAGAATGCGCGGCCTCGGTTGAGACGAAAGACTTAACCAACTGTTCTTTAACAACTGAATCAAGCAATTCGTGTGGGTGCTTGTGAGGTAAGACTGATAGTCAAGTGATTATCAGCATCACAAGTAACACTCGTGAATTCGAGAGTTTATTTGCGATTGCTGAGCCAAGTTTAGGGTTTTCTCAAAACCCAAGCAGTATTGAACTGAAGAGTTTGATCATGGCTCAGATTGAACGCTGGCGGCAGGCCTAACACATGCAAGTCGAGCGGTAGAGAGGAGCTTGCTTCTCTTGAGAGCGGCGGACGGGTGAGTAATGCCTAGGAATCTGCCTAGTGGTGGGGGATAACGTTCGGAAACGGACGCTAATACCGCATACGTCCTACGGGAGAAAGCGGGGGATCTTCGGACCTCGCGCCATTAGATGAGCCTAGGTCGGATTAGCTAGTTGGTGAGGTAATGGCTCACCAAGGCGACGATCCGTAACTGGTCTGAGAGGATGATCAGTCACACTGGAACTGAGACACGGTCCAGACTCCTACGGGAGGCAGCAGTGGGGAATATTGGACAATGGGCGAAAGCCTGATCCAGCCATGCCGCGTGTGTGAAGAAGGTCTTCGGATTGTAAAGCACTTTAAGTTGGGAGGAAGGGTTGTAGATTAATACTCTGCAATTTTGACGTTACCGACAGAATAAGCACCGGCTAACTTCGTGCCAGCAGCCGCGGTAATACGAAGGGTGCAAGCGTTAATCGGAATTACTGGGCGTAAAGCGCGCGTAGGTGGTTCGTTAAGTTGGATGTGAAAGCCCCGGGCTCAACCTGGGAACTGCATCCAAAACTGGCGAGCTAGAGTACGGTAGAGGGTAGTGGAATTTCCTGTGTAGCGGTGAAATGCGTAGATATAGGAAGGAACACCAGTGGCGAAGGCGACTACCTGGACTGATACTGACACTGAGGTGCGAAAGCGTGGGGAGCAAACAGGATTAGATACCCTGGTAGTCCACGCCGTAAACGATGTCAACTAGCCGTTGGAATCCTTGAGATTTTAGTGGCGCAGCTAACGCATTAAGTTGACCGCCTGGGGAGTACGGCCGCAAGGTTAAAACTCAAATGAATTGACGGGGGCCCGCACAAGCGGTGGAGCATGTGGTTTAATTCGAAGCAACGCGAAGAACCTTACCTGGCCTTGACATGCTGAGAACTTTCCAGAGATGGATTGGTGCCTTCGGGAACTCAGACACAGGTGCTGCATGGCTGTCGTCAGCTCGTGTCGTGAGATGTTGGGTTAAGTCCCGTAACGAGCGCAACCCTTGTCCTTAGTTACCAGCACGTTATGGTGGGCACTCTAAGGAGACTGCCGGTGACAAACCGGAGGAAGGTGGGGATGACGTCAAGTCATCATGGCCCTTACGGCCAGGGCTACACACGTGCTACAATGGTCGGTACAAAGGGTTGCCAAGCCGCGAGGTGGAGCTAATCCCATAAAACCGATCGTAGTCCGGATCGCAGTCTGCAACTCGACTGCGTGAAGTCGGAATCGCTAGTAATCGTGAATCAGAATGTCACGGTGAATACGTTCCCGGGCCTTGTACACACCGCCCGTCACACCATGGGAGTGGGTTGCTCCAGAAGTAGCTAGTCTAACCTTCGGGGGGACGGTTACCACGGAGTGATTCATGACTGGGGTGAAGTCGTAACAAGGTAGCCGTAGGGGAACCTGCGGCTGGATCACCTCCTTAATCGAAGACATCAGCTTCTTCATAAGTATCCACACGAATTGCTTGATTCATAGTCGAAGACGATGCTGTAACGCGACCCTGTTATAGGTCTGTAGCTCAGTTGGTTAGAGCGCACCCCTGATAAGGGTGAGGTCGGCAGTTCAAATCTGCCCAGACCTACCAATTGCTTGGTGCAGAAGAATACGGGGCCATAGCTCAGCTGGGAGAGCGCCTGCCTTGCACGCAGGAGGTCAGCGGTTCGATCCCGCTTGGCTCCACCACTCTCTACGCGTTACGTTGCAAGAGAAAGAGTTCAGAAATGAGCGCT
>NZ_CBDAMB010000028.1:0-2069 GCF_965197125.1 Pseudomonas spartinae
GTAAGCGTCCGCCGAACTCACCTTGCGTGATTCAGGCAGGTACCCACTGATGCGGCAGTAGTTGGCCGATCTCACTCGCCCGCTGCGTCGGCAGTCGTGTCAGCACGTCCTTGAGATAGGCATACGGATCATGTCCATTCATCCGCGCCGACTGGATCAGGCTCATGATCGCCGCCGCGCGTTTGCCGCTGCGTAGCGACCCGGCAAACAACCAGTTCGAGCGCCCCAGTGCCCATGGCCGGATCTGGTTCTCGACCTGGTTGTTGTCGATGGGCACAGCTCCATCCTCCAGGTAGCGCGTCAGCGCTACCCAGCGTTTGAGGCTGTAATCCAAGGCTTTTGCCGTGGCTGATCCGTTGGGCACAAGATCACGCTGGGCCAGCATCCAGTCATGCAGCGTATCGAGGATCGGTGAGGCCTTTTCCTGCCGTATTCGCCAGCGCTCTTCATCGCTCATGTCCCGTGCCTGCCGCTCGATTTCGTATAAACCGCCCATCGCGTGCAGTGCCTGTTCAGCCAACTGGCTTTTGTTCGCCGCGTGAAGATCGAAGAACTTGCGGCGGGCGTGGGCCATGCAGCCAATTTCGGTGATGCCCTGCTCGAAGCTGGCCTTGTAACCGGCGAAGTCGTCGCAGACCAGCTTGCCGTTCCACTGACCCAGAAAATTGCGCGCATGCTCACCAGCACGGCTGGGGCTGAAGTCGTACACCACGGCCTTCAGATCGGTGAAGGGCGTGGTGCTGTAGGCCCAGACGTATGCCCGATGGGTTTTCTTCTCGCCTGGGGTGAGCATTTGCACCGGGGTTTCGTCAGCGTGGATCACGCGTTGGGCCAGCACGGCTTCGCGCAGGGCATCGACCAGCGGCTGGAGCTGCACGCCGGTTTGTCCGACCCACTGGGCCAGTGTCGAGCGAGCGATGGCCAGGCCGGCACGGGCAAAGATTTTCTCCTGCCGGTACAGCGGCAGGTGGTCGGCGAATTTGGCCACCATCACGTGAGCCAGGAGGCCGGCGGTGGGGATGCCCTTGTCGATCACCTGGGCCGGCACAGGGGCCTGGATCAGGGTTTCGCACTGGCGACAGGCCCATTTGCCACGCACGTGCTGCTCAACGGTGAACACGCCCGGCGTGTAATCCAGCTTTTCGCTGACGTCTTCACCGATGCGTTGCAGCTGGCAGCCGCAGGCGCACTGGGTGTTCTCCGGCTCGTGACGAATCACGGTTCGCGGAAATTGCGCGGGCAGCGCTGTGCGCTTGGGTTGTTGGCGCGGTTCGGCTGGAGCAACCGGAGGATTGACGGCTTTCAACTCCGCCTCGATGGCGGCGATGTCGGTGTCGAGCAGGTCATCCAGCAGGCTGCCCTGGTCAGGGCTCAGCTGCTCGCTGCGCTTGGCGAACTTGTGCCGCTTGTACCAGGCGATTTCGTGGGTGAGCTGCTCGATGATGGTTTGATCACGGTGGATCTTTTTGCCCATCGAATCGACCTGCGTGAGCAACTGCGCGGCCAGGGCGCGCAGTTGCTCAGCTGTCAGTTGGTCGAGATTGGGCGAGGAAGTCATGCCGCTGATTGTGCCAGAGCAGGCGCTCAGCGCAGATACACCGATGGGCTAATGGCTGGTGCTACAGCACTGTGATTGCGCCGGCTGCACCAACGCGCTGCCAGGGCAAACCCAGAACCAACGCCTGAAGTTGCTCGCCGTCGAGTTCGACTTCCGAACCGTGGCGGATGCCTGGCCAGTGAAACTTGCCCTGGTTCAATCGTCGTGCGGCCAGCCAGATACCCACGCCGTCATGCACCAGGACTTTCATGCGGTTGGCGCGACGATTGGCGAAGAGATAGGCGCAGTGGGGCTTCGCGGCACCGAACACCGCCACCACGCGGGCCAACGCGGTTTCAGTACCCGCGCGCATGTCCATGGGTTCGGTGGCGAGCCAGATGGTATCGATGCGGATCACTGGGTGAGCCCACGGACAAAGCGGGCGCAGCCTTCAGGGTCGGAGGCTGGCCATTTGACGGTGATCGCTTGCTCGCCAAGCGGTAGCTCGATCATCACCGATGCTTCAGTCGAC
>NZ_CBDAMB010000029.1:0-2056 GCF_965197125.1 Pseudomonas spartinae
CTCATGCTTGCACCCTAGACAAGCCACCCTGTCAGTGAGCTGAAGTCAGAATTACATTTTCGTAAGCTTCTGGTTGGGGCCGCGGTTTGCCTGCAAACTCAGGCCACCCGACTTTTGGAGTCTGCACACATGAAACTACTGGTAGCTGAAGACGAACCCAAAACCGGTACGTACCTCCAGCAAGGTCTCACCGAGGCTGGGTTCAATGTCGACCGGGTTATGACCGGTACAGATGCCCTTCAGCATGCACTTAGCGAAGCCTATGACCTGCTAATTCTGGATGTAATGATGCCTGGGCTGGACGGTTGGGAAGTGCTGCGCATGTTGCGCGCAGCAGGAAAAGACGTCCCCGTACTGTTCTTGACGGCACGCGATGGTGTGGAAGACCGCGTTAAAGGGTTGGAGCTGGGTGCGGACGACTACCTGATCAAGCCATTTGCTTTCTCAGAGCTTCTGGCCAGGGTCAGAACGCTGCTGCGTAGAGGCAATGGCTCACCCACGCAAACAACGATGAAAATTGCCGATTTGGAAGTCGATCTGATGAAGCGTCGCGCCATCCGCGGCGGTAAACGAATTGACCTGACCGCGAAGGAGTTTTCACTGCTGGAACTGCTACTGCGCCGGCGCGGCGAGGTGCTCCCGAAGTCGCTGATTGCCTCTCAGGTTTGGGACATGAATTTCGACAGCGACACCAATGTCATTGAGGTTGCGGTACGCCGGCTACGCGCAAAAATCGATGACGATTTCGATCTCAAGCTGATTCATACCGCCCGCGGCATGGGATACATGATGGATGCGCCGGAGTGAATATGAAGCACCTTTCGCTGACAGCACGCATGAGCCTGATGTTCATGTCCGCGGTAATTGCAGTCCTGACGGTAGCAGGGCTGAGTTTCAATATGCTCAGCCAGCACCACTTCAAGATGCTGGATCGGCAGGCCCTGGTGGAGAAACTCGAATCCGCCAAACATATCCTCAACAATGCTCGCGGTGAAGCGAGCCTTTCGGAAGAATTACCGCAGTTGCGAGCCTTGCTGGGAGCCCATCAGGATCTGGCGGCCACTATCCTGGCCAGTGACGGTTCTGTACTGTTCTCCGACCCCAGAGCAGTCGAAGTACCAGAGCGTTTCAGACGTGAAAATGAGCAGAGCATGTGGGAGTGGCAGAACGGCCAACACATGTACCGCGGCATGACGGCGCAAATCTCGGTAGCCGATCAGGCTGAGCCGCTCACAGCTTTGCTGATTCTTGACGTCACCAATCACACACACTTTTTCGACACGCTGCAACGATGGTTCTGGATTGGATTGGTCATCAGTGCCCTGTTCAGTGCCGCGCTCGGCTGGGTGGTTGCTCGCAGCGGCCTTAGGCCTCTGCGGCAAGTCACTCATGTGGCCTCCGGGATGTCCGCTCGCTCGTTACAGGAACGAATCCCTCTCGAACCAGTGCCGCGGGAACTTCAGCAACTGGTTCTATCCTTCAATGCGATGTTGGCTCGGCTAGAGGATGCCTTCGTTAGGCTCTCCAATTTTTCGGCCGACATTGCCCACGAGCTACGCACGCCCGTTAGCAACCTGATGACCCACACCGAGGTCGTGCTGAGTAAAAAACGCGATATCAATGCCTATGAGGAGAATCTGTACTCCAACCTGGAGGACTTGAAGCGCATGTCTCGGATGATTGATGACATGCTGTTCTTGGCCAAGGCTGATAATGGCCTGATCATCCCCGAGCAGGCCAGGATCGAACTGGCTGACGTAGTCTTCAAGCTGTTTGACTACTACCACCTTCTGGCCGAAGAGCGCGGCATTGAGCTATCGCTCACAGGCAAAGGCCAAGTGCTGGGAGATCGGCTGATGCTTGATCGCGCGCTATCCAACTTGCTGTCCAATGCGCTGCGCTACACGCCGGCGGGACAGACAATTTCGGTTCTGATCCGCGAGACAGAGGACTCCACTACCTTCAGTATCGAGAACCCAGGGGACACAATCAGCTCAGAGCATCTAGAGAAGCTCTTCGACCGTTTTTACCGGGTTGACCCCGCTCGGCGGGAGGG
>NZ_CBDAMB010000030.1:0-1677 GCF_965197125.1 Pseudomonas spartinae
GGCCCAGACCGTGTAAAAACGCAGCAAGCGATGGCGATCAACTGCTGAGTGATTTTCTTAGTCCCAGGAGGCCGTGGGAGGCTCAATCAGGCGCAATCGGTGATTCTGATTGTATGGGCACTTCCGGCTTCGGCGCGCCTGTTGAGAGGGGGCAAGAGTCGTAAATCAGGCCTCAGGCCTTCATCGCTGCCATCAAGGCACCGCTGCCCAGCATGGTCAACACGCGTTTGAGGTTGTAGGCGAGCACATGCAGGCTCATCTCGGTACTCACCCGGTCGAGCGTCCTGGTGAGGAAATGGGTGGCACCCATCCAGCTCTTCAGCGTGCCGAACGGGTGCTCGACCGTCTGACGGCGGATCCGCATCATCTCGGGCGCTTGATCCAGGCGACTCTGCATCGCTTCGAGTACTGCTTCATGCTCCCAGCGGCTCACTCGGCGCTCTGAGCTAGGCGTACAGTGTTCTTTCAAGGCACAACCTTGGCAGTGTGAACTCCAGTAACGGTGCAGCTTTAGCCCTTTCTCGACGCTAGAGAAACGCCAGATCAGGCTTTGCCCAGCAGGGCATCGGTACTCGTTCTTTGCTGCGTCATAGATGAAATCACCTTTGCCGAAGCGGCCCGCCGCTGTCGCGCCCGAGGTCAGCGTTTTGGGCACGAAAACAGTGATTCCAGCCTCATGACAGGCGAGGATTTCTTCGCCTTTGAAATACCCTCTGTCCGCGACCGCCGAGAGTTCCTCGACACCCATGGCCTCTCGCGCCTGCTTGGCCATGGCGCTCAGCTGGTCTCGATCGACTCCGTCGTTCGTGACCTCGTGCGTCACGATCAGGTGGTGCTTCGCATCGACCGCTGCCTGCACGTTGTAGCCGACCATTCCGGTGCCACGCGTTTTCATCGAACGAGCATCGGGATCGGTCAGGGAGATCTGTTTATCCGGTATTTCGTTGAGCTGAACCTCGATCTCCTTGAGCTCCTGCAGCTTCGCTTTCAAGGTCGCGATCTTGTCGTGGAGGCGTTCGGCTTTGACCTGCGCCACGGCAGGTTCCTGACGATCAGCGGTATCCAGTGCGCTCAGGTAGCGATTGATGCTGGACTCGATCTCCTCCATTCGCCGTTGAAGCTTGGCGCTGGTGAAATTGCGGTCGCGGTTGTTGACCGCCTTGAACTTGCTGCCGTCGATGGCCACCAGCGCTTCAGAGAACAGGCCAAGCTGCTGGCACAGCACCACGAACTGCCGACAGACACCGCGGATTGCCTTGCCGTTATCTTTGCGGAAGTTAGCGATGGTCTTGAAGTCCGGCATCAAACGTCCGGTCAGCCACATCAACTCAACGTTGCGCTGAGCCTCACGTTCGAGACGGCGGCTGGACTGGATGCGATTGAGATAGCCGTAGATGTAGATCTTCAGGAGGTCGGCAGGATGGTAAGCGGGACGACCTGTTTCAGCCGGGACGACGCCGTCGAAACCCAGCTGGCCAAGGTCGAGTTCATCGACGAAAACATCGACCACCCGCACCGGGTTGGTGTCCGCCACGTAGTCATCCAGGCTCTCGGGAAGCAGCGAGCTTTGGCCTCGATGCTCTCCCTGGATAAAACGCTTCATTGACGTCCCCCCGCTGATTTGAATCGATCAAATCACAGCAAGGTCGATGCCAACGTTTTTACACAGTCTGGGCC
>NZ_CBDAMB010000031.1:0-1324 GCF_965197125.1 Pseudomonas spartinae
CAGCCTGTTGAAATTCGCTGTGATGACTGCGAGCACTGCGTTGTAGCGGCAGTGCTCGCGGCCACGCGCTCTTGCTCAGGGCGTCGAGCAGGTGAAGTAGCCCGATTTCACAGGTGCCGGGCGCACCTTCCCCGTCAACGCGCTCATGCCATTGAGCCTGTAGCCAGCAGCTTCGGCAGGCGCACCAGGTTGCTTGCCGCCATGGCCAGCTGGAACAGCGCGTCGACACGCTCAAGTCCGCGTTGCTTCACCTGGCGCAGCCCGGCCGCCGCCTTGAGCCAGCCGAAGTGGGTTTCGATCCAGGCGCGAATCTTCAGGCTCAGACCATAGCCGGCGTGGCGCGTGGTACGGCCATCGATGGCGCTGCGCCGACCATTGGTGTTCTGCGCAACATGGGGTGTCACGCCGAGGGCACGACAGGCGGCCACGAAGTCTGCCGTGTCGTAAGCCTTGTCCGCGGCCAGGGTGCGTCGACGGCGACCACCCAGCTTGCTCAGCATCGCCAGCGCGGCTTCGCGTTCGCCATGGCCACCGGCCAGAGTCACATGAGCACTGCGCACCAGGCCACTGCGGTGTTCCATCAGCACATGCCCCATGTAACTCAGCTGCGCGCCGGTGTTGTGGCTCTTGCGGTACAGCCGGGCATCCGGATCGCTGGTCGAGGCGTGGGTGTCGTTGCTGCGCTTGTGCCCCTTGAAGTCCGGCTGGGCATTGCGCGGGCCGGGGCCCGGGTCGTCTGGCGTATCGTCCTTGGGACGGAAACTCTTCTGAGAGGCCCAGGCTTGCAGCAATGTGCCGTCAACCGAGAAGTGCTCATCCGAGATCAGCCCCTGCTTCTCCGCCAGGCGCACCACCTCGTTCAGAAACTCGGCGGCCACTGCCTGGGCATTGAGGCGGTCACGATTCTTCGAGAAGACCGAGTGATCCCACACCGGATCATCAATGGCCAGGCCGACGAACCAGCGGAACAGCAGGTTGTAGCCCAGCTGTTCCATCAGCATCCGCTCGCTGCGCAGCGAGTAGAACAACTGCAGCAACTGCGCCCGCATCAGCTTCTCGGGGGCGATCGAGGCGCGGCCGGTGTCGGCATACAAGGTGTCGAACAGGGCGCTCATCCGCTGCAGAGCGGTGTCTGCCAGCTTGCGGATGGCGCGCAGGGGGTGAGTCGCTGGCACGAAGTCATCGAGCTTGGCGACAGTGAACAAGGATTCCTGAGTGATATCGGCGCCACGCATGGAAATCGGGGTTCCCGGCAGATTGGAGCCGATATCGTAAACCTTACGCCGCAAAGCCAGACAGGGCGTAGGCGAATTTCAACAGGCTG
>NZ_CBDAMB010000032.1:0-1323 GCF_965197125.1 Pseudomonas spartinae
AGCGCTCGGAGTGGCCAAAGAGAGAGCGCTAGCCTAAAGGTTCCGGGTCATTCGTGTAATAGCTGGCCGCGCTTTAGCAAACCGTCGTTGACCCACAACTTCAACCAGGTCGCGGCTTGCAAGGGAGCTTGCTCGCCATGCGTGGCGCTCAACGACTCGCAGAGTTCAGCGAACGATCCGCCCTCGATGAGAAACTGCAATGCCGAAGCCTCCGCTGGCTCCAGGCTCCGGTACTGGCAGACGAGTTCATGACGCCAAACAAGACAGGCTAGGTTCGTTGGCAGGCGGGTAATATCAGGCAGCAAGCTGCCGGACTTGGCGGCTTTCCACAACTCCAGCGTGTTGTACTGCAGCTGCAACCACCGGGCAGATGCAGTCAGGGAAACCCTGAGTGAAATCCAGTCTTCAGCCGAAAAATCACTCATGGTCTCCAGCGAAAGCGCTTCGACATCCTGAGCGTCGAAGGCCAGTGTAAAGGCCCATTCCAGTTCCGCGAGTTCGCGCATCGGCGATAGTTGGGGTTCTTCGACGTAGCTGCTAATGAACTCGGGCAGCTTCTCGCCCAGCCAGCGAATGCTGAAATGTCGTGGTGGCCAGGCGGCCAAGTAGGCCAGTGCGAGCTGCTCGAATGATTCGTTGCCGATCCAGTGAAGCAGGGCAGGGAAGTCTTCTCGCAAGACCGCAAGCAGGCGCGAACGGTAAGCGTTGTGGTAGATCTGCAGGCCTTCGAGAGCACTCAGCGCTGTGCTACCTCGGATCTGCTCCAAAAGCTCGTTGGAGGGCAGGGCACTGTCACCTGTCAGGTAAGTTTCAAATGCAGTCTGTAGGGCGATCAGGCTCAAGGGGTGGCCCCCGATATCACAGATTTGGCGATAGCACGGGCATGTGCTAATTCGGACAACAGCTCTTCCAGCGGCGGAAACTGGTCATCCCGCTCGATCAAGGTCGATGTCGGGCCCAAGTAGCTCAAAGTCTTGCTGTAGAGAGACCAAACCGGATCAGCGATGGGCTGGTCATGGGTGTCGATGAGGTACTGCCCGTAATCGCTGTGCCCGGCCAGGTGAATTTGCCGAATCCGCTCGTGCGGCAATTCCATGATGAACTGCCAAGGGTCGAAACCCTGGTTGCGCGAACTGACGTAGACGTTGTTCACGTCGAGAAGCAGCTCGCACCCGGTCAGGTAACTGAGCTCCGAGAGGAACTGAGACTCGCTCATGCTGGATGTTGTCCACTGCACGTAGGAGGAAACGTTCTCCAGCACGATGGGACGTTCCAAAACATCCTGCACCAAGCGCACCCGGGCCGCGACATGCAGCAGGCTCT
>NZ_CBDAMB010000033.1:0-1186 GCF_965197125.1 Pseudomonas spartinae
GCATGGCCGAGCGCATTGTCTGGCATGAGCGTTATGGCACGGGAGACTCCAACCCTCCAGGCTATCCGGAAGTCATCAAAGCCAAGCATGACGACCCGAACGCGGTTCTCGTCGAGCCCGGCACAACTAAAGAGTTCGTGTGGACCTTCCCTCAGGCGGGCAGTTTGAGCTTCGCCTGTACATTGCCTGGGCATTACCAGGCGGGAATGGTCGGTGAGTTTGCTCTGCGTTAGTCCGGCACCGGTGCTACCCGTTGGCCGCGGGCTGGGTAGCACCGATCTGACGAACCTTACTGCGATGTAGTTTTCGCGTCAGCGTACCGCCAGTTGCACCTCATTAGCATCGGGACTCATCCCTCCTCAACACCTCAGAGGCACACCATGAAACTCAGACCCGCTTTCATAATCACCACCCTTGGTTTACTGCTCAGTGCTGCCAATGCGCTGGCCAGCCCGGGCCACAAGAAAGACAGTATCGGGCAACCGGGAGACAGTCAGGCAGTAGATCGCACCATCGAAGTCCGGATGGGGGACATCTTCTTTGAACCCAAGGCAATGGAAATCAAGGCGGGCGAGACGGTTCGCTTCGTACTGCTGAACGAGGGAGCCCTGCTGCACGAGTTCAACCTTGGCAAAGCGGCATCCCATGCTGCGCATCAGAAAGAGATGGCTGCGATGTTTCAGAACGGCACGCTGTCCCCGACTGCAGCGCATGACATGAGCAAAATGGACCACGCCATGGGCGGCATGAAGATGGTCGGCATGGAGCACGACGATCCCAACAGCGTTCTGGTCGAGCCAGGTGCACGCGAAGAGCTGATCTGGACCTTCTCCGACGCTACTGATCTGGAGTTCGCCTGCAATATTCCAGGACATTATCAGTCGGGAATGGTCGGTAAGGTGACCGTACGCTGAACTCCATTGATACGCGTCAACTCTGCCTGGCCAGAGTAACCTATGCTGATTCTATGGTCATTGAACCGAGGCTATTGTCATGGATCACACGCACCACACTGGCACTACGGAACCACCTTTTTGGAAGAGCAAGATTGGCATTGCTCTGATCATGCTGGCCGTAATCGGCATCTTCTATGTAGCGCGTGAGCATTACGGTCATCTTTCGCAGGCCCTGCCGTACCTCATCCTGCTGCTATGCCCGCTGATGCATCTGTTTGGCCACAATCACG
>NZ_CBDAMB010000034.1:0-990 GCF_965197125.1 Pseudomonas spartinae
TGTGATCTCTCAGTAGGTTGTTCATCCGGGGCATTCCCGGAATTCTGGAAGCGCGACCAACACAGCCTTCCAGGAGCCCCGGATGAACCTGCATAAACATGCCCGTCTTACCCCGCGAGGTCGAGCCCTTCTCGTGCAGCGCATGCTCAACGGCCTACGAGTCGAAGATGCGGCACAAGCCGCTGGCGTCAGTGTGCGTACAGCCTACAAGTGGCTCAAACGCTTTCGTGAGGAGGGCGAGATCGGCCTGATGGATCGTTCATCACGTCCGCACTCATGCCCCCATGCCACGGCAGTCGCCCTAGTCAAGCAACTGATCGAGCTACGTCGCTCTCGCAAGACTTACCGGCAGATCGCCCAGATACTCGGCCTGGCCGTCAGTACCGTGGCCCGCCGTCTCAAGCAGGCCGGCTTTCATCGGTTGGCTGAGCTGGAGCCCGCGCCTGTGGTGGTGCGTTATGAATACGCCAATCCTGGCGATCTCCTGCACCTGGACATCAAGAAGCTTGGCCGCTTCTGGAAACCCGGGCATCGAGTCACTGGGGACCGTCAGCAGTGCTCCGACGGCGCCGGCTGGGAGTTCATGCACGTGGCTATCGACGATGCGTCCCGACTGGCGTTCACCAGCCTGCATCCGGATGAGCGTGGCAGCAGCGCCTGCCGGGCCTTGCTGCAAGCACTGCGCTACTATCGCGGGCTGAACATTTGCTTTCGCCGCGTCATGACAGACAACGGCGCCTGCTATCGATCACGGGCGTTTCAGCGCTTGTGTGCTCGGCTCAGGCTGAAACACATCCGCACCAAGCCCTATACGCCACGCACCAACGGCAAGGCCGAGCGCTTCATCCAAACGAGCCTGCGTGAATGGGCCTATGCCCGCAGCTACGACACTTCACAGCAGCGAGCAGCGCACCTGCTGCCCTGGCTGCATCACTACAACTGGCACCGACTGCACGCCAGCCTCGGATACCTGCCCCCGATCAGCAGAGC
>NZ_CBDAMB010000035.1:0-972 GCF_965197125.1 Pseudomonas spartinae
AATCTATGCAAGATCGACACGCTCATCGTCGACAAGACTGGAACCCTGACTGAGGGGCGTCCCGTATTTCATAGTGCGGAAGGGACAGGCGGTTACGACTCCAATGAAGTGCTGCGCCTGGCTGCTAGTCTCGACCAGGGTAGTGAGCACCCGCTGGCTCATGCCATCGTCGATCATGCGCGCGGTCAGGGCATTGCACTGGTCAAACCGGACACTTTCGAATCTGGCTCGGGTATTGGTGTGCGCGGCCAGGTCGATGACCATCAGCTGCAGCTCGGCAACACCGCACTGATGGACGAGGCGGGCGTCGATATTACCCCGCTGCGCAATCGCGCCGAGCAACTGCGTCTGGAAGGCATCAGCATCATCTATTTGGCCGTTGATGGTCGCCTGGCGGGACTCCTGGCCGTTTCCGATCCGATCAAGCCTACTTCTCAACAGGCTGTCTCCAAGCTTCAAAGCGAAGACGTAAAGGTCATCATGGCCACTGGTGATGGCCTCACCACAGCAAGAGCCGTGGCGAAGCAGCTCGGAATCGAGGAAGTGCATGGTGAGGTCAAACCGCAGGATAAGGAGAAACTGGTCGCCGATTTGCAGGGCTATGGCCGTCGTGTCGCCATGGCGGGTGACGGCATCAACGATGCGCCCGCCCTGGCCAGGTCTGACGTAGGTATCGCCATGGGCACCGGTACCGATGTGGCGATGAACAGCGCCCAAGTGACGCTGGTCAAGGGAGATCTGATGGGCATCCTGCGAGCGCGCACCCTGTCAGTGGCAACCGTGAAAAACATGAGGCAGAACCTCGCCTTTGCGTTCCTCTACAACGCGATGGGAATCCCGCTAGCAGCGGGGCTGCTGTACCCGCTGACGGGGCATCTTCTGTCGCCCTTGATTGCTGCGCTGGCGATGAGTGTCAGCTCGGCGTCGGTGGTCTTCAATGCTCTGAGGTTGAAATCAACGGACATCGGATAG
>NZ_CBDAMB010000036.1:0-937 GCF_965197125.1 Pseudomonas spartinae
GTGCAGACTCCAAAAGTCGGGTGGCCTGAGTTTGCAGGCAAACCGCGGCCCCAACCAGAAGCTTACGAAAATGTAATTCTGACTTCAGCTCACTGACAGGGTGGCTTGTCTAGGGTGCAAGCATGAGTACTAGGTTGTGCTCTCGGCCCTCGACAGACCAAAAGCAGAGGTGCCGGCCATAGTTTGCACTGATGGAGACTGCCCATGAAATCGCTGAAACCTTTGCTTCTGGTTGGTTCGCTACTGCTGTCTTCCATGGCTTGGGCCGAAGGGGGCAGCGACCGTGTATTCGAGCGCATCCAGCAGATGCGCGACAAAGCAGAAGCCGTGCTGATCCAGGCGGAGAAGGCCCCGGTCGGCGAGCGGCATGTGCACATGAAGGAGCATATGAACATGCTCGAAGACATCATGAGCCAGCTGCACAACGAACATCCCGCGCCAAACATGTCTGCCGAAGAGCATCTGGCCTGGATGGAAAAGCATGACAAGCTGGTAGACGACGTGCTGGCTCAAATGATCCGCGAGCACAAGCTAATGATGGCCGACAAAGAGTGCCATCGATAAGGATTTTCCCATCTTCCAGGCCTTCCGTGATTGCTCCTTTGGCCTAGCGGCGCCTTTATGGCGCCGTGCTTTTTCCCAGCTGACGCAATTGTAGTTTTGGGGTCAGCGGCCTGGCAGGAAGCGGGGAATAGCATGAGATTTCCAGCACCCATCGCGAGGTCTCACCATGAAACGCTTACCCCTTAAACTGCTGATCAGCACTCTGTTCATCAGCACCACCTTTCCGGCATTTGCCGAGGTCGGCGGCAGTAGCAATGGCATTGGGCAGCAGGCCCAGGCGACGCCAGCGACTCGTACCATCTTGGTAAAGATGGACGACATCAACTACAGCCAGAAAACGATCGATGTGAAGCCAGGTGAAACCGTGCGCTTC
>NZ_CBDAMB010000037.1:0-606 GCF_965197125.1 Pseudomonas spartinae
GGGTATTCTTCACCCGCGGCATTGACTCCATCCGCCACCGCAGCCCCAACATGTGGACCCTGATCGGTTTGGGAACGGCCGCTGCCTACCTCTACAGCGTGGCCGCTACCTTGGTTCCGCAGTGGTTCCCGGCGGCCTTCGTTCAGGATGGACGCATCGGCGTCTACTTCGAGGCCGCCGCGGTGATCATCTCGCTCACGCTGTTGGGCCAGATGCTCGAACTCAAAGCCCGCTCGCAGACCTCTGCCGCCATTAAGTCACTGCTGGGATTGGCCCCCAAGACTGCCCGGCGCATCAGGCCTGACGGCCAGGAAGAAGATATTCCGCTGACCCACGTCCATCAGGGTGACCACTTGCGTGTCCGGCCGGGCGAAAAAGTCCCGGTGGATGGCACCGTGCTGGAGGGCGAGAGCGCTGTCGACGAGTCGATGCTCACCGGCGAGCCGGTGCCCGTCACCAAGCGGGCAGGGGATACCCTCATCGGTGCCACCCTGAACACCCACGGCAGCCTGGTGATGGAGGCGCAGAAGGTCGGTGCCGAGACCATGCTGTCGCAGATCGTTCAGATGGTGGCCAGAGCCCAACGTTCCAAGGCCCCCATGCAGC
>NZ_CBDAMB010000038.1:0-490 GCF_965197125.1 Pseudomonas spartinae
GTGCGTACGCTTAAGGATATCTACTTTGATATCTAGGTGAAGTTCCCCCATCCCTTTCAGGATAGTTTCGCCAGTCTCTTCGTCTGACTCAACTTGGAATGATGGATCTTCAGAAACCATTTTACCAAGTGCAACACCTAACTTCTCAGAACCACCTTTATCTTTAGGCGCAACCGCGATAGAGATAACTGGGATTGGGAAGATCATTGGCTCAAGAGTACATTCGTGTTTAGGATCACACAGAGTATGACCAGTTTTCACGTTCTTCATACCAACGATAGCAATGATGTCACCCGCTTGCGCAGAGTCGATTTCATTACGGTCATCAGCGTGCATTTCTACCATGCGGCCAATACGTTCAGTTTTACCTGTCGCACTGTTCAAAATGGTATCGCCTTTCTTCAGTTTACCTGAGTAAACACGAACGAAGGTTAATGCACCAAAACGGTCATCCATGATCTTAAACGCAAGAGCACGGAATGGTTCATCA
>NZ_CBDAMB010000039.1:0-469 GCF_965197125.1 Pseudomonas spartinae
TGTTAAAGCCACTGTTTTTGTTATCACTCATGTTATCACCATTCGTTATGGCGAATTCAAATGCAGCCACTTACTACAAGTGGACTGACAAAAATGGTGTGCCGCATTATAGCCAATATGCCCCGACCAATGGTGTTAATTTGCGACAAGTGCAAGTGGTTAATACCCGTGAACTTGGACCTAGTAGTCGTGCACCTGCAACCGCTGGCAATAGCACAGGTGCTGCATCAGGTGTATCACCAACGCTGACAGCCGATCAAAAACGCGCTGCTGAACTTGAAGCACAAAATCAGCAACTCAAAAAACAGCAAGATGCGGAGCGCTGCAAATCCTTACAAAATACCCTGGCCAACTTAAACCAAGGCGGGCGAGTCTATGAGATGGATAATAAAGGTGAACGTAAATATTTAGATGGTCGTGAAATTGAGCTACGCCGTCAGCAAGTCGCGCAAACAGTGAGCCAATACTG
>NZ_CBDAMB010000040.1:0-462 GCF_965197125.1 Pseudomonas spartinae
ATTGAAGAGCTAGACCGCAGTTTTAGTAGTATAGCACGGGCTGAATATAGAAAGAGAGGTTAGAACCATAGAACTAGAAGAATTAGCAAACCTAAAAAGTGAAATCTTGGAGGTCAGAGAGCAAGAACAACCTCCTAGAACGATGTGGGAACTTTATAGTAGGATTTGGGAGCTTGGGGATCAATGGCGTAAGGAAAACTCCTATATCGTCAATGAAGGAAAGAAAAACGAAAGGGTAGAAATCCCACGACCAAGTGTTGCAATCGTAGCCAAAGCGTTACAGGAAATTTGCCATTTTACCTTTATAGGTGAGGGGGTTATAAGTGATATTAGTAAGTTATATCTTTACCATTTGGATTTAGGCCATTATGTATCAAGTAACGACATTTTCCGAAAATTGCTTTTAAAATATGACTCACGTTTGACTTCTAACAAGTTCTTTTTAGAACTTATCTCCTATAT
>NZ_CBDAMB010000041.1:0-446 GCF_965197125.1 Pseudomonas spartinae
GACGGGAATGCAGAAGCTAACACTGTTCCAAGCATTCAGCTGATCAATGAAAAAGATGACAAGGGACGAATTACCAATTCAGTAATTAAGCAGCTTGGAGATATCTTGCTTGCTCTCCAGACACAGAAGCACTCTTATGAAACAGTCGTTATTGATGTAATTGACGATGTTATTGAAATGATTAAGATTGCAGTTTGTGATGAATTAACCCCAGTTGGTAAACCTCGCTTGAAATCCTTGTCGGAAATTCCATACGGCAAAGGATACGACTTCTTTAACCAAGCTATCACAGAATTAGTCATTGACCTCAAAGCATTGCCAATGAATGTTATTTACATCAGCCGTCAGGTATCTGAATATGATGACAATGGCAATGCCACCAAAGACAAGCCAAGCTTGAAAGATAAGTATGTCAATCTTATCAATGGAAACTCTGATTTGATGAT
>NZ_CBDAMB010000042.1:0-409 GCF_965197125.1 Pseudomonas spartinae
TCACAACACCGGTGATGGAACCGACAGAAGAACGCCGAAGCGTCGATGCATCCACCTCGACTCTTACTTCCTGGATGGCATCCGTGCTCATAGGGCGTGGTTAGGTGGCATTCGTCGCGGCGGCACACTGGCAGCGGAAAGGGACGTTCGCGCTGTACTCCGCGTCCCAGAAGATGTCGCCGAATCCCTCCCAGCTCAGCAGGATGCGCCCGTGCTCGCCCGCGCCAAAAGCGAGTTTGCATTCCCGCACGTCGTGGTGGCCGAACACGTACAGACTACCGTGTTCCGGGTGCGGGTAGCCGGGTTCGTGCTGTGAGCGCCAAGACGTGACACTGCCGGGCAGTTCTGCCGCGGTTTGTGCCGCCAACCGCAGGCCTTGATGTGACAAGCAGGGTGCCCATAGCTCGCC
>NZ_CBDAMB010000043.1:0-391 GCF_965197125.1 Pseudomonas spartinae
CTCCCTTGCAAGCCGCGACCTGGTTGAAGTTGTGGGTCAACGACGGTTTGCTAAAGCGCGGCCAGCTATTACACGAATGACCCGGAACCTTTAGGCTAGCGCTCTCTCTTTGGCCACTCCGAGCGCTTCTATGACTCACCGCATCATGCATTTCAAACAGCAAGCCTTGCTTGACCCGGAGACCTATCAGGCAATGCTGGCCGACGGCGTTGGTCACTGGGAGCGGCTTGCAGGAGAAGTCGTCGGCATAGAAGACGAAAAAAGCCACGAGTTCGCTGCATTGAAAAGCCTGTTCAAGCGCAAGCGGTACTCCTATGACACGCTGGAAATGCGCGAGCCAGGCGATCACTCAAACTGGCTTCGCGGCCGAGATGGTTCAGAAGGTATGACC
>NZ_CBDAMB010000044.1:0-381 GCF_965197125.1 Pseudomonas spartinae
AGGAACTTTGACTTGCAGGGTGCCAATGCTCTGGCACAACTTGTGGAGTTTGCTTCCAGCGTAATGACGGGGGTAGGTGCAGCAAACCTGCGAACGCGCGTGGAGTCGCTGCGTGCAGGAAGGGCCCAAACGCCTCCGACCGCGGCCGAGGCTGCGGCGATCGATTTCGTAGCAGCGCCAACATTGGGGCAAGCGCTCCGTGTGATCGATACGCTCGCTGAGCAGCACGGGGCACGTGTATACCGACCGGAGGCTCTGTACTGCTGCCGGTCTGCAATGCAAGCGGTGGTGGGAGGTGCTGCCGACTTTCTGAGTGCAGCCATTCAAGCGCGAGAGCGCAATAGACACCTTGCCCGACCGATCGCAAGACGCTCTGTAGGC
>NZ_CBDAMB010000045.1:0-315 GCF_965197125.1 Pseudomonas spartinae
ACGCTGGAAATGCGCGAGCCAGGCGATCACTCAAACTGGCTTCGCGGCCGAGATGGTTCAGAAGGTATGACCAACGAGGTCACCAGTATCCCAGGGCTAAAAGAGCTCTCAGAACTGGAGATTTAGTGGGATAGCAGGTCAGCGCTCAAGCGCTGACCTGGGCCGAATAGCCAAGCTCCTGGATGAGTTCGCGGATCGATTCGGCACTTTCTGTGCTCTCAACGGTGACCTTGCCGGCCGCTCGATCCACTTCTACTCGTGCATCCTGATCCAGAGCTTGAATGGCCTTCGTGATTTTGCTCACGCAACTGCCAC
>NZ_CBDAMB010000046.1:0-269 GCF_965197125.1 Pseudomonas spartinae
ATACGGGGCCATAGCTCAGCTGGGAGAGCGCCTGCCTTGCACGCAGGAGGTCAGCGGTTCGATCCCGCTTGGCTCCACCACTCTCTACGCGTTACGTTGCAAGAGAAAGAGTTCAGAAATGAGCGCTTCAGGGTAGACCTGGTGAGTGCTGATTTCTGGTCTTTTGACCGGTACGAATATCGTTCTTTAAAAATTTGGATATGTGATAGAAGTGACTGATTAATTGCTTTCACTGGCAATTGATCTGGTCAAGGTAAAATTTGTAGTTC
>NZ_CBDAMB010000047.1:0-268 GCF_965197125.1 Pseudomonas spartinae
GAACTACAAATTTTACCTTGACCAGATCAATTGCCAGTGAAAGCAATTAATCAGTCACTTCTATCACATATCCAAATTTTTAAAGAACGATATTCGTACCGGTCAAAAGACCAGAAATCAGCACTCATCAGGTCTACCCTGAGCGCTCATTTCTGAACTCTTTCTCTTGCAACGTAACGCGTAGAGAGTGGTGGAGCCAAGCGGGATCGAACCGCTGACCTCCTGCGTGCAAGGCAGGCGCTCTCCCAGCTGAGCTATGGCCCCGTAT
>NZ_CBDAMB010000048.1:0-255 GCF_965197125.1 Pseudomonas spartinae
AGGAACTGAGACTCGCTCATGCTGGATGTTGTCCACTGCACGTAGGAGGAAACGTTCTCCAGCACGATGGGACGTTCCAAAACATCCTGCACCAAGCGCACCCGGGCCGCGACATGCAGCAGGCTCTCCTGGGTAAACGGCAGCGGTAGCAGATCGTGAAGTTGATGGGCGTTGCCTCGACTCCAGCACAGGTGATCAGACACCCACTGAGGCTGCACCCGATCCGCCAGCTGCTTGAGCTGTCGTAGGTAGTCT
>NZ_CBDAMB010000049.1:0-255 GCF_965197125.1 Pseudomonas spartinae
CACCTGCCCGATGCATCCAGAAATCCGTCAACCGGCTCCCGGAAACTGCCCGATCTGCGGGATGACGCTGGAACCTGTCATCCCGGAGCTGGAAGAGGAGGAAAATCCAGAGCTGAAGGACTTCTCGATGCGGTTCTGGTGGACCCTACCGTTGACCGTCATCGTGACCGTATTGGCGATGGCCGGCCATTCCTTGCAACTGTTTCATGGCACGACCCAGAACTGGGTCGAGCTGGCTCTGGCGACGCCCGTGAC
>NZ_CBDAMB010000050.1:0-255 GCF_965197125.1 Pseudomonas spartinae
CGTTTACCACGGGCGTAAGGATGGGGGTTGGTGAACACACCACGACATGCCTTGCGCCCCTCGTCAGTGCGACGTATAGATTCTGGGGGGTCATAAGCTCAGGATGCAGGACAACCGAGACATCCGCTTCCAGCCCCTTGAGAAGTAATGTGCTGCCTACAGAGCGTCTTGCGATCGGTCGGGCAAGGTGTCTATTGCGCTCTCGCGCTTGAATGGCTGCACTCAGAAAGTCGGCAGCACCTCCCACCACCGCTT
>NZ_CBDAMB010000051.1:0-255 GCF_965197125.1 Pseudomonas spartinae
GGTGATGCTCCCCATGAGACTGATGGCTCATGTACTGATGAGGATCTGCTTGGAATTTCTCTAGGCACTTCGCACTGCAGAAATGATAGGCCTTCCCTTCAAAGCTCTCGCGATAAGGGCCATCAGGTTTGACCTCCATGCCACACACCGGGTCGCGCTGGCTCTCGGAGTGGGCGTGCGAGTTATGTGAATGATCCTGGTCATGATGGCAGGAGGTCTTTTGCATGCGATCTATGTCCTTTCTTCGTCCTTGGA
>NZ_CBDAMB010000052.1:0-255 GCF_965197125.1 Pseudomonas spartinae
TAGCAGCCAGGCGCAGCACTTCATTGGAGTCGTAACCGCCTGTCCCTTCCGCACTATGAAATACGGGACGCCCCTCAGTCAGGGTTCCAGTCTTGTCGACGATGAGCGTGTCGATCTTGCATAGATTCTCGATGGCGCTGGCATCGCGGAACAACACACCGCTGCTAGCGGCCTTGCCAGTCGCAACCATGACGGACATCGGGGTTGCCAGACCCAGAGCGCAGGGACACGCAATGATTAGCACCGCCACCGCAT
>NZ_CBDAMB010000053.1:0-252 GCF_965197125.1 Pseudomonas spartinae
GTATGCCTATCTCAAGGACGTGCTGACACGACTGCCGACGCAGCGGGCGAGTGAGATCGGCCAACTACTGCCGCATCAGTGGGTACCTGCCTGAATCACGCAAGGTGAGTTCGGCGGACGCTTACGTCGACTGAAGCATCGGTGATGATCGAGCTACCGCTTGGCGAGCAAGCGATCACCGTCAAATGGCCAGCCTCCGACCCTGAAGGCTGCGCCCGCTTTGTCCGTGGGCTCACCCAGTGATCCGCATCG
>NZ_CBDAMB010000054.1:0-251 GCF_965197125.1 Pseudomonas spartinae
AAAGTTCCTGGCGAAGTTGACGAGATCTCTCAGGTCGACGGCTTCTACGGCCATGGCACCGGGTGTCTGGCTCGTGAGCTGATGGCGACCTTGCACGTTGATGGAGTCCCCGATGATGAGGACGCTATCCGATGTCCGTTGATTTCAACCTCAGAGCATTGAAGACCACCGACGCCGAGCTGACACTCATCGCCAGCGCAGCAATCAAGGGCGACAGAAGATGCCCCGTCAGCGGGTACAGCAGCCCCGCT
>NZ_CBDAMB010000055.1:0-128 GCF_965197125.1 Pseudomonas spartinae
GGGGGGGGGGGGGGGGGGGGGGGGGGGGGGGGGGGGGGGGGGGGGGGGGGGGGGGGGGGGGGGGGGGGGGGGGGGGGGGGGGGGGGGGGGGGGGGGGGGGGGGGGGGGGGGGGGGGGGGGGGGGGGGG